>DATLOC010000048.1:0-18630 GCA_035536455.1 Thermoanaerobaculia bacterium | reverse complement strand
AGTCCCTGATCCAAGCGGCCGACAAAGCCATGTATCGGGTGAAGGAACACGGGAAAAATGGCATTTTCGTAGCTGGGAGCGAGATTTGAGCTTACGGTCACTGTTTTCACTCTTCTCGAGCGATCTCGCCATCGACCTCGGGACGGCTAACACCTGCGTCTATGCGCGCGGGAAGGGCATCGTCGTCAACGAACCATCGATCGTCGCCATCAACAAGGTCAACGGTCGGATCGAGGCGGTCGGCAAGGACGCGAAGGAGATGCTCGGCCGCACGCCAGGAAACATCGTCGCCATCAAGCCGATGAAGGACGGCGTCATCGCGGACTTCGAAGTCACCGAGAAGATGCTCACCTACTTCATCAAGAAGGCGCACAACCGCAACGTCTGGGTCCGTCCGCGCATCGTGATCGGTGTTCCGTCCGAGATCACCCAGGTCGAGAAGCGCGCCGTGAAAGACAGCGCCTACCGCGCCAAGGCGAGTGAAGTCCACCACGTCGAGGAAGCGATGGCCGCGGCCATCGGCGCGGGCATGCCGATCACCGAGCCCTCGGGCAACATGATCGTCGACATCGGCGGCGGCACCACCGACGTCGCCGTCATCTCGCTCGCCGGCACCGTCTACAGCCGCTCGGTGCGGGTGGCGGGCAACGAGATGGACGTGGCGATCATCCAGTACCTCAAGCGCAAGTACAATCTGCTGATCGGCGAGCGCACCGCCGAGCAGATCAAGATCGAGCTCGGCTCGGCCTACCCGCTCAAGGAGGCCCTGAAGCGCGAGATCAAGGGGCGCGACCTGGTCGAGGGGGTGCCCAAGACCCTGACCATCTCCGACGAGGAGATCCGCGAGGCGCTGGCCGAGCCGGTGGCGGTAATCGTCGACGCCGTGCGCATGGCGCTCGAGCGGACGCCGCCCGAGCTCTCGGCCGACATCATGGACAAGGGGATCGTGCTCTCGGGCGGCGGGGCGCTCTTGCGCAACCTCGACCAGCGGCTGCGCGACGAGACCGGCCTGCCGGTCGTGCTCGCCGAGGACCCGCTCGCCTCCGTCGTTCTCGGCACCGGCAAGCTCCTCTCCGACATGGACCTGCTGCGCAAGGTCTCGATCCGGTAGCGCCGCGGGGTGCTGGGCCGGGGCGCCGCCGAACGGGCCGACACCGTGAGCGAGCGCGGCACCGCGTGGCTCCTCGCCGCCCTGCTCGTCGGGCAGCTCGTGCTGCTCGCCGTCCAGGTACCGGGGAGCGGCGGCGCCGACAACGCCCTCGAGTCCTTCGCGCTGCGCGTCGTCGGGCCGGTGGCGCGCGCGGTCACCGGCACCGCCGCGAGCGTCACCGGCACGCGCCAGCGCGTCCGCCTCCAGGCCGACATCCTGGCCGAGAACCAGTCGCTCGAGCACGAGGTCGAGCGCCTGCGCCTCGAGCTCCTCCGCCTGCGCGACATCGAGTCGGAGATGCAGCGGCTCGCCGCCGCGCTCGACTACGCTGCGCCGCCGGTCGGGCGGGTGCGGGCGGCCGACGTCGTCTACGTCGACCACACCTCCTGGCTGCGCACCCTCGTCGTCTGGGTCGGCGAAGGCAAGGCGCGCCCCGACCAGCCGGTGCTGGCGCCGCAGGGCCTGGTCGGGCGGGTGGTGCGGGTCGCCGGCCCCTACGCCAAGGTGCAGCTCGTCACCGACCGCGCCGCCGCCGTCGGCGCGCTCGTCGCGCGCACCCGCCGCCAGGGGGTGGCGCGCGGGAGCGGCACCGGCGCCCTGGTGCTCGACTACGTGCCTCTCCAGGTGGACGTGCGCCCCGGCGACCGCGTGCTCACCGCCGGCATCGACGGCGTCTACCCGCGCGGCATCCCGGTGGGGACGGTGGTGGCCGTCGAGGCCGGCGGCCAGCTCTTCCACCAGATCCGCGTCGCCCCGGCGGTGGACCTGGGGAGCCTCGACCGGGTCTACCTCCTCGAGCACGAGCCGCTCCCCTCCGAGCTCAAGGAGACCCAGCCGGGTGCGCGCCCTTAAGCTCGGCGCCGCGCTCGCCGCGGCCCTCCTCGTCCACCTGGTCGGGTCGCGCCTCTGGGCCGACTTCCCGCGCCTGGTGGACCTCTTCGTCGTCGTCGTCGTCCTCCACTCCCTCGACGGCGAGACGCTGCCGGGGATGTTCGGCGGGCTCGCCGCCGGCCTCCTCCACGACGCCCTGTCCGGCGGTCTCTACGGCCTCTACGGCTTCGCCGACACCCTGGTCGGCTACGGCACGGCGCGGCTCGCCCAGCGGCTGGTCATCCAGCGCTCGACCGGCGTCTTCGGCGTCGCCGCCTTCGCCGCCGCGGTGCAGCAGGCGGTGCTCGTCCTGCTGGCCTTCCTGTTGCGTACCGATCCCGGGCTGCCGCAGCCCGGCGGGGTGGCGGTGCGGGCGCTCATCTGCGGCGCCGCCGCCATGGCCGCGCACCTCGCGATCCGCAGCTGGCACCGCGGCGTCGAGAGCCGCCGCAGCGGCCGGATGCGCCGCCTGCGATAGGAGTAAGCTCTAGACGTGAAAGTAGTTCGGGAACATCGCCAGGACCTGGTCGGGCGGGTCGGGATCATGTCCACGGTCGTCTCCGCCCTCCTCGTGGCGATCGCCGTCGGCTTCTGGTTCGTCCAGATCGTCCACGGCGACTACTACCGCGAGCTGGCCGAGAACAACCGCCTGCGCAAGCTCCCGATCGAAGCCCCGCGCGGCCTGATCCACGACCGCAACGGGCGCCTGCTGGTCGAGAACATCCCGAGCTACAACCTGCTGATCGACCGGAGCCGTACCAAGGACCTCGACCGCAGCCTCCGCTTCGCCGCCCAGGTGCTGCGCCGGCCGCTGCCCGAGCTCCAGGCCCTGCTCGCCGGCTACCGCGCCATCCCCGAGTTCAAGCCCGTGCTCCTGGCCGAGAGCCTCACTCTCTCGGAGGTGGCGCGGATCGGCGTCGCCGGGCTCGAGTACCCGGAGCTGGAGGTCGAGGTGCGGCACCTCCGCCTCTACCGCCACGGCGAGCAGACGGCGCACGTCATGGGTTACCTGGCCGAGGCGACCGAAGCGGAGATCGCGGCGGCGGACGGCGACCTCCAGCCCGGCGACCTGGTGGGGAAGAAGGGGATCGAGGAGGCCTACGACACCGAGCTGCGCGGCCGCGACGGCGAGCGCGTCGTCGTCGTCGACAGCCACGGCCGGCCGCTCGAGGAGTTCGGCCACTCGAGCGCGCAGCCGGGCAAGGACCTCACGCTGACGATCGACCTCGACCTGCAGCAGGAGGCGGTGCGCTGGTTCCAGGGACCGGAGGGTGTCGGGTCGGTCGTGGCCCTCGACCCGCGCAACGGCGAGGTGCTGGCCCTGGTCTCGGCGCCGGCCTACAACCCCAACCTCTTCGCCCGCCGGCTGCGCAAGGGGGAGTGGCAGGCCCTCCTCGACGCCCCCAACCTGCCGCTCACCAACCGCGCCATCCAGAACACCTTCTCGCCGGGGTCGGTGTTCAAGATCGTGATGCTCACCGCCGGGCTCACCGAGAAGGTCGTCAACGAGCACAGCCGCGTCTTCTGCCCCGGCGCGGCCGTCGTCTACGGCCGCCGCTTCCGCTGCTGGCGCCCCGGCGGCCACGGCTGGGTGGACGCCCGGCGCTCGCTCCAGGTCTCCTGCGACGTCTACTACTACCACCTGGGCAAGAACCTGGGGATCGAGCGCATCGCCCGCTACGCGCGGATGTTCGGGCTCGAGGTGCCGACCGGCATCGACCTCTCGGGCGAGAAGCCGGGGCTGGTCCCCGACGCCGCCTGGAGCCTGCGTGCCCGCAAGGCCAAGTGGTACCCGGGCGAGACGATCTCGGTCGCCATCGGCCAAGGGCCGATCCTGCTGACGCCGATGCAGATGGCGGTGATGACGGCGATGGCGGCCAACGGCGGCAACCCGGTGACGCCTCACCTGGTCAAGGGGGCGCAGCGGCGCACCCGCCCCGACGTGCCGCTCGACCCGCACGCCTTGAAGGTGGTGCGCGACGGGCTCTGGGCGGTGGTCAACTCCCCCGGCGGCACCGCCCACTGGTCGGCGTTCGTCCCCGGCATCGACATGGCCGGCAAGACCGGCACCGTGCAGGTCGTGGCGCAGAGCGCCCGCACCAAGTCCGAGAGCCTTCCCTTCCGCTTCCGCGACCACGCCTGGTTCTCCAGCTTCGCGCCGGTCGGCGATCCGCGCCTGGTGGTCGTGGTCTTCGCCGAGCACGGCGGCGGCGGCTCGCGGACGGCGGCCCCCATCGGCAAGGCGGTCCATGAAAAATATTTTGCGCCCGCTCTCCAGCGCGCTGCCGCTCGCTGAGGAGCGGCCGCCGCTCAAGGCCCTGTCGTCGCTCGACGGCGGCCTGGCGATGGCGACCCTGCTGCTCGCCGCCATCGGCTTAGCCACCGTCCACAGCGCCAGCTCCGAGCTCGCTCTCGACTACCTGCCGCGGCAGGCGATGTGGGTCGCGGCCGGCCTGGTGCTGATGCTCGTGGCGATGTCGATCGACTACCACGTGCTGCTCGACTTCTCGCCCGTCTTCTACCTGATCGGCCTGGCCGGTCTCGTGGCGGTGCTCTTCTTCGGCGTCGAGCGCGGCGGCTCCAAGAGCTGGTTCGAGATCGGGCCGGGGCAGATCCAGCCCTCGGAGTTCGCCAAGCTGGCGACCGTTCTCTTCCTCGCCCGCTTCCTGGCGGGGACCAACCGCCGCATCCTCGACCTGCCGCAGATCGCCGCGGCGATCGGCATCGTCCTGGTGCCGATGGCGCTCGTCGTCGTCGAGCCCGACATGGGCGGGGCGGCGCTCTTCGTGCCGCTGGTGGCGGGGATGCTGCTCATCGCGGGCGTGCGGGTGCGGCTGCTGGCGGCGGGGGCGCTCCTCGTGCTGGTTCTCGGGGCCGGCATCTGGAGCTTCGGCATGCAGCCCTACCAGCGGCAGCGCGTCGTGACCTTCCTGCAGCCGGAGAGCGACCCGCTGGGCGCCGGCTATCAGGTGCGCCAGAGCAAGATCGCCGTCGGCTCCGGCCAGCTCACGGGCAAGGGCTACCGGCAGGGAAGCCAGAGCCAGCTCCGCTTCCTCCCCGCCCGCCACACCGACTTCATCCTCGCCGTCCTCGCCGAGGAGTGGGGCTTCCTCGGCGTCGCCACGGTCCTCGGCCTCTACCTCCTCTACATCGTCAGCGCCGCCCGCGTCGCCCAACGCGCTCGCGACCGCCCCGGGATCCTCCTCGTCGTGGGGCTCCTGTCGGTTTTCTGCTTCCACGTCCTCTATAACAGCGCCATGGCGGTGGGGTTCCTGCCGATCACCGGTATCCCCTTGCCGTTCCTGTCGTACGGGGGGTCGTTCACGCTGTACAACTTCCTGGCGACGGGGATCATCTTGGGGGTGGACCTGCGGCGGTACGTGAACCGGTAGGCGGCCTCTGCGGTCACGCTACGGCCGTTACATCCGTCCGCGCAAAGTCGTCGCCCTTGAACAGGAGGGGCTGCCCCGAGGAGTGCGCCAGGGCGTAGCTGCAGCAGTCCCCCAAGTTGAGAGCGGCGGGGTGGTGTCCCTTGCCGTACTTCTCGTAGGCCGCGCGGGCGCCCAGGACCTGCTCTGCGTCGAGGCTCACGATCGTCACGCCGGCGGCGTGGAGCAGCAGATCCAGCTCGCGAACCCCTGCCGGGCCCTTGCGCGCGTGAATCACGATCGCTGTCTCGAGTGCCGAGACCGCGCTCGCCAGCCGCCGCGGTTCCAGCGCAACGAGGCGGGCGAAGCGATCGGCCTCCGGCTCCCCTAGCAGGATGGCGAGCAGGGCGGACGAGTCGATGACCATCAGCGGAAGGCGCCGATTTCATCGTAGCCAAGGATCTCCTCGGCACCGCGACGGTCGAGATCGGGCAGAGCGCTGCAGCGGCGGCTGATTGCCAATAGCGTTTCGACGAGGTCCGGGGCGGACCGGCGACCCTTCAGCCGTTCGAGACGCTCTTCCAGGGCATGCGTGATCGCCTCCGTTAGGCCCTCCCCTGTCTCCGCCGCCACCTGCCGCGCCAAGCGCTCGGCCGTCTCGTTCTTGATGCTTAGGGCCATGGTTGCCGCCTTCCAGAGTATAGAATCCTGGGATCATTCTAGAATGAGTGAGCGTTGGGACAATCCTGTAGGACAAGAGCGAGAAACCTCGCGTGACGAAGCAGTACTCCATAGCCGAAGCCAGAGCCAATTTCTCTGGTCTGGTCCACGAAGTGGAGGGTGGAGGTCGCATCGAGCTGACGCGGCGGGGCAGGCCCGTGGCGATGCTTCTGGGAATCGAGGCCTACGAACGGCTGGTCGAAGGTCGGCGCGATTTCTGGGAAGCCTACGAAGAGTTCCGGCGGCAGTTCGACCTCGCTGAGCTCGCGATCGATCCGGAGGAGATCTTCGGCGGCCGCGTGTAGCATGCCCCCTTCATGACCAACAAGATGCTCATCGAGAGCGACCCGCACCAGACGCGGATCGCGGTGCTCGAGAGCGACCGGCTGACGGAGGCCTTCGTCGAGCGGCACCGGCACCGGGGCTGCGTCGGGAACATCTACAAGGGGCGGGTGACGCGCGTCCTGCCGGGGATGCAGGCGGCGTTCGTGGACATCGGGCTCGAGCGCGACGCGTTCCTCTACGTCAGCGACGTGGCGCCCGACCTCGATGCGCTCGAGGACATGGAGAGCGAGGAGCCGGCCGACGAGCCGCCGGCGCAGCACCACCACGTCACGCCCTCGATCGACGACCTCCTCAAGCCCGGCCAGGAGATCATCGTCCAGGTCATCAAGGACCCGCTGCCGGGGAAGGGCGCGCGGATCTCGACTCACGTCACGCTCCCCGGCCGCTACCTCGTTCTCCTCCCCACCGTCCGCCACTTCGGGGTCTCCCGCCGCATCGAGGAGGAGCCCGAGCGCGAGCGCCTCCTCGCGCTCCTCGCCGAGCTGCCGCTCGCCGCCGGCGGCCTCATCGTGCGCACCGTCGGCGAGGGGCGCGGCAAGGACGAGTTCGCGACCGACCTCGAGTACCTCGTCCGCCTATGGGAGAAGGTTCGGCAGCGCGCCGGCCGGGTGTCGGCGCCGACCCTGCTGCACCAGGACGTGGACCTCGCGTTGCGCGTCGTGCGCGACCTGCTCAACCAGGAGTACGCCGTGCTCTGGGTGGACGGCGAGGACACCTACGCGCGGATCGTCGAGTTCCTCGACCTGGTGCAGCCGGCGCTGGTGGGGAAGGTCAAGCTCTTCCGCCAGGAGGCGACGCTCTTCGAGCAGTTCGGCATCGAGGAGCAGATCGAGGCGGCGCTCAAGAGCAAGGTGTGGCTCAAGTCCGGGGGCTACATCGTCATCAACCCGACCGAGGCGCTGGTGGCGATCGACGTCAACACCGGCCGCTTCGTCGGCCAGCGCACGCTCGAGGACACGGTGCTGCAGACCAACCTCGAGGCGGTGCAGGAGATCGTGCGCCAGATCCGGCTGCGCGACCTGGGCGGGATCGTCGTCATCGACTTCATCGACATGATCGAGAAGGAGCACCGCGAGGAGGTCTTCGCCGCGCTCGGCGCGGAGCTCAAGAAGGACCGGGCCAAGAACAAGGTGCTCAACATCTCGGAGTTCGGCCTGGTCGAGATCACCCGGAAGCGCAGCCGCGCCAACCTCGAGCGCCTGCTGACCCAGCCCTGCCCCTACTGCGGCGGCCGCGGGCGGGTGAAGTCGACGACGACGATCTGCTTGAACCTCCGCAAGCAGCTCCTGCGGCAGGGGCGGCGCGCCGGCCAGGCGGAGCTGCTGCTGCGCGTCCACCCCGAGATCGCGCGCGCCCTGCAGGAGGAGGAGCGGGCGATCCTGGCCGAGATCGAGCGCTCGCTCGGGGTCAACATCCTGCTGCAGAGCGATCCCGCGCTCCACCACGAGCGGTTCGACGTCGTCGAGGTCTAGGAGCTAGCGGCGCGTGAGCGACCGCTTCGAGACGGCGGGCTTCCGCGGCGAGGTCGAGCCGCGCTTTTGCCCGCCGGACCTCGCCGCCGCGGTCCGCCGCCTGACCGACCCCGGCGCGGCGGACAAGACCCTGCACTGGGGGCGCAACTACATCTACCGCACGACGCTCGACACCGCCGAGGGCCCGGTAGCGGTGGCAGTCAAGCAGTTTCGCGGCGGCGACGCGCGGGAGCGGCTGCGCCGCCGGCGCGGCGAGGGGAAGGCGGCGCGGAGCTGGCGGGCGGCGCGGGGGATGGCGGCGGCCGGGGTGCCGACGCCCGAGCCGGTGATGCTGCTGGAGTCGCTCGACTCGCGGGGGCCGTCGTTCTACGTCTGCCGGGCGGTCGAGGGGGCGCTGGAGGCGCGGTACCTCCTGCGGGCGGCGAACGCCGGCGAGGAGCGCGAGCGCTTTCCGGAGGTGGACCTCGCGGGGTTTCTGGCAGAGCTGGGTAGGACGGTGCGGCGGCTGCATGACGCCGGGTTCTGGCACCGGGACGTGTCGGCCGGGAACGTCCTGCTGCGGCCGAGCGGCGCGGGGGAGCCGCCAGAGCTGTGGCTGCTTGATCTGAACCGCACGCGGCGGCGCCGGCGGCTGACGCTCTCCCAGCGCACCCGCGACCTCTCGCGCCTGCCGCTCCGCCGTCCGGAGCACCGCGCGCTCCTCCTGGAGTCGTACTGGGGGGCGGCGCCGGGGGCGGCTGCGCGCGGTGTCTACCTCGCCAATCATCTCGGGTTCCGCTGGAAGAACCAGGCCAAGGACCGGCTGCGGGGCGCGAGCCGCCGCGTGAAGGCCCTCCTCGTGCCGCGCGGGACTCACGCCCACATCCCGCCGCCGCCGGCCGAGGCCGCGGTGCGCGACCGCGTCGTCTGGGACCACCTCTCCGACCAGCCGCACCAGCACGCCGGCCGCCTCGCCAAGCTCGGCGTACGGCTCGCCGACGCCCGCGCCCACCTCGAAGAGGGGGCGGTCATCGCCGCGGCGCTGCCGCGGATAGGCCGCCGCTACCGGGCGCTCGCGCGCGAGCTCTATGCGCGGCCAGCCGAATGGGGCGGCGTCGGGGTCGCCCTCCGCCCCTGGCTCGAGGACCCCGAGGGGCTGCTCGCCGCGGTCGAGGAGCTGGGCGTGCGCCACCTCATGCTGCGCCTCCACCCCTGGCAGGACGACCACGCCGCCGAGGAGGCGCTGGCGCGCGAGCTGGCGGCGCGCGGCCACGAGCTGGCCTTCGCGCTGCCGCAGAACCGCGAGCTGGTGCGCGACCCGGCGCGCTGGCGCGCCGCGGTCGAGGAGCTGGCGGCGCGCTTCACCCCGTACGGCCGTCACTTCCAGGTCGGGCAGGCGATCAACCGCAGCAAGTGGGGGATCTGGAGCCTCGGCGAGTACGTCGAGCTGGCGGCGGCGGCGGGCGAAGTGCTGCGGCGCTATCCCGGCGTCGAGGTGCTGGGGCCGGCGGTCATCGACTTCGAGTACCACGTCACCGCGGCGGCGCTCAACCTCCGCCGCTCAGGCCTCCGATTCGACGCCGTCTCCGCCCTCCTCTACGTCGATCGCCGCGGCGCCCCCGAGAACGCGCAGGCCGGCTTCGACACGCCACGCAAGCTGGCGCTGCTCAAGGCGATCGCCGACACCTCGCGCAACGGCGCGCCGCGCTGCTGGATCACGGAAGTGAACTGGCCGCTGCGCGAGGGCCCGCACGCGCCGGCCGGGCGCGGCGTGGCGGTCGACGAGGAGACGCAGGCCGACTACCTGGCGCGCTACTACCTCCTGGCCCTGGCGAGCGGCATGGTCGAGCGCGTCTACTGGTGGCAGCTCGTGGCCAAGGGGTACGGGCTCGTGGACCCGACGGGACTGCGCCGCCGCCCCGCCTTCCGCGCCCTCGCCACCCTCGCCCGCACGTTAGAAGGCTGCCGCTTCGAGCGCCGCCTCTCCGGCCCGGCGGGCGCGTGGCTGCTGCTCTTCTCGAAGCCCGACGGCGGCGAGCTGGTGGCCGCCTGGAGTGCGGCGGGGAGGCTTGAGGTGGACCTCCCGCGTGTGTCCAGGATGTCCGTAGTCCTCGGACCCTCGCCGACCTACTACCTCCTGGATCGCGAATAGTCCCCCTTGTCATCCTGAGCGGCAGCGCCGCCCAGCCAGATCCTTCGCCCCCGCTCAGGATGACATGCGGCGCCGTCCGTATACTTCTCCGCTCCCATGCGCCGTTCGTCACTCGTCTTCCCTCCCCTAGCTCTCTTCCTGGCCCTGTCTCCGCCGGCGCTCGCCCAGCCCCCCTCCCGCCGCACCCCCGTCGTCGAGGTCGTCGAGCGCGTCGGCCCGGCCGTCGTCAACATCGCCGCCGAGGCGATCGTCCGCGACGTCGATCCCTTCTTCGGCCTCTTTTTCGGCCCGCGCAGCCGCCGCGCCCAGTCGCTCGGCTCGGGGTTGATCGTCGAGTCCTCCGGGATCGTCGTCACCAACGCGCACGTCATCGAGGGGGCGTCGCGCATCGTGGTGACGACCCGCGACGGCCGCGAGCTGGAGGCCGAGGTGCTGGGCTCCGACCGCGAGTCCGACCTGGCGGTCCTCAAGGTCGAGGGACGCGGCCTCCCGGCCGTGCCGCTCGGCAGCAGCGGCGACCTCCTGATCGGCGAGACGGTCATCGCCATCGGCAACCCCTTCGGGCTCTCGCACACCGTCACCGCCGGGGTGCTCTCGGCGCGCGGGCGCACCGTCCCCTCCGAGCGCGGCGAGCGGCTCTTCACCGACTTCCTGCAGACCGACGCCTCGATCAACCCCGGCAACTCCGGCGGCCCGCTGGTCAACGTCCTGGGCGAGGTGATCGGCGTCAACACCGCCATCGTCTCCGGCGCCTCCGGCATCGGCTTCGCGATCCCCGCCGACCGCGCCAAGCGCGTTGTCGACGACCTCCTCCGCTTCGGCGCCCTGCAGCCGCTCTGGACCGGGCTGCGGCTCCTCACCGTCGATCCCGAGCTGGCGCGCCGCTACGAGCTGCCGGTCACCCGCGGCGCGCTCGTCTACCGCGTCTGGCCCGGCTCGCCCGCCGCCACGGCCGGTCTGCGTGAGGAGGACGTCATCACCGCCGCCGCCGGCCGGCCGGTCGCCGCCCGCGAAGACGTGACCACCGCCATCTCCACCGTGCCGGCCGGCACGCCGGTGCGGCTCTCGGTGCGGCGCGGGGAGCAGACCGTGGAGGTTTCCCTCCGCGCCGAGCGTCCGCCGCAAGGGCTCGGTCTCGAAGTCCTCGAGCGGAGCCTCGGCCTGCAGGTCGCCGCCGCCGGCCAGGGCCTGGCGATCGAACAGGTCGCCCCCGGCTCCGCGGCCGCCGAGCGCGGCCTCCGCCGCGGCGACGTCGTCCTCGCCGCCAACGGCCAGCGCGTCAGCAGCGCCGAGGAGCTGGGCCGCGAAGTCCTCCGCGCCCTCGACCGCGGCGGGCTGCTTCTGGCCGTGCAGCGCGGGCGGTACGTCTACAACTTGGACCTTCCGCTTTAGACTCCGTCGAAAGCCCATGGCCAGGACGACCAAGACGGTCGGCATCTTCTGCGGCTGCCTCCTTGCCGTTTCGGCGGCGCGAACGCAGGAGATGGCGCCCGCTCCAGCGACGATCGCCGTCAAAGCGCAGCGCGTTCTGGACGTGCGCACCGGCACATACCTGAACGATGCCGTGGTCCTCGTCGAGGGCGATCGCATCAAGGCCGTCGGGCCGGGGTTGGCCATCGAGCCCGGCGCCAAGGTCATCGACCTCGGCACGGCGACCCTTCTGCCCGGCATGATCGACGCCCACTCGCACCTGCTGGCGGACGCCGAGGGCGGCTACGCCGAGATGCTCCTCACCAAGTCGCAGGCGTATCGCGCGCTGGAAGGAGCGGCGCACGCGCGGCGGACGCTCCTGGCCGGGTTCACCACCGTGCGCGACGTCGAGAACGAAGGCTCGGGGTACGCGGACGTGGCCTTGCGGGACGCCATCGCGCGCGGGCTCGTCGAGGGGCCGCGCATGCTGGTGGCGACGCGGGGCATCGCCGCGGTCGGCCAGTACATGCCGTTCGGGATCTCGCCCGACCTGCCGGGCTTCCCGCGCGGCGCGCAGATGGTGAGCGGGCTGGAAGAGTGCCGGCGGGCGGTGCGGGAGCAGATCGGCAACGGCGCGGACCTGATCAAGGTGTACGCGGACTGGGAGCACCCGACGCTGACCGTCGAGGAGCTGCGCGTCGTCGTCGAGGAGGCGCACAAGGCCGGACGGCGAGTGGCGGCGCACGCCACGACCGTCGAGGCCATCCGCAACGCCGTCGGCGCGGGCGTCGATTCCATCGAGCACGGCTCCGGCGCCGACCGGGCCACTCTCGAGCTGCTGGCGCAGAAGGGAGTCTGGCTAGTCCCCACGCTCGGTCCCTACGTGAACCAGCTCAACGCCTTGACGGACGAGGCGGCCCGCCAGCGGGGGCAAAAGTGGTTCCGCTCGCTGCAGGAGATGGTGCGGACGGCGAAGGAAGTCGGCGTCAAGATCGCCGCCGGCTACGACGCCTCGGAAGGCCCCCTCCACGGCACGAACGCGCGGGAGATCGTCGCGTTGCACGAGGCCGGGCTGTCGCGCCTGGAGGCAATCCGCGCGGCTACGGTGACGGCCGCTGACCTGCTGGGTCTGCAGGACAAGATCGGGTCACTGGAGCCAGGGAAGTACGCCGACCTGATCGCCGTGGCCGGAGACCCCGTCGCCGACATCCACGCGCTCGAGCAGGTGGTTTTCGTGATGAAGGCGGGCGTCGTCGTGAAGCGCGAGGGCGGATCGCCTCCTTAGGCTAAGGGAGACTCCCCGCTGCCGAGGGGATGCTCTTGGACGCTCTGGAAAAGCTCCCGAGCGCCCGCGGCGAGCTCTCCGGCGCCGAGGAAAAGCTCCCTGACGCCGGCTGCGGGCTCCGGAATGCCCGGCGAAGGCTCTGCGACGCCGGGGAAAGACTCTGCGCTGCTCTCGGATGACTCCCCGACGCCCGCGGAAGACTCCCCGACGCGCCGGGAAGGCTCTGCGGGACGGAGGGAGCGGAAACCTTCACGCATGGAGAACGAACGGACGCCGGGATCGCGCTCTGTCACAACGCCGGCTGACTCCCCCGCTATGCCGGCCGGCTTTGCCGCTCCGACGAAGGACTTCGTCGGACTGACCGAAGACTCCCAACGACCGGCGGAACGCTCCCCGCGTTCGCGGGAACGCTCCCTCGACGTGCAAGAGCTTTTCCGGGCTCGCCGGGAGCATTTCCTCGGCGCCCGGGAACGCTCCCGGGCGAGCTGGGCGCATTCCCTGAGCGTGCGGGAGCTTTCCTCGCGCCGCGGGCGCATTTCCCCGCCCTCCGGGAACGCTCCCCGGCTCGCCGGGAGAATTCTGAGGTCTGCCGGCGGCTGACCCTGCGCTAGCATCCGAGGATGCCCCACCGCATCGCGCTCCTGGTGACGGGGGCTTCCGGGATGCTGCTGCCGCGGCATCTGCTCCGCCGGCTGGCGGAGCATCCAGACATCGAGCGCGTGCACCTCGTGGTCTCGGCCGGAGCGAGCCAGGTGCTGCGGCACGAGCTGGGGGCGGAGGCGACTGGGGCCGAGGACTTGGTCGCGGCGGCGGGGCTCGGCGAGGAGGCGCTAGCGAAGATGCGGATGCACCGCGACCGCGAGCTAGACGCGCCGATCGCCTCGGGCTCCTACACGCTGGCTGGCGCCGCGATCATGCCGTGCAGCGCCGCGACGCTCGGGGCTCTCGCCACCGGCGCCGCGCGCACCCTCATCCACCGCGCGGGCGCGGTGGCGCTCAAGGAAGGGTGGCCGCTCGTCCTCGGCTTCCGCGAGACTCCTTACAGCCTCGTCCACCTGGAGAACATGCGCCGCGTCCACTTGGCCGGCGCCACCCTCCTGCCGCCAGTTCCCGCCTTCTACGTCGGCGGCGAAGACATCGAGCGCTTCCTCGACCACTACGCCCTGCGCGTCCTCGACCGCTTCGGCCTCCGCGACCCGGGCGAGCCCGGGCTGCGGTGGGGAGCGTGAGCCTCCCCGACCTCGTCGTCCGCAGCCGGAGGGCCGTGCTGCCCGAAGGGGTGCGGGCGGCGACGGTGCACGTGGCGGGGGGACGGATCGCTGCGGTGGCGGGGTGGGACGAGTTGCCGGAGGGGGTGCCGGTCTTCGAGGCCGGAGAAGCGGCGCTGCTGCCGGGGGTTGTGGATACGCACGTCCACGTCAACGAGCCGGGGCGGACGGAGTGGGAGGGGTTCCGCACCGCGACGCGGGCGGCGGCGGCGGGCGGGGTGACGACGCTCGTGGACATGCCGCTCAACAGCGTGCCGGCGACGACCTCGGCGGCGGCGCTCGAAGAGAAGCGGGCGGCGGCGGCGGGGCGGTGCTGGGTGGATGTCGGTTTCTGGGGGGGTGTGGTTCCGGGTAATGAAGGGGAGCTGAGCGCGCTCTGGGAGGCGGGGGCGCTGGGGTTCAAGGCGTTTCTGGTGCCCTCGGGTGTCGAGGAGTTTCCCTCCGTTGAAGAGTCCGATCTGGCGAGCGCGCTGCCAATCCTTGCCGGCCTCGGCGCGCCGCTCCTGGTTCACGCCGAGCTGCCGGGGTCGATCGAGGCGGCGGCCGCGCAGCTCGCCGATGCCGACTGGCGCTCTTACTCCACCTGGCTCTCCTCCCGCCCGCCGCAGGCCGAGGCCGAGGCGGTCGAGCTGCTCGTCCGGCTGGCGCGCGAGCACGACGCGCGCGTCCACGTCGTTCACGTCGCGGCGGCGGAGGTCTTGCCGCTCGTGGCGGGTGCTCGTGCGGCGGGAGTCGCGTTCACCGCCGAGACCTGTCTCCACTACCTGTTCTTCCGCCCCGAGGAAATCCCCGACGGCGCCACTGAGTACAAGTGCGCGCCGCCCATCCGCGAGCCCGCGCACCGCGAGGCGCTCTGGGCCGCGCTCGCCGACGGCACCCTCGCCCTCATCGCCTCCGACCACTCGCCCAGCCCGCCGGCGATGAAGCTCCGCGAGCGCGGCGACTTCCGCGAGGCGTGGGGCGGGATCGCCTCGCTCCAGGTCTCGCTGCCCGCCGTCTGGACGGAGGCGCGCCGGCGCGGCCACGGGCTCGCCGACCTCGCCGAGTGGATGAGCCGCGCGCCGGCGGCGCTCGCCGGGCTCGCGGAGCGCAAGGGAGCGATCCGCGCCGGGCTCAACGCCGACCTCGTGGTCTTCGATCCGGAGGCGGAGTTCACGGTGGACGGCGCCCGGCTCGAGCACCGCCATCCGCCCACCCCGTACCAGGGTCGCCGCCTCGCCGGCGTCGTGCGGCAGACCTTCCTGCGCGGCGAGTTGGTCTACGATAGCGGCCGCTTCCCGCCGCAGGCCACGGGAGAGCTCCTCCGCCGATGACCGACGCCCCCGCGCTGGTGGACCTCGCCGCCGAGCGGCTGGGGGGCGCCGTCCTCGCCGCCAACGACGAGTTCTTCGCCGAGAAGGAGAACCTGGTGCGCGAGGCCGAGCCGGTCTTCGTGCCCGACCGCTATACCGACCGCGGCAAGTGGATGGACGGCTGGGAGACCCGCCGCCGCCGCACGCCGGGGCACGACTGGGCGGTCGTGCGGCTCGGGCTCCCCGGGGTCCTGCGGCAGGTCGTCGTGGACACCAGCCACTTCAAGGGGAACTTCCCTGAGTCCTGCTCGGTCGATGCCCGCGCCTCTGACGACGCGCCGTGGGTCGAGGTCCTGCCGCGCGCGCCGCTTCAGGGGGACTTCCGCAACCAGTTCGAGATCGCTAGCCCCTACCTCTGGACCCACCTGCGCCTCAACATCTACCCCGATGGCGGCGTCGCCCGCCTGCGGGCGCTCGGCGAGGTGGTGGCCGACTGGCGCGGCGACGAGGGGCCGGTGGACCTCGCGGCGCTCGGGCGCGGCGGGGGGGTCGTGGACGTCAGCGACCGCTTCTTCGGCACCCCCGACCGGCTCCTCCTCCCCGACCCGGCGCGCGGCATGCACGACGGCTGGGAGACCCGCCGCCGGCGCGGCCCGGGGAACGACTGGGTGATCGTGCGGCTCGGCGCGGAGGGGGAGGTCGAGAGCGTGGAAGTGGACACGTCCTTCTTCAAGGGGAACGCCCCCGGGAGCTGCGCGCTCTGGGTCTGCGCGAGCGCGGAGGAGGTGCCGCCGGCCGGCGCGGAGTGGCGGCGGCTCCTGCCCGAAACGCCGCTCGCGCCCGACGCGCGGCACCACTTTCGCGATGAGATCCTCCGCGGCGGGCCCGCGACGCACGTGCGGCTCGACATCTTCCCCGACGGCGGCGTGGCGCGCCTGCGCGTCGTCGGCACGCCGACGCCGGCCGGCCGGCTCGCCGCCGGCCTGCGCTGGCTCGACGCCCTGCCGCCGGCCGAGGCCGAGCGCGAGCTCCTCGCCGTCTGCGGCGCGCGGGAGTGGGCGCGGCGCATGGCCGCGGCGCGCCCCTTCACGAGCTTCGACGCGCTCGCCGCGACCGCCGACGCCGTCTGGGCCGGGCTCGCCCCGGCCGATCGGATCGAGGCGCTGAACAGTCATCCGCGGTTGGGCGAGCCGCCGCGCGGGGCGGACGCCGAGTCGCGCTGGGCGGCGGCGGAGCAGTCCGGGACGGCCACGGCCGGCGGCGACGCACGGGCGCGCCTGGCCGAGGCCAACCGCCGCTACGCCGAGCGCTTCGGCTGGACCTTCGTCGTCTGCGCCACCGGGCGCAGCGCCGAGGAGATGCTGGCCGCCTTCGAGCGGCGCATCGGCAACGACCCGGAGACCGAGCTCGCCGTCGCCGGCGAGGAGCAGCGGCGGATCATCGGGCTCCGCCTGGGCAAGCTCCTCGGCGCGACGGTAGGAGGGAATTGACGATGGCCGGCCTGAGCACGCACGTCCTCGACCTCGCGACCGGCCGCCCGGCGGCCGGCTTGCAGGTGGCGCTCGAGACCTGGTCGGACGGCGGCTGGGAGGTGCTCGGCACCGCCGCGACCGACCCCGACGGCCGCGTCCGCGAGCTGCTGCCCCCCGGGCGCAGCCTCGACACCGCCCTTTACCGGCTCACCTTCGCCGCCGGCGACTACTTCCACGCCCGCGGCGTCGAGAGCTTCCACCCCGAGGTCGCGGTGGTCTTTCAGGTGCGCGACCCGCTCGTCCACCACCACGTGCCGCTGCTGCTGGCGCCGTGGGGCTACACCACCTACCGGGGCACCTGATGAACGTCACGCTCGCCGACAACAACTACGGCAAGGAGCGCGTGCGGCTGGTCAAGGTCGAGCGCGGCGCCGGCGGCCGCCACACGCTGCGCGACCTGACCGTCTCGCTGCGGCTCACCGGCGAGTTCACGGTGGCGCACGTCGCCGGCGACAACGCCGAGATCCTCCCCACCGACACCATGCGCAACACCGTCTACGGCTTCGCCGCCGAGGGGCCGCTCGGGGCGAGCGAGGAGTTCGCGGCGCGGCTCGCCGAGCACCTCCTGGCGAGCGGCCCCGAGGTGACCGGCGCGCGGGTCGCCGTCGAGGAGCGGCCGTGGCGGCGGCTGGAGGTCGGCGGCGCGGCCCACCCGCACGCTTTCGAGGCCGCGGCCGAGCGGCACACCGCCGAGGCCTGGCGCGGCCGCGACGGCGGCTGGACCGAGGGGGGCATCGCCGACTTGGTGCTGCTCAAGACCTCGGGCTCCGGCTTCGCCGGCTTCCGGCGCGACCGCTGGACGACGCTGCGCGACACCGCGGACCGCATCCTGGCGACGCGGCTGGCGGCGCGCTGGCGCTACGCCGCGCCGGCGGCGGGCGAGCGGATCGACTACGCCGGCAGCCACCGCGTGGCGCGGCAGCTCCTCGTCGACACCTTCGCCGCCCACCGCAGCCGCTCGCTCCAGCACACGCTCTACGCGATGGCGGAGGCGGTCCTCGAAGGGCGGCCCGAGCTGAGCGAGATCCACCTCTCGCTGCCGAACATCCACCACGTGCCGTTCGACCTGTCGCCGCTCGGGATGCAGAACCGCGACGAGGTGTTTGTCGCCTTGCCCGAGCCGCACGGGCTCATCGAAGCGACGGTGCGGCGGGCGGGCGCCTAGGGCGCGGCGCGTCTCAGCCGTGGGCGCGCGCGAGGATGGCGACGAACGAGCGGGTGGCGAGCGCCTCGCGCGGCAGGCCGGTGCGCGCCAGCACCTCCTCCTCGTCGAGGGCGCCGCAGCCGAGCGCGCGGAGGAAGTAGTTGAGGAGGCCCTGGCCGGTGGCGGCGTCGTCGAAGACCTCGCCAACCAGAGTCGCCTGGGCGGCTTTCTGGACGAAGTTGCGCAGCCGGTCCGAGGCGGCGTCGATCCCTTCCAGGAAGAAGGCGTAGAGGGCGGCGTAGCGGGTGACGAGCTGCGCGGGGTGGAGGTCCCAGCCCTGGTAGAACCCGTGGACGAGCGAGTGGCGGATGTCGTCGGCGGCGAGGCGCCAGGCGCCGAACACGGCGGCGCGGTTCTCGCGCTTCTGCTCCTCGGACAGGCTCGCGCCGCGGTGTGGCGCGACGGGCATGATGTTCGTGGCGCCGTCGGACAGCGCGACACCGGTGCCTGCGAACGAGACCTTCATGACGTGCTTGGCGAAGTCGCACGCGGGGTGGCGCATGCGCTGGTGCGCGGCCGTGATGTCGCAGTTCGCGGTGTAGTCGTAGGTCCCGAAGTGCGCGCCGGTGAGCCGGCCGCCGGC
>DATLOC010000047.1:0-60841 GCA_035536455.1 Thermoanaerobaculia bacterium | reverse complement strand
CCGAGCGCCTCGAGGCCGGCGCGCACGATCTTTTGCAGGTAGCTCTGGCGGATGTCGATGACGTTGACCACGCGGTGAGCGCCACCGAACGGCGGGTGCTCGGCGAGCCCACCCGTGGAACACGTCTGCCAGAGGGGCCGGGACGAGCTCCGGGGAGTCCCCGCTTCGCGGGCACCACCATCGTTCCAGCGGCGATACTGGAAGTCGCGGCCGAGCAGCCCGAACTTCCACAGCTGGTAGGCGATGTCCTTGCCGACGTAGGTCACCGTGCCGTCGGAGCGGACGATCACCTTGTCCGGGTCTTCGAGGCCGGCGAACTCAGGTGTGTCGGCGAGTGGCATCACCCAGCAGCCGTCGTTCTTCCCCGCGGTCTCGAGGCGCACGGCGCCGGCCTCCTTCAACAGAGCGAAGGCGGTCTCGAAGAAGCGGCGGGCGAGGACCTCGCTCTCGCGGGTCAGGAGGTCGTAGCCGACGCCCAGCCGCCGCATCGTCGCCAGGTGGCGGGCGACCACCCGCCGCGCCACCAGCCGCCCCAGCTCGGCGCGCGGGCCGCGGCCGATCTCCAGCTCGTGCAGGGTCTCGCGCCGCAGGGCCTGCCGCTCGGGGTCCTCCCCATACCAGCGCCCGACCTCGGCGTAGAGGTCCCAGCAGAGGAAGTCGAAGGGCTCGCGGAGGGCGGCCACCTCGTCGTAGGTGGCGCCGCGGAGGTCGTGGAAGCCGACGACCACGTCGGCGAGCTGGACGCCGGTGTCGTCGATGTAGTTCTGCACCTCGACCGGCCGGCCGAGGGCGCGCAGGGCGCGGGCGAGGACGTCGCCGAGGACGGCGTTGCGCAGGTGGCCGATGTGGGCCGCCTTGTTGGGGTTGATGTTGGTATGCTCGAGGACGACCTTGCCGCCGCGCTCGCCGCCGGGCAGGAGCGGCGCTTCGAGCAGGGCGGCGGCGAACGGGCTCCGCTTGAGCCGGAGGTTCAGGTAGCCGGCGCCCTCGACCGTGACCGCCCCGACCGCCGCCGGCGGCCGGAAGGCGGCAGCCAGCTCCTGGGCGATGGCCCGCGGCGGGCGCTTCAGGACCCGGGCGAGCTGGAGGGCCGCCGGGAAGGCCAGATCGCCCAGCTCGCGCCGCGGCGGGACCTCCAGGAGCGGCTCGTGCTCGACCCCGTAGAGCTCCCGGATCGCCCGCGCCATCTCGGCCGCCAGGTCGCGCTTGAGGTCCCCCCACATGGAGCGCGGAGTGTAGCGCGGCAAGTGCTTGATATCATTCCGCCGATGGGGAGGGGCCAAGAGCAAGCGATGACCGAGAAGGCGGAGAACAAACTGACCGTCCCGCTGGAGGGCACCCAGCTCGAGCTGGTGCAGGGGGACATCACCGACCTCCACGTGGACGCGATCGTCAACGCCGCCAACGAGAAGCTCCAGCTCGGCGGCGGCGTGGCGGGGGCGATCAAGCGCAAGGGGGGCCCCTCGATCCAGGAGGAGTGCAACCGGATCGGCGGCACGGCGGTGGGGACGGCGGTGATGACCGGCGCCGGCCACCTCAAGGCCAAGCACGTCATCCACGCCGTCGGCCCGAAGATGGGGGAGGGGGACGAGGACCGGAAGCTCGCCGCCGCGGTGCGCTCCTCGCTCGCCGTCGCCGACCGCTACGGCCTGCGCTCGATCGCCCTGCCGGCGCTTTCGACCGGCAACTTCGGCTTCCCCATCGACCGCGCCGCGCGCCTCATCCTCACCGAGATCCACCGCTATCTGCAGGGCGGGACGAAGATCGAGCGTGTGGTCGTCTGCCTCCGCGACACCGACGCCTTCGACGCCTTCAAGCGCGAGCTGCGGCGCGGCTTCCGCTAGCGCGCATACAATCCCGGCGATGCGCGGTTTGGTGACTTCGGTGCTCCTGGCCGCGCTGGCGCTGCCGGCCCTCGCCGCCGCGCAGGAACCGGAGCCGCCGCCCCCGCCGCCCGAGGAAGAGGAGGTCGTCGAGCAGCCTCCGGCCGCCGAGCCCGCCGAAGAACCGGTGACGGAGCCCGCCGCCGAGCCGGCACCGGAGGCCGCGCCCGCGGACCCGGACCTGCCGTCCGAACCGCCTCCCCCGCCGCCGCGCGACAACGGCTCGCGCGAGCGCAGCCTCCCCCGCCTCGACGTCTACTTCCCCGAAGGCGACCTCGACTTCCGCCTCTCGCGCCTGGTCAACAAGGTCTTCTTCGAGGGGCAGGTCAAGTACAACTTCATCGACGGCGACATCTCGGCTTTCCTCCGCTACCGCTACTACGGTCTCGGGCGGACGTTGCAGTTCGCCGTCTTCGACGCCATCGAGTTCCCCGACATCGAGGACTTCACCGACGAATTCGACCGCGTCCGCGGCGTCCTGCTGCTGGCCGAGTGGCCCTACGACGCCAACCACCGCAGCTTCCTCCTCGGCGAGCTCGACCGGCTGAGCAACAACAAGGAAGGCCTCGAGTCGCAGAACAACCGGACGAACACCTACCTGCGGCTGGGCTACCAGATCGGCACCCCGGACGACGCCCGCTCCAACGCCATCGTCGGCGAGACCCGGGCGCGCAGCGAGCGGCTGTTCACCGCCTACCGCGACCTCGGCCCGGGCAAGTTCGGCCTGACCGGCGCCCTGACCTACGGCTTCGACTACGGCTGGGGTGACTACGACTACGCCAAGGCCGAGTTCGAGGCGCTGAAGCGCTTCGACGTGACGCGGCGGAGCTTCGTCATCGGCCGCGTCCACGGGGGGACGTTCCTGCGCAAGGAGCTCTTGGCGCAGGGCGAGGACCTCGGCGAGTTCGAGCGCTTCAACATCCCGCTCGCGGAGTTCTTCCGTCTCGACGGCCGGGAGTACCTGAAGGGGGTCAAGGACCGGCTGCGTGGGACGGAGCAGCTCCACACCACCTGGGAGTACTTCTTCCCCTGGTTCCTCAACGCCCACCACAACTTCCTCAAGCTCGACTGGCAGAACTGGTACTGGGTGCTCTACGCCGGGGCTGGGACGGTGGGGTTCGACCGGGAGGTCTACACCGACATCTCCGAGTACATCCCGGACGCGGGGGTGGGGTTCGAGTCCTCGTTCCGGTTCCGCCGGAAGTACACCTTCTTCCTGTCGGGGATCGTGGCACAAGCTTTGAAGGGAGACGACGGAGTGGAGGCACGCATCTCTGTGAAGTCGTACCGCTAGGCAGCCTCTCTCTTAGAATAAGTTCAACCGCTCGCCGCACGTGCGGGCGTAAATCGGGCAGGAGGAGACCATGAAGCAGAGATGCGTGGTGCTGTTGGTGGCGTTTTTGGGCCTGTGCCCGATCGCCGCCTTCGCGGGGGAGCAGGCGAACGCTCCCACCGTGACCGGCGAAACGGGGCTGTTCACGCTGCTCAGCGGGGAGACGGTCCCGCAGGGCGGCTGGTCGTTCAGCCTCTATTACAACAACTGGGACCGCCTCATCGACGGCGGCAGCCAGGACGTCAGCGTCGACTGGAACCGGCTGAGCGCGAGTCTGGGCTACGGCATCACCGACCGCTGGGAGTTCAGCGTCATGGTGCCGTACGACGACTTCGAGTTCGACGACGACGACCGGTTCTTCGACGAAGACATCGACCCGGACGCCAGCGGGCTCGGCAACATCCGGATCGGGACCAAGTTCCGGCTCGGCGGCGACCCGGCGGCCGACGGCGGGACCGCCCTCGGCCTCTTCGTCGACGCGCCGACCGGCGACGACAAGGTGGCCTCCCAGGACCTGGGGTTCGGCGGCAGCATCAACTGGAGCCGCGCGAACTGGGTGTTCTCGCTCGGCTACCGCTCCCCGGGCGAGCTCGAGCGCGACGATCGCGACGACCCGGACGACGACATCGTCGGCCGCAACCGGTTCGAGATCCAGGACGAGATCAACGCCGGGATCGGCTACGCCACCGCGGTCTCGGAGCGGCTGGACTGGATCACCGAGCTGGCCGGTACGTTTTACACGGGCGCCGACGACGGCGTCGGCTTCGAGGACGCCTTCGATCTGACCAGCGGCGGCCGCCTCTGGCTCGGGGAAGCGCGCAACTGGGCCTTCAACTTCGCCCTGCGCACCGACCTGGCCCAGCTCTCCGACATCGACGAGCACTGCCCGATCGGCGGCCTCCTGGGGCTGACGTTCTTCCCGGCGCTGTTCGTGGAGCCGGAGCCGCCTCCTCCGCCGCCGCCTCCTCCGCCCCCGCCGCCGCCGCCCCCACCGCCGCCGCCTCCGCCGCCTCCGCCCCCACCGCCGCCGCCGCCGACGACGATGGAAACGGTGTGCGAGTTCATGACCGGCAGCGCCCGGGTGGACAACATCTGCAAGGCCAAGCTCGACGAGGTGGCGCTGCGGATGAAGCAGGACCCCGACTCGACCGCCGAGGTCACCGGCTACGCCGATGGCTCGAGCGGCTCGCAGGCGGGCAACGAGCGGCTGGCGCTGGCGCGCGCCGAGGCCGTGAAGAGCTACCTGGTGACGCGGCACGGGATCGACCCGAGCCGGATCACCACCCAGGGTGAGGTCACCGACCGCGCCGCGGCCGTGACGATCCTCACCATCCCGTAACCGGCGCCCTAGGCTGGTTGGGGAGGCCCCGCTCCGGCGGGGCCTCTTCTTTTTTGGGCTAGCTTTCGCCGCGCAGGGCCTCGCGGCGCAGCGAGGCAACGGCGCCGAGGAGGCCGGCGACCCCGCCGAGGAGGAGGAGCGCCGCCGCCTGGCCGGGGGTGAGGAAGCGCTCGGCCAGGAGGGTGGCGAGGAGCGACCCCCGGGTCTCGACCTGCGCCACCTGCCAGCCGCCGAAGAGGGCGGCGAGGGCGACGGCGCCGCCGAGAAGCCCCTGCAGCAGGCCCTCGGCGTAGAACGGCCCGCGGACGAAGAACTCGGTCGCCCCCACCAGGCGCAGGACGGCGATCTCCTCGTGATGCAGGTAGGCGGTCAGACGGATGACGCTGCCGATGGTGAAGATCGCCGCCGCCAGGAGCACCCCGCCCAACGCCAGCCCCACCCCGCGCAGCACCGCGATCACCCCCTCGAGCTGCGCCAGCCACTCCCGGTCGTCGTCCACCATCTCGACTTCGGGGCGTGCCCGCCAGGCGGCGAGCCAGGCCTCGTACTCCGCCGCCGGCAGCGCCTCCTCGCGCTCGAGCTCGATCTCGAGCGTGGCCGGCAGCGGCTCCTCCCCCCAGCCGCGCAGCAGGTCGGAGAGCCCCGGGAAGCTGGAGCGGAAGCGGGCGCGCGCCGCGGCCGGGGAGACGGCCGTGGCGCCGCGCACCCAGGCGGGGCCGCGCGCCGCCTCGCCGCGCAGCCGCTCGACCGCCGCCGCCGGCGTGCCAGGGCGGAGGTAGACGACGACCCGGGTCTCGGCGCGCCAGCGGGCGAGGGCGCGGGCGAGGTTGCCGCTGGCGAGGAGGAAGACGCCGCCGACGAAGAGGCTGACGGCGATCGTGAAAACGGCGAGGAAGCTCACCTTCCAGCCGCGCCGCAAGCCTCCCGCCGCCTCGCGGAAGAAGTAGGCCAGCGCCTGGAGGATGCTCATGGCGGCGGGACCAGGACCTCGGCGGCGGCGTCCTCCTCGTCCTCTTCTTCCTCGGGCGGCGGCTCGAGGCGCGGCGGCTCGGTCCCCACGAGCTCGACGTCGGAGGCGACCTCGCCGCGGTCGAGGGTCAGGACGCGCCGGCCGATCCGCTGGATGGTGTCGCGGTCGTGGGTGGCGACGATGACCGTCGTGCCGCGCAGGTTGACCTCGAGGAAGAGGCGGAGGATCTCGCGCGAGAGGTCGGGGTCGAGGTTGCCGGTCGGCTCGTCGGCGATCAGCAGCTCGGGGTCGGCGATCAGGGCGCGGGCGATCGCCACCCGCTGCTGCTCGCCGCCCGAGAGCTGCGGCGGGAAGGCGTACAGGCGGTGCGCCAGCCCGACGCGCCGGAGAGCGTGGTAGGCGAGCCGCTTCTGGGTCTCGCGGTCGCTGCCCAGAATGCGCGGCAGGTAGGCGACGTTCTCGAAGACGGTCTTGCGGCCGATCAGCCGGAAGTCCTGGAAGACGACGCCGATCGTGCGCCGCAGGTAGGGGACCTTGCCCGGCGGCAGCGAGGCGACGTTGCGGCCGTTGACCAGGATCTGGCCGCTCGTCGGCACCTCCTCGCGGAAGATGAGCCGCAGCAGAGTCGTCTTGCCGGCCCCGGAGGCGCCGGTCAGGAAGACGAACTGGCCGCGTGGGATCTCGAAGTTGAGGTCGTGGAGGGCGACGCGGTCACCGTACTTCCGGCCGACGTGGAAGAACTGGATCAAGGGCGCCTAGCCGGCGGCTCGCGGTTCGCGCTCCAGGGCCTGCCGGAGGAGCTGCTGCACGAGCTTCGGCTCGGCGCGGCCGCCGGAGCGCTTCATCACCTGGCCGACCAGGAAGCCGAGGGTCTGGGTCTTGCCGGCCCGGAACTGCGCCGCCGGCCCCTCGTGCTCCTCGACGACCTCGTCGATCCAGCGCTCGATCTGCGCCGTGTCGCTGACCTGGCCGAGGCCGAGGCGCTCGGCCGCCGCCTCCGGGTCCTCGCCGCTGGCGAAAACGGCGGCGAAGACTTCCTTGGCCGCGGTGTTCGAGAGGGCCCCGCGGTCCACGAGGCGCACGAGCGCGGCGAGATGGGCGGCGGGCAGCGCGGCCTCGACCCCGGCGCGCCGCTCCTTGAGCTCGCGCAGCACCTCGGTCATCACCCAGTTGGCCACCCCTTTGGGATTGGCCGGGTGGGCGGCAACCGCCGCTTCGAAGTACTCGGCGAGCTCGCGCGCGGCGGCGAGGACGCCCGCGTCGTAGGGCGAGAGCCCGTACTGCGCCACCAGCCGCTCCCGCAATGCCCAGGGCAGCTCCGGCAGCTCGGCCCGCAGCGCCGCCTGCCGCGCCGCGTCCACGCCGAGCGGCGGCAGGTCGGGCTCGGGGAAGTAGCGGTAGTCGTGCGCCTCCTCCTTGCTGCGCAGCAGGCGCGTCGTCCCCGACGCGGCGTCGTAGCCGCGCGTCTCCTGCACTACCCGGCCGCCGGCCTCGAGGAGCGCGACCTGGCGCTCGATCTCGTGCTCGATGGCGCGCGCGACGTTGCGGAAGGAGTTGAGGTTCTTGACCTCGGTCTTGGTGCCGAGGCGGGTCTCGCCGGCCGGGCGGACCGAGACGTTGGCGTCGCAGCGCAGGCTCCCCTCCTCCATGTTGCCGTCGCTGGTGCCGGTGTAGAGGAGGAGCTGGTGGAGAGTCTGGAGGTAGTCGGCCACCTCGGCGGCGGTCCCGAGGTCGGGGCGCGAGACGATCTCGACCAGCGGCACGCCGCAGCGGTTGAAGTCCACCAGGCTCTGGCCGGGGAGAGGCGCCCCGCCCGGCAGCTCGTGGAGGAGCTTGCCGGCGTCCTCCTCGAGGTGCAGGCGCTCGATCCGCACACTCTTGTCGTGCGCCGTGAGCGGCAGCGCGCCATCCTCGGCCAGCGGCCGGTCGTACTGGCTGATCTGGTAGCCCTTCGGCAGGTCGGGGTAGAAGTAGTTCTTGCGCGCGAAGACCGACTGCTCGCGGACCGTGCAGCCGAGGGCCAGGGCGAGCTTCGTGGCGAGATCGACGGCGCGCCGGTTGACGACCGGGAGCGTCCCCGGATAGCCGAGGCAGACGGGGCAGACGAGGGTGTTGGGCGGCGCTCCGAAGCGGTTGGCGCAGCGGCAGAACATCTTGGTCTCGGTCCGGAGCTGGACGTGCACCTCCAGGCCGATGACCGCTTCGTACGCCATCCCGGCCGAAGTCTACTCGCTCCGGTAGACCTTCCCCCCCTTCATCACGAAGCGCACGCGCTCCATGACGCGGATGTCGGCGAGCGGGTCGCCCGGGACGGCGACGACGTCGGCCTCCTTGCCGGCTTCGAGCGTGCCGACGGTCTTCTCGATTCCGAGCAGCTTCGCGGCGTCGGCGGTGGCCGAGC
Source organism: Thermoanaerobaculia bacterium (assembly GCA_035536455.1). GTDB lineage: Bacteria > Acidobacteriota > Thermoanaerobaculia > Multivoradales > UBA5704 > DASUNQ01. Next base: position 52,915 of record DATLOC010000047.1, on the reverse strand, counting down.
GCAGGGCGGCGGCGGGCTTCATGCCGTGCTCGACCAGCAACGCGAACTCCTCGGCGTTCTTGCCGTGCGGCGAGACCGCCGAGTCGGTGCCGAAGGCGATCGGCACGCCGAGCGCCAGCGCCTTCCTGAAGGTCGTCGAGCGCGCCGCCACCGCCTGCGCCGCCTTGGCGGCGATCTCCGGCGGGTACTCGCGCTTGGTGGCGCGGCCGCCGGCGTACTCGCCGGCCAGGAGCGTCGGCACCAGCCAGGTGCCGCGCTGCTTCATCAGGCGCAGCGTCTCGTCGTCGAGGAAAGAGCCGTGCTCGATCGAATCGGCGCCGGCGCGGATCGCCACCTTCGCCCCTTCGGCGCCGTGCGCGTGGACGGCGACCTTCTTGCGCAGCCGGCGGGCCTCGCCGACGATCGCCTCCATCTCCTCCTTGGTGAGCTGCGGCGTGTCTACCTCGTCGCCGAGCGACAGCACGCCGCCGGTGGCGCAGACCTTGATCACGTCGGCGCCGTACTTGACCTGGAAGCGGACGGTGTCGCGGAACTGGTCGGGGCCGCTGGCGATGCCGTCGGCGATGCCGCTCTCCTCGCCGAACGTCTCGTACGGGAAGCCGGTGGCGTCGCAGTGGCCGCCGCGCGAGCCGAGCGAGTGGACCGCCACCAGCATGCGCGGGCCGACCGCCATGCCGTCGCGGATGGCGTTGCGCAGCCCGACGTCGACGTACTCGTTGGAGCCGACGTCGCGGACGGTGGTGAAGCCGGCCATCAGGGTCCGCCGGGCGTACTCGGCGGCGCGCACCGCGACCTCCGGCACGCCGCGCCGCAGCCCGGCGATGGCGTCGCGCGCCCAGTCGTCGCCGGACTGGCCGGAGAGGTGGGTGTGGGCGTCGATGAGGCCGGGCAGGAGCGTCGCGTCGCCGAGGTCGATCACCGTCGCTCCCGCCGGCACCGCCAGCCGCGACCCCACGGCCTTGATCTTGCCCCCCTCGACGATCACCACGCCGTCGCGCCACGTGCGATCGCTGCGGCCGTCGAAGAGGCGCGCGGCCTTGAGGACAGTGACGGCGGGGGCGCTGGGCTGGGTAGAAGCGGGTGGAGCTTGCTGCGCACCTGCCGCAATCGGCGTCAGGGCGGCGAGGAGCGCGAGCGGCGCGACGATACGGAAGGGCATGCGGGACCTCCAGGTGGCAAGTGGCGCCGGGATGGTACCGCAGCGCACGTATGATCCGGCCGATGCGGCGCCTCGTGCTGCCTGCCCTTTTCCTGACCCTCGCCGCCTGCCGCGACCGGCCGCCCAACCTCGACTCGCGGGGGACGACGATCGTCTGCTTCGGCGACTCGATCACCGCCGGGGTGGGCGCCGACGGCGCGCCGACCTACCCCGACCTCCTGGCGCAGCGCCTCGACGCCGACGTGATCAACGCCGGCTACCCCGGCGCCACCGCCGCGGACCTTCTGGCGCGGCTCCCCGAGGCGCTGGCGCACAACCCCTGGCTGGTGATCGTCGAGGCGGGGGGAAACGACATGCTGCGGCGGGTGCCGGTCGCGGAGACGGAGGCGGCGGTGCGCGGGCTCGTGCAGGGCGTGCTGGCGGCGGGCGCGGTGCCGATGCTGGTCGAGATCCACGCCCCCTTCGGCGGCCTCGGCGACCTCTTCGTGCGTCTCGGCGACGAGTACGACGTGCCGGTGGTCGAGGACGTGCTGCCCGAGATCTTGCTCGACCGGCGGCTCAAGAGCGACGAGATCCACCCCAACGCCGCCGGCTACGAGCGGCTCGCCGCGGCGGTCGCCGACGAGGTGGAGCCGCTGCTGGAAGCGCGGCGATGAAGGAAACGGACGAGGAGAACGGCATCGCCGGGCCGCTCCGGCGCGGCGGGCACTGGCTCTGGGAGGGGCGCGGCGCCGGCGCCCGGGCGGTCTTCGCCGGCGCCGGGCCCGCCGCCGGGCGCGAGGAGGTGCTGGCGCGGGTGGCGGGCCGCGCGCTGCCCCTCGCCTGGGTGAAGCAGATCCACTCGGCGACCGTGCTGCCCGCCGTCGCCGGTGCCTGCGGCGAAGGGGACGCGCTGGTGAGCGGCGAGCCGGGGCTGGCGCTGGCGGTGGCGACCGCCGACTGCGTGCCGGTGCTCCTCGCCGGACCCGAAGGGATGGCGGCGGTCCATGCCGGCTGGCGCGGGCTCGCCGCCGGCGTTCTGCCCGCGGCGGTCCGCGCCGCCACGCCTGCGCCCGAGCGCTGGACCGCCTGGATCGGCCCGGCCATCGGCGCCTGCTGCTACGAGGTGGGCGACGAGGTGGCGGAGCAGGTGGCGGCGGCGAGCGCTCCCGAGGTCGTCGCGCGGGGTCCGGCGGGGCGCCCCCACCTCGACCTCCCCGGCGCCGCCCGCCGGCAGCTCGCCACCGTCGGCGTCGGCACCATCCGCCTGCTGGCTCACTGCACCCGCTGCGACGCCGAGCGCCTCGCCAGCTTCCGCCGCGACGGCCGGGCCGCCGGCCGCAACTACGCCTTCGTCTGGCGCGAGCCCGCGGCTTGAGCGGCGCCGTGGGGTCCCCGCTCGCACCGACCGTGGTGATGGTCAAGACGCCCCTCCTCGCCCGCGGCGGCAACGCCGCGCGCCTGGCGGCGAGCAGCCGGCGGGTCGCGCGCACGGTGGCGCCGGCCGCCGCCGACCACGAGCGCACCCTCGCCGCGGTGCGGGCGGCGCTCGCCCGCCACGGCGTCGAGCCGCTCGTCACCGGCGTCGCGCCGGACGCGGCCGCCCGCCGCGCCCTCGCCCGGGCGCGGCTGGTGATCAGCGTCGGTGGCGACGGCACGCTCCTCGCCGCGTCGCACCACGTGAGCACGGCGGCGCTCCTCGGCGTCAACTCCGCGCCGCGCGACAGCGTCGGCCACTTCGCGCTGGCGCGCCGGGAGACGATCGCGGGCGTCCTCGACGCCATCGCCGCCGGCCGTCTGCGCCCGTTCGCCGTGACGCGCATCCGGACCCTGCTCGACGGCGACGACCTCGGGACGCTGGCGCTCAACGACGTCCTCGTTTCCCACGGGCACCCCGCCGCGACCAGCCGCTACCTGCTGCGCCGCGGGCGCCGCGCCGAGGAGCACCGCTCCTCGGGCCTCTGGATCGCCACCGCCGCGGGCTCCACCGGCGGCATCCGCTCCTCGGGCGGCACCGCCATGCCGCTGCGCTCGCGGCGGCTGCAGTTCCGCGCCCGCGAGCTCTACCGCCGCCCGGGCGCCGCACACCGCCTGGCGAGCGGCTTCATCCCGCCCGGCGAGAGCCTCGTCGTCGAGTCGCAGATGGAAGCGGGCTGGCTCTTCGTCGACGGCTCGCGCATCGGCCTCCCTTTCGCCTTCGGCGCCCGCGCCGAGCTGCGCGCCGCGCCCCAGCCGCTGCGCCTCTACGCCGACCCGGCGCGCTGGCGGAGCGCGGGATGAGGTGGCGCTCCGGCAAGCTCGTGCTGCTCGCTTTCCCCGCCGTGATCGTGGCCGGGTTCGCCGCTCTCATCTATCAGGATCACCGGGCTGTCGCGCAGCGGGCAGGGGAGGAGGAGGCCTTACAGTCGGCGCTGCACGCCGAGCGGAGGCAGGTCTTCGCCCGCGGCTGGTTCGACCCGGTCCTCGAGCTCTGCCGCGCCGGCTGGCGGGACGAGCTGAGCTTCCACCACGAGCCCTCCGCCCTCGCCTGGACGCGCCGCGGCCTCGACGGCTACTTCCTCGATGGCAACGACGTCCGCTCCTGGCGCCAAGTGCGCTGCGACGCGGACGGCGTGCGGCGCGGCCCGCGCGTGGCCCACCCTCTGCTCGCACCCCTCGCCGAGGCCACCCCCGAGGCGGGGTCGGATTCCGCCGCCGCCGACGAGGAGGCCTGGCAGCTAGCGCTCCGTCAGCTCTCCGCCGCGCCGCGCGGCCCGCAGGAGCACGGCGTCGAGCTGGCGCGGCATCCGCTCACCGGCGCCGTGCTCGTCCGCCGCTGGCGCGGCGTCGAGGGCGGCGCCGCCGCGGCGCTGGAGCCGACGGGCGCACCGCCGTTCCCGCTGCTCATCGCCAAACCGGAGTTCCCCTTCGCGCCCGGCGCGGCGCCGCCGCCCTTGCGCCCCCTCGCGAGGTATGACTGGCTCGCGCAGCCCGACGCCGCCTTTGACCTTGTCGAGAGATCGCTGCCCGCGGGCGCCCGGATCGTCGAGCTGACCCTGAGCGCCGACGAGATCGACCTGAGCGTCGAGTCGCCCACCCCGGCCTTCGACGGCGATCCGCCGGCGCCCTACGGCGACCTGGAGCTCGACGAGTACGGCATCGCCGACTCGAGCTGGTGGTATCCGCGGACCGACCCCGGCTTCGGCTGCCGCACCGGGGCGCCGCTGGCGGAGGTGCGCGCGGCGTACGCGAGAGCCCGCCGCCGGACGCCCGGTCCCATCTACCGAGCCTGGTACTCGTGCAGCCCCGCCTACAGCAACGGAAGCCGCGGCGCCTGGCACCTGGTGAACTGAGACTGGAGATCTAGGAGGCGCGCCGGCGGAAGCCGCGCGGGTCGCGGCCGAAGGCCCGGAGCTGGCCGCAGGCGGCGGAGACGTCGTCGCCGCGGCGGCGGCGGACCGTGGCGATCAGGCCGCGCCGGCGCAGCCGCTCCTGGAAGGCTTCGACCCGCTCCGGCGCGGGCGGCAGGAGCGCGGGATCGAGCACCGGGTCCGGGTTCATCGGGATCAGGTTGACCTTGGCGCGGAAGCTCCCGATCAGGCGCGCCACGGCGTCGGCGTCCGCCGGCGCGTCGTTGAAGTCCTTGACCAGCAGGTACTCGAAGGTGAGCTTCCGCCCGCTCTCCAACGGGTAGCGGCGCAGTGCGCCGAGCAGGTCGCGCAGCGGCCAAGTGCGGTTGAGCGGCATCAGCTGGCTGCGGCGCTCGTCGTCCGGGGCGTGCAGCGAGACGGCGAGGTTCGGCCGCCGCTCCCAGAGCGCCATCGCCTCGATCCCCGGCACCACGCCGGCGGTCGAGACAGTGATGCGGCGCAGGGAGATCGTGCGGCCCAGCAGCTCGAGCGCGTCGTGCACCGCCGTGAGGTTCAGCAGCGGCTCGCCCATCCCCATGAAGACCAGGTTGAGCCGGTCGCTGGCGTGCCCGCAGTCGCGCTGGATGGCGCGCACCTGGGCCACGATCTCCCCCGCCCCGAGGTCCCGCCCCGCGCCCCAGTAGCCGGTGACGCAGAAGGTGCAGGCCAGGGCGCAGCCGGCCTGGCTCGACAGGCAGAGGGTGCGGCGCTCGCGGTCGGGGATGTCCACCGCTTCGACGGTGGCGCCGTCGGCGAGGCGCAGCAGGAACTTGCAGGTGGTGTCGCGCGACAGCTGGCGCGAGACGACCGCCGGCGGCGCGATCGCGAACCGTTCGGCGAGCCGCCCGCGCAGATCCTTGGGCAGCTCGGTGATCTCCTCCCAGCCGCCGGCGCCGCGGACGTGCAGCGCCTCCCAGACCTGCGCCGCGCGGAACGGGCGGTCAACGTGCGGCGCCAGCGCCGCGGCCAGCTCGGCGCGCGAGAGACGGAGGAGGTCCATGACGGCTACAGCGTGCGGCGGGGTCGGCGGAGGCGGCGCGTGGGGTCGATGCCGATCGAGCGCAGGAAGGAGAGGTCGCGGCCGTCGATCTGGAAGTTGGGCTCGCCGCGGTGCGCGGCGCGATGGGCGGGGGCCGGGGTCTCGGCCGTGCCCTGCGGCGTCAGCGCCAGCGGCTCGCCGTCGGCGCCTTCGCGCTTGCAGTCCACGAGGAGGTAGAGCGAGTAGCCCTCCTCGCGGATCTTCCGCAGCGTGCGGCTGACCTCGCTCGACTCGGAGATCGCTTCCGAGAGAGCGCGCCGCAGGTCGCGGAGCATGTGATGCAGCTTGTCGTTCAGGCGAGCCTCCTACCACGGTGCGAGCGGTCGACGCGGGCGATTATGGCCAAGGGTCCAGGGGGTGTCAAACCACGCGCAAACCCCCAAACAAAGGCGTTTTCACGGGCATTTTGGGTGCTAGCCTTGCGCGTTTCCGCGCCGCATGGACGAGACCGCGAGCCCTTCCTTCGACCCGGCCCTGGCGGCCTGGATCGCGACGCTCGGCGAGCGCCTCGTCGCCGCCTCGCCGCTCGCCGGCGACGTCTCTCCGCGCCGCTACACGCGCCTCCGGCTCGCGGCCGGGCGCAACGCGATCCTCGCCAGCTATCCCGACGAGGTGCGGACTACCTTGCCGCGCTTCGCCGCCACGACGCGGCTCCTCGCCGGCGCCGGCGTCCGCGTGCCGCGCGTCCTCGCCGTCGCCGCGGATCAGGGGTGGATGCTGCTCGAAGACCTCGGCCCGGCGACCCTCGCCGATTGGCGCGGCCGGCCCTGGAGCGAGCTCGGGCGCTGGTTCGCGGAGGGGCGCGCGGCGGCGGCGCGGATCGCGGCCCTGCCGGCGGAGGAGGTGCGCGGCCTCAACCCGCCGCTCGGCCGCGAGCTCCTCGAGCGCGAGCTGGAGCAGACCTGGCGTCTCCACTTGGCGCCGCGCGGCCTGGCCGGCGACGCGGCGCTCGCCGATGAGCTCGAGCGGGCGCTGGCGGCGCTCTGCGCCGCGCTCGCCGCGGAGACGCTCGTCCCCTGCCACCGCGACTTCATGGCGCGCAACCTGATGCCGTTGCCGACGGAGCCGAGCCTCGCGGTCCTCGACCACCAGGACCTGCGCCTGGGGCCGCCGGCCTACGACCTCGCCTCGCTGCTCAACGACACGCTTTTCCCGCCGCTGGAGCTGGAGGAGGAATGGGTCGCCGCGGCGTTTCCCCATACGGCGGGACGGCTGAGCTACCACCGCGCCGCCGCGCAGCGCACGCTCAAGGCGGTCGGCACCTACGTCGCCTTCGCCGAGCGCGGTGCGCCGCGCCACCTGCCGCTCGTGCCGCCGACCCTGGCCCGCGCCCTCGCCCACTTCGCGCGCACCCCCGAGGGGGCGCCGCTGGCGCCGCGCCTGGCGCCGCTTTGGGCCCCGGCCGCGCCGGCCGCGGCCGGGTGATCTGCTACACTGCGAAACTCACCAGCAGGAAGGAAAGACCTATGCCGCACCTCGGCGTGACAGAGCTCATCATCCTGTTCCTGATCGTCATCGTGCTGTTCGGCGCCACCCGCCTGCCGCAAATCGGCCGCGGGCTGGGCGAGGGGATCCGCAACTTCAAGAAGGGGGTGCGGACCGGCGACGAGGAGGACCGCGCCGCCGAGAAGGACGTTCGCCCCTAACGGAAGACCGCCTTCGTCGCCGCGGTCACGCGCGACGGCAGGAACGGGTCCTCCGCCCGCATTACCTCCTCCTCCACCCGCCGCCGGCTCTCCTCGTAGCGTCCCATCACCCGCGCCACGTAGCGCCGCGTCTCGCGGAACGGCGGGATACCGCCGTAGCGGGCCACAACCGCCGGGCCCGCGTTGTAGGCGGCGAGCGCCAGCGACAGGTCGCCGTCGTAGAGGTCGAGGAGCGAAGCGAGATAGCGGCAGCCCGAGTCGAGGTTCTCGTGCGGGTCGTGGAGGTCGACGCGGCCGTAGCGCGCGGCGGTCGCCGGCAGCACTTGCATGAGACCGACGGCGCCGCGCGGCGAGACCGCGCGCGGCGAGAAGCGCGACTCCACTTTGACCACCGCCGCGACCAGCAGCGGGTCCAGACGGTGCCGCTGCGCGGTGGCGCCGATCGAGACACCGTACGGGAGGTCCTCGAGGAGGCGGCGTTCCGCCCGCTCGGCGGCGTCCTCGACCGCGAAGAGCGCCATGCGCTGCGCCGGCGCGCCGAGTGCGACTGCCAGGTCGGCAGGTGTGACGACGGGGGTGGCGCGGCGCGCGCCGGCGGGGGCGAGCCAGCCGTCGAAGGCGGCGAGTGAGGGCAGCGCCGGGCCGGACGCCAGGAAGGGCGGCTCGGGACGGCTGGATGGGGCGGGTTGAATGGCGAGAAGGAACAGCGGCGTGGCAACCATGGCCACGCGCCCGAATGGCACGGGTCTTCCTGGCACGTTGTAGCCCTCCAAGGCGCAGGCCACCCGGACGGCTGGGTGGTACGGAAACTCCTACTCGGAGAGGGGAGCGAAATCCGTGCCAGCGGAGACGCTATATCAGGGTGCGGCGGCGCAGGCGGGCCCCGCGCGGGGGGCGCGGCAGGTCGTAGTCCCGCTCCTCGATCCCGAGGTCGGTGACCTTGTTACGCAGGGTGTTGCGGTGCACGCCGAGGCAGCGGGCGGAGCGGCAGAAGTTGCCGTCGTTCGAGCGCAGCGAGGCGACGATGAACTGGCGCTCGAACTCGCGGCGCGCCTGCTCGAGGGTCACTCCACGGCGGACCAGCTCGTCCACGATCTGGTGCAAACGCCCGTTGAGTGTCTCGGCCACGTCCGGTCCTCGTGGAAGAACGGCTGAAGGGAACCGGCTGAAGGTATCACAGGGCTACTTCGGCTCCAAGCGGTCGCCGGCGAAGATCGGGTAGCGCGACTCGATGATCTTGGCCACCGAGCTGCGCGCGTGCACCGAGAGCACCGCCACCTCGCCGATCACGATCGGCGGCATGCCGCGGACGCGGTTCATGCGGTAGACGGTGAAGACGTCCCCCGGCGTCAGGTCAGCGTCGCTGCCGCCTTCGATGAAGACCACGTGGTCTTGGCCTAGCGAGTACACCTCGTCGTCCCCCATCAGCACGACGCGCGCGCCGGCCAGTTGCTCCTCCGAGCTCGGGTAGTTGATCGGACGCCCAGCGGTGCGCCGCCCGAGCGGCACCGGCTCCTCCTCGAACGGCATCAGCCGCGCGCCGACCAGGACGGCCGGGTCGCAGGTGTGCACGATCTCGGCGATCGCCGACTCTTCCTGGACGGACAGCACCCGCACCCTGCCGGTGTAGCGGTAGAGGCGCCCCACCGTCGCGCGGCTCACCGGGTGGCGCACCGTGTCGGCGGGCAGCACGACGGTGAAGACCTCGCCCGGGCGCAGGCCGCCCGAGCGCCCGCCGTCGAGGTAGACGACATCGCCGGTCGAGAGACCGTACTTGACCGAGCCGATCGGCCCGAAGGCGCCAACGCGCCGCGCCCGCTGGCCCCAGAGGTCGGGGTCGAGCGAGTCGTACTCGGAGCCGACGACGCCGTAGCGGAAGTCCTGGTCGAGCTCGCCGATGAAGCCGCTGCAGTAGATGTCGCTCTCGGAGCCGAGCGGCCCCGGCGCCGCGGCCGCCGCGCCGGCCGAGAGGACGCCGCTGTCGGCGGCCTCCTCAGCGGCCTCCTCGACGAGCGGCTCGCCGAGCTCGGTCAGGTCCTGCACCGGCGAGACCTCGATGCCCAGGACCAGCGGGTCGCCCGGGTAGATCCAGTGCGCGTCGAGGATGTACTGGTTGCGCTCCCAGAGCTGCGGCCAGAGGTACGGGTCGCGGTAGAAGCGGGCGGCCAGGTCCCAGAGCGTGTCGCCGCGCTGGATGACGTGGACGTCGGGGCCCGGCTCGACCTGCGGCGGGTACCAGGCGGTCCAGTGGTCGCCGACCCAGTGCAGCTCCTCGGGCGGCCGGTCGGCGGCGGCCAGCGGCAGCGCGATCAGGGTCGCGGTGGCGAAGAGGACAACGGGGAACCGCGCGCTCATCGAGGTCCCTCCAGTACGCACGGCGAGCACGGTGGATCGTGGCGAGCCGGACGCCTTATACGCAAGTCGCTATGGATGCACGGTACAACCGCTGCCCGCTAGTGTCAACCTTTCGCCGCGAAAGTTCAAGTGCTACTTGAACTTCGCTTCGCGGTGCGCGCCGGGTTGCCGGCGCTAGCGGAGCTTGGCGCGGCGCTCCTCGGCGACGGCCGCGGCGGCGGTGCCGGGGAAGCGCTTGAGGACCTCGGCGTAGGTGACGCGCGCCCCCTCGCGGTCGCCGAGCGCCTCGAGCGACTGCCCGGCCTTGAGCAGGGCGTCCGAGACCTTGTTGCCGTCGGGGTAGCGCTCGACGGTCTCGCGGAAGGCGGCGAGGGCGCCGCGGTGGTCGCCGCGGGCGTAGCGGCATTCGCCGATCCAGTACTGGGCGTTGTCGGCCAGCTCGCTCGCCGGGCTGCCCTGGAGGAAACGCTGGAAGCTGGTCTCGGCGTCCACGAAGTGCCCCTGGTGGTAGAGCGCGTAGCCGCGGTCATAGAGGGCCTGCGAGGCGGGGCCGGGCGCGCCTTCGACCGCGGGAGGCGGCGGCGCGGCGGCCGGCGGCGCGGCGCGCACCGGCGGCGGTCCGGCCGTCGCGGGCGCGCGCACCGGAGCGTCCTCGACCTCGAGGTCGCTCTCCTCGAACTCCGGCACCCGCTGCGGCCGCACCGGCGCCGGCTCCTCGCCGATCTCCTCGGCCGGCGCGGGGGGCGTGACGCGGGCGCGCGGCTCCTCCGCGCGAACGGCGGGGCGAGCCGGTGCCGGGGCGGGCGCGGTCGTGCTCGGCGCCTGCCGCCGCACCGCCGGCTCGCCGCGGCGGACGCCGACCTGCGCCTCGAGCTCGGCCACCTGCTGGCGCAGCCGCGCCAGCTCGACCTCCGAGACGGCGGCCTTCCGCTGCAGCTCGATCACCCGCGCCTTGAGCTCGCGGAGCTCCTGCGCGGTCGTGTCGTCGGTCGGGCGCACCGGCAGGCTCGCGCAGCCGGTGGCGAGGACGGTGGTGAGGACGAGGGCGGGGGCCAGCGCGGAGCGTCTCATCAGCTCGCCTTCTGCGTCAGCTCGGGCACGCGGTCGTTGTAGGGGCTGTCGGGGAACTCGTTCTTCAAGCGCTCGAAGGTCTCGCGCGAGGCGTCCAGCTGGTCGCTCTGCTGATACGCCAGGCCGAGGTGGTAGATCACCTTGTCGCGCTCCGGATACTCGGGGTAGGTGTCAAGCAGGTAGCGGAAGCGCTCGACCGCCCCCACCGGCCGGCCATAGCGGAGGTAGAAGCGGCCGACCACGAACTCGTGCTCGGCGAGGTTGGCGCGCACCACCTCGATCTGCTGCTTGGCCTGCGCCGCGTACTCGCTCGTCGGATGGAGACGGAGCACCTCCTGATAGGCCTCCAGCGCCTTGCGCGTCACCGACTGGTCGCGGTCCGGCTTCTCCATCCGCTTGGCCAGGCTGTTGGCGATCTGGAACTGCACGTAGGCGGCCTGCTCGCTGGTCGGGAAGCGGTTCAGGTAGTCGCGGTACTTGGCCTCGGCCTGCACGAAGTTCGAGGAGCCGCCTTCGAGGTAGTAGGTGTCGGCGGCCAGCAGCAGCGCCGTGCGGCCGGCCACCGAGTTGGGCTCGGCCTCGAAAGCGTGCTCGAAGTAGGGGCGGGCGCGGGCGTACTTCTCGCGCGCCAAGAGCTCCTTGCCGGCGGCCAGCGATTCATCGGCCGCGAGCCTTAGGATCGGGTCGTCGGCCGGGGCGCTCTTGCAGCCGGAGAGGGCTGCGAGCGCGGCGAAGGCGAGCGCCAGGAGCGCTGCCGCGGGGGTCAGGGTTCGTTTCATACGGTCTCCGACCGGGCGCGCTGCCGCAGCTCGGTCATGGCTTGCAACGGATCCGGGGCGGCGAAGATGCCCGAGCCGACCACCGCCACCTCCACCCCGGCCGCGACGGCCTGCCGGATGTTACCCCGGTCGAGCCCGCCGTCCATGGCGATCTCGACTCGGGCGGCTCGCGCCCGGGCGAGGGCGGCCAGGCGCCGCGCCTTGTCGAGGACGTAGGGGAGGAAGGCCTGGCCAGCGAACCCGGGGTTGACCGACATCAGGAGGACGAAGTCGAGGACGGGCAGGACGTCGGCCAGCAGCTCGACCGGGGTCGCCGGGTTGAGCGCCACGCCGGCGCGCGCGCCGCCGTCCTTGATGCGCTGGAGCTGGCGGTCGAGGTGGGCCGTGGCCTCCCAGTGCAACGCCACCCGCGCCGCCCCGGCCGCGAGGTAGGCGTCGAGCAGCCGCTCGGGCTCCTCGACCATGAGGTGGACGTCGAGCGGCAGCCGCGTGCGGCGGGCGAGCGCCTGGACGACCGGGATGCCGAAGGTCAGGTTGGGGACGAAGCGGCCGTCCATGACGTCGACATGGACGAGGTCGGCGCCCCCCTCTTCGCAGAGACGCAGGGCGCCGGCCAGGTCCGCCAGGTCGGCGGCGAGAATCGACGGCGCGAGCTGCATCCGCTACCGCGCCCCTTCGGGCTCGCCGGTGGTGCCGGTCGTCGCCGGCGGCGGCTCCGCCCCGGGCGCCGCGGGCGGGAACGGGCCCGAATCGTCGAGCAGCCCCGCGGCGGTGGCGACGGTCAGCGACACCGCGTCGCGCCGGCTCAGCGCGTGCCCGGGCAGCGGGAACTGGCGGAGGACGGTCCCGGCCGCCACCCCCTCGTAGCGCTCGTAGCGCACGCTCCCCAGGCGGAACCCCTGGCGCGTGAAGAAGGGGGCGATCTCCTCGTAGCGGCGGTAGACCAGGTCGGGCATCAGGAACTGTTCGCCCGGCGACGGCAGGGCGAGGACGAGATCGACGCGGCTCTGCGGGCGCGCCGTCGCCGCCGGCGGCGGGTGCTGGGCGACGACGGTGCCGGGGGCGCGGCGCGGCTCGAAGGCGGCGACGGTGCGGCCGACGACGAGCCCGACGGCGTTGAGGGTCACTTGCGCCGCCGGCACGCCGCGGCCGGCCAGGGTCGGCACTTCGATCCGCTGCGGCCCCAGAGAGTAGGTGACCTCGACGCCGCTGCCGCGCTTGACCCAGGTGTTGGGGCCGGGGTCCTGCAGCAGCACGGACCCGACCGGCACCTCGCTGTCGTAGCGGCCGCTCCCCTCGCCGGCGCGCAGGCGGAGCCCCTGATCGGCCAGGGTGCGCGCGGCGTCGGCGCGCGCCATGCCGCGCAGGCTCGGCACGCGCGTCGCGCCGCTGCGCACGAAGAGGCTGAAGGAGATGTAGGCGGCGAGCAGGAAGACGGCCCCGACCACGGCCGCATAGGCCAGCAGGGCGAGGGCCCGCAGCAGCTTCCGCAGCACCCGAGGGAGCATAGCAGGCGACGGCGGGGAGGCCGCGCGGCCGAGCAATTTCTTTACGCACATGCGCGTTGGGGTGAGGACAAGGGACCTCGGGATGAGCGAGCCGCCGACCGCTTTGGGCGAGATGCTCCGCCAATGGAGCGACGGCGGCTCCGCGCTGGCGGACCGCGTCGTGCCCCTGCTGTACTGGGAGCTCAAGCGCATCGCGGCGCGGCAGTTCCGGCGCGAAGGCCCGGCCCACACCCTGCAGACGACCGCGCTGGTCAACGAGGCCTACATGCGGCTGCGTGAGGTCCACGGGGTGCGCTGGGAGAGCCGCGAGCAGTTCCTCGGTTTCGCCGCGCACCTCATGCGCCGCATCCTCGTCGAGCACGCGCGCCGGAAGTCCTCGGCCAAGCGCGGCGGCGGCGCGCTGCGGATCACTCTCGAGGAGATCGAAGAGCGCGAGACGACCCAGCCGCCGCACGTCGTCGCCCTCGACGAGGCGCTGGAGGCACTGGGCGCGATCGACGCCCGCAAGGCCGCGGTCGTCGAGCTGCGCTTTTTCGGCGGCCTCTCGATCACCGAGACGGCGGCGGTGCTGCGGCTGTCGCCGGAGACCGTCGGTCGCGAGTGGCGGCGCGCCAAGGCGTGGCTCTACCGGGAGCTTTCCGGCGGCGGCGAGGTTCCGCGTGCTGGCTGAGCGTTGGAGCGAGATCGACGCCCTGTTCGCCCGCGCGCTGGACCTGGCGCCGGCGGAGCGCGAGCCATTCCTCGAGCGCTCCTGCGCGGGCGACGAGGCGTTGCGCGACGCCGTCGAGGGGCTGCTCGCGGCCGACGACCGGGCGCGGACCTTCCTCGAGCACCCGCCGTCGCTCACCGCCGCTCCCGGCGAGGAGAGCGCTCCCAGCGGCTCTCTCCACTTCGGCCCTTACCGGTTCGAAGGGATGATCAGCCGCGGCGGCATGGGCACCGTCTATCTCGCGACGCGCGACGACGGGCAGTTCGAGCGGCGCGTCGCCCTGAAGCTGCTGCACCGCGGGACCCACGACCCCGATGCCCTCCAGCAATTCCGCGCCGAGCGCCAGATCCTGGCCCGCCTCGAGCACCCGGCGATCGCCCGCCTCTACGACGGCGGCGAGACCGCCGAGGGGCTGCCGTTCCTGGTCATGGAGTACGTCGAGGGCCTGCCGCTCGACGTCTACTGCGAGCGCAACCGCCTCGGCCTCGAGGCGCGCCTGGCGCTCTTCCGCCGCCTCCTCGACGCGGTCGCCTACGCGCACCAGAACCTGCTGGTCCACCGCGACATCAAGCCGGCCAACGTCCTGGTGAGCGCCGCGGGGGAGCCCAAGCTCCTCGACTTCGGCATCGCGAAGCAGCTCCTCGCCGAGGGGCTGGACGGGGCGTCGCTCACCCGCCGCCGCCCGATGACGCCCGCCTACGCCAGCCCGGAGCAGGTGCTCGGCGAGGCGATCACGACCGCGACCGACGTCTACGCCCTCGGCGTGGTGCTCTACGAGCTGCTCTGCGGCCGCCGCCCCTATCGGCTGAAGACCGACCTGCCGCACGAGCTGGAGGCGGCGATCGTCGCCCAGGAGCCGGAACGGCCGAGCCAGGCGCTCGACCGCCCGCCTTCCCTCGGCGAGCTGTCCCACGAGGAGATCGGCGCGGCGCGCCGCGCCCGCCCGCGAGAGCTGCGCCGCAAGCTGCGCGGGGACCTGGACACCATCGTGCTGACCGCCCTGCACAAGGAGCCGCAGCGGCGTTACCGCTCGGTCGTCGAGCTGGCGGCGGATATCGATCGCGCCGTGAGGGCGCTGCCGATCTCGGCCCGGCCGGACACCGTGCTCTACCGCACGCGCCGGTTCTTGCGGCGCAACCGCGTTGGCGTGGCACTCGCCGGCGGGATCCTCTTCCTGGTCGCGGCGCTCCTGGGCAGCCTCCTCCAGCAGCGCGACCGCGCCGAGCGCGAGCGCGACAAGGCGCGGCAAGCGCTGAGCTTCCTGGTCGACGTCTTCGAGCACGCAAACCCCTACGAGGGGGGCGCCGAGACCGTTTCCGCGCGCGAGCTGCTGGAGACCGGCGCGCGGCGGGCGTCGCGCGAGCTCGCCGGCGAGCCGGAGGTCAGGGCGTCGCTGCTCGACGCCATCGGGCAGGCCTCGCTCGGCCTCGGCAGCCTGGCAGAGGCGGCGCCGCTGCTGGAAGGAGCGCTCGCCGTGCGGCGGACGACCGCACCCGGCTCGCCGGAGCTGGCGGCGAGCCTCGAGCACGTGGGCTGGCTCCGCTTCCGCCGCGGCGACCACGACGCGGCCGAAGCGCTGCTCCGCGAGGCCCTCGCGCTCCGCCGGCGGCAGGCGCGCGGCGACGCGCCCGAGGAGCTGGCGGCGGCGCTCAACCTCCTCGGCACCGTGCTCAGCGAGCGCTACCAGAGCACCGACGAGGCGCGGCTGCGCGAGATCGAAGGGCTCCACGGCGAGGCGCTGGCGATCTTTCGGCGCGCGCAGGGGCCGGCCGGGCTGGGCGCGGCCGAAAGCCTCCATCGCCTGGCCGAGGTGAGCCGGGACCGCGGCGACTCGCCGCGGGCCGAGCGGATGTACCGGCAGGTGCTCCGCATCACCCGCGCGCGGCGCGGCGAGGACCATCCGGACATCGCGACCTTCCGGCGCGCCCTCGCCCAGACCCTAATAGATCAGGCGAAGTTCGACGCCGCGGAGGAGATGCTGCGCAGCGCCCTGGCCACCCAGCGCAAGTCGCTTCCCGGCAACCACCCGGACGTCGCGCTGACGCTCAACGACCTCGCCCTGGTCCACTCCCGCCGCGGCGACTACGCCGGGGCCGTGCCGCTCTATCGCCAGGTCCTCGCCTACCAGGTGGCGGCCTTCGGCGAGAGCCACGCCGATACCGCCATCGTCATGAGCAACCTGGCGGGGGCGCTCCAGGGCGCCGGCCAGCTCGAGGCGGCGGCGGCGCTGCACGAGAAGGCCCTGGCGCTCAAGCGCGCGGTCTACGGCGAGCGGCACATCTACGTGGCCCAGAGCCTGGGGGCGCTCGCCAGGCTCCGCTCCGAGCAGGGGCGCCACGCCGCGGCGCTGGAGCTGGCCGGCCGCTCGCTCGCCATCAACCGCGAGCTGCTGCCGCCCGACCATCGGGATTTCGCCTGGCCGCTGCGCAGCATGGGGATCGTCCTGCTCGCCGCCGGCAAGCCGGCGGAGGCCGAGCCCCATTTCCGCCAGAGCCTCGCGCTGCTGCGCGCGACGCAGGCCCCCGACTTCTTCCAGACCGCCCGGGTCGAGGTGCTGCTCGGCGCCTGCCTCACCGGGTTGGGCCGCTACGTCGAGGCCGAAGGGCTCATCGAGCACGGCCGCAAGGTGCTGGAGGCCCAGTTCCCGGCCGACGACGAGAAGGTGATCGAGGCCCGCGAGAAGCTCGCCGATCTGCGCCGCCTCCGGCCGGGCGACCCACGCGCCAACCGCTGACCTCGTCTCCGGCCGCTCGGCCGGTGACGCCTTTCGCTCTCCGTTCGCGCATTCCTACTTCAGAGCGCTCCCTGACCGGCAGGGGCGCGACAACCGAAAGGAGAGCTTGCGATGACCGGAAGGAGAACACTCTGGCTGCTGGCGGCACTGCTGCTGGCCCCCGCCGCGGCCTCGGCGGTCTGCGTCTACGGCACCAGCGGCAACGACACGATCTACGGCACCAGCGGCAACGACTGCATCATCGCGCAGGGCGGCCACGACATCGTCTACGGCGGCGCCGGCGCCGACGACATCTGGGGCGACAACGGCTGGGACGACATCTTCGGCGAGGGAGGTACCGATCACCTCTACGGCGGCGAGGGTATCGACGACATCGACGGCGGCACCGAGGCCGACACGATCGAGTCGGGCACGCAGGAGGATCACAACTACGGCCAGAGCGGCAACGACGTCCTGCTCTGCGGCCCCGACAACGACTTCGGCTACGGCAACGGCGACAACGACGAGATCTACGGCGACACCTGGGGCACCCATCGCGGCGACTCGCTCCACGTCCACAGTGGCACCGACTACATCGACGGCGACGGCAGCTTCGACTGGTGCACCAACGGCGAGACCGTCGTCGACTGCGAGTGCACGGAGCAGTTTTACTCGAACTGCTGACGCCCACCCCTTGCCGCGGGCGCCCCGCGCGGGGCGCCCGCGTTTCTCTCTTCCGGAGCCGGAGCACCATGAAGAGCCTCGCTTCGCGCCTTCTCTCGATCGCCGCGCTCCTTGCCGCTGTCCCCCTGCCGGCGCTCTTCGCCACCCCCCTCGCCGCCCGCGGCACCGTGCTCGATGCCGCTGGCGCGCCGCTCGCCGGGGCGCGCGCCGAGCTCCTGCCGGTGCCGAGCAGCTACGAGCAGGGCCGGCTGCGCCTCGCCGCCGCCGAGCCGGTGGCGCTGGCGGCGACGACGACCGACGCTCTCGGCCGCTATGCGCTCGCCGTGCCCGGCCCGGGCGTCTTCACCATTCGCCTCGGCGCGGCGGGCGCGGTGCCGCTCCAGTCGCCGCCGCTGCCCCTGGTCGACGACGCCGAGCTTCCCCCCGCGGCGCCGCCGCCCGACGCCGGGGCGACCCTCGTCGTCCGCGACGCTCGAGGGGGCGGCCGGCCCGGGGCCTACGTGCTCGCCGACGCGGCGGGAGCCGTTCGCCCCGGCGGCTGGCGGATCGCGCCGCGCGTCGGCCGCGTCGGCGTGGACGGCGCGCTCGTGCTGCCGCGCATCGCGGGCGAGGTGCTGACCATCCGGGTCTTCAGCGCCGCGGGCGCCGAAGAGGTGCACACGGGTTGGACGGCCGGTCCGATCGTCCTCGCCCCGCGGCCGGCGGTGTCACGCCGGCTGCGTGTCCGCGACCGGCACGGCGAGCCCGTGCCGGACGTGCTGGTGCGCACTGGCGAGGCGCTCTGGCCGGTCGGCCTGACCGGAGCCGACGGCGGCGTCGACGTTGCCGCACGCGGGCCGGAGGCGCTGCGCGTCCTGCTGGTGACGGCCGACGGCCGGCAGCAGCCGGCGTGGCTCGGCCGCGACGGCGAGCCGGTCGTGCTCGCCGATCCCATGCCCCTCGACGGCGTCCTGATCGCCGCCGAGACGAAGCAGCCCCTCGCCGACGCGCTCGTCTGGTCCGGCGCCGATCCGGGCTCCTTCCAGCGCACCGACGCCGCCGGCCGGTACCGCTGGCGGGCGACGGAGGCGACAGTGTTCTCGTTCGAGGCCTGGGCGCCGGGGCGGCTCCCCCCGGCGCATCGAACCATCGGCCGCGCAGGTCGCGGCCCGCCGTCTCCCTGCCTTGGCGCTCGAGCGCGCCGCGGCGCTGACCGGACGGGTGGTGGATGCGGCCGGACGCGGCATCGCGACGGCCTGGATCGGCGCCGCGCTCCGCCCCGGCGGCGAGCAGCTCGCGGCCGGCGCCGCGAGCGGTCCCGACGGCGCCTTCACGATCGGCCGCCTGCGCCCGGCCGAGATCTACCACCTGCGCGCCAGCAAGCCCGGCTTCATGCCGGCGCGGGCGAGCGCCCTCACCGCTCGGCCGGGAGCGGCGCCGCGGGCGGGCGTCCCGTCGCCGCCGGTCTCTCTGGTCCTGGCGGCGGCACGGCCGGTCGTGGGGCGGGTGGTCGATCCCGACGGCCAGGCGGTCTCCGGCGCCGAGGTCCGGATAAGCGAAGCTCCCACCCCCGAGGCCCGGCAGCGGCCGGCGTTGCGTGCGGCGAAGGAGCGGGCGGAGCCTCAGGCCGTCTCTGACGGGCAGGGGCGCTTCCGCGTGGCGGCGGTCCCCGCCCTCACCGTCGACGTCGCCGTGACCCGGACCGGCTTCGCCCGCGCCGAGCTGCGGAGCGTCAAGGTGCCGCCGGGCGCCGGGCCCGTGGACCTGGGGAGGATCGCGCTCGTGCCCGCGGCCGGAGTGACCGGGCAGGTCGTGGACGCCGCCGGCCGGCCGATCGCCGGGGCCGCCGTCTTCCGGGTGCTCCACCTGCGCCCCGCCGACGAGATGGCGAACGAGCTGCGCGAGGAGGAGCCGGAGACGAGGACGGCCGCCGACGGCCGCTTCGCTCTCTCCGGCCTGGCCGCGGGGACGCCGGTCCACCTCCTGGTGACGGCCCGGGACTTCCTGCCGGCGACCGCTCGCGGCGTCCGCCCGCCGACGCCGCGGCCGTTGCTCTTCCGCCTCGAGGCGGGGGCGTCCCTCGCCGGCCGGGTGCTCGACGAGGAGGAGCGCCCGGTGCCCGGCGCCGAGATCGAGATCGCCTGGCAGCCCATGGTCCCGGGACGCGAGCTGCCCGCCGGTCCGGCGGTGACGAAACAGACCACCTCTGACGGCGACGGGCGCTTCGCGGTCCCGGGCCTGCGTGCCGGAGTGGTCGTGCTCGCCGTGGGCGCCCGCGGCTTCGTCGCCCTGCGCGACGTCACCGCCGTGCCGCTGCCGCCGGGCGAGGAGGTGACGGTCCGGCTCGAGCGCGGCGCCACCCTCGAAGGGCGCGTGGTGACTACCGAAGGGGAGCCGGTCCCAGAGACGCGCATCCTGGCCGGCCCGGCCGCCGGCGTCGCCGACGCCGAGGGACGATTCCGGGTCGAGGGAGTGGAGCCGGGCGCGCAGCTCGTCGAGGCCCGCCATCCACACTACGGCCGGCGCGAGCGGCAGGTGAGCGTCGAGCCGGGGACGAACCCGGTCGAGTTCGTCTTCGAGGCGGGGCAAGAGGTGAGCGGACGGGTGGTCGATCGCGCCGGCACGCCGGTCGCGGGCGCCGCCCTCCGGCTCGCCTCGACGACGGCCCGGGACCTGCGGCGTTTCAACGCGCGGGCGGACGCCGGCGGCGCCTTCCTGCTCTCCCCCGTCGGCCGCGGCGCCTACCGCTTGCAAGCCACCGCCGACGGCTATGCCGACAGCGCGCTCGAAGAGGTGCGGGTCGAGGCGGAGCCGGTCGCGGACCTCACCGTGGTCCTCGACCCGGCGGGGACGATCCGCGGCCGGGTCCTCGGCCTCGATCCCGCCGAGCTGGCCCAGGTCGAGGTCGAGGCCCGGCGTCCGGTCGTCGGCTCGCGCGCCGCCGAGGTCGGCGCGGACGGGAGCTACCGGATCGAGGGGCTCGCTGCCGGCAACTGGCTGGTCGTGGCGTCGCTCCCCGGGGGGCAGCGCGAGGTCCAGGCGCGCGTGCCGCTGGCGCCCGGCGGCGAGGCGGCGCGCGACCTCGTCTTCGACGGCGGGCTGAGCCTGGCGGGCGTGGTGCTCTACCGCGGCCGGCCCCTGCCGGACACGCTGGTCTCGGCCCGCGGCCAGGCGCGATCGGTCGAACGCGCCACCACGACCGATCACGAAGGGCGCTTCCGCCTCGAGGAGCTGGAGGCCGACACCTACTGGCTCGGGCTCAACAACGAGCGCGAGCTGGTGATGCACAACCAGACGGTCGAGCTGCCGGCCGACCGCGAGATCACGATCGAGATCGAGCGTTCGAGCGTCGCCGGCCGGGTGGTCGACGGGGCGAGCCACGGTCCGGTGGCCGAGGCCGTCGTCGCCCTGCGCCACCTGGCGGGCGGCGACACCCCGGAGTTCATGATGGCCGGCGGCAGCGACGAGGCGGGCCTCTTCGAGCTGCTCCAGGTGCCGCCCGGCCGCTACCTGATGACGGTGAGCAAGGAGGGGTACGGGCCGGACCAGCGGCAGCTCGAGGTGACGATGGACGGCGACGCAGCCGCTGTCGAAGTCGTGCTCGAGCCGTCCCCGGGGGTCGAGCTCGACGTCCGGCTCGCCTCCGGCCGCACGCCGGCCCTGCTCCACCTGCGGCTGCTCGGGCCCGGGGGGCAGGTCCTGCTCGCCGACAGCCGGCCCGTGGGGCGCGACGGGCGGGTCCGGCTGGCGACCGCTCCGCCCGGGGACTGGACGCTGCTCGCCGCCGCTCCCGCGGGCGCCCTCACCGCCGGCCGGTTCGTCGTCCCCGGCAAGCGGCAGGCCTTGACGCTCCCCGACGCGGCGCGCCTCCACGTGCGAGTCGGCGCGCTCGCCGCCAGCGACGCGCTGGCGACGCTGCGCCTGCTGGCGCCCGACGGCCGACCGTTCGAGACCCTCGGCCTCGGCGGCGCGCTCCACGCGAGCTGGCCGATGGTCGGCGGCAGCGCGACGGTGGAGGGCGTGCCGGCGGGAAGCTGGCTGGTCGAGGTCACCGCGCCCGACGGCCAGACCTGGCGCGCGCCGGTCGCGACCGACGGCCTCGCCGACGCCGCGGTGGCGCTCGACTGAGCGCCGGACGGTAGGGAGCAGGTGGCTAGAATGCCCGCCCCATGCCGTCGCGCCGCCGCCGCAAGCACCCGCCGCTCGGTGCGCACCTGTCGGTCGCCGGCGGGCTGGTCAAGGCGTTCGCGCACGGCGCGGCGCTGGAGTGCGAGGCGGCGCAGATCTTCGTCAAGAACGCCAGCCGCTGGCAGGGGCGGGGCCTCGATGACGAGGAGGCCGCCGCCTTCCGCGCCGCGCACGCGGCGAGCCGCGTCGGGCCGGTCGTGGCGCACGCCAGCTACCTGATCAACCTCGCGGCCTCCGACCCGTTGGTGCTGGCGCGCTCGCGCGCCGCGCTCGCCGACGAGCTGCGGCGCGCGCGGCTGGGGATCGGCGGGCTCGTGGTCCACCCCGGGGCGCACCTGGGATGCGGCGCGGAGGCGGGCGTGGTGCGGGCGGCGGCATCGCTCGACGCGGTGCTCGGGCCGCTCCTCGCCGAGCTGCCGGACCTCGCGACCCGCGTCCTGCTCGAGAACACCGCGGGCCAGGGGAGCTGCCTCGGCTGCACGCTCGAGGAGCTGGCGGCGATCCGCCGCGCCACGGCGCACCCCGAGCGCGTCGGCTTCTGCCTCGACACCTGCCACGCCTTCGCGGCGGGGTACGCGGTGCACGAGGAGAGGGGCTACGGGGAGTTCGTGGCGGAGGTCGAGGAGATGCTCGGCCTCACCGCGGTCGGCTGCTTCCACTTGAACGACTCGCTGCGCCCCTTCGGCTCGCGGCGCGACCGCCACGCCCACATCGGCGAAGGCGAGATCGGCCTCGAGCCCTTCGCCCGCTTCCTTCACGACCGCCGGCTGCGCGAGGTCCCGATGCTCCTCGAGACCGAGCCCGGCCTCGGCCTCGAAGGCCACCGGCGCGACCTCGAGAAGCTGCGCGGGCTGCTCTGACCTACAACGGACCGGCGGCGGCGTAGACGACCCAGACGCCGATGCCGAGCGCACCTAGGCCGACCAGCGTCTCGAGCGTGTTATGCGCGCCGCCGAGGAGGCCGGCGGTGTGCCGCAGCGGCAGCGAGATCGCCGCCGACAGCGCCGCCATGCCGAGGACGGCGCCGATACCGAAGCAGGCGATGTAGAGCAGGCCTACGCCCGGCGAGGCGAGGGTCGAGGCGACCAGCAGCAGCAGCGCCGCCGAGCCGGCGAGGCCGTGCAGCATGCCGACCCCGACGGCGCGCCAGGGGAGGCGCTCGGCGTGGACGTGCCGGTGGCGTTCGGGGTCGTGCGCCTCCTCGGCCGCGTGGCGGTGCGCGTGCAGGTGGACGGTGCCGTCGTCGTGCCGGTGCAGGTGCACGTGCACGCGGCGCCGGACGACGCGGCGCAGCACGCCCCAGCCGAGCGCGATCAGCATCACGCCGACTCCCGCTTCCAGCAGGCGGGCGGCCTGCTCCGGCACCGCCAGCCGGAACAGCAGGCAGACGCCGCCGACGGCGAGCAGCACGACGCCGTGGCCGGCGCCCCAGGCAGCCCCTTGCAGCGCGGTGCGGCCGATCCCCCGGTGGCGCGTCGCCAGCGCCGCCACCGCCGCCAGGTGGTCGGCCTCCAGCGCGTGCCGCAGGCCGAGCAGGATGCCGAGGAACAGGAAAGAGGTCATTGCCGGTGTGCTCTGCCGTTCCTATTCTGCTCTAGCCGGCGTTCCTTCGGCAGATGTTCCGAGTCCGTCGCTTCTCCTCGACCGCTACTGTTCTCGTTCGCCGGAGTAGCAGGAACTGCATTCGGGCTGGCCTGAGTCGCGGCTATGCAATTTCGAGGCTGTCGAGGTATCGCTGGATACGCGGACTGCTTGCCCGGAGGAGGGCGTCGAATGCGTCCAAGCAGGCATTCCGGATCTCAGTGTCCTCGGTGCTCTCGTAGAGTCCGAGAATGAGAGTCGTAAGCTCGGAATCTAGGTTCCAAGGAACCTTCGGTCCGGACAGCTCCGCGAATCTGGCTGCCATGATGCTGATGGCGTCGAGAAAGCGTCCGACCTGAGACGGCGCCTTGGCGAGTGCTTCGACCAAGGCGTCCGGACAGGCAACGAACGCAGCCGATCGAGCGTAGCCGGCGGCTATAGCAGGCGCGCATCCCTTGGCGAGGAAGCCTTCCTGTGAGAAGACTTCTGCGCCTGTACTGCTCACCGCAGAGTCCTGATCCTCAAGGAACCGCGTGAGCAACGCGAGCGCATCCTCACTCGGGTCTCCATCACTAGAGCACGCACCCACCGCGACTCGGGCAACCCCCACACGCTGTGGGCAGGAACCGCTCTCGCACTGCCTGAACAGCTCTTCAAGTTGCGCCCGGTAGAGCCACGCCGCTGTCACACACTCAGCGCCGAGTTGCGCGGCGGCCGCGACTTCGCTGTTGATCATCCGCTCGAAGAGCGGCGTCAGCTCGCGGAGGTGCTTTCGCCAAGCCATGAGGAGGAAATAGCGGCATTCGGAGGACGCGAGCACCCTGTCGTCGTCGTGGCCACAGGCTGCGAGGAAAAGAGTGAAGGCTTCGCGCGGCGCCATCTTCCAGAGAGCTCTGGCTGTCCCCTGGACCGCAATGCGCACTGCGGGGTGAGGATCCTGCGAAGCTGATCGAAGGGCAATCAGACGCCGTTCAACTCCTTCTGCCTCCTCGAGCGAGAGAGCGCCAAGCGCATACACCGCCGCGCCGCGAGTGCAGTTGAGCGCAGAGGTGCCCAGGTCGTCGGTCTCCTCCCCACCCGCTCGGCGCCTTCTCACCGGCATCGCACCCGCCTCCGGATCCTTGGCCGATTCCGCGTACCGCGCCAGCCGGTCGACCGTCGAAGGCGACCAGCGCTCCGCCCCTCTTCGTCGAACGGCCGAACAGAACGGCAGTGCCATGGACGCCTGGATCCCGTCGAGCTCCTCGCCGTATGCAGCTAGCCGCTCGATCGCTGACGGCGGAGCCGGTTCCCAGGCCGGAACAGCATTCTCTGGTCTTGCGCTGTCTCCCACCGCCCAGAGCGCCGCTCGGACGTAATCGGCGGCAGCGGATCCCTCGAGCTCCAGGGCTAGCCTCACGAAACGCACTGGATCGCGTTTCGCAGCGTCCCCGAACGAAGCGGCGAACGTTCCGTGCGATCGCTCCGACATGCTCATCGGCCCGGTCTGGCGCAAGTTGCGTCCTCCACGACGTCCCCAGTCACCCCGAGCGATTGAACGCCACTGCGAGTCTGGAATGAGCATTAGGTAGGGTGCAGGTATTGGCGATACGACCGAACCGCCCATCCCTTCGTGCTTGACCGGCCGCGAAGGCATTCCAAACTTTGCACGCCAGCATGCCTGGAGGCCGACAGCTCGTAGCGATATCCGCTCGGCCGGCAAAACTTCAAGCAGCACCTGCTGCGCCGAACCGTAGTAATTCCGCGAGCGTCCGTCTTCCCACACCAGCGGATCACAACCCTTGAGTCTTTCCTTCATGAGAGAAAACTGCTGCCGCACCGACTCGAGTTCCCAATCAAGTCGAAACGAAGTCACGCGAGCTTCAAGCTGCTGGTAGCAGGAAGGCGAGCAGTAGCCGCCAAAGCGCGATATGAGATCAGCAGCTGCCCAGCCATCCTCCCCAATGTCCCAGCCCAGCACCAGACGGTCGGGTTCTGCTAGCAGCCATTTGAGGCAGGGATCAGCATGAGCGTGCGGTTCGAGCATCATCCACGCGCTGGCGGCGATGCGGTCGAAATCGGGTGATTGCGGTAACTGGCCAATCAACCGCCTCGCGACATTGGGAGATATTCGGGCCAGCTCACTGATAGCCGCGCGAAGGCATTCGATGAGAGTGCTCTGGACCTCATACCAGTGATACCGCCTAAATTCATCGTCGGCATCCTCGCCTGCCAGTGTGGAAGCATCATTGACTCGGGCCAACAGAGGAAGAAACAGATCGACGGCTTCCTGCGGCTGCGCCACGCAAACCTTGATGAGTACCGCCGGCCGCTCGGGCAATCTCAGCTCCAAGAGGGTCGCGCGGTCCGCTTCCGCCGGTTCGGGAAGGCGGTTCAGTGCGCCATCTATCGCAGCGTGACCTAAACGAAGCGCCTTAGACGGCTCGCGCTCCGCTAGGCTCTCCACAGCCGCCTGGATATGAAGTTGGTGAGCGGCAAACCACGGCACAGTTCTGACAAGCTCAAGCCGCCGGGCGAAGAGAAGTGGCGAGTCGGACAGTGCGTCAGTAGGGAGCAGCTCAGCGACATTGCGCTGCACCTCCTCACTCGATCCTCTCTCAAGCACTTCGAGCGCAGGCCCGAGCTCATCTCCAAGGTTGTGGCTGCATGAGCCCAATGCCCGCATGGCCCTCGCGCGATCGTTCGTGTCCCCTGACTCAAGCCATTCCAGAAGAAGACCTCGGGTGAGAAAAGCCCTCGTCCAGAACTCTGAGTACTCCAGGAGATGTTGACAGAGGTAAGGGCGGAACTCCCTTGACTCAAGAGCATCCGCGACCGCGTCGATTTCCGCATTCGTCGGGTCGGGCGCGTGACGGAGCAGTTGCACCGCAAGCTGCCTGAGGTGGAAGCGGAGGTTCGGCGAACTCAGCAGAGCTGTAATCGCCTCTCCATATCTATCCGGATCGACGTCTCGAAGCATCTCCAGCACCTGCCTCACTTGCTGGCGCCGGAACAGTGACTGATCTCGTGCAACCCATTCCACCAGCGTAAAGCCTTCTGTGAGAACCCGGCGCACGACCCGCAGGGCAATCTGGTAATCCGCATGTACTTGGTGGGAAAATCTAACGCGGCTTCCCCGCATCTGCAGCGTTCCAAGAGAGAGGAGCGCCTTCGCAGCCGCGGGATGACCCTTGAGCAGAAGCTCTGGAGCATCGAGGCGTCCCTCCTGGTCAAGAAACGCCACCACCTGATCCAGCAGAGTGTCGGTTTCGGAGTCCGGTACGCCGCGCTCCTCTCGAATCCTCCTTTGCTGGTTGTCCCAGAACGCCTTGAGAAGCTCGGTGCGATTGTCGAAGCGTGTTGGTGGTGAGCCTCCCTTTGCAATTTCGGCCCAGAGGCCCAACGTGAAGGCGTTTCTCAGAAGAGCCAACTCCCTCGATGAAAGATCACTCGGCTCGACACCGAAGCGCCTGACTTCGTCGACGACTACAGCTTTCCTCAACTCCCTTACATT
This sequence comes from Thermoanaerobaculia bacterium, assembly GCA_035536455.1. Taxonomy (GTDB): domain Bacteria; phylum Acidobacteriota; class Thermoanaerobaculia; order Multivoradales; family UBA5704; genus DASUNQ01. The sequence continues at coordinate 26,643 of DATLOC010000047.1, read as the reverse complement.
GATCCGAGGGATGTCCTCGGGAAACATAGCTCGCAGCCGGCGGTCGTCCTCAAGATCGAAAGTTCGGCAGGCGGCAAGAACCATCATCGTGGGAACGCGACGGGCACGTTGCACTACCTCCTGGACAACTTGCATTGCCTTGGCAGCGTGAGCGGCCGTCCAACGAATGGCATCGAGCTGGTCGAGGATTAGCACCGACCGGCGCTCTCCAGCCAAGGCATCGAGGCTCGCTACTGGGTCGGAGCGAAGACCGAGCTTTTCGGCGCTGAAGACAAGAAGGTCCTCCTCAGGTCGGTCTACATCGAACCGTACCGGTAGAAAGGGGATCTCTCGGGATTGAAGCTCTTGCGCTGTCTCGAACAGTACGGCTGATTTGCCATCTCCGGCGCCGCCGGTGAGGAGCACAGCCGTGGGTCGCTGATCGCTGATCACCAGCGCGACGATGTCCCTGCTTGCGGTTCTCCGGATGAGAGATCCACCGATCAGGTTGGCTCCGAGGTCCCGCAGAAAGGTGTCTTGGAGCCTCTCGATCGCCGACGAAACGCTCGGGTCGAGGCGCAGGTCACGAGGTGGAAAGCCGGCAACCGACAACGCCCGTCGCAGTTCATCCGCATGCAACACCTGCCCCAGCCGCTCGAACGCGTAGGAGCTGATTCGATCGACAATCTCGCCGCCTCGCCCAATGAAAGTGCCCTCGGCAATCGATTCCAGCTTTCTGCGATCGGTGCCCCAAAAGCCACTAGCGAAGTGAAGCTGCCGGAGCCTCGGGCGCGGATGCCTTCGCCGGAGACGCTCCGCGAGGGGGCAAGGGATGGCGGAACACTCTGCGATTCTACGCGCTCCCAGGTGCGGGGTGACCGTACGAAAGCCCGGAGCAAACGGACTGCAGCTCAGGGTGAACGTACCTACGCTCGGTACAAACGGACCGCGGCTCGGGGTGAACGTACTTACGGCCGGTACAAACGTACTGCAGCTCGGTGCAAACGTCCGGAAGGGTTGGGCAAGCGTACTCTTGGCCAGGACCAACGTACTTTGGCGTGGGGCGTATGGACTCTTGAAGAGTCCGCTTGCCCAGGGCTCGTTCCCTTTTGCCCTGGAGGTTTCCCTCCTTGCCCGACGGTGCTTCCCGCTTGCTCCGCGGTGTTTCCCGCTTGCCGGGGACTGCTTCCCGCTTGCGGGGGAGTGCTTCCCGCTTGCTGAGGACTGCTTCCCGCTTGCCCGGGCGTGCTTCCCGCTCGCCCCGGCCATCGGTCCTTCACCCACCAGGCCCCGAGCCGGGCTGCTCTGAGCGAGAATAGAGCCCATGACACAGGCAACCAGCCACCGCTACATCGTCCGCGACGATCGGATCCTAGGTGGCGAGCCGATCGTCGAGGGGACGCGCACGCCGGTGCGCGCCGTCGTCGAGATCTGGCGGCAGGGCGTGCCGCCGGAGGAGATCCCTGTCCGTCTGCCGCACTTGAAGCTGGCGCAGGTCTTCGACGCCCTCAGCTACTACAGCGATCACCAGGCCGAGATCACCGCCGCGATCGAGCGGAACCGCATCCCCGAAGAGCTCATCGATCCGCTGCTGCACAACGAATGAGAGGCCTCTTCGTCGAGCTCTATCTCGACGAGGACGTCGATGTTCTGGTGGCGGAGATGGTGCGGGCCTACGGTTTCGTCGCGACGACCACGCGCGAAGCCGGCCATCTCGGGGCGTCGGACGCGGATCAACTGGCCCACGCCGCGAGCGCCGGCAAGGTCTTCGTGACTCACAATCGAGTCGACGTCGAGAGGCTTGCCGTGGACTACTTCAGCTCGGGCCGCGAGCACTCGGGGATCGTCTTCGCGGTGCGTCGCTCACCGCAGGAGATCGTCCGGCGTCTCTTGCTCCTGCTCAACCAAACTACCGCCGATGAGATGCGGAACCAGCTCCGCTACTTGTAGCCCGGTCAGTTCACCCAGCGATCGACCAGCCGATTGATGACGCTCTTGGGATAGCTCGCGGTCGGGGAGGGCTGGCTCTTGAGGAGCTTGACGACCTGGGGGAGCACTTCGGCAGCGGCGGGAGCCGGGTTGGCGTGCCAGAGGATGCGCTGGCGGCGGCTGACCAGGAAGAGGGCCGGAGCCGCCTGCCGGCCTTCCTCGGCGGCGACGCCGTAGGCAGCGGAGAAGTTGCGGTCGTCGTGGAGCAGCGGGAAGAGGAGCTTCCGCTCGGCCTGGAGGGCCTTGAGCGCGTCGAGGGGCAAGGGCGAGACGGCGAGCACCCGGCAGGTCAGCGGCGCCAGATCGTCGAGGCCGCGGCTGAGGGCGTCGAGGTCGCTCAGCACCCGCTCGTCCCCGGCGTCGGCGAAGAAGTAGAGGAGCTGCGTCGTGCGGATCACCTCGTCGCGCAGCATCAGCAGCACGCCCTCGGTCGAGCTCAAGTCGAAGTTGGGGGCCTCGTCGCCCGTCGACACCGCCATGCCTGACTCCTCTAGGAGCCCGAGAACAGCCCCGGCAGCCGTTTGACGATGTCGAAATATAACACCGTGACCATGAGGATCAGGATGAGCACGAAGCCCACCTGCGCGATCACCTCCTTGAGACGCAAGGAGAGGTCGCGGCGGATCACCGACTCGACGAGCAGGATGGCGATCTGACCGCCGTCGAGGACCGGGATCGGCATCAGGTTCAAGATCGCGATGCTCAAGCTGATGAAGCCCATCAGGTGGACGAGCTCGCGGAAGCTGCGCCGCGCCGCCTCGCCGGTGCGGGCCGCGATCTCGATCGGCCCCGAGAGCGCGCCCTTGGCCGAGAGCTCGCGGCGGAAGATCTTGCCCAGGACGCGGAAGGTCTCGCGGGTGAGCTGGAGGTTGTACTCGACGCTCTCGCCGAAGGCGCGCAGCGGCCCGTAGCGCTGGAAGTAGCCGAGCGAGATGCCGATCCTGCCGTCGGCTCGCGGCACCACCGGGATCGTCATCCGCCGCCCCGCGCGCTCGATCTCGAGCTCCAGCCGCTGCCCCGCCCGCTGCCGGACGTGGGCTACGAACGCCTCGCTGTTGGCCACCGGCACGCCGTCGATCCGCACCAGCTCGTCCTCGGAGCGCAGCCCCGCCTTCTCGGCCGGGCTCCCGGGCTCGACGCCGATGATCTCCGGCCGCACCACCGGGAAGAGGCCGGCGAAGTCGGCGCCGATCCCCTCCTTGGGGTCGCCCTTCGGGGTGACGACGGCGGTGAAGGTCCGCTCGCCGCGCTGTACCCGCAGTCGCACCGGGCGGTCGGGGGAGTAGGCGAGCTCGCTCGCCACGTCGAGCCAGCTCTCGGCCCGCTTGCCGTTGACCGCCAGCACCCGGTCGCCGCTCTGCAGGCCGGCGCGGGCGCCCGAGGAGCCCGCCTCGACGACGCCGATGACCGGCGGCACGTCCGGCAGGTGCGGCACCTCGATCCCCACCATGAAGAGGCCGGCGAAGAGGACGATGGCCAAGAGGACGTTCATCGTCGGGCCCGCCAGGTAGACCAGCACCCGCTGCCAGCGCGGTTTGCTCAGGAAGTCCCGCGGGTCGCCGCTCGTCTCCTCCGGGTTCTCGCCGCCGAGCTTGACGTACCCCCCGAGCGGGACGGCCGCGACCTTGTACTCGGTCTCGCCGCGGCGGAACCCCCAGAGGCGCTTGCCGAAGCCGAGCGAAAAGGCGATGACGCGCACGCCGAAGGCCTTGGCCACGAGGAGGTGCCCCGCCTCGTGGACGAAAATGATCAGCCCCAGGGCGACGACGAAGGACAGGACGTTGGTCAAGAGATCCATGGCGTTTATTCCCAACCCCGCCCCGCGGGCGGGCATTCCCCGCGCCTCAAGGGGCGCGCGCGGTTCAGACCGTGCCGTTTCTCAGCAGCCACGCCCCGAGCAGCAGCACCGGGGCGGCGAAGAGCATGGCGTCCATCCGGTCGAGCATGCCGCCGTGCCCGGGCAGCAGGCGCCCGGAGTCCTTGACCCCGGCGCCGCGCTTGATCATCGATTCCACCAAGTCGCCGACCTGCGCCGCCACTCCGGTCATCGCGGCGAGCACCAAGATCCCCGGCCGCAGCGCGCCGTGCCGCGCCACGCTCCAGACGGCGCCGGCGACGAGCGCCACCGCGAGCCCGGCCATCGCCCCCTCCCAGGTCTTCTTCGGCGAGACCACCGGCGCCATGTGGTGGCGGCCGAAGCGCGAGCCGAAGTAGAAGGCCGCGGTGTCCCCCAGCCAGACGATGGCGAGCAGCAGGAAGAGCATCCAGGGGTCGAGCTGCTGCAGGCGGTGGAGGCTGGCGATCGGCAGCGCGAAGTAGGGGATGCCGAAGCCGATGACGCCGATCGCGAAGACGGTCTCCTCGAGGGGCGTGCGCGACAGCAGCAGAAGGCTCCCGACGCCGACCGAGAGGAGGAGACCGCCGAGCAGGAGCTGCACCGGCGGGTACCCGAGCGGCCCCGGCTCACGCGCCTCGGAGAAGGCCGCGGCGAGCCCCGCCGCGGCGATCGGCACGAAGAGGAGCAGGGCGCGCAGCGGCGCGTGCGGCGCGCGCGGGCGGACGATCGCCACGTACTCGGCGACCGCCGCCTCGATGAGCAGCGCCATGATGGCGAAGAACCAGATCCCGGGCAGGAAGAAGACCGCGGCGAGGGTCAGCGGGGCGCCCACCGCGGCGGTGACCAGACGCTGCATGCGGGCGGCTATCCGGAGCGGCGGCCGGCGCCGGGGGCGAAGAGATCCTCTTCCGGCTTGACGCCGCCGAAGCGGCGGTCGCGGCGCTGGAAGTCGAGGACCGCCTCGAAGAGGTCGCGGCGGCGGAACTCCGGCCAAAGCGTGTTGGTGACCCAGATCTCGGTGTAGGCGATCTGCCAGAGGAGGAAGTTGGAGACTCGCAGCTCGCCCGAGGTGCGGACCAGGAGGTCGGGGTCGGGCTGGCCGGAGGTGTAGAGGTAGCGGTCGAGGGTCTCCTCGTCGATGTCGGCGCGCTTGCCGGCGGCCCAGTCGGCGACGATGTTGCGGCAAGCGTCGACGATCTCGCAGCGGCCGGAGTAGTTGAGGGCGATGTTGAAGTGCATGCCGCGGCAGTCGCGGGTGGCGTCGAGGGCGCGGTCGAGCTCGCGCACGACGGTGGTGTCGAGGTCGCGCCAGCGGCCGAGGACGTGGAAGCGGATGTCGTTCTCGACCAGGGTCTCGGTCTCTTTCCGCACGTACTCTTTGAGCAGGTTCATGAGGGTCCAGACTTCGAAGCGCGGGCGCTTCTGGTTCTCGACCGAGAAGGCGTAGAGGGTGAGGACTTCGAGGCCGAGCTGGGCGGCGGCCTCGACGGTGTCGCGCACGGACTCGACGCCGGCGCGGTGGCCTTCGACGCGCGGCAGGTTGCGCGAGCGCGCCCAGCGGCCGTTGCCGTCCATGATGATGGCGACGTGGCGCGGCAGGCGCGCGAGGTCTAGGCGCCGGACCAGCAGTTCTTCGGGGGTGCCGGGCTCGGCGAGTTTCGAGTGATCGGCCATCGGCGACGGGGCGGTTACGGTATCACAGGGGCTCTCGGGGCTGGGGCCGTGTGGGGCGCCGCCGGTGGGCACCGGCGCGCGCTTTTCTGACTGCGGATGGCAGGCGCGCGCCTCCGCTTCGCTGCGCGCACCATCGATGTCGGTGTGCCTGGCGTCTTGCCAGCGCTTGCTCAGAGGTGCCCTCCGGCGGCGCCCCACACGGCCCCAGCCGCGACCGTTGTTCCTTTACCCAGAAGAATTCCATTCGGGGGGATAGCTGACCCGCTCGAGAACGAGGCCTTGAGCCGGTGCGGTGGGGCCGGCGGCTTCGCGGGGGGCGCCGGTTAGGAGAGTGGCGAAGGCTTCGGGGGTGCGGCGGGCTAGGCCGACTTCTACGAGGGTGCCGACTAGGGCGCGGACCATGCCACGGAGGAAGCCGTCGCCGGTGATAGTGAAATGGAGCTCGTCGCCGGCTTCGGTCCAGTCGGCGGCGAAGATCCGGCGGTGGGGGTCGCGGTGGCCGCCGCCGGCGGCGGCGAAGGCGGTGAAGTCGTGACGGCCGGGGAGGTGGCGTGCCGCCGCAGCCATGCGCTCGAGGTCGACGCGCGGCTCGACGGGCGCGACGTAGGGGGCGTCGAGGGGCGAGACGACCGCGGCGCGCGACAGGCGGTAGCGGTACTCCTTGGCGACGGCGTGCTTGCGGGCGTGGAAGCCTTCGGGGGCCTCGCCGGCGGCGAGGACCCGCACGTCCTCGGGCAGCCGCGCGTTGGTGCCGTGGACCAGGCCGGCGGGCGGGAAGGAGCGCGGCAGCTCCAGGTGGGCGACCTGGCCGCGGGCGTGGACGCCGGCGTCGGTGCGCGAGGCGCCGTGGATCCGCGGCGGCGCCGGCAATCCGAGCAAATCGCCGAGCGCCTCCTCGACGACCTGCTGCACGGCGAGCGCGTTCTCCTGCCGCTGCCAGCCGGCGTAAGCGGCGCCGCGGTAGGAAAGCGTCAAGCGCGCGATCATCGCGCCCCCCAACGGCCGCGCCCGAGCGCCAGGAGCGCGAAGAACGGCCCCCAGATCGCCAGCCAGAGCCAGGGGAAGAGCGGCACGCCAGCGTCCTGCGCCAGGTAGGAGAGCGGCAGCAGCGCCCCGAGCGCCAGCCACGCCGGGTGGCGGGCGAGCGCGGCCCAGGGGAGGACCCAGAGCAGGTACCAGGGGTAGACCGTGGCGGAGAGCAACAGGGCGCGCCCGAAGAGCCGGCCGGTGCCGGCGACGACGTCGCGCTCGCGGAGGGAAGCGGCGATCGCGGCGAGGAGCGCTACCCCGAGCACCGCCTTGGCGAGGAGCTGCGGGTAGACGTAGGGGTAGATTCGCTCGAAGAGGTACCAGCGCTCGCTCCGGCGCTCGATCCACTCGAGCAGCGTCTTCGTGCGCGGTGCCGCGTCGACCGCGTCGAGCAGGCGCCAGAGCGGCTCGAAGAGCGGCCCATTGAACTCCCACGTCCGGCCGTAGACGAGGAGCCCCGGCGGCACCCCGCCGGTCGCCGCCACGACCGGCCCGCACGCCAGGACGAGGAGCGCGAGCGCCGTCGCCCAGAACCGCCGGCGCGACGTACCGGGCGGATAGGCCCGGCCCCAGAGCGGCAGCGCGACGAGCGGCACCAGCTTGGTCAGGGCGCCGGCGGCGGCGCAGGCCGCCGCCCCGCCAACGGCCGCGAGCCCCGCGGCCGAGCCAGTCACCGAACGCCGACTCGTCAGGAGCAGCACGGCCCCCAGGCACGCCGCCACGCCGAGCGCGTCGACGTGCCCCATCCCCGCGGTTTCCAGCGCCACCAGCGGGTTCCAGGCGTACCAGACCGTGCGTCCCGCCGGCACCCCCAGCCGCCGCGCCAGGGCGAGCAGCAGGGCGCAGGCGGCGAGGTCGCCGGCCGCCGCCAGCGCCTTCCACAGCGGCAGGGGCCACGGCGTCCTTGCGGCTATACTGAATGCCGCGACGGCGAGCGGCGGATAGACCGTCGGCACCTGGCGGTGCGGCAGGGAGCGCCAGAGCTCGTCACGCCAGGGGGCGAGCTCGGCGGCCGCCGGGGGGAGCGCGTAGGGGTTGCGGCCGGCCGCGGCCACCCTTCCGTCCCACAGGTAGCGCAGCACGTCGTCGGACAGCGTCGGGGCGAGCGGGAGCAGCGGGAGCCGCAGGAGCAGCGCCCCGGCGAGGACGGCTGCACCCACCGAGCCGGAGTCCACCTCCAGGCGTCTGGCGGCACTCCAGAGGGCGAGGGAGCCCAGCGCGAGCAGCGCCAGGGCGGAGGGCAGATGGTCGGAGAGCGGATCGAGAGCGAGCAGGCCGAGCGCCACCGCCAGGAGCGGCAACGCGTGGGCGAGCGGCCGCAGGACCGGCGCAGAGCCGCCCTCCGGAGAGCTGGAGGATGACTCTGCCGTCGTCGGCGGCCTTGCTGGCACTGTACTACCTCGTCCTGGGGGTGCTCGCCTTCTACGGCGTCCACCGGCTGCTGCTCGTCGGGCTCTACCTCCGCACCCGGCGGCGCAAGGCCGTCCGACCTCCGGACCCGGACGTCTGGCCCATCGTGACGGTGCAGCTGCCACTCTACAACGAGCTCTACGTCGCGACCCGGCTGATCGACGCCGTCTGCGCCCTCGACTACCCGCGCGACCGTCTCGAGATCCAGGTGCTCGACGACTCGACCGACGAGACGCGCGAGATCGTGGCGCGGTCGGTCGCCGAGCGCCGGCGCGCGGGCTGGGACATCCACCACCTGCACCGCAGCGAGCGCCACGGCTTCAAGGCCGGCGCGCTGGCGGCGGGGCTCGGGGCGGCGCGCGGCAGCCTGGTCGCCGTCTTCGACGCCGACTTCGTGCCGCGCGGCGACTTCCTCAAGCTCTCGGTGCCCTACTTCGCCGACCCGCGAATGGGCATGGTGCAGGGGAGCTGGGAGCACATCAACCGCGGCTACTCCCTGCTGACGCGGATCGAGGCCATCCTCCTCGACGGCCATTTCCTGATCGAGCACACCGCTCGCCACCGGAGCGGCTGCTTCTTCAACTTCAACGGCACCGCCGGCGTCTGGCGGCGCGAGACGATCGAAGGGGCCGGCGGCTGGCAGCACGACACTCTGACCGAGGACCTCGACCTCTCCTACCGCGCCCAGCTCGCCGGCTGGCGCTTCCTCTACCTGCCGGAGCTCGGCGTCCCCTCGGAGCTGCCGGTCGACATCAACGGCTTCAAGAGCCAGCAGTACCGCTGGACCAAGGGCTCGATCCAGACCGGGCGCAAGCTCCTGGCGCGCATCCTCAAGAGCGACCTGCCGCTCAAGGTCAAGGTCGAGGCCTTCGTCCACCTGACGAACAACATGAGCTACCTCCTGATGGTGCTGCTGTCGCTGCTCATCTTCCCGGCGATGCTGCTGCGCCGGTCGAGCGGCCTCGAGGTGATGCTCTTCGTCGACGCGCCGCTCTTCCTCGCCGCTTCGGTCTCGGTCGTGGCCTTCTACCTGTCGAGCCAGGTGGTCGCCCGCGGCCCCGGCGCCTGGCGGCGGGAGGCGCGCTACCTACCGGCGCTCATGGGCCTCGGCATCGGCCTCTCGATCAACAACGCTCGCGCCGTGCTCTCGGGGCTCTTGCGCCGCGGGGGCATCTTCCACCGCACCCCGAAGTACCGCATCGAGCGCCGCGGCGAGGACTGGGCCGGCAAGCGCTACCGCGCCGGCACCGACCCGCTGATCGCCGCCGAAGGCGCGCTCGCCCTCTACTTCCTCGCCTGCTCCGCCTACGCCGTCGCCCACGCGATGTGGATCTCGCTGCCCTTCCTCCTGCTCTTCGCGCAGGGTTACCTCTACATCTTCGTGCTGTCGGTCCTCCCCAAGCTGCGCGGCGCCGGCGCGCGGCTGCGCGTCGCGCGCAGCGGCGGCCTGCCGTAGCGCCCGAGCTGCGCAACCTCGCCGCCGCCGCGCCGCCCGAGACGCTCGCCCGGCTGGCCGGCGTCCTGCGCGCCCTGGCGACCTGCCGGGGGGCAGGTTGCCGCCAAGCCGACCGCGCCGCGATCCGCTGGCCGGGGTAGCCGCGGGCTAAACTACCGGTCATGGCGATCGCCGAGCGCCGTGCCAGCCCGGAGATCACCCTGCGGCCGGCCGCCCCGCGCGACGCCGAGCTCCTCCGCCTCTGGCGCTCCGAGCCCTCGGTGCGCCGCCACCAGCCGCTCAACGACCTGCCGGTGTCGCAGCTCCGCGCCGACGTCGCCAGCCAGCGCGTCGCCGACCTCTACCGCGGCCGCGGCGAGAAGTTCCAGTGGATCGTGGTCTGCGACGGGCAGCCGGCGGGGTGGATCACCCTGGTCGTGAGCAACTGGGAGCACGGCCTGGCCGAGGTCGGCTACGCCCTTTCGACCCCCTTCCAGCGCCGCGGGCTGATGACCGAAGCGCTGCGCCAGCTCCTCGAGGACCTCTTCGCCAACACCACGCTCGAGCGGATCGAGGCGCGCTGCGCGGTCGAGAACGTCTCCTCGCAGCGGGTGCTCGAGAAGAACGACTTCCGCCGCGAGGGGCTGCTGCTCGGCTACTTCAAGCTGCGCGGTCGCCGCGTCGACAACTACCTCTACGGCCGGCTGCGCGACCCCGCCGGCTGACGGCCGGGCTCTACCGGTCGCCTTCGCCGTCCGACTCGACGAACGGGCGGACGTCGAGCTTCACCTGGTGCTCGGCGGCGACGAATCCGGCCGGCGAGGCGCCCCTGAAGTAGTGCCGCTGCCAGCCGGCGCGGCGGGCGGCCGAGCCCGGATGGGCGAGGCCTTCGTTGAAGCGGCGCCGCTCCTCGCTCCACGTCCGGTGCGCGCGCGCCAGCTCCGGCGCGCTCGCCAGCGGGCGGATCTCCGGGTCGAACCGCTCGACCTCGAACCGCGCCTGCGGCGCGATCATCGCGATCGGCTGCCCCGTGGGAAAGACGACCCAGGCGCCGGGCCGCGTCAGCAGCCAGTTCATGGTGAAGCTCGCCACCGCCCAGTCGGCCTCGACGATCCCGTCGAGCGGGAACGCCCCGTCGACCGGCAGGTTGGCCGGCCCGCGCACCAGCAGGTTGTAGCCGGGCGGCGTGCGGAAGAGGAAGGGGACGTGCCAGGTGAGGACGCCGCCGCCGAAGTGGCTCACCGCCACCTGCGGCGGCGTGGGCGGGTCTTGCTCGACGACGAGGTCCTCGCTGCGCGCGCCGCCGTTCCAGCAGGCGCGCACCGCGACGTCCTGGACGACGAGCCACCCGGCCTGGTTCGCCACCACCAGCGGCAGACAGCGGTAGGCGAACCGCCGCGAGGTGGAGTCCATCCAGTCGCGGGTCGCCGGCGCCGGCACGAGCCGCAGCGGCAGGCCGGAGACCCGGTAGGCGACGAGAGGGAGCCTCTCAGCCTCGCCGCCGCCTTCGGCCACCTCTTTGCGTTTCACCTCGAATCGCGGGCTGCAAAACGTGGACCGCCTACAGCAGCTCCAGGTTCGCGTAGCGCGCGATCAGGCGGCGCTTGCCGGCTTTCTCGAAGAAGACGGTGAGCTTGGTGTCGTCGCCGTCGCCGTCGATCTCGAGGACGACGCCCTGGCCCAAGGTGGGGTGGCGGACGCGGCTGCCGCGGCGGGCGGTGCGGCGGGGGGCCATGACCGGGTCGACGGGATCGGCGCGGCGCTGCGGCGCCGGTCGCTCCGCGCGCGCGAAGAGGGTGGGGGCGGCCGGCGGCAGCGTATAGCTGGCGCCGGCCCCGCCGCCGCTCCGTCCGAAGAAGGAGTACACCGCCTCCGCCCGCTCGCCGCGCGGCGGCTCCCAGGCGAGAGACGGGCTCGACGTCACCTCGCGCAGGTGCTCCGGCAGCTCGGCCAGGAACGGCGACTCCTCCTGGTCCTGATAGCGCCCGGCGATCCGCCGCCGCCGGCAGCACGACAGGTAGAGCCGCTCGCGCGCCCGCGTCATCCCGACGTAGAGCAGACGCCGCTCCTCCTCGACGTCCTCGCGCGCCCCCTGGGCGTTGAAGTGCGGCAGCAGGCCGTCCTCCAGCCCCGAGACCACCACCGACCGGAACTCCAGGCCCTTGGCGCTGTGCAGCGTCATCAACGACACGCCGCGCTCGTTCTGCCAGGTGTCGAGGTCGGTGACCAGCGAGACGTGGTCGAGGAAGCCGGTCAGCAGGTCCTCGTCGGCGGCGTTGGTGCTGTTGGCCTCGGTGAAGTCCTGGGCCGCAGAGAGGAACTCGCGCAGGTTCTCGAGCCGCGCCAGCTCCTCGGGGTCGTTCTTGTCGAAGAGGTCCGGGTAGCCGGTGGCGGCGAGAAGGCGGTCGAGGAGCGCCGGCAGCGGCAGCTCCTGGGCGTCGCGCTGGAGGTCGAGGATGAGGTCGCGGAATCTGCGCAGCGCCGCCGCGCTCTTGCCGGGCAGGTTGCCGAGCTGGTCGAGGAGGAGCACGTCCCAGAGCGGCTGGCCGAGCTGCGCCGCCTGGGTCTGCAGCAGCTCCTGCGTCGCCTTGCCGATGCCGCGCGGCGGCTGGTTCAGGATGCGCGCGAGCGAGAAGCTGTCGCGCGGGTTGCGCAGGACGCGCAGGTAGGCGACCAGGTCCTTGATCTCGGCGCGGTCATAGAAGCGGGTGCCGCCGACCAGCACGTACGGCACCTCGCGCGCCAGCAGCTCGTCCTCGATGGCGCGGGTCTGCGCGTTGGTGCGCACCAGGACCGCAATGTCGGCGAGCTTGTGGTCGCGGCGCAGCGTCTGGATGGTGTCGACGATCCAGCGCGCCTCGTCCCCCTCGTCGAGCGCCTTGAAGAGCTGGATCGGCGCGCCGGCGCCTGTGTCGGTCCACAGGCGCTTGCCGCGGCGGTGGACGTTGTGCGCCACGAGCGCGCCCGAGATGTCGAGGATGTTCTGGGTCGAGCGGTAGTTCCGCTCCAGCTTCCGCACCACGGCGCCGGGGAAGCCCTTCTCGAACTCCAGGATGTTGGCCAGCTCGGCGCCGCGCCAGCGGTAGATCCCCTGGTCCTCGTCGCCCACCGCGGTCAGGTTGCCGTCGCGCCCGGCCAGCTCCTGGATCAGGCGGAGCTGGGCGTGGTTGGTGTCCTGGTACTCGTCGACCAGCAGGTACTCGGTGCGGCGGCGGATGCGGGCGCGCAGCTCCTCGTCGGTCGCGAGGAGCTTGACCGCCAGCGCCAGGAGGTCGTCGAAATCGACCCCCGAGGCCTGCTGCAGGAGCCCCTGGTAGCGGCGGTAGAGCAGCGCCGCCTTCTTCTGGAAGAAGTGCTGCGCCTGCGCCTCGTAGGCGGCGGGCTCGAGAAGGCGGTTCTTGGCCGAGCTGATCTCGGCCAGCACCGCGCGCGGCGAGAACGCCTTCTCCGACAGCCCCTCGGCGGCCAGCGCCTGCTTGACCAGGCCGAGCTGGTCGGCGGTGTCGAGGATGGCGAAGTCGCGCTTCAGCCCCACCCGCTCGCCGTAGCGGCGGAGGAGGATCAGCGAGTAGCGGTGGAAGGTGCCGACGATCGCCGGCAGCGGGTAGATGCCGAGCAGGCGCTCGACCCGCTCGCGCATCTCGCCCGCCGCCTTGTTGGTGAAGGTGACGGCGACCAGGTGCCCGGGGTCGATCCCCCGCTCCTGCGCCAGCCAGGCGATGCGGTAGGTGATGACCCGGGTCTTCCCTGAGCCCGCCCCGGCCAGGACGAGCTGCGGCCCCTCGCCGTGGGTGACGGCGGCGATCTGCTCGGGGTTCAGCTCGCGCTCGAGATCGAGGGGGGTGCGGACGGCTCTCACCGGCGAGAGTGTAGAGTGATTGCAGCCCCACGCGGAGGGAATTTCGATGAGATCCCGGACGCTTTGTGCGCTCCTCGCCTGCCCCGCCCTGAGCGCCGTTCTCGGCTGCGGGCTGCCGCCCCAGACGGCGCCGGAAGGCGCCGCGCCGGCCGGCGGCCAGCCGGCCAGCACGGCCATCCAGCAGCAGATGGCCACCCTCGCCTTCGTCGCCTACCTCGGCGAGGAGCTCACGGGCTCGGACGACAAGGTGGAAGGCGAGCTCGTTCAATGCCTCGTGGACCAGCTCGCGGCGGAGCCGCTGACCCAGGGCAAGTGGACCCTGGCGTGGGGCCCGGCGGTCTACAAGTTTGACATCGCCCACTACGACGACAACATGCTGTACGTCGTCCGCGACGCGGCCGACCCCGCGCACCTGGCGATCGCCACGCGCGGCACCAACGCCAAGGCGATCCTCGATTGGCTGCTCGAGGACCTCGACGTGGACCACCTGGTCGCCTGGCGGTACGGCGACGCGCCGAGCGGCGCCAAGATCTCGCAGGCGACCGAGAACGGGCTGCGCGTCCTGCAGACGATGGTCCCGGCGAGCGGGCCGGTGCCGAACCAGACGCTGACCCAGTTCCTCAAGACGTACTCGCAGGCCAACGGCGCGCTCCAGATCCACGTCACCGGCCACAGCCTGGGCGGCGCGCTGGCGCCGACGCTTGCCCTCTGGCTGGCCGACACCCGCGGCGACTGGGACACCTCTGGCCAGTCGACGATCGCGGTCGTCTCGCTGGCCGGCCCGACCGCCGGCAACGCCGCCTTCGCCGCCTACTCGGACTCACGGATCGGCTCCTCCACGACCCGGCTGCACAACCAGTACGACGTCGTGCCTCTAGCCTGGAACTACGCGACGATGAGGGCGATCCCCGGCCTCTACGAGCCGCAGATCAAGCCGGAGGAGGACATCCGCCTCGCCATCGACCTCGCCCGGGACCTCGTCAAGCACAAGGGCTACACGCAGATCCGCCCCGACGCGCCGGTGCTCCCCGGCGGCGCCCTCTTCCCCGGCACGAGCTACCTTGACCAGGTCTCCGCGCAGCACTCCTGCGGCTACGAGTGCGCCCTGGGCCTCGTGCCGTCGCTCTACACGCCGGTGTCGCTGGACTGCAAAAAGGGGGGGAGCCAGAAGAAGGGCTGCTCCTGCCCGCCGACCACGCCGTAGGGCGACCGCCCCGGGCTCGGGATCGAGCGTCCACTGGCGCGGAGCAAGCGGGGAAACGTCCGGGACGAACGTCCTGACGCCCGGGGCAAGCGCACTTTTCCCGGGTACGCATGTACTTTCCCTAGGTACGGCGTACTTTCGGCGGGTACAAGCGTACTTTCCGTTGGTACAAGTGTACTTTCGCCCGGGGCAAGCGTACTTTCCGAAAGTACGGCGTACTTTCGCGCGGTACAAGCGTACTTTCCGTTGGTACAAGCGTACTTTGCCTCGGGGTGAACGTACTCTCGAAAAGTACGTCGTACTTTCGAGAAGTACGCTTGCCCCCGGCCGATTCCCGCTTGCCCTGCGCGTCGGGGATATCTTCCCGGTCGAAATGACGGCCCCACGGGGCGAGGGGTAGCGGAGGGGCGAGCAGTCGGAGGTGGCTTCCGCGGCCGCTGCGGCATTCCCCGCGACGGCTGCGGCATTTCCCCCGGCACCCACGGCATTTCCCGCGGTGGCCGCGGGATTTCCCGCAACCGCCGCTACGGCGCCCTTTCCGGCTCCGAAATCTCCTAACGTCAGCAACTTACCTCACAGTATGCTCCTCGGCACGATGAACGAGAGCGAGCGCCTAGCGGAGCTAGCCGAGGCGGTGCGCGAGTCCACGATCAAGCGGCTGCGGGCCGTGCCGGAGGGACTGGAGAACTGGAGACCCGTGCCTTCGGCGATGAGTTTCGCCGACCTCGCGCACCACATCGCCGAGGCCGACGGGTGGCTCTTCCGCAAGCTGGAGAACCCCGAGCTGCCGCCGATGCTGGGAAACGTAGGGGAGGGCGCCGTCGCCGATCGCGCGCAGTTCCTGGCGCGGGTCGAAGACCTCGTCGATCTCGGCCGCCGCCTGTCGGCTCTCTTGCGAGGACTGGACGGGGCCGCGCTCAACCGCCGCCTACCCGACGACCGCTTCGGCGGCGAAGTCTCAGTCTGGTGGATCGTCGCCCGCGCCAACCTCGACCACGAAGCCCACCACCGCGGCCAGCTCGCCAGCTATCTGCGCCAGGTCGCCGAGACAGTCCCGTGAGGCGGGGCTGGCTGTGGCTCGTTGTCGCTTGGTGCCTTGGCTGCTCCTCCGCCCGGATCGAGAAGGAACGTGGCGACTGCCTGCTCGGGATCTGCCTGGGCGAGGCGGGAGCTGCGGTGCTCGCGCGGCTGGGGCCCGGGGAGCTCAGCCCGGAGGTCGGCTATTGCTACCGGGTCGGCGGCGGCACACTTTCGGTGGCGCTCGCCGATGACGAGCCTTCTACCCCGGTGACGAGCTTGCTACTGACACAGGCCCCGCACTGCCGGACCGAGCGCGAGCTTCCCACTCAGCGCTCCCCGGCGAGGACGTCCCGGGGCGTCAGCCTCGGGGACTCTCTCGATGTCGCACTCCGCAGGCATGCCGGTCTCGAACCGGAGCCGGGGGCCGGCACCTATCCCTGGTCCTCCGCGCCGGCAGAAGTCGACCGATGGGACTCTTCTTGCGCGGACTGCAGCTGCACCATGATGACCACTCTCCACGCCGAAGCCGACCGCATCATCGGAATCGCGCTCTGGGTGCCCGATTGCTAGTGGCGCGTATACTGACGGCGACATGAGATACAAGGTCGCCCTGCGCAAGAGCGAAGAAGGGTACAGCGTTTCGGTGCCCGGCCTGCCGGGCTGCTGGTCGCAGGGGGCGACGGAAACCGAAGCGCTGGAGAACATCGAGGACGCCATCCGGGAGTACCTCGCGGTCGTGGCGGAGCGGCTGCAGGGCGTCGACGTTCGGGAAGTCGAGGTCGCCGTCTAGCGGTGCCCAAGATTCCGGGCGTCAGCCACCGGGCTGCGGTCCGCGCTCTCCAGAAGGCAGGCTTCACGATCGCTCGCGAAGGGCGCAAGCACATCGTCATGACCGACGGGACGCGGATCGTCACGATTCCGCGGCACGATCCGGTCAACGCCTACACGATGGGTGGGATCGTCCAGGATGCCGGGCTCGCCCCGGAAGCCTTCAAGAAGCTCCTCTAACCGCTAGAATCCCCACCCGTCCGAGGAATGCCCCGCCGCCCGGAGCCGTTTGGGGCGTGGGGAAACCGCCATGCAACCCGCCATGCAACCGACCGACATCTACGCCAACCTGCAGCAGCGCGTCATCGGCCAGGAGGAGATCCTGCGCTTCGTCTCGGTGGCGATCTTCAAGCACCTCCAAGGGGAGAAGTACGGCAACCTCCTGCTGATCGGCAACTCCGGCACCGGCAAGACGACGATCATGCGGGCCATCGAGGAGCTGTACCGGGAGCACGAGGAGCTGCGCGACTACCGGGTGCTAGTGATCATGAACGCCTCGACGATCGCCAACGAGGAGGGGGTGGTGGACGTCGGGCGCCTTCTGACCCGCGTCGAGGAGCGGGCGCGGCAGATCCTGGGCGAGGACGCCACCCCGGAGGAGATCGCCCGCGCCATGGAGCGGGCCACCGTCTGCCTCGACGAGATCGACAAGGTCTCGGGGCAGATCGGCGGCAAGCCCTACGTCACCGGCATCAACATCCAGCAGGCCCTGCTCACCCTGATCGAGGGCGAGAGCGTCCTCTGGCCGATTACCGTCCTGCGCGACAAGCTCCCCGAGACGGTGCGGGCGACGGTCGACACCGGCCGCATGCTCTTCCTCTGCGCCGGCGCCTTCGAGACCCTCTACGACCAGGTCTTCCAGCGCGTCGTCTCGCCGAAGAGCGGCATCAAGCTGCCGACGACGACGGTCTACGAGAACGGCAAGATCCAGATCCGCGAGTACTTCACCCTGCGCGAGCACTTCAAGCAGGAGGACCTCTTCGCCTACGGCATGCAGCCGCAGTTCCTGTCGCGCTTCGACAACGCGATCATCCTCGAGGACCTGACGGCCGGCATCCTGGCGCGCATCTTCCGCGACCTCGAGGACGGCGTTTTTCGCTCTTCCCAGAACTTCTTCCGCAAGTACGGTATCGAGCTCGAGGTCACCGACCAGGCGGTGCAGAAGATCGCCGAGGAGGCCTCGCGCCACAGCCGGATCGGGGCGCGCGCCCTCAAGTCGGTCTACGGCCGGATCATCAAGCCGTTCGAGTTCGACCCCTTCTCCCGCCAGGAAGTGCAGGCCAACGGCGGCGCCCACCGCCTCGTCATCGACGAGCCGCTGGTGACGAGCGCGATGCGGCCGACGGCCTGAGCCCCGCTCGATTGACAGCGCCCGAAGCGGCGCCGTAGAGTCCCCGGGCTTCCGAAAAAGGCAAATCCATCGCGAGGTGGAGGCGCAAAGCCGTGGGTCTCCGTGCGGAGACGGCCTGGCTGCCGAAGAGCTTTACCCCACGGAGGACAAGGGATGCACAAGCGATTGGTTTGGCCGGCCCTGCTCGGGCTGGCGGTGCTGGCCACGGCGCAGGTCGCCGCGGCGGCAGGTCCGGGCGCCAGCGCCGCGGACGCGTCCAAGAACGTCGTCAGCGTGCCGGTCGGCGGCATGCAGGTCGCCATCGACGCGCGCACCGGCCGGCTGCGCCAACCGACGCCGCAAGAGGCGCGGGCGCTGGCCAGCGAGCTGGCGCGGCTCTTCAAGCCCCGCAGCTCGGCCGCCACGGTGTTCGCCGACGGCACCGTCGGCATGGTCGTCGACAGCGAGTACTTCAACTTCTCCGTCGTGCGCATCGGCGCCGACGGGCACCTGCAGAACACCTGCGTCCACGGGCAAGCTGCCGCCGACGTCTTCCTCACCGGCGGCGCCGCCGCCCTCGAGGTGAAGTGACCATGGCGAACGCACGCGCTTTCCGCCTTGTCGCCCTCATCCTCGCGCTGGCGCTGCTGCCCGGCGCCGCCTTCGCCGCGGCCACCATCACGGTGGTCAACATGGACGGCCCCGGCGAGGGGTTCAACGATCCGGCCGCCGTCGCCCCGGTCGGCGGCAACCCCGGCACCACGCGCGGGGCCCAGCGGCTCATCGCCTTCCAGCACGCCGCCAACATCTGGGGCGCCGTCCTCGACAGCCCGGAGACGATCTACGTACAGGCGAGCTTCGACCCGCTGACCTGCACGGCGACCGGCGCCACCCTCGGCGCCGCGGGCGCCATCCAGATCTTCGCCAACTTCCCCGGCCGCGAGTTCGACAACATGTGGTACCACGTGGCCCTGGCCAACAAGCTGGCCGGCGGCGACCTGGCGCCCGGCCCGAACGGCACGACCGCCGACGACATCGTCGCCTTCTTCAACAGCAACCTGAACGGCAACCCGGCCTGCCTGGGAGGCCGCAAGTTCTACCTCGGGCTCGACGCCAACCACGGCATCGACATCGACCTCGTGACCGTGCTGCTCCACGAGTTCGGCCACGGGCTCGGCTTCGCCAACTTCGTCACCGAGGCGACCGGCTCGCGCCCGCTCGGCCTCGACGACATCTTCTCCGAGTACACGCTGGACGTCTCGACCGGCAAGCGCTGGAACGAGATGACGACGGCGGAGCTGGTCGCCTCGGCGATCAACTCGCGCAAGGTCGTGTGGGACGGTCTCCACGTCACCAACGCCATCCCCACCGTCCTGGCGTTCGGCACGCCGCTGCTGATCGTCAACTCCCCCGCCGGCCTCGGCCCCTACGACGTCGGCTCCGCGTCGTTCGGCCCGCCGATCACGGCGCCCGGAGTCACGGGCAACCTGGTGCGGGCGATCGATCCGGTCGAACCGGGTCCTCCCGCCGGCGCCACGGCGTTCGACGGCTGCTCGCCGTTCACCAACGCGGCGGCGGTCGCCGGCAACATCGCCCTGGTGGACCGCGGCTTCTGCACGTTCAACATCAAGGCCCAGAACGCGCAGGCGGCCGGCGCCATGGCGATGATCGTGGCCGACAACGCCCCCGGCGCCCCGCCGGCCGGGCTCGGCGGCGTCGATCCGACGATCACCATCCCCTCGGCGCGGGTGACGCAGCCCGCCGGCAACGCGCTCAAGACGGCGCTCGGGAGCGGCATGGTCAACGTCACCCTGGGCGTCGACCTCTCCGTGCGCGCCGGCACCGAGGCGACGACCGGGCTGGCGCACCTCAACGCCCCCAACCCGGTGCAGCCCGGCTCCTCGATCTCGCACTGGGACCCGATCGCCTTCCCCAACCAGCTCATGGAGCCGTCGATCAACGGCGACCTGACCCACAGCGTCCAGCCGCCCGAAGACCTGAGTCTCAAGGAGATGACCGACATCGGCTGGTTCTCTGACGGCGACGGCGTGCCGGACGGGCGCGACGCCTGCCTCGGCTCGACGGCGACGGTAGTCATCGACGGCTGCGACTCGGGCGTCGCCAACGACGTCTTCGCCGACGGCTGCACGATCTCCGACGCCGTCAACGCCTGCGCCGCGGGCGCCGCCAATCACGGCGCCTTCGTGAGCTGCGTGACCAAGGTCACGAACAACTTCAAGAAGCAGGGCCTCCTCACCGGCGCCGAGAAGGACGCGATCCAGGGCTGCGCCGCGGGAGCGAACATTCCGTAGAGCCGTGGACGGAGCGGTAACGATCGGGGGGAAGGCTTCGGCCTTCCCCCTTGTTGCCGTCGTTGCGGTGCTGACCCTCGCCTCCCTGGTCCCCGTCCACGCCCAACCGGCGCTGCCGGCCGCGGCGGTCGAGCAGGCCGTCGCCCGCCTGACCGCGAAGCACGGCGAGGCGCAGGCGGCACGCATCCGCCGCGGCGTCGAGCAGGTGGCGCAGCGTTGGTGGGTCGCGGACGGCACGCCCGAGGAGTTCCTGGCCTTCGTCGAGGCCAGCTTCCTGGCCGACCCGGCGGAGCTCGACGTCACCGCCGCCCGCCTCGAGCGGGTGATGGAGCAGACGCTCGGGCACCTCCACGAGGTGCGGCGGGAGATCATGACCCCGCTCGACCTCGACACCGGTCCGGTGCGGCGGGTGGACGAGCTGCTGTCGAACGTCGACTTGAGCGCGCACGTCGACGAGGACCTCTACCGCACCAAGGTCGCGTTCCTCGCTCTCCTCAACTTCCCGGTCCACACCCTGGAGGAGCGGTTGGCGCAGGGGCCCTCGTGGGACCGCGCGGCCTGGGCGCGGTCGCGGATGATGGACCGCTTCTCCGAGCGCATGCCCGCGGCCGTCCTCCAGGAGTGGACGGCGGCCACGACGCGCGCCGACCAGTACATCGCCGACTACAACATTCGCCTCGACCGGCTGGTCACCCCCGAGGGGGAGCGCCTCTTCCAGGAAGGCCTGCGGTTGATCAGCCACTGGGGGCTGCGCGACGAGCTGCAGTCGCACTACTCCGACCCCTCCCCCGCTTCGCTCGCCAAGCAGCGGGCGATCCTCGAGGTCATGGAGCGGATCGTGCGCCAGGAGATCCCGCGGGTGGTGATCGACAACGCCGACCGCCTCTGGGAGCCCTTCGCCAACACCGTCCGGCCGCTCGATCCCGCCGAAGCGATCGACCCGGAGCGGCTGGCGCGCGAGCGCGAGCCGGACACCCGCTACGAGCGTCTGCTCGAGGTCTTCCGCGCCGCCACCAAGCAGGACCCCTACAGCCCGGCGACGCCGACCTACATCGAGCGCAGCTTCGAGCGCGGGCGCGAGATCCCGGAGAAGGAAGTCGAGGCCCTCCTCGTCTCGGTCCTCGAATCGCCCGAGGTGCGCGACCTGACCGCGCTGATCAAGCAGCGCCTCGGGCGCCCGCTCGAGCCCTTCGACATCTGGTACTCCGGCTTCCGGCCGCGCGGCCGCTACAGCGAGGCCGAGCTGGACGCGGTGGTGCGCGAGCGCTACCCGACGGTCGAGGCCTTCCAGGCCAAGCTCCCCGAGGTGCTGCGCGGCCTGGGGTTTACGCCGGAGAAGGCGGCATGGCTGGCCGAGCGCATCGTCGTCGACCCGGCGCGCGGCGCCGGCCACGCGCTGGGCGCCGCGCGGCGCGAGGACAAGGCGCACCTGCGCACCCGCGTGCCCAAGGAGGGGATGGACTACAAGGGCTACAACATCGCCATCCACGAGCTGGGGCACAACGTCGAGCAGGTCTTCTCGCTCAACGCCATCGACCACTGGTGGCTCACGGGCGTCCCCAACAACGCCTTCACCGAGGCGATGGCGTTCGTCTTCCAGCACCGCGACCTGGAGCTGCTGGGGCTCGGCTCCCAGGATGCCGAGGCGCGGCGGGCGCAAGCCCTCGCTCTCCTCTGGAACGCCTACGAGATCGGCGGCGTGGCGATCGTCGACATGCGGGTCTGGAACTGGATGTACGCGCACCCGGAGGCGACGCCGGCCGAGCTGCGCGAGGCCGTGCTCGGGATCGCGCGCGAGGTCTGGAACCGCTGGTACGCGCCGCCCTTCGGGGTGCGCGACTCGGAGGTGCTGGCGATCTACTCCCACATGATCGTTTACGGCCTCTACCTGCCCGACTACCCGCTCGGGCATCTCATCGCCTTCCAGGTCGCCGAGAAGCTGCACGGTGCGGACTTCGGAGCCGAGTTCGAGCGCGTGACCCGGCAGGGCCGGCTCACCCCCGACGCCTGGATGCGCGGCGCCGTCGGCGGGCCCCTCTCCGCCCGCGCCCTCCTCGTCGCGGCGCGCGAGGCCCTCGCGGCCCCGCCGCGGTAGGTAACGAATACCCCCTCCCAACGCTTTTCCCTTCCGGCGCGTTTAGAGCGGTGTGACCCAGCCGCTCTGCGCGACCTTGGACCGACCGCTCGAAGACACCGCCCGCGACCGGCTGGCGGCCCTCTTCGACCTGCACCACGAGCGCCTCTTCCGGCTCGCGCGGCGCCTCGCCGGCGAGCGCGAGGAGGCGCTCGACCTGGTGCAGGAGACCTTCGTGCGCGCCGCGCGGCGGCCGGGCGCGGTGCCGGCGCCGGAGAGCGGCGGCGAGGCCTGGTTGGTGCGGACGCTGATCAACCTCTGCCGCGACCGCCACCGTCGCCTCGCCGTCCGCCGGCGCCGGCGCCACGAGGTGGAGGCGCCGGAGGGGACGCCCGACCCCGCGGGCGCCGCGGTGGCGCGGGCCACGGTGCGGCGCGCCCTGGCCGCCCTCCCCGCCCGCCGCCGGGCGGTGGTGGTGCTGCACGAGCTCGAGGAGGTGCCGGTGGCGGAGGTGGCGCGGCTGCTGGGCATCGCGCAGGTGACGGTGCGCTGGCACCTGGCGGCGGCACGCAAGCAGCTCGCGGTCCTGCTGGGAGAAGGAGAGAAGGCATGAAGAACGAATTCGATGATCACGACGCGCGGCTGCGTGCGGCGCTGCGCGACGGCGACCCGGCGGCGGGCGAAAGCTTGGTGCCGGAGGAGGTCCGGGCGCTGCGGCGGGCAATGCTGAATGCCGCCGAGGATGCCCCGCGGCGCGCATGGCTCCCCGCCGCGGCGCTCACCGCGGTGGCCGCCGGGATCGCCGCCGCGATCGTTCTCTATCCAGCGCCCCCGCGCGTCGCAACACGGCCCGCCGCGCCGCCGGCGATCGTCGCACCGGCACCGCCGCCGCGGGTGTCGGCCGAGCTTGCCGTGCCGGAGCCTCCCGCGGCCGACCGCCCGGCGCGGACCGCCCGCGGCGAAGCACGGGTGCCGGCGCCGCAGCCCGAGCCGCCCCTGCCGCCCGCGCCAGAGCCGCCGATCCTCCCCACCCAGCCCGTCCTGGCCGACGCGGTCCCCGAGCCGCGCCCGCTGCAGATCCAGTTCGCCACACCCGGGGGCACCCGGATCATCTGGATGCTCGCCGAAGAGTCCGAGTCCTAGAGGAGAACGACCGTGCCCAAGCTCCGCCCCCACGTCCTCGCCGCCTTCCTCCTCCTCGCCGGCACCGCGGCCGCCGAGCCGGCCCTGGCCGCCCAAGGGCAGGCCGCCTCCACGCCCGAGCGCTACACGACCCGCTACCGCATCTTCCACCTCGACCTGCACTCGGCCGAGCTGCTGGCTTGGCAGCAGTGCGCCGACAAGACGCGTTGCGCCGTGACCGGCAGCACCGCGGACGAGGGGGGCTTCCTCGACGTGCTGGCCGACGCCGCGACCCATGCCGCCATCGTCGCGGCCCTGGCGCGCGAGGACGCCGCACCGAAGACCCAGGTCTTCCAGCTCTTCCTCCTGGAGGCGACGAGCGCCGAGGGGGGGGCGTTCCCCACCCACCTGGCGGCCGGCGCGCGCAAGGCGCTCGAAGACCTCCGGAGCTTTCTGCCCTACAAGAGCTATCGGCTGCTCGACAGCGCCTGGCTGCCCGCCACCGATCTCGTGCGGACGCGCCTGGTGGGCGACGGCGGCGCCTCGTACGAGACCACGCTTCGCTTCCGCCGCGTCGGCGGCCCGGAGGGCAAGCAGCTCTTCGTCCACGTCTTCAACATGCGCGAGGAGGGCACCTCGCCGGCGCTGGTGGACGCGCAGGGGAAGGGCCGACCGCCGCGCCAGCTCATCGTCACCTCGTTCGGGCTGGACGTCGGCGAGACGATCGTCGTCGGCACTTCGCGCGTCGACGGCGCGAGCGACAAGGCGCTCGTCGTCCTGCTCACCGCCGTCGCCGAAGCGACGCCCTGAGCGGATATGCTCCGCGGGCGCGCGCACGCCCCGACACCCTCCGGCGCGCCCGAGGAGCCCCATGCGACGACTGCGTCCCTCCCTGCTCACCCTGCTGCTGCTCCTGCCGATCGCGGCGCTCTCCCAGGAGGAGAAGCCCCCGGAAGAGGGCGAGAAGCCGCCGATCGAGGAGGGCGAGCGGCCGCCGCAGCCCGGCGAGCGCCCGCCGGTCGAGGGGGAGCAGCCGTTCGAGCCGGTCGAGAAGCAGCCGATCCCGGGCGAGAAGAAGCCGGGCGAGGAGGCCGAGAAGGAGGAGGAGAAGTGGGACGTCAACAACCCGCCGGGCCCCAAGGAGGAGGTGACGATCGACGTCACGACGGGGACCTGGGTGAGCCTCGACGTCTCCCCCGACGGCCAGGAGATCGTCTTCGACCTCCTGGGCGACCTCTACGCGCTGCCGATCGGCGGCGGCGAGGCGCGCGCCCTGACCAACGACATCGCCTGGCAGGAGCAGCCGCGCTACAGCCCCGACGGCAAGAAGCTCGCCTTCACCAGCGACCAGGGGGGCGGCGACAACGTCTGGATCTCCGATCGCGACGGCAAGAACCCGCAGCAGGTCAGCAAGGAGACCTTCCGCCTCCTCAACAGCCCCGACTGGTCGCCGGACGGCGAGTACGTCGTGGCGCGCAAGCACTTCACCTCGCAGCGCTCGGCCGGCGCCGGCGAGATGTGGCTCTACCACCGCAGCGGCGGCGAGGGCCTGCAGCTCACCAAGCGCCGCACGCAGCAGAAGGACAGCGGCGAGCCTGCCTTCTCCCCCGACGGCCGCTACCTCTATTACAGCGACGACTCGACCCCCGGCGAGGTCTTCGAGTACAACAAGGACCCCAACACCCAGATCTACGTCATCCAGCGCCTCGACCGGAAGACCGGCAAGACCGAGCCCTTCGTCACCGGCTCCGGGGGCGCGGTCCGGCCGACGCCCTCGCCGGACGGCAAGCTCCTCGCCTTCATCCGCCGCGTGCGCGGCAAGAGCGTGCTGCACCTGCACGACATCGCCTCCGGCGAGGAGTGGCCCATCCACGACGGGCTCGAGCGCGACATGCAGGAGACCTGGGCGATCCACGGCGTCTACCCCGGCATCTCCTGGACGCCCGACTCGAAGTCGATCGTCTTCTGGGCCGGCGGCAAGATCCGGCGGATCGACGTCGCGAGCAAGCGCGTCGCGGAGATCCCCTTCCACGTCCGCGCCACCAAGCAGGTGACGCCGGCGCTGCGCTTCCCGCAGGCGGTGGCGCCGCCGGAGTTCGAGACCAAGATGCTGCGCTGGGTGGAGGTTTCGCCCAAGGGCGACCGCGCGGTCTTCCAGACCCTGGGGCGCCTCTGGGTGCGCGACCTGCCGGACGGCAAGCCGCGCCGCCTCACCCGCCAGGACGACCACTCCGAGTACTTCCCCGCCTTCTCGCGCGACGGCCGCTCGATCGTCTACACGACCTGGGACGACGACGAGCTGGGTCGGGTGCGCGTGGTGCCGACGGCGGGCGGCGACGGGCGGACGATCGTCGACGAGCCCGGGCACTACGCCGACCCCGCCTTCACGCCCGACGGCAAGCAGGTCGTCTACGCCAAGATCTCCGGCGGCTACCTGCGCACCCCGGCCTGGTCGCGCGAGACCGGCATCTACAAGGTGGCGGCCGGCGGCGGCAAGCCGGAGCGGATCACCGAGGACGGCGTGCGCCCGCACTTCGGCGCCGAGAGCGACCGCGTCTACCTCCTCCGCTTCGGCGAGGAGAACAAGCGGCTCCTCGCCTCGGTGGGGCTCGACGGCAAGGACGACCGCACCCACCTCCAGAGCGAGCACGCGAGCGAGTACCGGGTGTCGCCGGACGGCCGCTGGGTAGCCTGGAGCGAGCGCTTCCAGGTCTACGTCGCGCCCTTCGTCCCCACCGGCCAGACGGTCGAGATCGGCCCCAAGACCGCCGCCATCCCGGTCAAGCAGGTGAGCCGCGACGCCGGCTCCTACCTCCACTGGTCGGGCGACTCGAAGAAGCTCCACTGGTCGCTCGGGCCGCAGCTCTTCACCCGCGCGCTGAGCGACGCCTTCACTTTCCTCGAGGGCGCGCCCGAGAAGCTCCCCGAGCCGGCCGCCGAGGGCGTGGATCTCGGCTTCGAGGTGCCGTACGACGTGCCGACCGGCATCGTCGCCTTCACCGGCGCGCGGATCGTCACCATGCGCGGCGACGAGGTGATCGATAATGGAACGGTGCTGATCGATGGCAATCGCATCACCGCCGTCGGCCCGGCCGCGGCGATGGCGATCCCGGCGGGCACGCGAACGATCGACGCGACCGGCAAGACCATCATTCCGGGAATCATTGACGCGCACTGGCATGGCAGCCTCGGTTCCGAAGAGATCATCCCGCAACAGAATTGGGTCCTGTTCGCGGGCCTCGGCTACGGCATCACCACGGTTCACGATCCGTCGAACGACACCACCGAGATTTTCGCTGCCTCGGAGCTTCAGAAGGCGGGCAAGATCGTCGGTCCGCGCATTTTTTCGACCGGCACGATCCTTTACGGCGCGACCACCAATTACACCGTCAAGATCGACGGCATCGACGATGCGCGCACGCACCTCCGCCGGCTCAAGGCGTCGGGCGCATGGTCGGTCAAGAGCTACAACCAGCCACGGCGCGAGCAGCGCCAGCAGATCATCGAAGCCGCTCGCGAGCTGCAAATGGATGTCGTGCCG
>DATLOC010000046.1:0-14515 GCA_035536455.1 Thermoanaerobaculia bacterium | reverse complement strand
CACCCGGTAGGTGGGCGGATGGCCGGCGTTGGTCAGCCGCAGGATCCCGGTCTCGAGATCGATCATGCCGAGAGTGGCGGTCACGAAGAAGCGGCTCTCGCGGTTGGAGCGCACCACGGCGTCGAGCCGGCGCAGGATCTCCTCCGGCTCGCGGGTCTCCTCGATCAGGATCAGCAGCGCCGCCTTGAGCATCGCCATCCGCAGGCCGCTCGACAGACCGTGCCCCGAGACGTCAGCGATGACCACGGCCAACTCGTGCTCCGACAGGCGCAGCACGTCGAAGTAGTCGCCGCCGATCGCCGCGCTCGGCTCGAAGAGGGTGGCGAACTCCACCCCCTCGCGGCTCGGCAGGTCGTGCGGGATGAGGCTCTGCTGCAGCTCGCGGGCGATCGACAGCTCCTTCTCGAGCGCCTCCTTCTGCGCCGAGGTGGCGACCAGCGACTCCAGGTTCTCGGCCATCAGGTTGAAGGAGCGTTGGAGGTCCCCCACCTGGTCGCGCCGGCGCACCGGGATGCGCACCGAGAAGTCGGCGCGGCGCACCGCCGCGGTGGCGCGGGAGAGCCGGTTCACCGCGCGCGACAGGCCGACGATCATCACCACCGCCATGATGGCGGCCACGGCGTAGAGGTTGAGGAGCAGGGCGCTGACGGCGAGGAGCAGGGCCCAGGCGGCGGCGTCCACCTCGGCCGAGCTGGAGAGGAGGTGGCGCTGCACCATGCGCGGCGTGGCGTTGAGGGTCACCGCGGCGTAGCGCGGCAGCTCCTTGCCGGTCGCCAGGTCGATCAGCGGGCCGCTGGCCTCCCCCCACCAGAGCACCGGCCGGTCCCACCAGCTCGCCCCGTCGGGGGCGCCGAAGAAGCGCTGCGCCTCTCCCGAGCGCGCCCCCTTGGCCGACCATTGGAGGGGGATCTTCTTCTCGCCGATCTCGACGCTGACGAAGTCGGGCTCCCCCTCCTCCGGCACCGCCACCTCGATCCAGAAGTCGCCGCGCCGGCGGAGGCTCTTGTCGAGGTCGCCGGCCGGCAGCGCCAGGACGCCGCGCCCGTTCCCCACGGCGGGAGCGGCGAGGGTCGGGGAGCCGTCGGGGAGAGCGTAGATCGGCGGCGCCCCCGCGCGCGCGGCGGTCCCCGGCGCGCTGCGCGCCGCCACCCACGCCGGCCAGCTCTCGGGAGCGCGCGCGTCGCCCGCGATCCGCCGGCCGTCGCGGTAGTAGGCGAAGGCGGCCTGGCCGCTCCCCGCCGGAGTGGCGCCGCCCGTAAAGTCCGCCAGCCGCTCGCGCGCCAGGACGGTCAGGTCCGCCTCCAGGGCGCGGGCGGTGTCGCGGTAGAGGTGACCGAGGAAGAAGCCGGCCAGCAGGTAGGTCGCCACCGCCGCGAGCAGCGCCAGCATCGGGATCGGCAGCACGCCGAGCAGGAGGTAGGAGAAGGCCAGCCGCCGCCCGACGCTCCAGAGGAGGGCGCGGAAGGCGCGCCAGAGGAGCCACAGGAACAGCGCGATGGCGGCGAGCGCCACCACCACCGTGGCGAAGGCGCTGACGAAGGGGAGGTCGAGCTGGGCGAGAAGGACGAGGAGCGCGGCGACGCTCGCGAGGACGAGGAGGCGGACGCGCTTCACGGGTTCGGGAGGCAGCCGGCGGCCATGGCGCCGGGCGCCTGCCCGGAGACTACGCCACCCGGCGGAGGAAGTTTCCTTCGATACAATCCTCGGTCATGTCCAGGATCCCGCGTTCCCAGGAGCACTTGAAGACCGCCTTCACCGCGGAGGCGGCGAGCGCCGCCCGCTTCCGCGCCAACGCCGCCCTCGCCGAGCGCGACGGCCACCCCAACCTTGCCGGCCGCTGGCAGCGGCTGGCCGGCGCCAAGGACGCCCTCGCCGTGGCGCTCCTCGAGGCCGCCGAGCAGGTGCGCGGCGGCGCCACCGACATCGCCGACGCCATCGCCGAGGAGCGCTTCGAGAACGACGTGCTCTACCCCAAGATGATCCGCGACCTCGACCCGGCGACCGCCGACGCCCTGCTCCGCGTCGTGGCAGCGCAGAAGGAGCACCTCCGCGAGCTCGAGGCGATGCGCCAGGCGCTCACCTCGGCGCCGGGGGACGTGGCGCTGCCCCCCGAAGTCGCCGACACCGCGATCCGCGCCACCTGAGAGCCGCTACGGGTCGATGATTACCCCAGGGTCGATCGGCGTCTTGGCGCCGCCCGACGCCACCAGCCAGACGTCGTAGTCGTAGGCGCCGTTGGCGGCCGCCGCGATTGGCCCCGAGTTGCACACCGGCGTGTTGCCCGGGCAGCTCAGGCTGGGGAAGGGATCGACCCCGGCCTTGGGCTTGAACTTGACCTCCAGGTTGCTGCCGACCACCACCGAGCGCCAGGTGATCTGGTTCCCGTTGCTCTTGGAGACGTGCGGGTCCTTGCAGCTCACCTGCGCGCCCACCTCGATGACGTGGTTGCGCGGCGTCGCGTCGCACGCTGCGTCTACGACCTTGGCGGCCGCCGGCTCGTACTGACCCTCCGGCTGCGGCGCCTTGGCGCAGGCGAGGACGAGCAGGACGGGCAGAGCGACGGCGGCGAGAACGGTCCAATGGATCCTCGACATGATCCCTCCTCGATAAAGAAAAGTCAGAAGACGCCCCGATTGTACCCCCGCACGATGGCCTGGAACGCGGCCTCGCCGCGGAGGCCGGCGAGCTCCGGCTCGCTGGCGATGAGCGCCCGGCTATAACCGCCCTCGGCGGCGCGCCCCAGGAGCCTGAGGGCTTCGGCCCGCCGGCCGGCGAGGCCGGCCACCAGGGCCGCGTTGTAGAGCAGCTCCGGGCTGTCCGGGGCGCTGGCGAGCGCTGCGCGAACGTGCCGCTCGGCGGCGGCGTCGTCGCCGGTCTTCGCCAGGCAGAGAGCGAGCACCGAGTGGACGACCCCATCCTGTGGATTGACCCGCAGCTCCTCGCGCGCCAGGGCGATGGCGCGGGCGTAGGCGGCGGCGGCCTTCGGCTCCAGCCCTGGCGTCCAGCGGTAGGCGTCCCCGAGGTTGGCCCAGACGTAGAAGTGCTGGGGTGTGAGCTCGACCGCTTTTTCGAAGGAGGAGGCGGCCGCGCGGGTCCGTCCGAGGAAGAACTGCATGCCGCCGAGGCCCGAGTAGGCGAGCGCGGTGGGGGAGAGCTGCACCGACTTCTCGTAGGCCGCGAGCGCGCGCCGGAAGTCCCCCAGCGACTGATAGCTGCCGCCGAGGTTGCTGAAGGCGCGGGCGTTGTCGGGGGCGAGCTCGGTGGCCCGTTTGAACATCGCCGCCGCCTGCTCGTAGCGGCCGCGCGCGTAGTAGAAGCCGCCCAGCTTGCTGTAGCCGCCCCAGTAGGCAGGGCGGAGCGCGATCGCTTGGCGGTAGGTCGCCTCGGCGGCCGGCGCGGCGCCCGCCGCGTCCTGCGCCCGCGCCAGGCCGAGCAGGGCGTCGAAGTGCTCAGGCTGGGCGGCCAGCGCCCGCTCGAAGGCGGCCAGCGCCTCCCGCGGCCTGCCGGTGCGGGTGTAGAGGGTGCCCAGCGTGACGTCGACCTCCGGGTCCTCCGGGTCGAGTTGGCGGGCGCTGGCGCCGGCCTCGACGGCGAGGTCCACCCAGCGGGGCTCGCGCGTCAGGTTGAACTTCTGCAGGTAGGCGCGGGCGAGCGCCGCCTGCACCGGCGCCGAGCGCGGCGCCTCGGCGCCCAGGGCCTCGAGCAGGCCGAGGGCCTCGTCCACCGACTCCACCCGGTCGTAGCGGCGCAGGTGCCCCATGGCGCGGAGATAGCGCACCTGCTGGTCGGCGGTGGCGAGCGACGGCGGAGCGTCCCCGGCGCGCCGCCCGGGCTCGAGATCGAGCGCGCGGACGACACTGGCGGCCAGCCGGTCCTGGATGGCGAAGAGGTCGGCGTCGGGACCGGTCAGGGTGTTGCCGGCCAGCTGCACGCCGCGCTCGGCCTCCAGCACCGCGTAGGTGATCCGTACCCGGTCGCCCGAGCGCTGCACCGTCCCCTGGAGGATCAGGTCCGCCCCCAGCTCGCGGGCGGCGTCGCGCGGGTCGGTGACGGCGCTGCCGGCGGCGGCGGCCGACGGCGGCACCACTTGGACCCCGGCAACCGAGGCGAGCCGCGCGCTCACCGTCTCGGAGAGGCCGTCGCCCAGGAGCTGCCCGCCGGTGAGGCCGGAGAGGTCCTTGAAGGGGAGGACCGCCAGCACCTGCCGCTCCGGCGCGACCTGGCCGGCGTCGGGCAGCGGGTCGGTCGAGCGGCCGAGGGCGCGGTAGGCGGTCAAGGCAAGGAGGGCCAGGACGGCGAGCGCCGCCGCCGTGACCCAGCGCCGGCGCGGCAGGAAGCGCGCGGTCCAGCTCGGCGTCTCGACCGGGCGCAACGGCGCGCCGCTGACCAGGGTCGCCGCCGACACCGCGGCGGAGCGCGCGACGCTCGCCGGCTGCCAGGGGACCGAGAGAGGGGTGGTCTTCGAGTGGGTGTTGCCCGGCAGCCCGAGCAGGAGGCGGAGGTCGGCGACGACTTCGGCCGCGCTCTGGTAGCGCTCGGCGGGGGCCTTGGCGAGGAGCCGCGCGAGGAGCGGTGTGAGGACCGGCGCCTCCCCCTGCGGCAGCGGCTCGACCGCGAAGTCGCGCGCCACGATCGAGTGCATCACCGCCTGGTCGCGCTCGCCGCGGAAGGGGCGGACGCCGGCGAGCATCTCGTAGAGCAGGACGCCGAGCGACCAGAGGTCGGTGCGGTGGTCCACCTCCTCCCCCAGCACCTGCTCGGGGGACATGTAGGCGGCGGTGCCCACGACCGTGCCGGTGCGCGTCAGGTGCTCGGGGTCCTCGGCCAGCTTGGCGAGGCCGAAGTCGACGAGCTTGACCGAGTCGTCCTCGCCGACCATGACGTTGCCCGGCTTGATGTCGCGGTGGACGATGCCGCGGGCGTGCGCGGAGGCGAGCCCTTCCGCGATGTGGAGGGCGACGCGCAAGGCGTCCTCCGGCGCCAGCGGGCCGCGGGCGAGCCGGTCCTTGAGGCTCTCGCCCGGGCACAGCGCCATGGCGATGAAGAAGCCGCCCTCCTCGGTCTCGCCGAGGTCGTAGACGCTGCAGATGCTCGGGTGCTCGAGGGTGGCGGCGGCGCGCGCTTCGCGCAGGAAGCGCTCCTTGTGCGCTTCGCTGCCGGCGAGCTGCGGGGAGAGGAACTTGAGTGCCACCGTGCGCCCGAGGCGGGTGTCGCGCGCGCGGTAGACGACCCCCATGCCGCCGCCCCCGATCTGGTCGAGCACCTCATAGTGCGAGACGGTTCTGCCCAGCATGTGGCCGGTACTCACGGGCAAGTCTGTCACACACACGAAGGACACAACGTCCGCCGACGGCCGTTCCCCTCGCCGCGCAGCGGCGCGAACGATTAGAAAAAGCTGACGCTCGTGCCGTCGGCGTAGAGGAGCGCCGGCTGCGCGGTGCGGAGCGTCACGCCGCAGAAGCGCTCGCGATGGAAGGGGAGGCCGAGGAGGCCGCGGCGGCGGCGCGGGTCGGGGGGCGGCGCCGGCGTCCGGCAGGGCAGTCCCCAGGCGGCGAGCGCGGCGTCGCAGGCGAGGCCGCGGCAGGAGGGGCGCAGGTGGATCGGATCGCCCCGGTACCAGGAAGGCTCCGGCACGAGAAGCGGGACGTCGCGCGCCGCGGCGAGCCGGCGCAGCGCGGCGTCGAGCGCCAGCGCCCGCTCGCGCGCCGGCGCGAAGGGCAGGGTGCGGCCGGGGAAGAAGAAGGTGCGCACGGCCAGATAGCGGAGGGGTCCCACCCCTTCGATGACCGGCAGTGAAGAGGTGGCCAGCACGGCGCGCGCGCCTTGTCCCGCGAGCCGCACCAAGGAGGTGTCCACCCAGCCGGCGATCCGCTCCACCGGCTGCTCGTAGAGGATGTCGTTGCCGATGTCGGCGGCGAGCGCCACGGTCGGCAGCGGCGGGCGGCGCGCCAGCTCCTCCCAGAGCCCGCAGTCGAGGATGCCCGGCAGGCGGCGCAGGAAGAGGAACCGGCTCTCGATGCCGTAGGAGCGGCCGTTGCCGCAGGCCGCGAGCACCTCGACCGGCCCGCCGGCAGCGCCGCGCAGCTTCGCCACCCAGGCGGGAAGCGAAAGCGTGACGTTGCTAGCGCCGAGGAGGACGGCGCGGAGGGCGGGTAGGTGGACCACAGGCAGGTGAAAATGCGAAGCCGTCGCAAGCGGAGAGATCCTACCCAGTCAATTTAGTCCGCAGCACGCCGGCCATCGCGCTCACGTTGGGCGGCTCGTGCATCGTCTCGTGGTCGCCGGGGACGAGGTGGATCTCGATGCCGCCCTCGACCAGCTCGATCCACGGCAGCTCCGGCCGCGGCGGGTCGATCGGCCGGCGCGTGGCGGCGCGGAAGTAGAGCATCGGCCCGGCCCAGGGCCGCGGCCGGTAGTCGAAGAGCGCCTGCACGTTGCCGCGCAGGACGCTGACGAGCCGCTGCGCCTGCTCGGCGTCGCCGCCCGGTGCGGCCGCCCCCAGGGCCTCGAACTCGGCCTCCTTCGGGCGCGCCGGCATCTGCTCGCCGCAGGGCGTGTCCATGAGCGCCAGCTGCGCCACGCGCTCGCCGGCGCCGGCCAGCCGCTGCGCCATCTCGTACGCCACCATGCCGCCCATCGAGGCGCCGCCGAGGCGGTAGGGGCCGCGTGGCTGCGCCTCGCGCAGCAGCGCCAGGTAGTGCTCGGCCATCGCTTCGACCGCGGCGAGCGGCTCTTCGCCCGGCTCGAGGCCGAGCGAGCGGAGGCCGTAGAGCGGCTGGCCGCGCCCCAGCTCCTTGCCGAGAGCGCGGAAGGTGAAGACGTTGCCGCCCACCTGGTGAACCATGAAGAGCGGCGGCCGGCCGTCGCCGGGCTGCAGCCGGACGAGGCAGGACGATCGCGGCGCCGCGGCCTCTTCTCCGGGGGCCGGCTGCGCGGCGGCGATCCGCTCGGCGAGGTCGGCCACAGTCGAGGTCTCGAGCAGGAAGTTGGACGGGAGCTGCACCCCGAAGGCGTCGCGCAGGCGGCTCCCGAGCTGCACCGCCATCAGCGAGCTGCCGCCCAGCTGGAAGAAGTCGTCGAAGGCGCCGACCTGCGGCACCCCCAGGAGCTCCCCCCAGGCGGCGGCGACGCCCTCCTCGGTGGGGTTGCGGGGCGGGGTGAAGCCGGCGGCAGGCGCGGCCGGCGGCTCCACTTCCGGCTCGAGGTCGTCGCCCGCGGGCGATGAGGCGACCGCGCCGCTTGGCCGCCACTCCACCCAGTGCCGCTGCCGCTCGAAGGGGTACGTCGGCAGCGGCACCCGCCGCCGGCGCGCCGGCCCGTGGAAGCGCTCCCAGTCGATCTCCAGGCCGGCCGCCCAGAGCCGGCCGGCCGCTTCCAGCACGGCGTCGAGCTCGACGGCGCCGTCCTTCGGCGGCCCGAGCGTGGCGGCGATCAGCTCGGCGGCGGCCTTCTGTGGGTGTTGGCTGGCGAGAGTCGAGAGGGTACGTCCCGGACCCACCTCGAGGAGCACGCGCCCCGGCTGGCCGAAGAGCGCCGCCAGCCCGTCCGCGAAACGCACGGTCGAGCGCAGGTGGCGCGTCCAGTACTCCGGATCGGTTGCCTCCTCGCGTGTGATCCAGGTCCCCGTCAGGTTGGACAGGTAGGGCACCTCGGGTGCCCGCAGCTCGACACCGGCCACGACCTCGCGAAAGGCGGGCAGAACGGGCTCCATCATCGCGGAGTGGAAGGCGTGGGAGGTGCGCAGCGGCCGCGTCTCCATGCCCTTTCCACCCAGCTCTTCGCGCAACACCGCGATCGCCTCGCGCGGACCCGAGACGACGCAGGACGCCGGCGCGTTGACGGCGGCGAGCGAGAGCTTCGGATGGGCCGCGAGGAGCCCCGCGACCGCTTCCTCCGCCAGCGGCACGCCGAGCATGGCTCCCGGCGGCAGCGCCTGTATCAGCCGGCCGCGCGCCGCCACCAGGCGCACCGCCTCCTCCAGTGTGAAGACGCCCGCCAGGCAGGCCGCGACGTACTCGCCGATCGAGTGCCCGAGCATGGCGGCCGGGCGCACCCCCCAGCCGATCCAGAGCTGCGCCAGGGCGTGCTCGACCGCGAAGAGCGCCGGCTGCGTCACCGCCGTCTCGGCCAGGCGCGCTGCCGCGTCCTCGTCGTCCGGCGCCGCGTGGAGGAGCGGGCGGAGGTCGAAGCCCAGCTCCGGTGCCAGCAGCTCACAGCAGCGGTCGAGCGCCGCGCGATAGGCCGGTTCCTCGCGGTAGAGCCCGGCCCCCATGCCGGGGCGCTGCGTACCCTGGCCGGGGAAGAGGAAGGCGACGCCGGCCGCCGCGCCGGCGGTGTGCGTCCGGAGCCGGCGCGGGTCGGCGCTCCGCAGCAACTCCGTCGCCTCGCCGGCGCCGCGGCAGACCAACGTCCGGCGGTGGCGGAAGGCCTTGCGCCCGACCTGAAGGGTGAAAGCGGCGTCGGCCAGCTCTTCCCGGCCGAGCTCCGGCCGCCGCTCCAGCCACTCCGCCAGCCGCTCCGTCGCGCGCTCCAGCGCGGCCGCCGTCTTGGCCGAGAGCACCAGGAGCTGCGCCGGCCGCGCCGGCCCGGAGGGGAGCGGCTCCGGCGCCTCCTCCAGCACGGCGTGGGCGTTGGTGCCGCCGATGCCGAAGGAGGAGACTCCGGCCCGCCGCGGCAGGCCGTCGAGCGCCTCCCAGGGCGCGAGGCGCGCGGCGACGTAGAAGGGGCTCGAGGCGAAGTCGATCGCCGGGTTGGGCTCCTCGAAGTGGAGGCTGGGGGGCACCTCGCGGTGCTCGAGCGCCAAGACCGTCTTGATCAGCCCGGCGACGCCGGCCGCGGCGTCGAGGTGGCCGACGTTGGTCTTGACCGAGCCGATGGCACAGAAGCCCAGCGCGTCCGTCGCCTCGCGGAAGGCGCAGGTCAGCGCCGCCACCTCGATCGGGTCGCCCATCGCCGTGCCGGTACCGTGCGCCTCGACGTAGCGGATCGTCGCCGGATCGACGCCGGCGGCGAGCTGGGCGCTGCGGATCGCCTCCGCCTGCCCCTCGACGGAGGGCGCGGTGAAGCCCACCTTGAGCGCGCCGTCGTTGTTGCTGGCGGTGCCGCGGATCACGGCCCGCACCGTGTCGCCGTCGGCCAGGGCGTCGGCGAGCCGCTTGAGCACGACGACGCCGGCGCCGCTGCCGCCCACCACGCCGCGCGCCCGCGCGTCGAAGGCGCGGGTGTGGCCGTCGGGCGAGGCGATCCCGCCCTCTTCGTAGAGGTAGCCGGAGACCTCGCGCGCCGACACCGACGCGCCGCCGGCGAGCACCAGGTCGCAGTCGCCGGCGAGCAGCGCGCGGCAGGCGAGGTGGACGGCGACGAGCGAGGTCGAGCAGGCGGTCTGCACGTTGACGCTCGGGCCGCGCAGGTTGAGCTTGTAGGAGACGCGGGTCGGCAGGTAGTCGTGGTTGTTGGCGATCGAGATCGCCTGCCGGCCGACGGTGCGCACCAGCTCGGAGTTGGCCAGCAAGCCGTGGACGTAGGTGTTCTCGGTGACGCCGCCGAAGACTCCGACCCGGCCGCGGCGCCCTTCGGCGCCGTAGCCGGCGTCCTCCAGCGCCTCCGAGGCGCACTCCAGGAAGAGCCGCTGCTGCGGGTCGAGGAGCTGCGCCTCGCGCGGCGGGTAATCGAAGAAGGCGGCGTCGAAGAGGTCGGCGCCGTCGAGCGCGCCGCGCGCCTTGACCAGCCGCGGGTCGGCGAGGTGGGCGGGGTCGAGCCCGGCGGCGACCAGCTCCTCGTCGGAGAAGACGCGGATCGACTCGACGCCGTTGCGCAGGTTCTGCCAGAAGCGCTCGAGGTCTGGGGCGCCCGGGAAGCGGCCGGCCATGCCGACGACGGCGATCTCGCCGGTCGCCGGCGGCGCGGCGGGCGCGGCGGCGGCGGCCGGGCGCGGCGCCGCGGCCTCTTCCGCGAGCGCCGGCAGCGCATCGAGGTGCGCGGCGAGCGCGCCGACGGTCGGGTGCTGGAAGAGCTCGATCAGCGTCACCGCCGGCGCCAGCTCCCGCAAGCGCGCGTGGACGCGCGCCATCAGCAGCGAGTGGCCGCCGAGCTCGAAGAAGTTCTCGTCGATGCCGACCGCGTCCACCCCCAGCACCTCGCGCCAGATCGCCGCCACCGCCCGCTCGGTCGCGGTGCGCGGCGGCAGCAGGTCGGCGGCGCGCCCGGCGCGGCTCTGCTCGGGCGGCGGCAGGGCCTTGCGGTCGAGCTTGCCGGTCGTCGAGAGGGGCCAGCTCTCGCGCGCCACGAAGGCGGCGGGGACCATGTAATCGGGCAGCGCGGCGGCGGCGCAGCGGCGCAGCTCGGCCGCGTCGACCGGCTCGCCGGCCGGGATGTAGTAGGCGACGAGGCGTTGGTCGCCGGGGGTGTCCTCGCGCGCCAGGACGACAGCCTCCGCCACCCCCTCGTGCGCCGAGAGGACGCTCTCGATCTCCCCCAGCTCGATGCGGAAGCCGCGCACCTTGACCTGGGTGTCCATCCGCCCCAGGAACTCCAGGTTGCCGTCCGGCCAGTAGCGCGCGCGGTCGCCGGTCTTGTAGAGGCGCGCGCCCGGCTCCGGCCCCCAGGGGGACGGCACGTACTTCTGCGCCGTCAGCACCGGCTCGTTGGCGTACCCGTCCGAGAGGCAGGGCCCGCCGATGTAGAGATCCCCGGTGACGCCGATGGGGCAGGGGTTCAGGTGCGCGTCGAGGACGTGGTACCGCGCGTTCTCGATCGGCCGGCCGTAGGGGATGCTGCGCCACGCCGGGTCCACCTCGCCGACCGGGTAGTAGTTCGACCAGACCGTCGCCTCCGTGGCGCCGCCGAGGCTGATGAACTCGACGCCGGGGAAGGCGGCCTTGACCCGGTCGGGCAGCGTGACGGGGATCCAGTCGCCGGAGTTGAAGACCAGACGGAGAGAGGAGGAAGCAGGCGCTCCGAAGGACCCCGCGCACTGCTGGAGGGCGGCCGGCGCCGAGTCCCAGAACGTGATCGGCTCGGCGCGCAGGATCTCCACCAGCCGCGCCGGGTCGCGCACCTCCTCGGCCGAGGCCACGCGCACACTGCCCCCCGCCGCCAGCAGGCCGAAGATGTCGTACACCGAGAGGTCGAAGGAGAGGTTGGTGATGAAAAGCACCCGGTCTTCGGGCCCGACCGCGAAGCGTTTGTTGACCCAGTGCACCAGGTTGACCGCCGGCTCGTGGCGCACCATGACCCCCTTGGGGCGGCCGGTCGAGCCGGAGGTGAAGATGATGTAGGCGAGGTCGTTCGGGCCGGCGCCGCACGGCGGCCGCTCCTCCGGCATCGCGGCCAGGAGCGCGGCGTCGCGGTCGGGGCAGACCACCTGCCGGAGCTCGGGCAGCGGCGGCAGCGCCTCGACGAACGGCAGGCGCGACGCCTGCGTCACCAGGTGCGCGATCGCCTTGGTCTCGAGGATGTAGTGGACGCGGTCGGCCGGCCAGCTCCCTTCGAGGGGCACGTAGGCGCCGCCCGCCTTGTGCACCGCGAGCACCGCGACGACCATGTCGGCCGAGCGCTCCAGGTAGACCGCGACGAGGTCGCCCGGGAGGGTGCCGCCGGCGCGCAGGGCGTGCGCCAGGCGGTTGGCGTGCCGCTCCAGCTCCCCGTAGCTGAGCTCCTCATCGCCGCCGCCGATCACCGCGGTCGCCTCCGGCGCGCGGTCCGCCTGCGCCTCGAACAGCTCGTGCAGGCAGAGGTGGTGCGGGAAGGGCGCGGCGGTGTCGTTCCACTCCTCGATCAGTTGCCGCCGCTCGGCGGCGGTGAGGAGCGGCAGCTCGGAGAGGCGCGCCGCGGGCGCCGCGGCGGCGCCGTCGAGGAGCGTCGCGAAGTGGCGCAGCAGGCGCTCGGCGGTCGTCGCGTCGAAGAGGTCGCGGTTGAGCTCGAGGCCGCCCTGGAGGCCGTCTGGGGTGTCGAAGAGCTGGAGGACGAGGTCGAACTTGGCGGTCGCGACCGGCACCTCGATCCGCCCCAGCTCGAGCCCCGGGAGGTGAGCGCGCGCCGCCGGCGCGTTCTGGAGGCCGAAGACGACCTGGAAGAGCGGCGAGTGCGACAGGTCGCGGCGCGGTCGCAGCTCCTCGACCAGCTTCTCGAACGGCAGGTCCTGGTGGGCGTAGGCGTCGAGGGTGACGTCACGGACACGCGCCAGGAGCCGCGCGAAGGACGGGTCGCCCGCTAGGTCGGCGCGCAGCACCAGGGTGTTGACGAAGAAGCCGATCAGCCCCTCGGTCTCGGCGCGGTTGCGGCCGGCGATGGGCGAGCCGACCGCGAGGTCCTCCGCCCCCGAGAGCCGGCCGAGCAGCGTCTCGAAGGCGCCGAGCAGCGCCATGAAGAGGGTCGCCCCCTCGCGCCGCGCCAGGGCACGCAGGCGGCGGGCGGTCTCGGCCGGCACCGCGAAGGGGCGCTGCGCGCCGCGGAAGGTCTGCACCGCCGGTCGCGGCCGGTCGAGCGGCAGCTCGAGCAGCTCCGGCAGCCCGGCGAGCCGGTCGCGCCAGTGCGCGAGCTGCCCCGCCAGCGCCTCGCCTTGCAGCCAGCCGCGCTGCCAGGCGGCGAAATCGCCGTACTGGACGGGGAGCGGCGGCAGCGGCACGCCCGTGCCGGCGACGAGCGCCTCGTACACCGCCGACAGCTCGCGCAGAAAGACCGCCATCGACCAGCCGTCCGAGACGATGTGGTGCATCGTCAGGAGCAAGGCGTGCTCGCCGTCCGCCGTCGCGGGCAGCCGTACGAGGGTGGCGCGCAGCAGCGGCCCGCGGTCGAGGTCGAACGGCCGCGCGGCCTCGGCGGCTGTCAGGCGCCGCAGCTCGTCCTCGGCGGCGGCGCCGAGCCCGCCGAGATCGATCTGCGGCAGCGCCGCCTCGGCCGCTGGCGCCACGACTTGCACCACCTGCGCGCCGGCGACCGCGAAGGTCGTGCGTAGCGACTCGTGCCGCTCGACCACCCGCGCCAGCGCGGCGGCGAGGAGCGGCACCTCCAGCCGCCCGCTCAGGCGGACGGCGCTCGGGATGTTGTAGGCCGAGGGGTCCACGCCGAACTGCATCAGGAACCAGAGCCGCTCCTGGGCGAAGCTCGCGGGCAGCGGCGCGAGCCGCGCGTCCGGCGGCAGCGGCAGGAGCGGCGGCGCGCCGGCGGCGGAGGCCTCGCGCTGCGCCTCCTCCAGGTGCGCGGCGAGCGCGGCGACCGTCGGGCGCTCGAAGAGGCGGCGGAGCGGCAACTCGACCCCCAGCACCTGGCGGATGCGCGAGGCGACCTGGGTCGCCAGCAGGGAGTGGCCACCGAGGTCGAAGAAGTTGTCGCGCGGCGATGCCGGCGCCGTCCCCAACACCTCGCCCCAGATCCCGGCCACCAGCTCCTCGATCGGCGTCCAGGCGCCGGGCGCGGCGGCGTCCGCGGCCTCGCCGGCCGCCGGCGCCGGCAACGCCTTGCGGTCCACCTTGCCGTTCGGCGTCAGCGGCAGCGCCTCGAGGACGACGAACGCCGAAGGCACCATGTAGTCCGGCAGGCGCCCGCCGAGGTAGGCGCGCAGCTCCGGAAGATCGAGCTGAGCCCCCGCGGGCACCACGTACGCCACCAGGCGCTTGTCCTCGGGCTGGTCCTCGCGGGCGAGGACGACCCCATCGCGCACCGCCGGGTGCGCGGCGAGCGCCGTCTCGATCTCCCCCAGCTCGATGCGGAAGCCGCGCACCTTGACCTGGTGGTCGAGACGGCCGAGGTACTCGAGCCGGCCGCCGGGCAGCCAGCGCGCCAGGTCGCCGGTGCGATACAGGCGCGAGCCCGGCGCGGCCGCGAAGGGATCGGGCACGAACTTCTCCGCCGTCAGCTCCGGCCGGTGGAGGTAGCCGCGCGCCAGCCCGGCGCCGCCCAGGTACAGCTCCCCCGGCACGCCGGGCGGGCAGGGGTTCAGGGCGCGGTCGAGCACGTAGGCCTGCGAGCCGGCGAGCGGGCGGCCGATGGTCGGCTCGCCGGCCCCGGCCGCGACCAGGGCGAAGGTCGAATAGGTGGTGTCCTCGGTCGGGCCGTAGAGGTTCCACAGGCGCTCGACGCCGGCGGCGGCGTGCACCCGCTCGGCGAGCGTGCCGCGCAGCGGCTCGCCGGCGAGGTTGACGGTGCGCACCGAGGGCGGCACCGCGCCCAGCCGCAGCAGCTCGGCGATCGCCGACGGCACGGTGTTGACCAGCGTTACCTCGCCGGCGGCGGGCGTGGTCGCGAGCGCCAGCGCGTTGTCGCCGAGAATCACCGTCCCGCCCCAGGCCAGCGGCACGAACAGCTCGTAGACCGAGAGGTCGAAGTTGATCGAGGTGGAGGCGAAGACGCCGGCCAGCTCAGCGTCGGAGAACCAGCCGCGCGCCCAGCGCACGAAGGCGGCGGCGCTGCGGTGCTCGATGGCGACGCCCTTCGGGCGGCCGGTCGAGCCGGAGGTGTAGATCAGGTAGGCCAGGTTTTCGGGTACGGGCTGGGAAGAAGGCTGGGTAAGAAGGGC
>DATLOC010000045.1:0-9461 GCA_035536455.1 Thermoanaerobaculia bacterium | reverse complement strand
GGCCGCTGCGGCCGCCGAGGAGCTGCGAGGAGCCGTAGAGCGCCACCGGCAGCAGCAGCACCACGCCGAGGCGGAGCACCTCGCGCCCCAGCCAGCGCCGGCGGCGGCGCCGCGGCGGCAGACCGTGGATCAGCTCGAGGTTCTCCTGCACGAGATCGCGGAGCAGACGGCGCTTGCGCCGGGCAGAGAGCGCGGGGAGACCCAACGGCACGACGGCGGCAGTTCCTCGGAAGTTGCTCGATTAAATGCGGTTGCGGAGTGTACTACAGCTCGCGCCTCAGCCCCGGCCCAAGCGCACGACAAGTGCGCCGTCGACCTCGCGGACGGCGCGCACCACGACCCCCCGGTCGGCCAGGTCGAGCACCAGATGGAGCTCGTCCTCTCCCGGCAGCACGTGGTGGCCGGTGCGCACCTGCTTCAGGTGCGGCGAGCCGACGGCGAGGAGCGCGCGGCCGAAGGGGCGCTCGACGCCGCGGATGCGGAAGACCTCGCGCGGCGCCGGGCCGTCGAGGCGGTCGCGGGCGTAGCCGCCGGCCGCGATCGCCGCGTCCCCGCGGATCGTCACCTCCGTCTCACCGTCCACCTGCCGCCAGTCGATGCTGCGGATCGCGGTGAGGCGGGCTGTGGGCGCCGGCGCAGGCGCGGCGGCGACCGGCGGGGGGGCGGCCGGCTCCGCGAGGGCCGGCGGTTCAGCGGCAGGAGCGGCGGCGGCCGCCGCGGCGGTGTCGTCACCGGCGAGCGCCGGGAGCGGCTCCGGGATGGCGTCGTTCGAAGCGGACGCCGCGGACGCCGTCGCTCCGGCCGGTGGCGTCGCGGGCGTCTCGGCGGCGGCGGCGTCCGGGCTCGCGACCGGCTCCTGCCGGGGGGCCGCGGCGCCGTCGCCGCCGAGGAGCCCGAAGCGGCGCATCAGCGGCTCCTGGAAGGCGAAGGCGGCGACGCCCAGAGCGACGAGCGCCACCACCGCCGCTAGGGCGGCGACCCGCCGCGCGCTCCTCCGCTCGGGCGGGGGCGCGGCGGCGGCGTAGGTGGCGAGCGGCGCCGGCGGTGCCGGCAGAGGGGGCGGGGGCACAGCGAGCGGCGGCGGCGCCGGCGCGACGATCGGCCCGACCGGCGGCCCGAAGGTCCGCGCCGCGAGGTCCGGCAGCGAGAGGGACGTGAGCGCCGGGTTGGCGGCGACCGGAGAAGGAACGGAGAGGGGGGCGTCAGGGAGGGCGGCGGGGAGGGCGGCGGCCGCAACCTCAACCTCGCCAGGCTCGCTCCTGTCGTCCGCGGCGTCCGACTCGCCGTTCTCGCTCTCCACGACGGTCGCCGCAGCGCTCGTTTCCGTTTCCGGCCCCTGCTCGACGTCGAAGGGGATGCCCCCCTCGTGGATGTACTCGTCCACCATCTTGTAGATCAGCTCGCGGCTCCCCTTCGACAGCCGGAGGAAGCGGATCCCCATGCCGGCGGGCTTGGCGGCGCCCTGGTCGTCGCTGCGGGTCCAGACGACCTCGCCGGTCCCCTTGATCAACGGATAGCCGTCGCCGAGCTGGAACTCGAAATCGAGGAGGGTGCCGACCGGCGAAGGGGCCTGCGTCTTGACGAACAGGCCCCCCGGCGAGACGTTGGAGGAGTACTCGCTGATGAAGCCCGAGAAGCGCTCGAAGCGGAGCTGCACCCGCGTCTCGAGCGGTACCCGGCGGGAGTCCCGCGAGGTGGCGTAGTCCGTCATCAATGACTGCTCAATTGCAGGAGTGAAGAGAGTAGTGCCCCGGGCAGGGGCAGTCAACAACCGGCTAGCCCGCCGGCGTCAGGTCGTGCGGCGCCGCTCGCGCTTCAGGAACTCGGCGAGGTGGCGGGCAAGCTCGAGGGTCAGGGTCTCCTCCTCGGCGGCGTGCTGGAACATGAGGAGAGCGGCCATCGCCTCACGGTGCACCTCGCGCGACTCGAAGACTGGCAGCAGCTCGGCGGCGAGCTGCTTGAGCTCGGCGGTGCACCCTTCCTGGGCGTAGAGCATGGCGAGGTCGAGCGAGACGAGCGCCGCGTCGTAGCCCATGCCGCGCTCGAAGAACTCCTTCTGCACCTCGCGGAACGAAGCCTCCGCCGCGCCGAGCCGGCCGAGGCCGAAGGCGATGCGGCCTTCGGCCCAGGCGACGCGCACGAGGTCGAGAGGGTTGCGCTGGTCGAGCGCGACGCGGCGCAGCTCGGGGAGCGCCCCTTCGGCCTCCTCGTACTTGCCCGCGGCGATGAGCAACGCCACCAGATTCAGGTGGGAGCAGAAGATGAGACGCGGCTCGCGGAGCGGATCGAGCAGGGGGCTGGCCTCGTGCAGGAACGCGATCGCGGGCTCGAACTCTCCCTGCTCTTCCAGCACCGAGGCCTTGTTGATGAGGGACCTGCCGACGCGATGGCGGTCGCCCAGCTCGCGGAAGATGGCGATCGCTTGATCGAGCAGGGTGACCGCGTCGGCGAACCGCCGCTGGCCGCGCCGGAGCGACGCCTTCAGGTCGTAGACCTCGGCGCGCACTTTGTGATTGCCCGTCGTGCTCGTCGCCAGGAAAGTCTCGGAGCGCCGAAACGCCTCGTCGGCGCTCCACAGCTCCCCGAGCACCCGCCGAGCGTTGCCCAGATGAGCCCAGCACTTCGCTCGGAGGTCGGTGACCCAGTGCGGGTCGTAGGCTTCGCCGGGAAGGAGGTCGGCGATCCGGACGCCGAGCTCGGCGAAGGAGACGGCTTCGGCCGGGTCGTCCA
This sequence comes from Thermoanaerobaculia bacterium, assembly GCA_035536455.1. GTDB lineage: Bacteria > Acidobacteriota > Thermoanaerobaculia > Multivoradales > UBA5704 > DASUNQ01. Next base: position 6,731 of record DATLOC010000045.1, on the reverse strand, counting down.
GGGCCGCCTCCAAGCTGCGCTTCAAGAGGAGCTGACAGAGCCCCCACGTCTGCAGCTCGCCGTCCTGGTCGATGCGCGCGAGCCGCTCTTCGAACGGCAGAGCGGCGAGGCTGGCGAGCTGCTCCGGAGCGCGCACCCCTTCGTTGACCACAATCACTTCGTTCCAGTGCTCGACCTGCTCTTGGAGGCGGAGGATCTCCTCGTAGCGCTCGCGACAGGTGGGACAGTGGGCGAGGAAGTGAGGAATGACGTGCCGCTGGAGGTCCTCGTATGGGAGCTCTCCGGACAGCCAGCTCGCGAGCGCCTCCATCGACAGATGCTCATCCCTCACTCCGATTCCTCCTAGAGGCAACAGAATCCGGGCATCAGGTGCCCTTCTAGATCATCTGTTTCCAAACTCGGCGATTTCGTGACAGGGACTAGCCGTTGGGATCTCCGGCCAGCCCCTCCTGCTCCCAGGTCCCCGCCAGACCCCTCCACACCCGCTCCACGGCCTCCAGGATCCAGGCACGGGCGGGCGCGGTGATCCGCCCTTCGTGGCGGTCCCGGCCGCGGCTCCAGGCGGCGGCAGGGGCGGTGCCGAGGGCGGCGAGCAGGACGAGGGCGGCGAGCGCCCGGTTCCATCTCCTAGACATGGTCTCTCCTTCTTCCCGGGGCGGGTCCCGGGCACGCTCTAGTGCGGCCCGGGCCAAGCCTCCAGAAACAAAGTTGACCCGTCCGGAATAAACGTGACATCGAAGGAGATAACTTTTCGCCCCTTTCGGCACCCTAGGAGGCCGCCATTTGGATCGCCGCCCGTGAGGCGCTGTGGTACAAAGGGCCGACTTTTTCGCCCGGAGGGACAATGACGACCGCGCTGATGGAAACGACGAAGGCCCAGGAGCTGGTCGCGCTCGAGGAGCGCTACGGCGCCCATAACTACCACCCCCTGGACGTGGTGGTGGAGCGCGCCGAGGGGTGCTGGGTGTGGGACGTGGAGGGCCGCAAGTACCTCGACTTCCTGGCCGCCTACTCGGCGGTCAACCAGGGGCATTGCCACCCGAAGATCGTCGCGGCGCTGGTCGAGCAGGCGCAGAAGGTCACCCTCACCTCGCGCGCCTTCCGCAACGACCAGCTCGGCCCCTTCTACAAGGAGCTGTGCGAGCTGGCCGGCTTCGCCAGGGCGCTGCCCATGAACAGCGGCGCCGAGGCCGTCGAGACGGCGATCAAGGCCGCCCGCAAGTGGGCCTACACGGTCAAGGGCGTGGCCGAGGGGCAGGCCGAGATCCTGGCCTTCGAGAACAACTTCCACGGCCGCACGACGACGATCGTCAGCTTCTCGACCGAGGAGCAGTACCGGCACGGCTTCGGACCCTTCACCCCCGGCTTCCGCGTGCTCCCCTACGGCGACGCCGAAGCGGTCGCCGCGGCGATGCACTCGAACGTGGCGGCGGTGCTCGTCGAGCCGATCCAGGGGGAGGCCGGCATCGTCGTCCCGCCGGCCGGCTTCCTGCGCCGCCTGCGCGAGATCACCCGGGAGCACCGGGCGCTCTTGATCGCCGACGAGATCCAGTCAGGGCTCGGACGCACCGGCCGGCTCTTCGCCTACGAGCACGAGGGGATCCGGCCGGACGTCGTCATCCTCGGCAAGGCGCTCTCCGGCGGGGCTTACCCGGTGTCGGCGATCCTCGCCGACGACGAGGTCATGGGGGTCTTCAGGCCCGGCGACCACGGCTCGACCTTCGGCGGCAACCCGCTGGCCGCCGCCATCGGGCGGGCCGCGCTGCGGGTCCTGGTCGAGGAGCGGCTGGTCGAGAACTCGGCCGCGATGGGCCCCTACTTTCTCGAGCGGCTGCGGGCGATCCGCTCGCGGCACGTCAAGGAGGTGCGCGGCGTCGGCCTCTGGATCGGCGTCGAGCTCCACCGCGAGGCCCGCGGCGCCCGCCGCTTCTGCGAGGCCCTGCAGCAGGAGGGGCTCCTGTGCAAGGAGACCCACGACCACGTCATCCGCATCGCGCCGCCGCTGACGATCCAGAAGGACGAGATCGACTGGGCTGTGGAGCGGCTAGAGAAGGTGCTGACGACGATCTAGGCCGCGGGCCTAGCGCACCGTTTCGGGCAGCCAGGCCTCGCCGCCCCGGTCGTGCATCTCCCAGTAGGCGAGGCGTTCGCACTTGGCGAGCTCGTACGTGGTTCCCTCGTCGTCGGCGAAGCGCCGCAGGCGGTAGGGCGCCGCCTTCTCGAAGGTGTAGGCGAGGAGGCGCTTGCCGGCCGTGAGACGGAGGGTCACCTCGTCGCCGGTCTCCCGGCGCTCCAGCGCGTAGCTCGTCGGGCGCAGCTCGGCGAAGCGGCCGTAGAGCAGGGAGGGGAAGACCTCGAGGGTCGCCGGCGCCGGGCCGGCGACGTAGTCGCGCAGGTGCGCCGGCAGGCCGTCTTGCGGCAGCGCTCCGGCCGGCCAGTCGATCGCGCGGTCTCCCTGGCCGTCGAAGTACGAGTGGGTCTGGAGCCGCCCGCGCACCATGTCGGCGCTGGCGACGCCGCAGGCCTCCGAGCTGGTGGCGGCGATCTTGCGCAGCGCTCCCGAATCGCGCCGCAGGTAGACGCTCCCCATCTGGTGGTAGGTGTAGATGCCGGTCGGGACATCGCGCACGTGGTTGAGCTTCAGGACGTCGAAGCCGTCCGCGCGCGGGCGGTCGGCCTTGACCTCGAGGTCGGGGGCCCAGGACTCCTTGACCAGGATGAGCAGGGCGCGGCCGGGGTAGTACTTGCCGTAGCGCGCCCAGGACACTTCGTAGGCGCAGAACTCGGCCTTGCCGTCGTCCCAGAGGCGGGCGTGGCGCCAGGCGGGGTCGCCCGGCGGCGGCGCGGCGAGCTCGTCGGTCGGCGCCGCGGCGGCGGCCGAGCGCGGCTCGGCGATGTCGCTGCGGATCGCCCAGACGACGAGCGCCAGAAAGGGCACCGCCGCCAGCGCTTTCCAGAAGGTCTTCACTCCAGGGCTCCCTCGGAGGATCGAGACGCGAGGCCGGCGGGCGCCGGTCGTTCTGCCAGTATATAGGCGCGATGAGAGGCCCAGGCAGCGCTCCCGTCCCGCCGCGCCGGCGCCGCGCGGCGCCGGCGGCGCTCGCCGCTCTGGCGCGCGCCTGCGCCGGCCCCGGCGGCGGCGACCCGCGGCGCGAGACGGACCCGGCCCGCCCCGCCGGGACGCTGCGCGTCGCCCTTCGCGCCGCGCCCCGGACGCTCAATCCCAACACCTGGGACGAGGCCGCGGGCTCGGTCGGCCGCAACCTCTACAACCAACTCGTCTCCCTCGACACCGACCTCCACCCGATCCCGGACCTCGCCCGCTCGTGGGAGGTCTCGGCGGACGGCCTCGCCTACACCTTCCACCTCGCGGAAGGGGTGAGCTGGCACGACGGCCGCCCCTTCGGCTCCGGCGACGTGGCCTGGACCCTGCGCGCCCTGCGCTCCGAGAAGGCCTTCGCCGGCGACCTCGCGGCCCGCATCGCCGCGGTCGAGACCCCCGACGCCGCGACCGTCGTCGTCCGCCTCGCCGAGCCCTGGGCGCCCTTCCTCACCACCCTCGCCTGGTACGGCACCTACATCCTGCCGCGCCACCTCCACGCCGGCGCGCCCTTCGGCGAGGCCGCCGCCGACCGCGCGCCCGTCGGCACCGGCCCCTTCCGCCTCGCGGCCTGGGAGCCGGAACGGATCGTCCTCGCCGCCAACCGGCGCTACTTCCGTCCGGGGCCGCACTTGGAGCGGCTGGTCTACCGCGTCCTCGCCGAGCCGGACGCGGCGTCGGCCGGCCCCGTCCTGCGCGGCGAGATCGACTACCTGGCGCTGCGGCCGCGGCCGGACCTGATCCAGGCGCTGCGGCGGGCGCCCGAGCTGGTCCTCGACAGCCGCCCGAGCAACGCCCGCTACTACGCCGGCTTCAACGTCCGGCGCCCGCCCTTCAGCGACCTGCGGGTGCGCCGCGCCGTCAACATGGCGCTCGACCGCGAGGCGCTGGTCGAGCGCGTGCTCGCCGGTTACGGCGCCCCGGCCTATGGCTTCTACACGCCGGCCGTCGCCTGGGCCTTCAACGAGCGGGCGCGGGCGCCTGCCTTCGACCCGGCGGCGGCCGCGGCGCTGCTCGACGCCGCCGGCCTGCGCCCGGGCCCGGACGGCGTCCGCTTCTCCGCCACGCTCGTCTGCCCCGACGCAGGGCCCTACAACGGCCTGGCGCGCGAGATGACGCGCCAGCTCGCGGAGGTGGGGATCGCGCTCGACGTCGAGGCGCTCGCCGTCGACCGCTATCTCGACCGGCTCCTCGGCGGGCGCGACTTCGACCTCGGCCTCATGGGCGGCAGCCACGGTCCGGACCCCGCGAACCTGGAGATCCGCTTCGGCACCCACGGCAAGCAGCAGTTCATGGGCTATGCCGACTCCGCGCTGGACCGGCTTCTGGCGCGCGGCGCCCGGCAAACGAACCCGGCGCTGCGCGCCCGCGCCTACGACCAGGCGCAGGCGCTCCTGGCGCGGACGCTGCCGATGGCGCCCCTCGCCGAGGCGGTAGGGTTCGTGGCCTACCGGCGCGGCCTGGCCGGGCTGCCGCAGGGCGACGCGCGCGGCCTCGTCGCCGGCGGCGACTTCAGCCTGGCACGGTGGCGGCGGTGAGCGCGCCCCCGGCGAGCCCCCCGCCCCGCCGCCGCTGGCGCGACCTCCCCTGGGCGACGCAGCTCGCCTTCCTCCTGGTCCTGCTGGCAGTCGCGCCGCTCACCCTGATGACGCTCTACAACCACGCCGCGGCGCGCCGCGACCTGGTCGCGGCCACTAGGGCGCAGGCCGTGCAGCGGGCGCGCGCCACCGCCGCCGCGCTCGACAGCGAGCTGGCGCGCGTGCTCGCCGACGTCAGCTTCCTGGCGGTGGACGGCGCCACCGTCCGCTTCCTGGCCGGCGACCGTCATCTGTCGCCGGCGCGCGGGGAGGTGCGGACGACGCTGCGCCAGCTCCGCGGCATCCACCAGTTCGACGCCCTCTACCTGACCGACCGCGCCGGCCGCGTCGTGGCGGCGAGCGACGACCGCCTCCTCGGCCGCAGCTACTTCGCGGCGCCGCAGTACCTGACGGCCATCGCCGGCATGCCGGCCGTGCACGAGCCGCGCTGGGATCCGCTCGACCGGCGGGTCTTCCTCCACGTCTCGGCGCCCGTGCGGCAGCAGGACGGCGGCCTCGTCGGCACCGCGGTCGGCCGCTTCGGCTTGCGGCGCCTCGACCGGCTGATCGCCGCCGACAGCAACTTCGCCGGCCGCAACAGCTACGGCGTGCTGTGGGACGCCCACGGCATCCGCCTCTCCCATCCCACCGCGCCGGCGCTGACCTTCCGCCCCTTCGCGCCGCTCCAGCCGGAGCTCGTCGAGCGGCTGGCGGCCGAGGAGCAGTTCGGGCCGGCCACCCGGCGGCTCCTGACTGCGGCGTCCGACGCGCGCGAGCTGGTGGAGCTCTCCGGCTGGCTCCTCTACGACCGCTCGCGGCCCGCCCACGCCTGGCTCGACCGCGAGGCCGCCGGCGCCGGGCCGCCCGGGCCGGTGCTGGCCGCGGTGGCGCCGCTGCACGGCGAGCGCTGGCTCTACGGCATCTTCACTCCCGAGGCCTCGATCCTTGCCTCGCTGCGGCGGGAGACCGGGCGCGCCTTGCTCTTCGCCGGCGGCACGGCGATCGGGGCGGTGCTCCTCGCCCTGTGGACCGCCGGGCGGATGGCGGAGCCGCTGCTCCGCATGGGGAGGGTGGCCAACGCCCTGGCGCGCGGCGACATGACCCGGCGGGTGCGCCTCGACCGCGGCGACGAGCTGGGCGAGACGGCGGCGGCCTTCGACGCCATGGCCGACGCCCTGGCGGCGACCGAGGCCGAGCTGCGCGCCCATGCCGGCGAACTCGAGCGGCGCGTCGAGGAGCGCACGGCAGCGCTCGCCGCCTCGGAGGCCGAGCTGCGCGCCACCGTCGGCCGCGAGCAGGAAGCCCGGCGCCGCGCCGAGGAGGCCAACCGCCTCAAAGACGACTTCCTGAGCACCGTCTCGCACGAGCTGCGCACGCCGCTCAACGCCATCCTCGGCTGGGCCTACGTGCTGCAGACCGGGAGCCTCGACGACGAGGCGGCGCCGCGGGCGCTCGCCAGCATCGAGCGCAACGCGCGGGCGCAGAGCCAGATCATCGACGACCTGCTCGACGTGTCGCGGATCGTCACGGGCAAGCTCCGGCTCAAGCTGCGCCGGTTCGCCATTCAGACGGTGATCGAGACGGCGGTCGAAGCCGTCCGCCCCGCGGCCGAGGCCAAGGGGATCCCGATCGAGGCCGTCTTCGAGCCGGTCGAGGAGGTGCGGGGCGATGCCGACCGGCTGCAGCAGGTGATCTGGAACCTGCTCTCCAACTCCGTGAAGTTCACCCCCCAGGGCGGGCGGATCGAGATCCGTCTCGACCAGGAGGACGGCCAGGCGCGCATCCGGGTAGCGGACACGGGCCTGGGCATCGAGCCCGAGTTCCTGCGCTACGTGTTCGACCGCTTCCGGCAGGCCGACAGCAGCACCACCCGCTCCCATGGTGGGCTCGGGCTCGGCCTCTCGATCGTCCGCCAGCTGGTCGAGCTGCACGGCGGCACCGTGGAGGCGAAGAGCGACGGCCAGGGGCTGGGAGCCACGTTCACGGTCCGGCTGCCCCTCGCGCCCAGGCCGGCCGTGGCGGCCGCCCTGCCGATCGACTCTCCGCATGCTTCG
>DATLOC010000044.1:0-35407 GCA_035536455.1 Thermoanaerobaculia bacterium | reverse complement strand
GGATTTCTGACGCCGCTCGCGCTCCTCTCGTCGTGGCACTCGGTGCACAAGAACGTGAAAGCCTTCTCGTTCTTCCTGCTCGCGCTCGAGACGGCAATGCTCGGCGTCTTCGTCTCGATCGACCTGTTCCTCTTTTACGTGTTCTGGGACGCGATGCTCATCCCGATGTACTTCCTCATCGGCGTGTGGGGCTACGAGCGGCGCGTCTACGCGGCCATCAAGTTCATTCTCTATACGATGGCGGGCAGCGTGCTGATGCTCGTCGCGATCATCGGGCTTGCCTACGCACACGCGGGTATTAACGGCACGCCAAGCTTCAACCTCCTCGACCTGTATGGGGTGACGCTCGACGAGACGGTGGAGCGGTGGTATTTCCTCGCCTTTGCGCTGGCCTTTGCGATCAAGGTGCCGCTGTTCCCCTTCCACACCTGGCTGCCGGACGCGCACGTCGAGGCGCCGACGGCGGGCTCGGTCATCCTCGCCGGTGTCCTGCTCAAGATGGGGACCTACGGCTTCGTCCGCTTCTCGCTGCCCATCCTGCCCGACGCGACGCGGGCGTTGCTGCCCTGGATGGCGGCGATCTCGATCGTCGGCATCCTCTACGGCGCGCTGGTGGCGATGGCGCAGAAGGACATCAAGAAGCTGGTGGCCTACTCCTCGGTCTCCCACCTGGGCTTCGTCATGCTCGGACTCTTCGCGCTCAACGGCCCGGGGATCGCCGGCGCCGTCCTGCAGATGATCAACCACGGCCTCTCGACCGGCGCGCTCTTCCTCCTGGTCGGCGTCATCTACGAGCGCCGGCACACGCGGCTGATCGCCGAGTATGGCGGGCTCTCGGCGGTGATGCCGCGCTACGCCACGATCTTCCTCATCATCACCATGTCGTCGATCGGTCTGCCGGCGCTCAACGGCTTCGTCGGCGAGTTCACCATCCTGGTCGGCGCCTTCGACCGCAACTGGCTCTGGGCGCTCGCCGGCGCCATCGGCATCGTCCTCGGCGCGGCCTACATGCTCTGGATGTACCAGCGGGTCTTCTTCGGGCCGCTCACCAACCCCGAGAACCGCAACCTCCCGGACCTCGACAAGCGCGAGCTGGCGTATCTCGTGCCGATCGTCCTCCTCTGCTTCTGGATCGGGCTCTACCCCAAGCCCTTCTTCGACGTGCTGGAGAAACCGGTCAAGCAGGTGGTGCAAGCGGTCGACCCGGCGTACCGCACCGAGGTCGCGGCGGCGAGGGACTGACGGGTGCCCTTCGAGCCGCAGGAGTTCCTGCTCCTCGCGCCGGAGATCCTGCTCTCGCTCGCCGGCCTGCTGCTGCTCCTCGTCGGCACGATCGGGCGCGGCTTCGAGAACCGCGAGTCGGCCTTCGTCTCGCTGGCGGCGCTGGGCCTGACCGCCGCGGTGCTGGTGCGCCTCCACCTCCAGGTGCCGGGGCCGCTGCGCATCCTCGGCGGCATGTTCGTGCTCGACGGCTTCGCCTTCGTCTGGAAGCTGCTCGTGCTCCTGGCGACGGCGGTGACGGTGCTGCTGTCGATCCGCTTCCTCGAGGAGGGGCGCTACCGGCCGGCCGAGTACTACTCGCTGCTGCTGCTCGCCACCGCCGGCATGCTCTTCATGGCCAGCGGCGCGACGCTCCTGGTCATCTGGATCTCCCTCGAGACGATGGCGCTCGCCAGCTACATCCTGGCCGGCTACTTCAAGCGCGAGCTGCGCTCGACCGAGGCGGCGCTCAAGTACTTCATCCTCGGCGCCATGTCCTCGGGGGTGCTGCTCTACGGCATCTCGCTGCTCTACGGCGCGGCCGGGACGGTGGACCTGGGCGAGCTGTCGCAGCGGCTGGTGATCGCGAACGACGCCGGGAGCCTGCTGGTGCCGCTGGGCTGGCTGCTCCTCGCCGCCGGGCTCTTCTTCAAGGTGGCGGCGGTGCCCTTCCACGTCTGGACGCCGGACGTCTACGTCGGCGCCCCGACGCCGGTGACCGGGTGGCTGGCGGCGGCCTCGAAGGCGGCCTCCTTCGCCATCCTGGTGCGGATCTTCTACCAGGGGCTGATCACGCTGCAGGTCGAGTGGCAGTGGATCGTGGCGCTGGTCTCGGTCGCCTCGATGGTGTGGGGGAACCTGGCGGCGCTGACGCAGACGAACGTCAAGCGCATGCTCGCCTACAGCTCGATCGCCCACGCCGGGTACGTGCTGATCGGCGTCCTGGCGGTCTCGGAGATCGGGCTCTGGTCGGTGGTCTTCTACCTCCTGACCTACAGCTTCATCACCCTCGGCGCCTTCGGCACCGTGATTCTGCTCGAGCGGCGGGAGTACGCGGGGGAGACGCTCGCGGACTACGCCGGGCTGGCGCGCCGCTCGCCGTTCCTCGCCGCCATGATGCTCCTCTTCCTGATCGCCCTGACCGGCATCCCGCCCACCGGCGGCTTCGTCGGCAAGGTCTACCTCTTCGCCTCGGCGGTCCAGTCCGGCTGGGCGTGGGTGGCGATCGTGGGCGTGGTGATGAGCGCCGTCTCGCTCTACTACTACTTCGGCGTCGTGGTCTCGATGTACCTGAAAGAGCCGACCGACACGGCGCCGGCGCCGCTGCCCTCGCGCAGCATCCGCTTCGCCGTCGCCTTCTGCGCCCTGGTGACTCTGGCAATGGGGATCTACCCGGGCCCCTTCATCGACTTCGCCAAGACCGCGCTGCTGCCGCTGCCGTAGATTGGCACCGCCTCGCGCCCTTTCGGCGTACTCCGGCCGTCCCCGGCGGAGGACGGAACGGTGGGCTCCCGGGCGCTGGTCCCGAGGATCGGGTCCAGTGACCCCTGGCACCGCATGTGCGTATGCCATAGGCGGAGCCGACTGTCGGAAGGAGTCAGCATGCTCAGCGAGGCAGCCGACCATCAGAAAGGTTGGGACTTTGAAGCGGCCGCGATGCCCTTCGTGGACGCGCTGTACAACACCGCCTACCGGATGACCCGCAATCCGGAGGACGCGGAGGACTTGGTCCAGGAGACCTACCTCAAGGCCTACCGCTACTACGACAAGTTCGAAGAGGGGACCAACTTCAAGGCGTGGCTCTTCAAGATTATGAAGAACACGTTCATCAACAACTACCGCAAGCGGCAGCAGTCCCCCGCCTTCTCGGACTTCGCCGACATCGAGGAGTCCTTCGAGAGCCAGGTCAACGAGGACAGCGTGCGGCAGATTAGGAACCCGGAGGAGGAGCTGCTGGAGAACGTCCTCGACCAGGACGTCCAGCTCGCCCTCGACCGGCTGCCGCCCGACTACCGGATGGTCGTCGTCCTGGCCGATCTCGAAGGCTTCTCCTACAAGGAGATCGCCGACATCCTGGAGGTGCCGGTCGGCACCGTCATGAGCCGGCTCTATCGCGGGCGGCGCCTGCTGGAGGCGGCGATGCTGGAGTTCGCCCGCGACCACGGCTACCTCCGCGAGGGGGTCGAGCCGGCCAAGATGCGCAGCCGCAAGGCGGTCGTCGCGGAGTGAGGGGACGGCCGCGGAAATTTTCGCCTCGGGTCGGAGAGTTGATTCCCACGGCTGACAATGGCGTCCCATCCAAAGGAACACCCCAGGCTCCGCGGAGGAGATGATGGACTGTAAAGTGGTCGGAGACTCGATCTACCTGTTCTTCGACAACGAGCTGGACCAGGCACTCCTCGCCCCGTTCCGCAGCCACGTGGACGGCTGCGGTACCTGCTCGCGGCAGGTCGACTACACCCGCAAGCTCCTCCTTTTGGTCCGCGAGAGCGTGCGCTGCAACGCCCCCGACCGCCTGCGCCTCCGCATCCTGACCGACATGCCCCACCGGGGCGGCCTCGAGCGCTCCGTCTAGCGGAGAACCCCCACCATGCATCGTGCGACGACCTTCAACGGCCTTGGCCGCGGCCTAGCGGCCTGCGCGCTGGCGCTGGCGGCGCTCCTGGCGGCCGCGCCTCCCGCCGCGGCGCAGGGCGTGCGGCTCACCGGGCTGGGCGGCGAGCGGCTCTCCGACGCCGACCTGGCGCAGGGGACGACCATCGTCGTCGTCTGGGCGTCGTGGTCTCCCAAGTCGCGCGACATCGTCGCCCGGGTCAACCCCATCGCCCAGCGCTGGGGCGGCCAGGCGCGCGTCGTCACGGTCAACTTCCAGGAGGACCGCGCGGCGGTCGAGGGCTTCCTCGCCGGCAAGCAGCTGGCGGTGCCGACCTACCTCGACCAGGACGGCGCCTTCTCGAAGCAGTACACGGTGGCCACCCTCCCCGGCCTGCTGATCCTCAAGAACGGCCAGGTGGCCTTCCGCGGCAAGCTGCCCGACGACCCGGACAGCGTCATCGCCGGCGCTCTGCAATAGGCGCCTGCGCGCCCCCTCAAGCCTCCGGCAAGCCCCGCCCGCGGCACCAACCCCCGTGGGTTGTGGCGCTTAGCCTCCTGTGCTAGCTTCCCCCGGTCTTCAACTAGGTATTCGCTTCGGGTCACCACTGTGGGGAGGTTGCGCCGTATGCTGCAACAGAGGGTCAAGCTCGGCTCGCGCGTCCTGCGCCTGATCTGTCCCGCGGTCCTGGCGCTCATGGCGGCGGGCCTGATGCTGACCACCGAGAGCCTCGAGGCCTACAGCCGCTCCCCCTTCCCCCTCCTCCCCACCCCCCGCTTCAACGAGATCCTGGCCGAGAGCGTGACGCTGCCCGACGCGGCGAGCCCGCTGCTCGACCGCGCGCGGGTGCCGGTGGAATTCACGCTGCTGCGCGGGGAGACGGTCTCGGAGGTGTTCGCGAAGCTGGGGCTGGAGACGGACGAGGCCCGCCACGCCACCAACGCCCTGGCCGCCTACGTCGACCTCCGGCAACTGCGCGCCGGCAACCGCTACTCCGCCTTCTTCAACCCCGATTCGAGCCTCGCCTCCTTCGAGCTGACGCTCGAGGGGAGCGGGCGCGTGGGGATGAGCAGGGCGGCGCAGGGGTGGAGCTCGTACTGGCAGCCGTTCAAGCGGACGATGGAGCTGCGCGCCCTGTCCGGCAAGCTCCACGGCTCGCTCGACGCCTCGATCCGCGCCGCCGGCGGCCCCGCCGAGCTGGCGTACAAGATGGCCGACATCCTGCAGTGGGACCTCGACTTCACGCGCGATTTGCGCGCCGGCGACGGCTTCGAGGTGCTCTACGAGGAGATCCGCCTCGAAGGCGAGGTCGACTCGATCGGCACCGTCTACGCCGTCGCCCTGGAGAGCCGGGGCCGCCGCCACGAGGCCTACCGCTGGAACGAGGGCGGCGTCTTCTATGACGGCGAGGGGCGGCCGCTCAAGAAGATGTTCCTGCGCTCGCCGATGCGCTACTCCAACATCACCTCCCGCTTCTCTCACCGGCGCTTCCACCCCGTCCTCAAGCAGTACCGGCCGCACTACGGCGTCGACTACGGCGCGCCGACGGGGACGCCGGCACGGGTGACCGCCAACGGCGTGGTCGCCTCGGCGGGCTGGGACCGCGGCGGCGGCAGGGTGGTCAAGGTGCGGCACGCCCAGGGCTACCTGACGGCCTACCTCCACCTCTCGCGCTTCGCCAAGGGGATCCGCGCCGGGGCGCGGGTGCGGCAGGGGGACGTCATCGGCTACGTCGGCTCGACCGGCCTCGCCACCGGCCCGCACCTCGACTACCGGGTGCAGCACCACAACCGCTGGATCGACCCGCTGTCGCTCAAGAGCGTGCGCGACGAGCCGATCCCCTCGGCCAAGCTCGCCTCCTTCCGCGCCTACCGCGACGAATTGCGCGAGGCGATGGCGAGCGGCGTGGCGCCGCGGCTCCTCCCCGACCCGGCCGGCGACAGCGGCTACGCGCTCGCCGCGGCGGCGCCGGCCGAGAGCGCGCCGGCGCCGGCGACCCGCAAGGCCCGCTGAGCCGGCCGGGCGGGCGCCGCCCGACCCAGCCTCTTCGCCTGCCGCGATGCCGACCGTCCGCGCCTGGTGCCGCGTCGACCTGGCCGGCGGCACCCTCGACATCTGGCCGCTCGGCCTCCTGCACCCCGGGGCGCGCACCGTCAACCTGGCGATCGACCTCGCCGCCACGGCGGCGCTGGCGCCGGGCGCTGGGCGCTACCGCGTGCGCCAGGGCGAGGAGGTCGTGGAAGCCGCGACCGCCGCGGAGCTGGCGCGCTCGCCCGCGGCCCTCGCCGGCGTCGTCGCCGAGGCGCTCGAGCTGCCGCCCTTCGCCGCCGAGCTCGCCAGCGACTCCCCGCGCGGCGCCGGCCTCGGCGCCAGCTCGGCCATGGCGGTGGCGCTGATCACGGCGGCCGAGGTCTGGCTCGGGCGCCCGCGGTCCGCCCCGGCCGCCGTGGCGGCGCTGGCACGCGACCTCGAAGCGCGTTTGATGGGGCTCCCCACCGGCGTCCAGGACCACTACCCGGCCCTCCTCGGCGGCGTGCTGGAGATCGAGCCCGTCCCCGGCGGCGAGCGGGTGCGGGCGCTGGCCGCCGATCTCGACGCGCTCGGCGAGAGCCTCCTCGTCGTCTACTCCGGCGTCAGCCACTTCTCGGCCGGACAGAACTGGCAGGTGGTGCGCCGCCGCCTCGACGGCGAGCCGGAGATGATCGGGCTCTTCGCCGGCATCGCGGCGGTGGCGGCGGAGGTGCCCGCGGCGCTGGAGGCGGGGGACCTGCCGCGGGTGGGGGAGCTGATGACACGCGAGTGGAGCTACCGCCGCCACCTGGCCGACGGCGTCTCGACGCCCGAGCTGGAGAGCCTGCTCGCGCTCGCCGCGTCGCTCGGCGCCTGGGGCGGGAAGGCCTGCGGCGGCGCCGGCGGCGGTTGCGTCGCCCTGCTCTGTCCGCCGGAGCGGCGGCCGGCGATCGCGGCGGCGCTCGAAAGCGCCGGCGGCCGGGTGCTGCCGGCGCGGCCGGCGCGCGGGCCGCTCGTGGTGGAGGACTAAGCCGGAGCGAGCTTGGGAGGGTCTGGCGGCCGGGCGCGGCCGAGGCGGCGCTTGCTCAGCGGGACTGGATGCGGCGCTCGAGGACTCTCCAGGCCTGGTCGAAGCCGAACGCCTCGCTGGTCACCAGGCGGCGGATCGGGCTCCAGCCCGTCCCCTGCGTCTCGATGTAGCGGATCTCCGGCCCCATCACCCAGGCGATCAGGCTGGCGCGCCCGTCCGTCGAGGAGTAGATGGTCGTCGGCGCGGCGCCCGTGTGCGGCGCGGGGCGGTTGGCGAGGACGCGGAGCTGCAGCAGCGGCACGGGGCCGGCCGTCGCGGTCTCCCCGTCCTGGACCAGCTCCTCGATCCGCTCGACCGCCGGCTCGCCGGCGGTGGCGGCCGCGGTGGCCGCCTGCACGCCGTGCTCCAGCACGCCGGCGCCGGCCTCGATGACGCGGGCGCGCACCGCTGCGGCGAGGGCGCTCTTGCTGCCGTGCTTGAAGCCACCGCCGATGAGGTGAGCCTTCAGGTCGTCGCCGATGAAGGTGAGGACGCCGCGGTGGAGGCGGTAGCCGCCGCTGTTGATGTGCGCGCGCAACTGGTCGGCGACGGTGCCGGCGTCGGCCGTGAGCTTGAAGCCGCCGCCGATGAGGTGGGCCTTCAGACCGTCGGCCACGGCGCTCAGCTCGCCGGCCAGCAGGCTCGCCTCGACCACCAGCAGCCGCCCGGTCGACGGGTTGGCGAAGGAGACGACGACGCTGTGGTCGTTGCGCCCGGCCTGGACGCGCGGCGCCTGGAGGAGCTGCTCGGTCACCCCGCCGATCGTCGCCTCGACGGCCGGCCGGTCGAGCGCCCCCAGGGGGTAGATCGGGTTCCAGCCGACGTAGGCGCCGTCGAGCAGCAGGATGGGCGCGTAGTTGACCTTGTCGCCGTCCCCGCCGGCCTCCCACCAGACGAGGTGGAGGACGGTCCGCCGCACGCTGCGCTCGGCCCCGTCCCCGCCGGCGAACCGGAACTCGTCGCGGGTGACCGCGAGCTGCGGCGCGCTCTTGGCCGCGAAGGGGTTGCCGACGACCTCGATGACCTCGCCCCACTCGCCGTCCTTGTAGCTGGCGAGGTAGAGGACCGGGTGGATCTGGTTGACGATGCTGCGCCAGACCAGGAAGAGGGAGTCGGAGGCTTCCTCGTAGACCAGCGCCGGCGAGTCCTCGACCTCGCCGCCGGCGGTCTTCGGCACCAGCAGCCGCTCGACCGCCGCGTCCGGCCGCGCCACGTCGAGCGCCAGGACGGTGTCGTCCGCGGCCGCCGCGGCGCCGCCGGCGAAGAGCGTGCCGTAGCTGCCGGCGGCGACCGTGTAGACCTCGCCGCCCCCGCCCAGGGCGGCCTGCCGCTCGGCGGCCGCGGCGCTGCCGGCGACGAGGACGCCGAGCGCGAACAGCCGGAACGTGGAGCGCGAGCGCATCCTAGGCCCTCAGGTTGATCATCTTGCGGACGTCGATCGCCAGCAGGAAATCGGGCAGGTAGGCGGCGTCCGGGTAGTGCTCCTCCTGCAGGCGGGCGAAGTACCTACGGGCCAAAAGGTGGTCGCCGGCCAGGTTGGCCGCCTCGCCGAGCAGGAACAGTGCGTACTTGATGGTCTGGACGTCGCCGACGGCCTCCCCTCCTTGCAGGGCCGCCAACCCGAACTTGACGGCGCTGCGCAGCCGTCCGACTTCCAGGTGGGCGTAGCAGAGCGACAGGAGGGGAAACACTTCGTAGCGCTTCGCGCCGTGCCGGCGCAAGCTCCGCAGGCTGCGGTAGAGAAGGCGGAAGCTGTCCGCGTATCGCTCCTCCACGGCGTAGCAGTATCCGAGGTTGTCCTGGATGAGCGCCCGCCAGACCGGCGAGAGCTCGGGCGCCAGGTGCAACGCCTCCTCGTAGACGCCGCGCGCCTCCGCGAAAAAGCTGTCGGTCACGAGCAGGTTGGCGCGCAGGTTCTTCGCCGAGGCTAGCCACTCCCGCCGCCCCACCTGCTCGGCGCGGTCGTGGGCGATGCGAGCATAGAAGGCAGCCTTCTTGTTCTCCTTCTTGAGCTCGTAGGCGCGGGCGATGTTGTAGGCGGCGCGGTAGCAGCTCTCGTCGTCGGCGCTGCGCATCAGGATCTGCCGCAGCTCAGAAACGTACTGCTCGCCGCGGCCGAGCTCGATGCCGATCGCGGCCAGGTAGCAGTAGGCGCGGTCGGCGGAGCGCTCGTCGTCCTGGCCGCGCGCGGCGGCGACCAGGCGCTCGAACTGCGCCTCGGCTTCGTCCAGCCGGCCGGCCTCGAGGCTGCGCCGCGCTTCCGCGCTCAGCCGCTCGAGCTCCGCCACGTCTCCGCCTCCGCTCATCCGACGCGCACCCTCACCGGTCCCTAGTTCTCGTCCTGCCGCAGGTGCTGCAGCCGCTTGAAAGTGATGAAGTCTTCGACCTCGCGCTGGGCGTCGTTGGGGAGGGCCTTAAAGTCCTGGACCACGCGGGCGTCGCGCGGGGTGAAGGTCTCGCTCGCCAGCTCGTCGAAGAACTCGCCCATGCTCAGCTTGAACTCGGCCAGGATGCGGAAGAGGGTGTCGAGGCTGACCCGGTACTCCCCCTTCTCCATGCGCGAGAGGTCCGACTGCTGGATGCCCAGGCGTGCCGACAGCTCGGTCTGGGTGAGCTTGTGGTCCTTCCGCAGCTTGCGGATCTTCTGACCGACGAGCTGCACCTGCCGAATCTTGTGTACGGTGGCCATGAATCGTGTGATTATGGCATAACGGGATTCCGGAATGTCAAGGCACCTCTTCCTCCTGCGCGAGCTGGTCCGGCGGGACTTCGCCGCCCGCTACGCCGGGTCCTCCCTGGGCTGGCTCTGGTCCTTCCTGCAGCCGCTGTGGATGCTGGCGCTCTTCTCGTTCGTCTTCTCGGCGGTGCTCAAGACGCCGCTCCTCGGCCAGCGCACCGGCAACTTCGGCGTCTTCCTCTTCTGCGGCCTGCTCCCCTGGCTGGCGGTCCACGAGGGGCTGGTGCGGGCGACCACGGCGATCACCGACAACGGCCACCTGATCAAGAAGCTGCGTTTCCCGCCGGAGATCCTGGTGCTGGCGGTGGTGGTCACCGCCCTGCTGCAGCAGCTCATCACCTCGGCGCTCTTCATCGCCGTCCTGGCGTGGCTGGGGGAGCTGTCGCTGCCCACCCTCCCGCTGCTGCTGGTGGCGCTGCCGGTGCAGCTCGGGCTGATGGTGGGCCTGGGCTCGCTCTTTGCCGCGGTCCACGTCTTCCTGCGCGACACCTCGCAGCTGCTGGGGTTGGTGCTGCAGACCTGGTTCTACCTGACCCCGATCGTCTATCCGCTGGAGGCGGTGCCGGAGCCCTTCCGCGACTGGCTGCGCCTCAACCCGCTCGTCGCCCTGGTGGAGCTCTACCGGCAGGCGTTCCTGGGCCCGGGCTTCAGCCGGGTGGAGGGGCTGGGCTGGCTCGCCGCCTTCACCGTGGCCGCGGCCTGCGCCGGCACCTTCCTCTTCCGGCGCCTCAAGCCGGTCTTCGTCGACGAGATCTAAGTCAAGCGGCCGGCTAGCCCCCGCTCTTCTCAGCGGTCTGGCGGACGAGAGTACCGGCGAGGTCGACGGTGAGCGCCGGAACCTTCTGGCTGTCGGTCTTCACCTGCAGCTTCCCGGCGAATGGGCCCTCCTTCATCGCGTTCGGGTCGAGGAGGAGGACGACCTTGTACTTCCGGCCCTGCTCGATCGGCTGGACCTGGGCAGAAATCCCCGGCACGTCGGTCTCGGCGCCGGTCAGGGCGATCGCCTCGGTGGCGAAGTTGCGGACCTGGAAGACGGCGTGCCGTGGCCCGCTCAGGTTGAGCGTCCCGAAGTCGGCGCGCTCGGGGTCGACGAAGAGGGTCGGGCGGACGAAGCCGGAGACCGGGATCTGGAGCACCTTCTGTCGCGGGTGCGTCGTAGTGACGTCGATGAAGCCGGCGATCGCGCCGACCGGCGCCGTGGTGGCGAGGGTCGGCTCGACCCGCCACTGGCGGCCCGCGAAGCCCTCGACGCGCTCCTCGGGCTTGGCCTCGCGGAAGCTGACCGCGATGGCGGGCATCGGGGACTCGACCGAGAGGATCTGGAAGTCGGCGCCGTCGCCCGCGTAGACCGTTTGGCCGATGGAGCCCTGCGGCTCGTGCTGCACGTAGATCCACCGCGCGTAGCCGGGCTTGGCGAGCAGCTTCGAGACGACGTTGAACTTGAGCACCAGCACGGCCGCGGGGGCGGTGTGTCCCTGAACGTAGACCTCGGTGTTGACCGAGCCAGGGCCGTTGAGGGTCATGGTGTGGAGATCGACGTGCACCTTCCCTTCGCCGCCAGGCGGGATGGTCTTGTCGAACTCGGCGACGGTGCAGCCGCAGGAGGGAGCGACGCGCTCGATCGTCAGCGGCTGTGTGCCGGTGTTCTTGAGCACGAAGCTGTGGATGACGGTGTCGCCCTTGACCAGTTGGCCGAGGTCGAACGTGGGCTCGACCGCGGTGAGCGGGACGGCGCTCGCCGGCGTTGCGGTCGCGGGGGCCGGCGGCGCGGTCTCGGCCGCCGCCAGGGGAGCGGCGGACGCCAGAACGACGAGCAGGAGCGTCAAGATGGCGCCGCGCTGACGGCGATTGAAGTTAGTGGGGGTGTCGATCACGGGCATGGTTTCCTCACGGCGCATTCGTCGTTCCGGGTTCCTACGCGGCATCGCTCTTGCACACTTTGGTACAGCTTTTTCTGCAGGTTCCGTACCACCATCATGGAGACGCACTGATGTCGATCGCATCCAGCCTCCGGGCTCTGAACAGCCGCGCGCTCCGCGCCATTCCGCAGCTCCTGGGAGTCGCGCTCCTCGCCGCAGCTTGCGCCTCGCAGCCACCCGCCGCCGCGCCGGCCGCAGCTAAGAAGCCCGACGTCAGCGCCCTCTTCGCGCCCGGCGGCGGCAAGATCGTCCTCTCGCCCGAAGACGACTGGTTCAGGGACGAGAAGGGCCAGTACTACCTGGTCGAGGTCGAGAGCAAGCCGACCTACACGAAGCTCCCCGGCAACCGGGTGATGCTGCCGCCGGGCGCCGCCTTCGACCTCGTCGAGGAGCGGGGCAACATCCTCGTCGTGAAGATCTACAACCCCGAGTCGTTCCCCGAGAGCCCGCTGCGCGCGCCGGCGGCCCCGGCATCGACGGCCCTGCTCGCCGACTTGGCGGAGCTGAAGGTCGGCGCCAGCGACCGCCTCCGACTGGTGCCGTCCAACCGCGGGCTGCCCGGCCGCGGCCAGTGGCGCCAGGGATTCGAGCTCGTGGACCTCAACGGCGACGGCAACCTCGACATCGTCCACGCGCCGCCCCGCAAGGGGGACGGCAAGCCCAAGATCTTCCTCGGCGATGGCGCAGGCGGGTGGCGCCTCTGGCAGGAGGCGCGCTTCGAGGGCCAGCCCCTCGACTACGGCGACATCGCGGTGGCGGACTTCGACGGTGACGGCGCGCTCGACCTCGCCGTCGCGGTGCACCTGCGCGGCTTGCAGGTCCTGCGCGGCGACGGGCGGGGTCTCTTCCGCCAGTGGGGCGAGGGGCTGCCCTATTGGGCCCCCGGCGCGGGCGGTGAGGTCCCGGAGTACTCCTCCCGCACGGTTGAAGTGGTGGACTGGAACCGGGATGGGCGTCCCGACCTCTTGACGCTGGGCGAGGGCCCGCGGATCGTCCGTCAACCGACCGCCACGCACCCGGGGTTCCGCCACGGTGCCCGCGGCGCGATCCTGTTCCTCAACCGCGGCGGCGGCAAGTGGGAGCGCTACGACCAGGGGACCGGCCGCGACCGCCTGTTCGGCGACGGTCTGGCGGTGGGCGATTTCAACGGCGACGGACTCGCCGATTTCGCCATCGCCTCGCGCGTCAAGGGCGCGACCAAGATCCTGCAGCTCGGCAAGGCGGATGGGAGCTGGGAGGAGGTCTCGCTGGGGGACCTCGCCCGGCCCGGGGTCTACGCCTCCGTTCACGCCGCGGACCTCGACGGCGACGGCCGCGACGAGCTGCTCCTCGGCTACGTGGCCGGCGGCGGCAAGGAGTCCTGGTCGGGCATCGACCTCGTCGAGCACGAGGCCGGGAGCTGGCGCCGGACGCCGATCGCGGCGGAGAAGGAGTACCTCGGCGGGGTCACCGCGCTCGCCACCGGCGACCTCGACGGGGACGGCCGGCAGGACGTGGTGGCGCTGACCGGCACGGGGGAGCGCTGGGTGTTCCTCGGCACTGCCAAGGGCACCTTTGTGCGCGAGGAGAGCGGCGAGCTCGCGCCCTCCCAGCCGCAGTGCCAGGGGTACGGGGTGGGGGTGGCGAGCCTCGGCGGCGAGCGGGCCGTCCTGGTCATGGGCTTCGCCGGCGAGCCGGGCAGCGAGCAGATCTTCGGCAACATGGACAAGAGCTGCCCGAACGAGGGGTCCCTCGAGGCCTGGACCGCCGCGGCCAAATGAATGCCAAGCGGGGGATGACACGTCGGATCGATCGTCGTCTATACTCCCCGCCCACGTGACCGCGGCTCCGTCGGGAGTCCGATAAAGGGGAGATCATCGAATGAAGAAGATTGCCGTCTGTCTGGCGCTGATCAGCGCGCTGGCCCTGGGGGGAGTGGCGAACGCCGAGATCTGCACGATCGACGACGTGCCCGCGGCGACCCTGCTGCTGCCGTACTTCGAGGTCGACTTGAACAGCACCAACGGCGTCACCACGCTGTTCTCGGTCAACAACGCGTCGGCGTCGGCGGTGCTCGCCCACGTCACGGTGTGGACCGACCTGTCGGTGCCGGTGCTCGACTTCGACATCTACCTCACCGGCTTCGACGTCCAGACGATGAACATGCGCGACATCGTCAACGGCATCCTGCCGCTCACCGCCGACGACGGTGCCGACACGATCGACGGCGCCGACGACGAGAGCCCGCAGGGTCCCCTGTCGCAGGACATCAACTTCCCGGGCACCACGGGCCCCTGCATCGCGCCGGCGTACAACCCGCTGAGCTCCGCCTTCGTCAACGGCCACCTGAAGCCGGCGCTGACCGGCAAGGCCTCGTCGCTGAGCAACTGCGTCGGCGTCGACTACGGCGACAACATCGCCCGCGGCTACGTGACGGTGGACTCGGTGACCGAATGCAATCTCGACTTCCCGTCGACGCCCGGCTACTTCACCGGCGTCGCCGACTTCCGCAACATCCTCTGGGGCGACTACTTCTACGTCGAGCCGGGCGAGAACTTCGCCCAGGGCGAGACGCTGGTGCACATCGAGGCCTGCCAGCCGGGCAACGGCTACCTCGGCTACGTCGGCAACGGCGCCGGCCACTGCCCGTTCGCCGGCCAGGCCAGCCCCTTCACCTTCTACTCGCGCTACGTCACGGCAACACCCGGTGTGGACGAGCGTGAGGGTCTCGCGTCGCAGTTCGCCGTCCGCTACATTACGGGCGGTCTGTTCGATGGCGGCACCGACTACATCGTCTGGCGCGACTCGCGCTCGACCGACATCATCGGCGGCGCGTGCCCGGCGGAGAACGACTTCGCCTGGTACCCGCTGAACCAAGACCTGGTGGTGGCCTTCGACGAGGAGGAGAATTCGGAGGAGCTGTGCTTCCTCGAGTCCGACGTCTCGCCGCCGACCGGTGGGCAGCAGACCTGCTTCCCGATCGAGACGGGCCGCTACAACGTGGAGAACTCGGCGGTGCCGGGGAGCCAGAGCCTGGATCCGAGCTTCGACTTCGGCTGGATGTTCCTGGACCTGGACCTGACCAGCCAGGTGGAGTCGCAGGCCTGGGTGACGGCGATCATGAGTGCCGAGGGCCGGTACAGCGTCGGCTTCGACGCCGTCCAGCTCGACAGCGTCTGCCAGGACGACCTAGCCAACGGCATCCTGCTGGACTAACGGCGAGCGACAGGACAGGCGTTGCAGTCAAGGGGGTGGGTCGGCCGCGGCCGGTCCCCCCTTTTCTCTTTCCGGACAACCCCTTGACAGCGAGAAGCGGGGGGCAGTAGGCTGCGCAAGCATATTCTGATGAGGTTAGGCGGTTCGGCCTTGCCGATCCGTGGAACGAAACTCTGGCAGTCCCTAAAACTTTGAACGGGAGGTGATGTTCTCGGTCGACTAGGTCGACTAACTGTGAGGAGGGGGCAGGTAAGCCCTGCCGATTGGAGTCCGAGGGATGCAATTCCTGCCTCCGGCATGCCAGAGGCAACACTGAACCGCGAATCCGAGTAAGGAGATAGTCTCCATGTCCAAAAAGATCGTAATGTGTCTCGCCCTCGTGAGCCTGCTGGCTCTGGGCGGGCAGGCGGTCGCCGAGATGTGCACGATCGATGACGTGCCGGCGGCGACCCTGCTGCTGCCGTACTTCGAGGTCGACCTCAACAGCCCGAACGGCATCACCACGCTGTTCTCCGTCAACAACGCGTCGGCGGCGCCCGCCATCGCGCACGTCACCGTGTGGACCGACCTGTCGGTGCCGGTGCTCGACTTCGACGTCTACCTCACCGGCTACGACGTCCAGACGATGAACATGCGCGACATCATCAACGGCCTCCTGCCGCAGACGCAGACCGAGCCGGGCGACCCCGCAGCGCCGAACGAGAACAGCCCCAACGGTCCGCACACGAACACGGTCCTGGGTGATCCGCTGGATCCGCCGTTGCCGTTCGCGCCGTTGTTCCCGAGCGCCTTCGGCCCCTGCGCCGGGACCTACGGGCCGCTCAGCTCCGCCTTCGTCAACGGCCATCTGAAGCCGGCCCTGACCGGCAACGCCTCGTCGCTGAGCAACTGCGTCGCCGTCGACTACGACGACAACATCGCCCGCGGTTACGTGACCGTGGATACGGTGACCACCTGCAACCTCGACTTCCCGTCGACGCCGGGCTACTTCACCACCGTCGCCGACTTCCGCAACATCCTCTGGGGCGACTACTTCTACGTCGAGCCGGGTGAGAACTTCGCCCAGGGCGAGACGCTGGTGCACATCGAGGCCTGCACCCCGGGGAACGGCTACAACGGCTACGTCGGCAACGGCGCCGGCCACTGCCCGTTCACCGGCCAGGCCAGCCCCTTCACCTTCTACTCGCGCTACGTCACCGCAACACCCGGCGTGGACGAGCGTGAGGGTCTCGCGTCGCAGTTCGCGGTCCGCTACATCACGGGCGGTCTCTTCGACGGCGGCACCGACTACATCGTCTGGCGCGACTCGCGCTCGACCGACATCGTCGGCGGTTCGTGCCCGGCGGAGAACGACTTCGCCTGGTACCCGCTGAACCAGGACTTGGTGGTGGCCTTCGACGAGGAGGAGAACTCGGAGGAGCTGTGCTTCCTCGAGTCCGACGTCTCGCCGCCGACCGGTGGGCAGCAGACCTGCTTCCCGATCGAGACGGGCCGCTACAACGTCGAGAACTCGATCGTGCCGGGGAGCCAGAGCCTGGATCCGAGCTTCGACTTCGGCTGGATGTTCCTGGACCTGGACCTGACCACGGTGGTGGAGTCGCAGGCCTGGGTGACGGCGATCATGAGCGCCGAGGGCCGGTACAGCGTCGGCTTCGACGCCGTCCAGCTCGACAGCGTCTGCGAGGACGACTTCCCGCCGCCGCCGCCGCCGGGTTAACCGTCGGCGACGTCAAGTAGTTCTCAAGTCGTTCTGTCGTCCATGATCCCGGTCGGGGCCCTTTCGGGGGCCCCGACTCGGGAGGATGCGGAGAGGGTGGGTCGGCCACGGCCGGCCCACCCCTTTCGCGTTTCTGGGGGGTGCATCGGACGGAATGTTGGTGTAGCATAGCGACCCGGAACAGACGGACACAGTTTTTGGTTTACCCGCCCGATGAGGCACAGACGTAGGGAGGAGCTTCCTTTGGTCAGCAGAGATCACTTCTCGAGCAGCCTCCTGGTGAGCCTTTGCGCCCTTGGGCTCGCCACCGTCGGCGCCCCGGCAGCCCAGGCCGCCTGCCCCGCGAACACCGGTGCGCGAGGAGTGCCCGCCGCGTTCTGGGGGAGGCTGCAGCCCACCGACGTGGCGAGCGTCCCCGGTGACCGGGACACCACGGAGTACGTCGGCGGCAACCAGACCACCGATTCCAAACACCCCCTCTTCTCGTCGCTGGACATCGAAGGGGGTTACGTCTTCACCTCCTACGCCTTCGGCCTCCACGTCTGGGACGCCACCGGCGAGAACGCCGCCGACCCTAAGCTGCGCGCCACGCGGGACCAGGGGAAAGGGGAGTTCCTCGAAAACATCGGCTACCAGGAGCAGCGCTGGTTGATGTGGGACGTCGACGCGCCGCCGGGCAACTCGAACCTCGTGGCCCTGTCCGGGATCGCGCCGTTCGGCTTGGCCGTCTGGGACACCACCAACAAAGCGAACCCGAAGATCCTCTACCAGGACACTGGGCGAACCTCCTATCAGGTCTTCGCCACCACCCTCGGCGGCCGCCACTACGCCTTCGCCGCCTCCAACGGCGTCGGGGTGCCCCAGCAGGGGCTCCTCATGTACGACCTGAGCGCCGCCAAGGAGCGCTACGGCTCCGCCGCCGGCTGCAAGGAGGACAGCTCCGCGAGCACCTCGTGCGGCGTCTTCAAGCAGCGCCTGGGCGCCGCGGACGCGCTCCAGTACGTGGACGGCTTCACCACCGCGGCCGGCCGTACCTTCGTCGCGGCCAGCGGCGGCCCCGGTTCGGCCGGCATGAGGCTCTGGGAGGTGACGAACCCGAGCTCCCCCGTCGACCTGGGCCGCCTGTTCTCGACCCAGTCTTTGCACGGCGTGGCCGCGTGGGAGCAGGGAGGGCGCCAGTTCCTCGGCGTCCAGCAGGTAAACGGCAACGCCCGCATCCACGAGATCACGGGCTGCCTCGACGGCGGCTGCACGAGCCCGCCCCAGCTCTGGACTTCGAGCTGGCCCGCCGCGCTCAAGCCGTACGTGCGCTGGCTCACCTACTCCCAGGGGGGCGACGGCAGCGGCTATCTGTACGTCGGCACCGAGCACGGGTGCATCGAAGAGGTGCAGGGGGAGTGGATCTACGACCTTTCGCCCCTCACCACCGGCGGCCCCGAGGAGATCACCCCGGACCACACCGAGCTGATCGGCGGCAAGCAGGTCGGCTACTGGAGCCACTACTACCCGACGCGGAGCACCGGCTTCAACCGGGTCTACCCGCGCGTCGGCAAGGTCAACGGCACCCACTTCTACCGCGCGGCGTGGACGCTCTTCGACGTGCACCAGCTGATGGACGTCGATCCGACGATCACGGTCACCGGGCCGATCACGGGCTACACCGACACCGCGGCCGGGTTCACCGCCTCGGCCCTCGCCTGCACGCCGGATCCCGGCGGCTGGGGCTGGAGCACCGATGGCGGCACGGGCGCCGGCCTCTCGGCCACGGCGAACCTCACCTGGAGCTCCCTCGGGACCAAGACGGTGAGCGCTACGAACAGTGGCTGCCCCGGCGCCACGGTGGTGCCGGCCGCCATCCAGATCCTCAACTCGGCGCCGGCGTTGGCGAACGTCTCGGCCTCGCCGGGCACGGCCCTGGTCTGCCAGACGGTCACGCTGACGGCGAACACCGTCACCGGCAAGCCCCCGCTGGCTTACGCGTGGACCGTGGCAGGCCCTGATCCAACACCGGGCTTCACGTCGGCGAACACCAACCCGATCGCTTGGAACATCCCTCCCGACACGCTGCCCGGGACCTATACCGCCACGGTCGTCGTGAGCGGCGCCGGGCCGAACGCGAGCGATGACACGACGATCGAGGTGCAGGCGCTACCGGACCTCCAATTCACCGGCGACGCGAAGCCGACGGAGCAGGGCCTCCCGGACCACGGCTCAGTGAGCCTGACTATCGACGACGAGGACCAGGGCGCGACCGAGTGGATCTGGGACTTCGGGGACGCGGGCGCCGGCGACTGCGGGACCGGCTTCACGGAGATCGCCCAGGGCCGGTGCCGCTCGACCGACCCGGCGGTCGGACCGCACGGCAAGTACGTCTACAAGGCGACCGGCACCTATGACGTGAAGGTCGAGATCCTGAACTGCGTCGAGGGGATCCCCCCTAGCAACCCGGAGCCAGTCACCATCACGCAGATCGCGCCGCTCGCGATCACCACGTTCCAGGCGGGAGGCTCGAACATCACCTGCGTCAGCCTCGGCTGCGCCGCGGACAAGGGGAAGTCGATCGCTTTCACCGTGGCGACCAGCGGCAACCCGACGAGCTGGACCGTGGTGTGGGGGGACGGCTCGCCCAACCTGACGGGGACCACGCCGCCCGCAGAGCCCCTCACGCACACCTTCAACGCGACCGGCACGTTCGCGCCCACGCTGACGATCACCCGCGGCGCGGAGTCGCAGGGCAAGACCCACGCCAACATCGTGGTCTCGGACCCGCTGCCGCCGCCGCCGCCCCCACCGCCCCCCCCACCACCGCCGCCGCCGCCGCCGACCTTCAAGGCCGCCTTCACCTTCAGCCCGGCGGCGCCCGAGGCCGGGAAACCGGTGGCCTTCGACGCCGGCACGTCGACGGGAACGAACTTGGGCTACTTCTGGGAACTGCCGGGCCGGACCTCGGTCGAAAAGGTGGCCACCCATACCTTCGCCCAGCCGGGCACCTACCCGGTCAAGCTGAGCATTTCCCAGCTCGGGTGCCTCTCCGCGAGCTGCCCGACGGACACCATCACCAAGAACGTGACCGTTGCCGGGCCGAGCTTCGTGGCCAGCTTCAACACCAGCGTCGCATGCACCCAGGAGTTCGGCCTCGTCTACTGCTCGGTCCAGACGGGCCAGAAAGTGGACTTCACGGGCACCAGCGCCTGGGCCACGCAGCACGGGTGGGACTTCGGCGACGGCACCACGGGGACGGGAGCCAACGTTTCCCATGCTTGGACCGCCCCGGGGCCGTACACGATGACCTACACGGCCTCCAACGGCACGAACTCCGCCGCGATCACCCGCAGCATCGTGGTCACCGGCCCCCCGATCCCGAAGAAGAAGTCCGTCGTCCTGCCTTGGATCGCGCAGACGCGCGGCGTCCTCGTGCAGTCGAGCGACCTCTATTTGCACAACCCGGGCGGGGCCGACCTTCCGGTTGTGGTCACGCTCCGCGAGCGCGGCACCCCGAGCCCCAACCCGGCGACCGCGGCGCTCACCATCAAGCCGCATGAGACGCTGTTCTACGGCGACGTGATCAGCGAGCTCTTCCACACGGAGAACATCACCGGCTTCATCACCGTGGTCACCGAAGGGGAGGGCCCGGCGCCGATCATCACCTCCTTCAACAGCACCACTCAGAACGGCGGCAAGTTCGGCCAAGCCGTGTCGGGGTCGACGCTGAGCACGGCCACCGAGGCCGCGACGCTGGGCGAGAGGCTCGACCACCTGGTGGGGCTCCACGCCACCACCGAGAAGCTGGCCTACCTCGGCGTGAGCAATCCGAACGACGCCCCGGCGACCTACAAGCTGAGGTTCTACGACAAGCAGGGACAGAAGGTGGGCGAGACCGAGGACATCGTGCTGGCGCGCTTCGGCCAGCAGCAGTTCCAGGCCAAGGCGCTCGCCGCCAACTGGGGGATCAACGACCTCGACGACTACCGCGTCGAGGTGCAGACGGTCGCCGGCGCTCAGCTCTTCCCCTACGGCGCCAACGTGCGCGTGCAGTCCGCCGACCCGTCGTACGTGGGCGGCGCCAAGGCGAACCAGTCGTTGGTGCACCTGGTCGGCGTCTTCGGCACCAAGGGGCTCAACAACAGCGTCTGGCAGACCGACGTCGTGCTGGGCAACAGCAGCGACCAGGTGGTGATCACCGACGTCACCTTCCGCGCCGTCGGCACCACGCCGCCGGCCTACGACACGGTGCCCATCACCCTGCAGCCGCGGGAGACCAAGCGGATCGAGAACGTGCTGCAGACGCTCTGGGGGCTTAGCAATACGGTCGGCGTCCTGACCTTCGAGAGCGACAGCCCGAGCGGGGTCTATCCGACGATCCTCGCCGAGGTCTATGACAACGCCAACCCCGGCAAACGGTTCGGCCAGTCGATGGCCGCCCGAGCGCTCGAGGCGGGGGCCGCGGCGGGCCAGTCGCAGCACCTGATCGGGCTGCGGCAGCAGAGCGGCCAGTACCGCTCGACGGTGTCGCTCTTCAACGCAGGCACCGACTTCGCGCTCTACGACCTGGTCTATCGCGAGCTGGACGGCGATACGATCCAGACCATCGCCAACCTGCAGCTCGGCCCGGGCAAGCTGCGGCAGATCAACCCCGGCGCCCACCCGCTGCCGGCCGGCGGCCTGCCCAACGGGTTCAGCGTCGAGGTCAAGGTGAAGGCGGGGAAGATCCTGGCCGGCGCCCAGGTGATCAACGACTCGACCAACGACCCGGCCTACATCCTCGGCGAGACGCGCTGATCCTCGTCCCCGCCGTCCGCGATCGGGCCGCCGGAGCACTCTCCGGCGGCCCGTTCCGCTTTCCACCGGCCCTCGACCCCAACGCCGCCCCAGGTTCGGGCCGTACAATCAACGTCAGATGAGCGCGGACGCCGTCATCGCCGAGGGGCTGGGCAAGACCTACCACATCTACGCGACCCCATTGGACCGCCTGCGCGAGGCGGTCTCGCGGCGCCCGCGCCATCGCGACTTCGCGGCGCTCGCCGACGTCAGCTTCACGGTGGAGAAGGGGGAGGGGATCGGCATCATCGGCGAGAACGGCGCCGGCAAGAGCACGCTGCTCAAGATGCTGGCCGGGATCACGGCGCCGACCGCCGGGCGAGTGGCGGTCGAAGGGAAGGTGGCCTCGATCCTCGAGCTCGGCTCGGCCTTCCACCCCGAGCTGACCGGGCGCCAGAACGTCGTCCTCAACGCCGCCATGCTGGGGCTGAGCGAGCGGGAGCTGCGCGAGAAGATGCCCGCGATCGAGGCTTTCAGCGAGCTTGGGCCCTTCCTCGACCAGCCGGTCAAGGCCTACTCGACCGGCATGGCAATGCGCCTGGGGTTCTCGATCGCCACTCAGGTCGAGCCCGACGTGCTGATCGTGGACGAGGCGCTGTCGGTGGGGGACGGCTACTTCCAGAAGAAGTGCATCGACCGGCTCCTCGCCTTTCTGGCGACCGGCGGCACGCTGCTCTTCTGCTCGCACGCGATGTATTACGTCACCGCCTTCTGCCGCCGCGCCCTGTGGCTCAAGCAGGGCCGGGTGGCGGCGCTCGGCGAGGCCAACGCGGTGGTGCGACGCTACGAGGACTATCTGCTGGAGAAGAGCGCGCCGGATGCCGCGGCGACCCCCGCCGCCGTCGCCGAGGAGGCGCTCCCCGGCGCGGCGCGCATCACCGCGGTGCGGCTCGGCGGCTCCGAGACGCTGCCGCGTCTCGTCCACTGCGATGACCCGTTGGACCTCGAGGTCGAGTGGGAGAGCCAGGAGCCCGAGCTCGGCTTCCACCTGGCCGTGGGGCTCAACCGGCTCGACGAAGTCGAGGTCGCGGCCTTCGGCACCCTGCAGAGCGGGCTGCCGGCGGCGCGCGGCGGCCACCGGCACCACGTCAGGCTGCGCGTGCCGCGCCTGCCGATCGTCAAGGGTCAGTTCACGCTGTATATTTTCCTCCTGGATGCCGAGGGGCTGCACATCTACGACCGGCGGGCTCTGCGCGCCGCGCTGGCCGTGGAGGGGCCCTCCTACACCGTCGGCCTGGTCCGCCTGGAGCACTCCTGGGAGGTCGACGCCCCCTCCCGCCAACCCGCGGCCTGGGCGGTAGCGCGGGCCTGATCCCGCCATGAGCACCGACATCCTGCCGGTCCTGGTCCCCCGCGAGACCCGCGCCGCGGCGCGCGGAACCGCCGGGCTGCGCCTCAACCCCTTCCTTCACCTCGGCCCCGAGCGGATCTACGACCCGCTCTCCGACCGCATGCTGGCGAGCGGCGAGGCCGGCTTCGCTGCTCTGGCGCGGCTCGTCGCCGGCGGCGCCGAGCTCGCCGAGCTGCCGGCGGGGGAGCGCGAGCTCCTCGTCGCCGGCGGTTGGCTGCTGCCGGTCGCCGAGGACCCCTCCAGCCGCTTCCTCTTGAAGTACGTCTCGCTCGAAGCGCACACGGTCTGCAACCAGACCTGCTATTTCTGCCCGGTGTCGGTCGCGCCGCGCGAGGACTACTTCATGCCGACCGAGCTGTACGAGCGGATCGTGGGGGAGCTGGCGGCCTTCCGCGAGACGATCGACGGCGTCTTCATGATCAACTACAACGAGCCCACCCTCGACAAGCGGTTCGTCGAGCAGGTGCGGACCATCAAGGAGGCCGGGCTGCCGCCGGCCGTCCTTACCAACGCCACCGGACTGACGCCGCGGCGCGTGGACGCGATTGTCGCCATGGGGGGCCTGCGCTATCTCTCGGTCAACCTCTCGACCGTCGACCGCGACCGTTATCGCGACGAGCGCGGCGGCGACCACCTGAACCTGGTGCTCGGCAACTTGGAGTACATGAAGGACCGGCCGGTGGCCGAGCGGATGGACATGGTGGTCCTCGGCACCGGCGACGCGAATCACCGCTGCGACTACGAGGAGATCCGCGAGCGCTTCGCCGGCAGCCGCTTCGACGTCAAGTCCTACGAAGTCATGGACCGCGCCGGCTACATGCAGATCGGCGCCCGGCCGGCGCGCGACGGCCGCCGCCTCTGCGGCTGCGACAACATCGGCTCGCGGCCGCTGCAGCACTTGCACATCACGCCGCGCGGGCAGTGCGTCCTCTGCTGCGAGGACTACGACGAGCGCTACGTCGTCGGCGACCTGACGCAGAGCAGCGTCGCCGAGGTGCTGCGCGGCCCGGAGATGGCGCAGCTCCGCCGTTGGGTCTACGGCCTGGAGGAGGCGCCGAAGGACTTCATCTGCCGCGGCTGCACCTTCGCCCTCACCCGGCCGGCCTGAGAGCTCGGCCGCCGGGCGGGCCCGCCGCCCTCGATCCCCCGCCCATGCGCCTCGCCGTCGTCCTTGTCCACTACCACGCGGCGGAGCTGGCCCGCGCCGCGGTGGCGGCGCTGCGTGCCGACCTGGCGGGGGCCGGCGTCGAGACCGAGTGGCTGCTGGTGGACAACGGCAGCGACGCCGGCGAGCGCGAGCTGCTCGCCGGCCTCGGGGTCGAGCGCCTCGACCCGGGCGAGAACCTGGGCTACGCCGGCGGCGTCAACCTGGGCGTGGCGCGGGCGCGCGCGGACGCTTTGCTGCTGATGAACCCGGACGTGCTGGCCCTCCCCGGCTGCGTGCCGGCGCTGCTGGCGCGGTTGCACGAGGGAGTGGCGGTCGCCGGGCCGCGCTTCTTCTGGGACCGCGGGCGGCGGCTGTTGCTGCCGCCGGCCGAGCCGCGCCGACGCCGCGACGAGCTGTGGGCCATGCTCGCGACGCGCGGCGAGCGCTGGGCGGCGCGGGCGCGGCGGCGCTGGCGGCGGCACGCGCGCCGCCACTGGCTGGCGCGGGCCCCCCTGCCGAGCCACGCGCTCTCCGGGAGCCTCCTCGCCGTGCGCCGCGACGCCTGGGAGCGGACGGGGTCGTTCGACCCCGCCTTTCGCCTCTACTTCGAGGAGACGGACTGGCTGTTACGCGCCGCCCGCCTGGGCTTGCGCGCCGAGCACGTGCCGGCGGCCGAGGCCGTCCACCTCGTCGGGCGGAGCGCCGCGCGCGAGCCGCGCGCCGGCGCCTGGTTCGAGGAGTCGGCGCGCCGCTTCCGCCGCCGCCACTACGGCGCCCCGTTCGCCTGGACGCTCACGGCGCTCGACCGGCGCCTGCCGCGCCGCGCGTCGGTCGCCCCGGCCGCGGCGCCGCCGGGCGGGCTGCCGCAGCCCTGCTGGGTCGAAGTCTCTCCCAACCCGGCCGGCTTCCCGGCCGCCGCCGAGCGGCTGGCCGCCTGGCCCACCGGCTGGACACTGCCGGCGGAGGTGCGGGAGCGCACGGCGGGTGAGCCGCTCGTCGCACAGCTCACCGACGACACCGGGCGCGAGCTCGCCCGCTGGTCCATCGAGGACGTCTGAGTGCGCATCGCCTACGTCCTGCCGTTTCCCGAGCTCAACGGCGGCAACAAGGTCGTCTTCCAGCACGTGGCGCTGCTGCGCGAGCACGGGCACGAGCTGTCGGTGCTGGCCCACGGCCCCCGGCCGGACTGGATCGAGATCGACGCCGCCTATCAGGACACCTCGGCCGCGCCGCCGCGCCTGGCGACGCAGGACCTGGTGATCGCCACCTACTGGACGACGGTCGCGGAGGCGCGCGCCCTCGATGTCGGCCCCGTCGCCCACTTCTGCCAGGGCTACGAAGGGGGGCTCGAGCACTTGGCCGCGCACCGCGCGGCGATCGAGGCGGTCTACGCGCTGCCGCTCCCCACCCTCACGGTCTCTCCTCACCTCCAGGAGCTCCTCGCCGCCCGCTTCGGACGCGAGAGCGTGGTGGTGCCGCCGCCGCTCGACCCGCTCTTCCGCCCCGCCTGGCGCCGCCGGCCGCGCCGCCGCCGCCCCTGGGTCGCGCTGCCGGGGATCTTCGGCGCCTCGGTCAAAGGGGTGGCGACGGGCTTGGCGGCGGTCGAGCGGCTGCGGCGGGACGGGCACGACTGCCGGCTGCTCCGCCTCTCGGTGCTGCCGTTCTCGGCGGAGGAGCGGCGCCTCTTCCCGGCCGACCGCTACCTCGCCGGCGTGCCGCCGCGGGCGGTGGCGGAGGCGCTGCGCGGCTGCGATCTCCTCCTCCTGCCGTCGCGCGCCGAGGAGGGGTTTGGCTTGCCGCTGCTGGAGGCGATGAGCGCCGGCGTGCCGGCGGTCGCCTCGCGCATCCCCTCGACCGTCCACCTCGCCGACGGCGCCCTGCCGCTGGTGCCGCCGGAGGACGCGGCGGCCTTCGCGGCGGCCGCCGCCGTGCTCCTGGCCGACCCGGCGGCCTGGCGCCGCGCCCGGCGGGCGGGCACCGAGCGGGCGCGGGCTTACGCGCCGGCGGCGGTGGCGCCGCTGCTCGACCGCGCCGTCCGCTGGGCGCACGAGCAGGCGGCGGGGGACCGGTGAGCCGGCATGCGCGGGCTGTCGCCGCCGACCTCGGGATTGCCGGCGCGCTCGGCGCCTTGGCCTGGGCCCTCCACGCGCGCGTCCTCGGCCTGTGGTTCTCCTACGACGACTTCTGGCACCTGCGCCACCTGCTAACGCACCAGCCGCTCGAAATCTGTTGCAGCGGCACCTTCTGGCGGGAGTTCGGTGCGAAGGGGATGTTTACCCCGCTCCTGTTCGCTTCACTCGGTCTCGACCTGACGAGCTTCGGCCTTGACGCGCGCGCCTTCTACGTCCATCAGCTCGCCGTTTTCGCGCTCGCAACGGCGCTCCTTTACCTAGTGCTCCGTTTCTGGCTCGCCCGCCCCTGGGCGGGGCTCGCCGCGCTCCTCTTCGCCGCCGGCCCGGCGAGCGCTTCTCTCGTCCCCTTGCTGATGACCCGCCACTACGTCGAGGCCATCGCGCTCGGCCTGCTCGCGGTGGCGAGCTATACGCTCGCAGTGCGGCGGCGGCGGGCCGCCTGGGCGCTCGTCTCAGCGCTTCTCTATCTGGCCGCGGCGCTAGCCAAGGAGATCGCCGTGCCGCTCGTCCTGCTCCTGCCGCTGCTGCCTGACGGGGACCTGCGCACCCGCCTCCGCCATGCCCTGCCGCATGCCGCGGCGCTCGCCGCGTACCTCGCCCTGCGCCTCGCGTTGGTGGGAGCGCTCGCCGGGAGCTACGGCTGGGCGGTGCGTCCGCAGGACCTGCCGCGACTGGCGCTCGTGCTGCCGGAAAAGGTGGCGGCGGAGGTGCGCGGCGTTCCCGGCCCCGCCGGCTGGCTCCTCCTCGCCGCTCTGTTCGCCGGCATCCTGGCGGCGGCGCTCCGGGGCCGGCGCGCGGTGCTGCTCATCGCCGTCGCCGCTTGCCTCGCGCTCCTCCCGGTGCTGCCGGTCTCGACCGAAATGGAGCCGCGCTACGCCACCCCCGCCTGGATCGCCGCTGCGGTCGCCTGCGCCGCCGGCTGCGCGGCGCTGGCCCGGCGAAGTCCGCGCGGGCGCGCGGCCGCCGCCGTCGTCGCGGTCGCCGTCTGCATCGCGACTCTCTGGGCCGGCCGCGCCGCTGCGGCGAAGAGGCTGCCGGAGCTCGAGCGGATCGCCGCCGAGGGGCGCGCCTATCTGGCGCTCGGCCCCGGCGACGTCCTCCGCCGGCCTCGCGGCCACCCTGCCTCCTTCCCCGAGCTCCGCTGGCTCAAGGAAGAGCACCTCGGGCGCCTGCGCGGCGCCGGCTGGTTCTACGATGACCTCTACCTCTGCCGCCGGGGCTCGGCGATTCGCCAGCTCTGGGAGTACGATCCGGCCCGCGCCCGGGTGGTGCCGGCGACGGCGCGCCTCCCAGCGCTCCGCGCCAGCTCCTGCGGCGGCATCCGCCACGCGGCGCCGCTCGCCGCCCACTTCGAGCGCTCCGGCGCGGACCTCTTTTGGGAGCTTGGTCCCTACAGCCGCGGGCGCTGGTCCTTCGTCCTCGGCGACGGGGTCACCGCCTTCGAGGTGCCGCGGGAGGGAGGCTTCGTGCTTCCCGGGACGGCGCCGGTGGCGTTGCGGGTGCGCTACGACGCGCCGAGTGGGTGGACGACCTATTCGCCGGAGCTGGTGATCGACCTGGGGCGGCCGGGGCGGCGGCAATGGGCACGGAGGTGAGCTTGGACTGGCGACTCAACGCGGACCCGGCGGCGCTGCGCGAGCGGTATACGACGGCCCGACCCTTTCCCCACATTGCGCTCGACGGGCTCTTCCCGGACGCGCTCCTCGAGGGGGTGCTGGCCGAGTTCCCCAAGCCGGGGGAGATCCCCTGGCAGCACTTCGACAGCCCGACCGAAAAGAAGCTCGGCTACACCTACGGCGCGCCGCTCGGGCCGCGCCTGCAGAGCTTCATGTGGGAGATGAGCGCGCCGCCGGTGCTGCAGTTCCTGGAGGCGCTGACCGGCATCGAGGGGCTGATCCCCGATCCCTACTTCGGCGGCGCCGGCCCGCACCAGATCGAGCCCGGCGGGTTCTTGAAGATCCACGCCGACTTCAACTGGCACCCGCTGCTGAAGCTCGACCGCCGGCTCAACCTGATCGTCTACCTGAACCGCGAGTGGCGCGAGGAGTACGGCGGCCACATCGAGCTGTGGGACCGGGAGATGACGCGCTGCGAGCGCAAGGTGCTGCCCGTCTGGAACCGCACCGTCGTCTTCAACACCACCGACTTCTCCTACCACGGCCACCCCGAGCCGCTGGCCTCGCCGCCGGGGACGACCCGCAAGTCGGTCTCCTTCTACTACTACTCGAACGGCCGGCCGGCCGAAGAGCGCTCGGCGCCGCACGACACGCTCTTCCGCAAGACGCACGAGCGGGACTGGTAGGCGCCGGCGGCGCCGGGGCGCGAGCGCTCAGCGCTCGACGACCACGTAAAAGCCTTTGGTGCCGAGGCTCTCGCGGTCCACGTCGAACGGCGCCGGGAGCTGCGCGAAGCGCGCCGGCAGCTCCGTGCGCTGCGGGTGGAGCGTGAAGCGCTCGAGGCCGGAGCGCCGCAGCCAGTCTTCCAGCGTGCGGCGGGTGAAGAAGCGGTAGTGGGTGTAGCAGAGGAGGCCGATCGGCAGGTAGTCCCAGCGGCCGGCGAGGAGATCCTCGACCACGGCGTAGTGGCCGACGTTGGGGATCGAGAAGACGGCGCGGCCGCCGGGGGCGAGGAGGCGCGGCAGGCGGCCGAGGAAGGCCTCGCTCTCGACCAGGTGCTCGACCAGCTCGAGAGCGAGGACGAGGTCGAATGGGCCCTCGAGCTCCAGCTCCTCGACGTCCCCTTGGATCACCCGGTGGAGGTGCCGCGCCGCCTCGCGCGCGGCGAGGGGGTTGAGCTCGACCCCGGTCACCCGGCAGCCCAGCCGCTCCTGGAGGAGGCGCCCCGTGACGCCGCGGCCGCACCCCACCTCCAACACTTCGCGGGCCCCGGGCGGGACGAAGGATAGGATGTCGTCGCGCACCTCGCCGTAGTAATCGATGAACTCGTGGCAGAGGCCGGCGCGGGCGGCGCCTGGCCGCTCGGCGAAGAGCGCGGGATCGCCCGCGAGCTCCGCCGGCGGCCGGCCGCCGGCGAGGCGCTCCCACGCCTCCCAGGAGAGGAGAGTGACCGGGGGCGGAGGTGCCGGCGTCCGCCCCGGGGAGGCCGCGCCGGGGTCGTCGAGGAACAGCCATTCCAGCCGCTCGTAGCCGCGCAGGGTGTAGACGGGACGGTCGGCGGCGAGCCCGACGTCGGCCAGC
Organism: Thermoanaerobaculia bacterium; assembly: GCA_035536455.1. Taxonomy (GTDB): domain Bacteria; phylum Acidobacteriota; class Thermoanaerobaculia; order Multivoradales; family UBA5704; genus DASUNQ01. The sequence continues at coordinate 6,262 of DATLOC010000044.1, read as the reverse complement.
CGCTCGGGACGGACCTCGGCGGCGCCGGCGGCGAGTGCCGCGCGCATCGCGGCGAGGCTGCGGCGGCCGATCAGCACGTTCGCGCCGCCGACCAGGAAGACGGCGTCGCGGCGGCCGGCGGGGAGTGGCGTCTCGCCGGCGACCACCGCGTCGACCGTGTCGAAGGCGGCGCGCGCCTCGAGCAGGGTGTGCGACCAGAGGTAGCGGAACTCGGGGGACTGGGCGCTTTCCGGGTCGAAGAGCTTGAGAAGGAGGAGGTCGGTCAACGGGCGTGCATACTATCGCGCCGATGTGCGAGCTGACGGTCGTCGTCCCCGCCTACAACGAGGCGCAGCGGTTGGGGTCCACCCTGCGCCGGACGGTGGACTACCTGGCGAGGCGTGGCCTCGCCTACGAGCTGCTGGTGGTGGACGACGGCAGCCGCGACGCGACGGTCGAGGTGGCCGAGGGGTTCGCCGGCGAAGGCGTGCGGGTGCTGCGCCACGGGCGGAACCGCGGCAAGGGAGCGGCGGTCAAGACCGGCGTCCTCGCCAGCCGCGGCGCGCGCGTCCTCCTCTCCGACGCCGACGCCTCGACGCCGATCGATGAGCTGCCGAAGCTGGAGGCGCGCCTAGCCGAGGCGCCGCTCGTCCTCGGCAGCCGCGCCGCCGCCGGCGCCGACATCCGCCGCCACCAGCCGATCTACCGCGAGCTGATGGGGAAGGTCTTCAATCTCATCATCCGCCTGCTCGGCGTGCGCGGCGTGCGCGACACGCAGTGCGGCTTCAAGCTCCTCGACGGCGCGGTGGGGCGCGACCTCTGCGCCGACCTCACGGTCGAGGGGTTCGCCTACGACGTCGAGCTGGTGCTCCTGGCGCGGCGGCGCGGGCACCGCGTGGTGGAGGTCGGTGTCGTCTGGGAGGACTCGCCCGACTCGCGCGTCGACCCGCTGCGCTCGTCGTTCGCCATGCTGCGCGACGTGGCGCGCCTCCGCTTCCGCCGGGCGAGGCGCCGTTGAGGCTCAACCCCGCGCTGCCGCTCCTCGCCCTGGCGGCGGCGGGCCCGCTACTCATGCGCTTGCGGCGCTCTCCCACGCCGCTCGCAGGCCTGGCGATCGCCTGGGCGCTCGTCGGCGTGGCGGGGATCGCGCTCCTGGCGCCGGCGCTGGCGCTGCCGGACGGCATCCCCAGCCCGGCGGCGAGCCTCGCCCACCTCCCCCCCTGGCAGGGGACCGGCGACCCCGCCGGTGGCAACCCGCACCTGCGCGACGTCACCTTCCAGATCCAGCCCTGGCTCCTCCACCTGCGGCGGGAGCTGCGCGCCGGCCGCCTCCCGTTCTGGAACCCGCACCAGTCCGCCGGCGCCCCGTTCTGGGCCAACGGCCAGTCGGCGCCGCTCTTCCCGCTCCATCTGCTGTTCGCGGCGCTGCCTCTGCAGCTCGGCTTCGTCCTGCTCCCGTGGCTGCGGGTCGTCGGCGGCGGTTGCGGCGCCTGGCTGCTCGGGCGCGAGCTCGGGCTGTCGCGGCCGGCGGCGCTGCTGGCGGCGCTCGTCTTCCCGCTCTCGGGGATGCTGGTGAGCTTCGTCCTCTTTCCGATGGGCAACGCGCTGGCGCTCGTGCCCTCGGTGCTCTGGGCGGTCGAGCGGATCGCGGCGGGGCGGGGGGGCGCGGCGGCGCTCGCCCTCGCCGCCGGCCTCCAGCTCCTCGGCGGCCACCCGGAGACCTCGTTGCACACGGCGCTCCTCTCCGCGCTCTACCTCGCGGTGCGCGGCGCGGCGCGGCCGGGCGCCGCCTGGCTGCGCTGGGCCGACGGCTGGCTCCTTGCCGCCGCCCTCGCCGCCGTCCAGCTCCTGCCGCTTGCCCTCACGCTGCCGGAGACCGCCCGCTGGCAGGCGGCGGCAGCGGCAGCGGCCGAGGAGGCGCCTTCCTTCGCGCTCCTCCTCGTCCAACCGTTGCGGCTGGTCCTGCCGCAGCTCTACGGCCATCCGGCAGCGGGCACCTGGTGGGGACCGTTCAACTACTCGGCGACCGCGGTCTACGCCGGCGCCGTCGCCCTGCCGCTGGCGGCGGCGGGGCTGGCGCGGGCCCGCGGCGACCGCCGCTGGCGCGCGGTGGCGGTCCTCCTCGCCTTTTCCTTCGTCGCCGCCTACCACTGGCCGGGGATGCGCGACGTGCTGGCCGCGCTGCCCGTCCTCGGCCGCGCCGCCCAGCACCGCCTCCTCTTCGGCGTCGAGCTGGCGCTCGCTCTCCTCGCCGGCGCCGGCTGCGACCGGTGGCTCGAGGGCCGCGGGCGCGGTCTGCTCGCCGGAAGTGCGGCGGTCGCCGCCCTCCTCGCCGCCGCCTGGCTGGTCTTCGCCGGCGACTGGGCGGCCCGCGGTCTCACCGGCGAGCAGCTCGCCTGGACGGCAGGTGCCGGCGCCGTGGCGCTGGCGCTGGCCCTCTCCCTGCGGTTGCCATCGTCCCGCCGCTGGGCAGTCTGGCCGCTCCTGCCCGCGGTCGTCCTGGTCGACCTCCTTCTCGCTCACGGCGCGATCCCCGGCGCGCTGCCGCTCCCCCGGCTCTACCCGGAGACCGGCGCCGTCCGCTTCCTCCGCGGGCGCGAGGGCCGGGTCGCCGGCACCGGCGAGGCACTCCGCCCGAACGCGGCGCTGGTCTACGGGTTCTACGACCCGCGCGGCGACGACCCGGTGAAGCTCGTCCGCTACGCGGCGGTCTACCAGACCTTTGCGCCGGCCGACCCGGTCTACGCCCGGCCGATCGAGCGCTGGGAGGCTCCCTGGCTCGACCGCCTCGGTCTGCGCTGGGTGCTGGGCGGCCCGGCGGAGGGGGCGGCGCGCCCCGGCTGGCGGCTGGCCTACGGGGGAGCGGATGCGCGAGTGTGGGAGCGCCCCGGGGCGCTGCCGCTGGTGCGCTGGGAGGGAGGCGCGGCGGAGGGAGCGACGGCGGGCTGGCGGGCGGAGCCGCTCCTGCGGCAGCCCGGGCGATGGCGGATCGCCTGGCGCGCGCCGCGGCGCGCGCTGCTCGTGGTGGCCGAGACGGCGGCCCCAGGATGGACCGCGCACGCCGGCGGCGAAGCGCTGCCGATCGAGGCCGCCGACGGCGCCCTCCTCGGCGTGCGGCTGGGGCCGGGGGAGGGTGTCCTCGATCTGCGCTACCGCCCGCCCGGCTGGCACGCCGGCCTGCTGATGAGCGCGGCCGGCGCCCTCGGCCTCGCCGCTCTCGCCTGGCGGGAGAAACCTGCTTTCCGGATGGCCGCATGACCGAGCTCCGTCCCACCCGCCCCGAGGACCTGCCCTCGCTCTCCGCCCTCTTCGCGGAGCGCTTCGGCCACCCGCTGCCGGCCGACGAGTGGGCGTGGAAGTACCGCCAGCTCCCCGGCGAGGGCCGCAGCTGGGTCGCGCTGCGCGGCGGCACGGTGGTGGCTCACGCCGGCGCCCTCCGCCTTCCCGCGCGCTGGCGCGGCGGCGAGGGGGGCATCTGGCAGCTCGCCGACTTCGTGGGCGGCGTCGGCGCGAGCGCCCTGCGGCCGGCGCTGGTCGAGCTCGGCCAGGCCCTCCTCGCCGATCTGCCGGGGGAGGGCGACGCGCCCTGGATCTTCGGCTTCCCGAGCGAGCGCCACTTCCGGCTCGGCGAGCGGGTCTTCGGCTACCAGCCGCTGGCAGACTTCGAGGACTTGGCGGGGGAGCTGCCGGAGGACGCGGCGCCGCCTGCAGCGTTGCGCGACGTCAGCGACGCCTGCGGCCCGTGGGCGGAGGCGGTCTGGGAGCGCTGCGGCGTTGCGGGCGTGCGGCGCTCGGTCCCCTTCCTCCTCTGGCGCTACTGGGCGCGTCCGCGCCGCTACTACCGCTTCTACCGGCTCGCCGCCGGCAAGCTGGAAGGGCTCGCGGTCTTCGCTTTCGTGGAGGACGAGGCGTGGGCGGCCGAGGTCTGGCTGCCGCCGGGCGGCAACTGGCGCAACGCGCTCGTCGCCGCCGCCGCCGACCTGCGCGCCGCGGGGCTGCGCCGCTGGCGCTTCTGGCCGCCGCCGGCGCCGGAGCACGCGGCGCTGTACGAGTCGCTCGGCTTGCGCAAGGCGGGAGTGCGCCGCTTCGTCGGCTGCCGGGGCAAGCCGGGCGAGCTCGACCTGATCGCCGCGGCCGAGGGCTTCACCTATTCGATGGGCGACTATGACCTGGTCTAGGCGCGCGGCGGCGCCCTGCGTCCTCCTCGCCGCGGCGTTCCTCGCCGCCTGCGGCGGCGCCGAGCCGGAAGGCTTCCTGCTCCCGGCGGACCTCGGCGCCGAAAGCTTCTCCTTCCCAAGCCCGCCGCGCCGGGCCGAGATCGAGATCGACCAGGAGCGCCGCCCCGCCCTGCTCACGCCGCCGTCCGGCTTCCACTGGCGCGGGCGGGTGCCGGAGGGGGCGCGCCTGGTGGCCGGCTACGGCGTGCCCCCCGCCGCCTGGCGCCGCGGCTCCGGCCTCGAGGTGCTGGTGGAGATCGACGACGGCTCCGGGCGCGAGCTGGTCGAGGTAGCGCGCAGCGCCGGCGGCCTGCCGCAGCGCTGGTCGGCGCTCACCGCCGACCTCTCGCGCTGGGGGGGGCGCGAGGCGACGCTGGCGGTGCGCGCCCGCTGGACCGGCCGGCGGCGCGGCGGCGGCGAGGGCCTGATCGCCTGGGCGCCGGTGGCGCTCACCGCCGCGCCTCGCCGGGCGCCGGCGCATCCCAACGTCGTCCTCATCCTGATCGACACCCTGCGCCGCGACCGCCTCACCCCTTACGGCTACCGCCGCGACACCTCGCCCGAGATCCAGCGCCGCCTCGCCGCCCGCGGCACGGTGGTGGAGGAGGCCTACGCCCAGGCGCCGTGGACCCTGCCGTCGCTGATGGCGATGATGGCCGGGCGCTACCCCGGCGAGATGGTGCGCGAGGACCGCCCCGGCTTCGCCTTCTCACTGCCGGCCGGCATCCCGACGCTCGCCGAGCGGCTAGGCGGGCTCGGCTACCGCACCGCCGGCTTCTACGCCAACCCCACCCTCCACGCCGGCAACGGCTTCGCGCGCGGCTTCGAGACCTTCTACACGCCGCCGCCGACCCTGGAGTCGATGCGGCGTCACGCCGACGACGTCACCGGCCGCGCCCTCCCCTGGCTCGCCGCCCACCGCGACCGGCCGTTCTTCCTCTACGTCCACTACATCGACCCGCACGACCCCTACGACAACCCGGACGTGGTGGGCGGGCGCTCGCCCTTCGACCCCGGCTACCCTGGCGTCGTCGGCGGCGACTGGATCCACGGCTTCTACACCGGGCAGCTCCGGCTCCCGGACCCGGCGCGCGACCTCGTTCACATCAACGCCCTGTACGACAGCGAGGTCCGCTACGTAGACCGCTTCGTCGGGCGCCTGCTGGAGGGCCTCGGGCCGGCGCTCGCCGACACCCTCGTCGTGCTCACCGCCGACCATGGCGAGGAGCTGCTGGACCACGGCGGCTGGAAGCACGGGCAGACCCTCTATGACGAGCAGATCCGCGTGCCGCTGATCGTGCGCTGGGACGACCGCGTGCCGGCGGGCAAGCGGCTGCGCGGCACGGTCCGCCTCCTCGACCTGCTGCCGACGCTGGTCGGCGCCGCCGGCGGGACGGTGGAGCGGGAGAGCGACGGCGTGGACCTGCTGCCGGCCCTGACCGGCCGCGGTCGGCTGCCGCGCCGCCCGGCCTTCGCCCAGCACCTGTCGAGCGGCCCCTGGCGCGCGGCGGCGGTGCTGGAGGACGAGAAGGCGATCTTCTTCAACGCCGCCCAGCCCTTCGCGCCCGCCGACGACGTGCAGGCCCACTTCTGGCGCCTCGATCTCGCCCGCTTCGAGCGCGCCGAGCTCTACGACCTGGCGCGCGACCCGCGGGAACGGCGGAACCTCGCCGCTACCCAACCCGCGCGGGTCGCCGCGCTGGCGCCGGTCGTCCATCGCCAGCTCGGCCATCAGACCGCGGGCGTGTGGCTCTGGCTGCCGGCGGCCGGCGCCCTCCCGGCCGGCGGGCGCCTCGGTGGTAGCATCCGCTTCGAGCGCCCCCCCGAGGGCTGGGCCCCCTACCTCCTGGCGCCGCAGGACCGGGTGGAGATCGCGGGCGACACGCTCCGCTTCGACCTCGCCGTGGAGAGCCTCGCCAAAGGACTGCTGGTGCGCGGCACGCCCGGCGGCCTGCGCGCCGTCACGCTGGCGCAGGACGGCCGGCCGCTGCCGCCGGCGCGGCTCCACCTCGGCCCCGGACGCCCCTGGCGCGGCGGCCCGGCGCCGGCCGCCGCGCTCGAGGCGC
>DATLOC010000043.1:0-93356 GCA_035536455.1 Thermoanaerobaculia bacterium | reverse complement strand
CCGGCGCTCCCTCTCCTCTCTGCTGCGCCACCGCTCGGGAGTCGCCGCCTGGACCTCGCTCTACACTCGCTGCCGTTCTTTACCTGATGTCTTTTCCCTGCTGCTGGGCGGCACACTGCCGCCGGCCTCGCCGGGCACTTACAGCGATCTCTCTTACCTGATCTGGGGCCTCGCCGCGGAGCGCCGACTGGGCACCCCCTTCGGCGCCCTGCTCCGCGACCGGGTCCTCCTCCCGCTCGGGCTCCCCCGCGTCGAATGGAACCCGGGCGACCACCCCGACATCGCCGAGAGCTTCATGGGGACCGGCAAGGAGGTCGAGCTCGCCGCCGCCCAGGGCCACGCCATCCCCGACCTCGGCCCGGCCCCGCCTGGGCTCGCCAACGACGGCAACGCCCGTTACCTCCGCACCCTGGGTCTCGAGCCTGCCGGCCACGCCGGGCTGTTCGGCACCGCCCGCGACCTCCTCGCCCTGGGAACGGAATGGCTCCGGCCGGGACATTTGTTGAAACGAGCGGACGTGGACAGAGCCCTCGCCGGGGGCGGACCTTTCGCTCTCGGATGGTGGCGGCGGCGCATCCGCCAGGGCGGCGGGGGAGCGGCTCTGCCGGCCGGCTCCTTCGGCCACACCGGCTTTCCCGGCGGCAACCTGTGGGTCGTGCCACAGAACCGACGGATCCTCGTCCTGCTCGGCCATCGCATCGACCCGTTCGGCCCCGTCAACTCGTGGCGCCGGCGGTTCCACACCCTGGCATATGATGGCCCGTCGGCGCGCGCGTCGTCCCGGCCGGCCTGATCCCAGACACTCCAGCAAGGAGAGCACCTCTGATGAATATCCAAGACCTGGTCCTCGTCGACGGCGTGAGGACCCCGATGTTGGAATACAACGGCCCCTTCGCCGACGTCTCGGCGATCGACCTCGGCGCCCACGCCGCGCGCGCCCTCTTCGAGCGCACCGGCATCGCGCCGACCGAGATCGACCACACCGTCGTCGGCAACGCCCTCCAGACCTCGCCCGACGCCATCTACGGCGCCCGCCACGTCGCGCTCCAGGCCGGGGTGCCGAAGGAGGTGCCGGCGCTCACCGTCAACCGCCTGTGCGGCTCCGGCGTGCAGTCCATCATCTCGGGCGCGCAGTCGATCCTGACCGGCGACGGCACCACCGTCCTGGTCGGCGGCATGGAGAACATGAGCCAGGCGCCACACGTCATCTGGGGCGCGCGCAAGGGCTTCAAGCTCGGCCAGGGGCAGCTCCAGGACCTCCTCATGGTCTCGCTCATGGACAGCTGGTGCGGCTGCTACATGGCGCAGACCAGCAACAACCTGGCGCGCGACTACGGAATCACTCGGCGCGAGCAGGACGAGTTCGCGCTCTGCTCGCAGAAGCGCGCCGCCGCGGCCTGGGAGAGCGGCCGGCTGGGCGAAGAGGTGGTGCCGATCGAGGTGGGGAGCGGCAAGCGGGCGAAGACCATCGACCGCGACGACCACATGCGCCCCGGGACGACGATGGAGGACCTCGAAGGCCTGCCGCCGGCCTTCGACAAGGACGGCTTCGTCACCGCCGGCAACGCCTCGGGGATCGTCGACGGCGCGGCAATGATGCTGCTCTCGACCGCCGAGCGGGCGCGCGAGCGCGGCTGGTCGCCGCTCGGGCGGCTGGTCTCCTGGGCCGTCGTCGGCGTCGAGCCCTCGCGCATGGGGATCGGCCCGGCGCCGGCGATCCGCGCCGCCCTCGCCAAGGCCGGCATGACGCTCGACGACGTCACCCTCTTCGAGATCAACGAGGCCTTCGCCGGCCAGATCCTGGCGGTGCTGCGCGAGCTGGAGCTCGACCCGGCCAAGCTCAACGTCAACGGCGGCGCCGTGGCTCTCGGCCACCCGCTCGGGGCGACCGGCACGCGGCTGGTGCTGACCGTGCTCAAGGAGCTGCGGCGGCGCGGCGGCGGCGTCGGCGTGGCGTCGGCCTGCATCGGCGGCGGGCAGGGGATCGCGCTGGTCGTCGAGTCCGTGTGATCGACCTCTCCGGCCGGCACGTCCTGGTCACCGGGGCGAGCCGCGGCATCGGCGCCGCCTGCTGCCGGGCGTTCGCGCGGGCGGGCGCCGCCGTCCTGGTCCACTACGTGGCGAGCCAGGCGAAAGCCAAGCGCCTCCTCGCCGAGCTCGCAGCCCTCTCGCCGCAGCGCCCGCACCGGATGTTCCGCTGCAACGTCACCCAGGAGGACCAGGTGGCGGCGCTCTTCGAGCACGTCGCCCGCGAGTGGGGGGCGCTCGACTGTCTGGTCAACAACGCCGGCGTCTGGGTGCACAACCCGCTGCGCGAGCTCGACGGCGGCGAGCTGCGCGCCACCCTCGAGGTCAACGTCGTCGGGCCCTTCCTCTGCGCCCGCGGCGCCCTGCCGCTCCTCGAGCGCTCGCCGGAGGGCAACATCGTCAACGTCAGCTCGACCGCCGGGCAGCGCGGCGAGGCCTTCTACAGCCCCTACGCGGCGAGCAAGGGCGCGGTCATCGCCGCCACCCGGGCCTGGGCGAGCGAGCTGGCGCCGCGCGTGCGGGTCAACGCCGTCGCCCCCGGTTGGGTGGCGACCGACATGACGGCCGCCGCCCTGGCCGGCGAGGCGGGACGCGAGGTCGCCGCCTCGATCCCGCTCGGGCGGGTCGCCGACCCCGACGACATCGCCGGCCCGGTCCTTTTCCTCGCCTCGCCGCTGGCGCGCCACATCACCGGCGAAGTGGTGAACGTCAACGGCGGGAGCGTCCTCGGCGGCTGACGGTCGCCGTCGATTCGCTTTCAAGCCGCGCACGCTTCCATCTGCAAGCGCAGCTCGCCGTCGAGCGCGGCGAGCGCCAGGCTGGCTTGGCCCTGGTACTCCAGCAGGTCCGCGGCGGCGGGGCCGTCGAGTCCCTGGAGGCGGGCGACCGCGACGTCGTCGGCCAGTTCTACGAGCAGCTCGCGGGCGCGCAGCAGCTCGTCGCGGCCGGCAGGCTCGTCGAGCCGCCGGGAGGCGTAGAGGACGGCCTCGTGGGCGCCGGCGGCGGTGCGCCGCAGGCGCCCGACCAGGCCGCCCAGGTCGGGCCCGCTCAGGAAGCGGGTCGCCTCGTGGGCGGCGATCAAGAGGGCGTGGACGGCGTCGAGGGCGGGGTAGGCGCGTTCCTGGATCATGGTTCCGTCTCCTCCGTGTGGTGGCTCCGGAGTAGACGGAAAAGGGCGGGCGAAACGCTGCAGCGCGCCGCTCAGGGAGCGGTGAAGAGGCAGCGCTCGAAGCGGCCGCGCAGCGTGCCGGCGCCGGCCGCGCCGGCGTAGCGTCCCTCGAAGCGGCCGGCGAGCGCGCTGCGGCGGCCGCGGGCGCTCCGGCGCTCGACCTCCAGCTCGGCCGCGCCGGTCGAGCGCACCAGCGCGCCGCGCGGGCCGCGGGCGGTCAAGAAGACACGCCCGGTGTAGCTGCCGGGGCCGTCGAACCCCGACACCACCAGCGCCACGACCGGCAGCTCGGCCGCGCCGGTGCGCAGCGCCACCTGCAAGCCGGCCCCGTCGTGCGGCGTGCAGGCGGCGCGGGCGAACCCCGTGAACTCGCGCCGCCCCTCGGTCCGCAGTTCGGCGGCGCCGGGCCGCGGCGGCCGCGGGCGCGGCGCCACCGCCTCGCCGCTCCCGGCACTGTCACCACCGCCGCCGGGCTGCGACCAGGGGAGGCGCCCGCTCCAGCGCGGCAGGAGCGTGAAGAGCGCCACGCCCGCCGCCGCGATGCCGGCGACCAGGAGCAGCCAGGGCCAGAGCCGCGGCTGCCGCCGCCGCGCCGCGTAGACTTGCTCCGGGTCCCAAGGCCCCTCGCTGCTCACCGCCGGAAGAGCACTCCCCAGAGCAGCGCCACCCCCGCCGCGGCGAAGAGCCAGGTGTCGAGTGCCTGCTCCGGGCGGACGACGTGGACGACGGTGGCGGCGATGAGGAACGCCGCGCCGGTCGCCATCCAGGCCAGGCGGAGGACGGCGCGCTCCAGCCGGTGCACGGCGCGGCGGGTGTCGGCGGCGAGCGCCGCCTCGACCTGCAGGTCGCCGCGCTCGAGCTGGCCGATCAGCCGCTCCAGCCGCCGCGGCAGGGAGAAGAGCGAGCGCCCCTGCTCGGCCCCTTCCTCCACCCAGTCGCGCCAGCCGCGCCGCAGCTCCTCGCGCGCCAGCCGCTCGGCGAACGGCATGGTGGCGGCCCAGGGATCGAAGGTCGGGTCGAGCGTCGTCGCCAGCCCCGAGAGGAGGCCGACCGCGCGCGAGACGAACAGCATGTCCACCTGCACCTGGAACGGGATCTGGTAGAGCAGGTCGCGGTACTGGCGCAGGAAGTAGCGCGCCTCGGCGAGGGCCACGTCGCGGATGTCGCCGATGCGCACGCCCCAGAAGCGCTCGAAGAGGTCCTCGTGGATCTCGATCAGGCGGTGAAGGTCGGCGCCGGGGAGGAGCACGCCGGCGCTCTCGTAGGAGCGCACCATGCGCGCCGCGTCGCGGGTGGCCAGAGCGATGGCGTACTCGCGCAGCGGCTCGCGCAGTCGCTCGGGGACGGTCGCCACCATGCCGAAGTCGACGAAGGCGATGCGGAAGGGCGTGCCGGGGAGGGCGGCGCCGTCGTGTTCGTCGCGCGGAGCCGTGGCCGCGTCGATCGGTGGGAGGGGGTGCACGAAGAGGTTCCCCGGGTGCGGGTCGGCGTGCACGAAGTGGTGCTCGAAGATCTGCCGCATGTAGAGGTCGTAGAGCGTGCGGGCGACGGCGCCGCGGTCGACGCCGGCCGCCTCGAGGGCGGGCAGGTCGCTGATCTTGATCGCCGCCACGTCCTCCATGGTCAGCGTCCGGCGCGTCGTCTGCTGCCAGTGGATGCGCGGCACGATCACCCGCGGGTCGCCGGCGAAGTCGGCGGCGAAGCGCTCGGCGTGCTTGCCCTCGGCCGTCAGGTCCAGCTCCCGCCGGGTGGTGGCGTTGATCTCCTCGCCGAGGCGGCGGAGGTCGACGCGCCGGCGCACGGTGCGCGACCAGGCGAGCAGGCGCAACGCGAGCCCCACCGCCGCGAGGTCGGTCTCGACCAGCACGTCGATCCCCGGCCGCAGCACCTTGACGACGACCGCTTCTCCCGAGGGGAGGGCGGCGGCGTGCACCTGCGCCAGCGAGGCGGCGCCGACCGGGACCGGCTCGAAGCGGGCGAAGACGGCGCCGACCGGCCTCCCCAGCTCCGCCTCGACCTGCGCCAGGACGGCGGGGTAGGGGGCGGGAGGGACCTCGTCCTGGAGGCCGGAGAGCTCGTTGATCACCTCGGCCGGCAGAAGGTCCACGCGCACCGAGAGGAACTGCCCGAGCTTGATCAGCACGCCCCCCATCTCGACCGCCAGCGCCCGGTAGCGCCGCGCGATCCGCCGCCAGCGCACGATCGCCGGCGGCCGGAAGACGGCGAGCCCCGGCCGGTTGAGCAGCAGGTCCCACCAGAGGGCGTGGAGAAAGACCGATGCGACGAAGCGCCGCAGCTTGCGGTACCGCCGAAAGTCGATCCGCGCCGGCGGTGAGGGCGGCAACGCCGGGCGGAGGTCGGTCATGGGGCAGAGCTTACGACGGAGCACCTCGAGGACCGACGCCTGCGCCGCGTACAATCTATACGTTGTGCCCGATCGACTTGAGATCTCAGCGAGGTCCGAAGATGGCGAGAATGAGAACCTTCACGACGCCCCCCCCGCGTTCCCTGCCGCCGCTTCCTCCCGGGCTCAAACGTCGGCGACCGCGGGTCTATCTCGAGTGGGCCGCACTCCGCCGCTGGGGGAAGCTGCCGGCCTGGGAGGAATCGCCCGTCGGCTACCTCCTGCGGGAGGCGCGTGAGCGGGCCGCGCTCTCGCAAGCCGCGCTAGCGGAAAAGCTCGGCTGCCGCCAGCAAGCCATTTCGCAGGCCGAGCAGGCCAACAGCAACCCCACCGTGCGCTTCCTGCGCGGGTGGGCGCGAGCCCTCGGCACCACGGTCGAGCTCGAGATCACCTTCGGGGCGCCGTCCCAGGATCGCCGCCCGTGAGCGAGGTGATTCTCCGTCCGTTCGCCAGCGAGGCGGACCGCAAGGCGTGCGTGGACCTCCAGAAGGAGACCTGGGGGATCGACTTCGAGGAGCGGGTGCCGGCGAGCGTCATCAAGGTGACGCAGCGGATCGGCGGCGTCGGGGCCGGGGCCTTCGACCCGGCGGGCCGCATGCTCGGCTTCGTCCTCGGCTTCACCGGTCTCCGCGGCGGGCGGCCGGTGCACTGGTCGAAGATGCTCGCCGTCCGCCCCGAGGCGCGCGACCTCGGGCTCGGCCGCCGGCTGAAGCTCTACCAGCGCGAGCTGCTGCTGGAGCTCGGCGTCGAGGAGGCGGAGTGGACCTACGACCCGCTCGAGGCCCGCAACGCCCACCTCAACTTGAACCGCCTGGGCGCCGAGCCGGTCGAGTACGTCGAGGAGATGTACGGCGGCGACATCGGCAGCGAGCTGGCGCGCGGCATCGGCACCGACCGCTTCATCGTCTCCTGGCGCCTCGCCGGCGAGCGCACGGCGGCGGCCCTCGCCGGGCGGCTCCCCGAAGACCCGGAGCGCTTCGCGGACGCGCCGGTGGTGAACGACGCCGCCGAGCTCCCCGACGCCCCACGCGTGCGCGTCGAGATCCCTCACTCGATCCAAGACCTGAAGAACGCCGACCCGGCAGCCGCACCGCGCTGGCGCCAGTCCTCCCGCCGCGCCCTCCAGCACTACCTCGCCGCCGGCTACCGGGTCACAGCCTTCCTCCCCGATCTCGCGATCGGGCGCTGCTTCTACGGGCTGGAGAGCTGAGGCGGGAGAAAAACCCGGCGGAGGCGGGCGCCTCCGCCGGGGGTGACAGCTCTAGCCGGCCGGTTCGTCGGCCTTCACGAGTTCGGGAGCGGGCGGCGGGACCGCCTGCGCCTTCCTCCGGTTGGGCCGCCGCCGGCGCGGCGGCACGCCGAAGGCGATCAGCCGCTCGTGCTCGGGGCCGAAGTGGGCCTGGAGGCCTGCGACCAGGCGATTGTTGAGCAGGCGCACGCGGACGGCCTGCTCGTCGCGGCGGCGGGTGGCCTCGCGCAGCCGCGCGGTGGCGGCCTCCTGGTCGTGCTCCAGGAGGACGAGCGCCTTGAGCGCCTGGTCGAAGTCGGTGTGGTCGGTCTGCATGTGCGGCGCCTCCGCGAGGACCTGGGGCACCGTGTCGCGGAGCTGCTCCCACTTCTTGAGCCGGTCGGCGAGGGACTTGGGGCTGGGGACATCAGGCATGACAGATCTCCTTTCGTGAACGTCGTGGTTCGAGGGAACACCGTCGCGGCGCCGCGGCGGCGGCGGAAGCCCGGGAAGCGGGGCGGACCGCGCGATCTCCGAGATGAGCGCCCCATCTCCGAGATCGACGCGCGATCTCCGAGCTGGCCGCCCCGTCTCCGTGCTCGGCGCTCGATCACCGTGCCGGGCGCGCCGTCACCGAGATCGGCGCGCCATCTCCGTGACGGACGCGGGATCTCGGTGACCGCGGCGCCATCTCCGAGATGGGCGGGCGATCTCCGAGACGGGCCGGCGATCTCCATGACCGGCGCTTCGTCTCGAAGACGGAGCCGCCGAATGGAACGGCTGCCGATGAAATAGAATCGCATGCCGGGGATTACAGCAGGTATGCCGCTGCTTGTCAACGGCGGCGGTGTCAGCGATGGAATCTATCGGGCGCGTCGGTTAGGATCGCTGCCCATGGGACACAGCGAGCGAGGGCGGGAAGAGGCCCGGCAGGTCCGCGAGCAGCTCCGGGTCGCCATCCAGCGTGCGGGCCTCTCCTTGCGCGACGTCGAGCGGCAGCTCGGCCGGCACAGGGACTACCTGCGGCAGGTCCTCGGCGGCACGATCGAGCTGCGCTACGAGCACGTCGCCGGCATTCTGGCCGCCCTCGGCATTCCGCCGATGGAGTTCTTCGCCGAGATCTACGGCGCACCCGCCGAGCCGCGGGCCCCGATCCAAAGCCTCGACGACTTCGCGAGCAAGTCGGATCTCCACGCGCTGTTCGCCCTGCTCCTCGACAAAGGGGTCGTCAGCGTCACGGATGCCCTACGCTTGTGGGCGGGCTCCACCCCTGGAGCCGCGAAGGCGCCTACCGCCGCCCGGGTCGCGTCACGCCCCCTCCACGGCCCCGCGGCCCCGCCGGGGGCCGTGCCAGTCGATCCGCCGGGTCAGGTACATGACGAGGGCCAGGATCAGGAAAAGCCCGACTGAGCCCAGCAGCAGGCTGCGGTCCTCGGCGCGCAGCAGGCACCAGGAGACGGGGATCTTCAGCGCCGAGGACATCGAGCGCCTCTCTTCGCGGAGCCTCAACAAAGAGCTATGAAGGCGCTTTGGATCTGCCAGGCTCTCTCAAGAGCGCGGCAAGCGTCGTCTTCGCTCGGCGCCCGCCCCGACGGAGGAAGACGAGGTTGTCGGGTTCCGACGCGAACCAGACGAAGGAGCCCCAGGCCAGGGCGGCTGCATGGGCGCGAAACTGCGCCTCCGTCCGATCGCCGAAGACCGTGACGTGCGCCGTGTCCTGCGCGGCGTAACCAGAAGCCACGGCGAGCGCTTCGAGCGCGGCGCGCCGCGCCTCGTTGACCGCGCCTCCCGTCGCCACGCACTCGACGAAGACCAAGAGCGGCGGCTCGACCCCTAGGTCGATCATCACCACGTCCGGCAGCGTCGTCGCGGCATCGATGCGGAGGCCCGTCGCGCGGAGGAGCTCCTCGTCGCGGTAAGAGACTTTCTGCGCCGACTCGCTGACGAGCAGCACCGCTGGACGGGCGAGGAAGCGGGGTGCCAGCTCCTCGACGGCGGCGCGCGTCAGCTCGGCGCTCGGGCCGGGAGCGAGGTGGCGGCTCTCGCCGTTCGGCAAAGTGATCCGCACCCGCCGCGTCGTCGCCGTCGCTCCTCTGCGATCAAGAGCGATCCGGGCGAGAGCGGCGGAGGAGAGGTGCGCCTTCCGCCAGCGGCCGATTTCCCGCTCGAGCGCCGTCGCCGACAAGCGCGGCGCAAGGACGGGCAGAACGCTGGCCGCGAGCGCGTAGCGTGGCTTCGGCGAAGTCGGCGGCACGCCGGGACGCTGGACCACGATCCCGAGCTCCACCAGCCGCCGCAAGGCCTCGTCGCGGATCGTCTCGCGCGAGTTCTCGCGGTACCAGCGTCCCGGCACCTCCTGCGGCCGGCGGGCGCTCTGGACGCGGCTGAGCCATTCCCGGCGCTCGGCGGGCGCCAGCCGGGCGGCTTGCAGATCGGACATGTCGATCACCGCCGTCGGTCGGATCCAGGTTTCGGTCCCCTCCAGTGCGTACCCATAGAGCATCACGAAGAGCGCCCGCGCGGCGACGAGGCGTCGCACGTAGCGGTCCGGATCGAGCTGAGGAGGGACGAGGGCCTCCAGCCGGCGAAGCAGCTCCTCCGGCGCCGGCAGCTCGCCGTCAAGCCAGGCGGGAATTCGGCCGGGCTCCATAGGCCTCCGCGACGAGCTTCTCGATCGCCGCTTCGTTGCGAGGCTCGCGGCAGAGCAGCTCCTCGATGCGCGCGAAGACCTCCGGGTCCGGAAGCGGCAGGGCATGCAGCTCGGTCGCCGAGACGGCCACCGACCCCGAGAGACAGCGGAAGACCTCGTCGACGACCGCCGTGTTGAGGACGGCGGCGAGCGCCGCCGGCGAGACCCGCGCGTGTGACGTCGTCCGGAGGATGTTGACGTGGTTCTCGACCACGATCGCACCCCATTGCGCGAGAAACGCCTGCGGCACGGCGCAGGCGACCAGGCGCCGCCGCTGCTCCTTCGCCGTCGTCCGCTGCACGAGAACGCAGGGACGAGTGGTCAGGAGGTGGTCTTGTCCTTCTGACACGGCGACGAAGCTGCGCTCGACGCGAGCACGATAGTCGAACCGGAACTCGTTCGGCCGCACCGCCTCCGCCCAAATGAGCGGGTAGGTGCCCTGCTCAGGGCGGGAGCGCAACTGACGCTTCACGCGGTTCCAGACGAGCGGCCCCGTCGATGCGCGGTAACCGAGTGTCTCGAGCCGGGTCCCCATGCGCGAGGCGTGCTCCACGAGGCGTGCCTGGGCCTGAGAACGGGGAAGGAGCCAAGGGCTGCCTCGCAAGCTCCTGGCCAACGGGAAGGATCCGGCTCGGACGACGTCCAGGCTGCCGTTCTTCGGCTCGACGAGATGCACGGTGGTCGTCTGGGAAGGATTTTCTCCAAAGACGGTGAGGCACATCTCCTGCTGCACCGCCGGGAACACTCCCGTGCGGTCCGAGACGACGTCGATCACGAGCGGCGGAGCCTCGTCGAGGAGCAGGGCCCGCAGGCGCGAGTAGTACTGGCCGCCGAGGAACGAGGTCGGCGTGAGAAACGCGACGAGCCCCTTCGGCTTTCGCCAGCGGAGCGCCGCATCGAGAAAGACGCCATAAAGGTTCGCGTGGCCGTAGAGGGACCGCTCGAATAGAGCCCGCCGCCGCGGTGACAACGAGACCCGGCCATAGGGTGGATTGCCGATGACCAGATCGAAGCGCCGGGTGTCGTTCACGACGACCTGGAGTGCATCTTCAGCCTCTATGGGTACGCGTAAGGGCCGGCCCGCCTCCCGACTTACCGGGAGTGCGAGTAGGTCCAGAAACGCGCGCGTCATCCAGGCCGCAAAGCCGTCGATCTCGATGCCCGCCAAGTGACTCTCGACATGCACGAGACGGTCGGCAGGAGAGAGCGCCTGGATGCGGTGGTGAGCCAGCATGCGTGCGGCGACAGGAACCAAGAAGGCACCGCCCCCGCACGACGGGTCGAGGACGGTCGCCGTCGACCAGTCGACGCCCTCGCCGGCGGCAAGGTCGAGAAGCCGCTCGGCGACCGCAGGCGGAGTGTAGTAGGCGCCCCGTTCAGCACGCGTCTCCTCGGGGAGGAGATGGGTGTAGAGGAGACCGATACAGTAGGAAGCCTCCAGGACGGAACGGCCGCCGAGCACTTCGGTTGCACGGCGAACGCGCTCGCGGAGCTGGAGAGAAGCGCTTGCGCCTTCCGCCCGCCACACCGGGAAGGCCCGACTGCGGCCACCGGTCTGTTGGTGCCAGTAGGCGCGCACGAGAAGACCCGTAACGGCCTGCGCGACGGCTTCCCGTCCGGCCGAGCCGGGCCAGTGTTCGGCCGCTTCGAGCAACGCTTCGTGATGGGGAAGCCAACGCCCCTCCTCCGGGACGGCGGCTTCCCCGGCCTTGGGGGATTGCGCAAGCTCCGCTCTCTTCATCGGCTGCGCAGCAGTTATACCGGATATCAGGACGAGTTGCTCCCCGGCTTGAAACGCCCTGGGAAAGAAATCCGCCTTCCTGGACAAGCCCGTGGCCTCCCGCAGGGAGAAGACGGAAATCGGAGGCGGTATCCCGCATTTGCTGGCCTACGAGCCCTAATCACCCCGCACCGCCTCCCTCCACGGCCCCGCGCCCCCGCCGGGGAGCGTGCCAGTCGATCCGCCGGGTCAGGTACATGACGAGGGCCAGGATCAGGAAAAGCCCGACTGAGCCCAGCAGCAGGCTCCGGTCCTCCGCCCGCAGCAGGCACCAGAGGTAGCCGTAGAGCGACGCCAGCACCCCGCCGACGAGCGCCCCGCGCCGCCAGCCGCGTAACGCCGCCGCGCCGTAGGCGCCGATCAGCAGCACCGTGGCGGTGGCCGCCGCCGCGTAGGCGGCGCCGAAGGGCAGCACCTCCGAGAGCGAGAGCAGCAGCAGGTAGAAGATGCAGAGCGCGAAGCCGACCAGCAGGTACTGCACGGCGTGGACCGCGAACGGGTTGAAGGTCTCGCAGAGGAAGAAGGCGAGGAAGGTGAGGGCGATGAAGAGCACCCCGTACTTGAGGGAGCGCTCCGTCTTCTGGTAGCCGTCCGCCGGGATGAAGAGCTCGACGCCGAAGGTCGAGGTGGCGAGGGCGCCCTCCGGTACGAGGGTCTCTTTCTCGCTCGCGCGCCAGCGCTGCGGGTAGCTGCGCCCGAACCAGGAGACCCGCCAGGTGGCGTCGAAGCCGCGGTCGCTCACCGTGCGGGCTTCGGGCAGGAAGCCGCCGACGAAGCTCGGATGCGGCCAGCTCGAGCGCAGCCGCACCACGGTCTCCTTGCCGAACGGCTGCACCGCGAAGCTGCCGCTGCCGTTGAGCCCGAGCGCCAGCGAGAAGGGGATCGGTCCTGCCTCGGCGGCGGCCAGCCCCGGCACCGCCGCGCGCAGCCCGGTCATCCACAGGCGGGCCTCGCCCGCTCCGGGCTCGAGCGGGAGGTCGCGGTCGCCCCAGCGGAGCACCACTCCCTGGCGGATGCCGCGCGGATCGGGCACGCCGAAGGAGACGTTCGCCTGGTCCCAGTGGACGTCGCGCTCGTCGATGTGCCAGGCGGAGAAGTCGGGCGGCCGGAAGGCGCCCGAGACGCGCAGCTCGGCACGGTAGACGACCGTTTCGAAGATCCCGCGCTGCCGCCGCTCGGGCCGCAGCTCGCCCGTCACCTGGAGCCGCTCCGGGAGGAAGTGGGCGTACTCCGTCCAGGTTTCGACCTTTCCGCTGCTGTCGATCGACCGGGCACGGTAGGGGACCGTCAGCACCGGACCGCCGAGGGTCTGCGCGCCGCCCCAGCTGGCCGCCACCTCGGCGGCCGCCTCCTCGCGCCGTCCCTGCCTTTCCCCCACCAGGAAGCGGACCATCGCCAAGGGGATCAGGAGCAGCAGGATCAGGAACCCGATCGTCAACAGCTTGACCGCCAGCGAATCGCCGAATCGGCGCTTGACGGGAGCTTCGTCGAGCCTGGCCTCGAACATGGCGTCGTCTCCTTTTCGTCGTCCGGCGAAAGAAGAGCGCACCCGCGGGGTCCGAAAAGGGAGGTGCCGCGGCGGGAGGGCGCAAGATTGTGGCGGCGGTGTGGCGGCGGGCGGGGTGCCCGGCGCCTTGCGCTAGATTGCCGGCGTGACCGCGCCCGCCCCGCTCATCGCCGTCGTCGACGACGAGCCCGACCTGCGCGAGACCGTGGGCTACGCCCTCCGCCGCGAGGGCTTCCGCGTCGAGCTCCACGCCGACGGCCTCGCCGCCTGGGAGGTCTTCGCGCGCGGCCTGCCGGACGTCGCGGTGCTCGACATCCTGCTGCCGCGGCTCGACGGGCGCGAGCTCTGCCGCCGCCTGCGCGCCCTCTCCGAGCGGCTGCCGATCCTCTTCCTGACCTCGCGCGACGAGGAGTTCGACCGCGTGCTCGGCCTCGAGCTGGGGGCCGACGACTACCTCTGCAAGCCGTTCTCGATGCGCGAGCTGGTGGCGCGCATCCGCGTCCTGCTGCGGCGGGCGGCGTTGCGCGACGAGCCGGCGGGCGGGGCGGAGGAGCGGGTGCTGCGGCTGGGGAGCCTGGAGCTCGACCTCCGCCGCTACCAGGCGCGCTGGGGGGAGCGCCCATTGCAGCTCACGGTCACCGAGTTCCACCTGCTGCACGCGCTCGCCCGCCACCCCGGTCACGTCAAGACCCGCGCCCAGCTCCTCGCCGAGGCCTATCCGCACGACGCCTACGCCAGCGACCGTACGATTGACAGCCACGTCAAGCGGCTGCGGCGGAAGCTCGCCGAGGCCGACGCCGCCGGCGACGGCGGGATCGAGACCGTGTACGGGCTCGGCTACCGCTGGCGGCAGGACTGAGGCCGCGTGTGCGCGCACCACGGCGCTACCGCCCGCCGCTGGCGCGCATCTCGGTCCGGCTGCTGCTGCTGAACCTCCTGCTCGTCTTCCTGCCGGTCGCCGGCTCGCTCTACCTCCAGACCTACGAGCGCCAGCTGCTGGTGGGGCAGGAGCGGGGGATGGTGCAGCAGGGGCGGGTCCTGGCGGCGGCGCTCGGGGAGCGCGGCGAGCTGGCCCCCGAGGAGACGCAGGCGGCGCTGGCGCGGCTCCGCCGCCGCGTGGACGCGCGGCTGCGGGTCGTCGATCGGCGCGGCGACGTGATCGGCGACACCTCCGCCGCCGGCCCGCGCGCGGCCGAGGAGTCGGTGGGCTCTCCGCCGTCGCCCGCGCGCTCGGACCCGCTCTACCGCGTCGGCGCCGCCCTCTACCGCCTGCGCCAGCGGCTCGCGGGAGTGCGCCCGGACTCCGCCGCCTACGACCGGCAGCCGCCGCCGGCCTGGCCGGAGCCGGCGGTGCGCGCCGCCCTCGCCGGCCGCTACGGCGCCCTGACGCGCGCCACCGGCGACGGCCGCTCGCAGACCCTGCACAGCGCCATCCCGGTGCGCAGCGGCGGCGAGGTGGTCGGCGCGGTCCTCGTCTCGCAGTCCACCTGGCGGATCCTCGGCGCGCTCGACCAGGTGCGCCTCGGCATCCTGCGCGTGTTCCTCGCCTCCGTCGTCGCGGCGGCCGTCCTCACCCTGCTCTTCGCCACCACCATCGCCCGCCCGCTCGAGCGTCTGCGCGACGAGGCCGACGCCCTGGTCGACCGCCGCGGCCGGCTGCGCGGCCGCTTCCGCGGCTCGCGGCGGCGCGACGAGATCGGCGACCTGGCGCGCGCCCTGGAGCAGCTCACGCGGCAGATCGAGGGGCACCTGGGGTCGGTCGAGGCCTTCGCCGCCGACCTCTCGCACGAGCTCAAGAACCCGCTCGCCGCGGTGCGCGGCGCCGCCGAGCTGCTCGCCGAGGTCGAGACGCCGGAGGAGCGGGCGCGCTTCGTCGCCGTCGTGCAGCGCGAGGTGGCGCGGATGGAGCGGCTCCTCTCCGGCGTGCGCGAGATCGGCTGGATCGACGCCCGCCTCGATTCCGAGCCCGCCGGCGCCGTGCCGCTCCACGAGCTCCTGCCCGGCCTGGTCGAGAGCTGGCGGGCGCGGGCGCCGCGCGGCGTGGCGATCGAGCTGGCGCTGCCGCCGGGGCCGGTCGAGGTGCGCGGCGCGCCGGAACGGGTGACGCAGGTCTTCGAGAACCTGCTCGACAACGCGGTCGAGCTCTCGCCCCCCGGCGGCCGCGTCGCGGTCGCGCTCGCGGTCGCCGGCGGCGCCGGCGTCGCCACCGTGGCGGACGAGGGCCCCGGCGTCCCGCCCGAGCACCTGCCGCGCGTCTTCGACCGCTTCTTCACCTGGCGCCCGAACGAGGCCGGCGCCCGCAACGGCCACAGTGGCTTGGGGCTCGCCATCGTCAAGGCGATCGTCGAGGGCTACGGCGGGACGGTGGCGATCCGCAACCGCCCCGAAGGCGGCGCCGCAGTCGAGGTGCGGTTGCCGCTCTGCTAGCCTGCGCCCGCGCTCAAGGCAGTGTTCGTGGGCGGCTCCCGAAAGATCACGCGGCTCAACGCCTACGGCGGCGGAATGTCCTCTTCGTTCAGCGCCTCTTCGGGAATGGGGCGGACGAGGGCCTCCCTCAGAGCTCTCCTGGAGATGGCCTCGCTTCCCGTCTTCGAGCGATCGACCTCGACCGAGGCCGAGCCGTGGCCAGCTCCAGGATCCTCATGGACGGGAGCCTGTAGCCTTGCCTCCTGACCCCGCTGCCAGATCGACGGCGACATCTGGAGGTCGCCGGCCTTCCTGTAGGCCTCGAGGGCCCCTATCTCATCGCCGCGCTCGGCCTTGAGATCTCCCTCGAGGCTGAATCCCTGGGCGGCGAGCGACGGCACCTGCTGCAGCCGCCTCGCCAAGTGGTCCACGGTGGCCGGGGCGCCCGCCGCCGCGAAGGGGTTGGTGCCGGTCTCCGCCTGCGCCACGTCGAGGTCAAGCGGCTCGATATCCACGTTCGCAAACACCTTGGGCTCTCCCGCAAGCCTGGCGGACACGCTCGCCAGCCGCTGCACGGATGGCACCTGCGCAATCGCCGGATCCGCACGCTCGGCGTTCTGGAGCGCGCGCACGGCGAGGTGCGGCCAGTTGACGGCGTTGAGCAGATCCGCCGAGAGAAGCCACTGCCCACTCAGCGACAATTGAGGGTAGCGCTTGGCGATGCTGTCCTTGACGAGGCCGGCGAGGCGCTGGGGCGCCTCCCCGCCCTCTGCCCCGGTTGCCTTCAGGCGTTCGAGCTCCCGTTCGTCCGAGAGCGCTGCGGTCAATTCGCGAGACACCGCGAGCGCCGCCTCCGTCCGCGCCGCCTGGACGGCTGCCAGGTTTGGAATGCGGACGACGACCTGCTGGCTCGGCGCGGCGTCGGACGTCAGCAGGAATCGATATTCGGCGTCCTTCGCTCCGTAAATCAGTACGAACTGCAGCGTGCGAGTGGTTCTGGCAGGGATGTCGTCTGGCCCAAGGCCTGGACCGACGAAGAGCCCGCTGTCCGGGAACTGCGCCAGTGTGTATCGCAGCGTCGTGCCGCCGGCGTTGACCAGGCGCGCGGCCCGCATGCCCTCC
The DNA here is from genome assembly GCA_035536455.1 of Thermoanaerobaculia bacterium. GTDB lineage: Bacteria > Acidobacteriota > Thermoanaerobaculia > Multivoradales > UBA5704 > DASUNQ01. Next base: position 77,024 of record DATLOC010000043.1, on the reverse strand, counting down.
GGATTGCTGATCGTGAGCACGGCATGGTCGTCCTCGACTTCGAAATCCGGCGTCTCGAGCTTCGCCGTCAGATGCCTGCCCAGCACGTATTGCTTGAGCTTGGTCGCAAGAAAAACCATCGAGTCGTGACCGGGCCGGTCCGGCTTCACGATCGTCAGGTGATTGGCGGCGATGGCGAGCGCCGGCTCGTCGCAGAAGCGGGTGGCGCTCGACCAGGGCACCACCATGACCCCGTAGGTGGGTTGTTTTTCGTACACGCAAACGACCGGCGGCCGCTTGCCCGCGCCGAGCGCCCTCCAGTGGTCATTGAGCGTTCGCAGGTAGCCGTTGCGGTCGGCGGGCAGCATCTGCTCCAAGGCGGGATTCTCCGCGATCCTGCGCGCGATCGTCGTGATCTGAGAGCCTTCCTGGGGCGTCGCGTAGAACACGATGAGCGGCACGCGCTCGAGCAGCTCCCGGTGCGTCAGCAGCTCTTGCAGCACAACCAGCCCACCCATGCTGTGCGCGACGAACACGATGGCTGGATAGCCGAGCACGCCTTTGTTGTCGAGGTACAGGTGCAGTCGGTTGGCGGCCTCCTGGATGTCGAAGGAGCCGGTGCCGATCATCTTCGAGGTATAGCCGAAGGCCAGGATGTCGACCTGGGGCCCGAGGTCGTTGTCCTTTTCGACGAGGTCGAAGAAGCGAGTGCCGTCAGAGCTCTTCCAAGTCCCCAGCGTGTCGCCGAAGATGCCGTGGATGAACACCAGAGCGACCTTGGCGGGCGGGTTTTGCTGGTGGACCCACTGAGGATCGGTAGTGTTCGAGAAAGTCTGCGGGGTGGAAGCTTCCTTGTCGGAGCACGCCGCGAGCTCGAGGAGAGCGGCGCAGAGTGCCGCCGCCATCGCCGAGGGTTGAAGGAGATCGCGCATCATGTGCAACCCAGCGTTTTCCACAGCATATGCCACACCTTGTGTCTTGGACGGACCTACGCTCGATTTTGCACAGAGTTGCGGATTCACGATAGCTCGGTCTTTGGCTATAGATCGATTCTGCTGCGGCCCACACTGGCCACTCCACTAGTCTGCCCTTCAATTCAGCCGGTATTAGAGACGCGGGCAGGCGCACCGCCCGCACCTCGATCGTCGCGACCGTGCAGCTAGCGAGTCTCTGCTAGCCTGCGCCGCCATGCCGCCGGTCGCCGCGATCGAGCTGCGGGAGATCCGCCTGCCGCTCAAGGAGCCGTTCCGCATCTCGTCGGGGGTGGAGCACGAGAGGCGGATCCTGCTGGTGCGGGTGGTGGACGGCGACGGCGCCGCGGGGTGGGGGGAGTGCACCGCCGGCGAGCGACCCAACTACGGCCCGGAGACCGCCGACACCGCCTGGCACGCGCTGCGCGAGTGGGTGGCGCCGCGCGTCCTCGGGCGCGACTTCGCCGACCCGCGGGAGGTCCATCCGGTCCTCCAGCGCGACTTCCGCGGCCATCACATGGCGAAAGCGGCGGTCGAGACCGCGCTCTGGGAGCTGGCGGCACGGAAGCGGGGGGTGCCGCTGGCGCGCCTCCTCGGCGGCACGCGCGAGACGATCGAGGTGGGGATCTCCCTCGGGATCCAGGAGAGCCCGGAAGCGCTCGTCGAGAAGGCGCGCGCGGCGCTGGCGCGCGGCTACCGGAAGGTCAAGATCAAGGTGGCGCCGGGTCTCGACCTGCCGTACCTGCGCGCGGCGCGTGAGGCGCTCGGCCCGGAGGCGCCGCTCATGGCCGACGCCAACAACGCCTACACGCTCGACGACGTCGACCACCTCGCCGCCTGGGACCCGCTGCGCCTGCTGATGATCGAGCAGCCGCTCGCCTGGGACGACCTGCTGCGCCACGCGACGCTCCAGAAGCGGCTGGCGACGCCGATCTGCCTCGACGAGTCGATCACCGGCGCCGACCGCGCCGAGGACATGATCGCGCTCGGCAGCGGGCGCATCGTCAACGTCAAGATCGGCCGCGTCGGCGGCCACGCGCAGGCGCTCGCCGTCCACGACGTCTGCGCCGCCCACGGCGTGCCGGTCTGGTGCGGCGGCATGCTGGAGAGCGGCGTCGGCCGCGCCCACAACGTGGCGATCGCCTCGCTGCCCAACTTCACCCTCCCCGGCGACGTCTCGCCGTCCGAGCGCTACTGGGAGCGCGACATCGTGCGGCCGGAGTGGACGATGGACGGCGAGGGGCGCATCCGCGTGCCGCTCGACCGCCCGGGCATGGGCGTCGAGGTGGACATGGACCGGGTGGACGACCTCACCGTCCGCGCCGAGACCCTGCGGGCGGGGTAGCTTCCAGGAACGCCGCCAGCTCGCGGGCGAAGCGCTTCGGGTCCTCCCAGTGGGCGGCGTGGGCGAGGCCGGGGAGGACGAGGAGGCGGGCGCCGCGGATCTGGCGCGCCATCCGCTGGCGCTCCGCCGGCGGCAGGAAGGGGTCCTCCTCGCCCCAGACGAGGAGCGTCGGCTCCTCGATCTCGCCGAGCCGCGCCGCGTGGTCCTCGGCGGTCATGCCGGCGAGCGACTGCCGCCAGACGCGCAGCGGCACCTTGCGCGCCTCCTCGGCCATCGTCTCGAGGAAGTCGGGCGGCAGCGGTGCCGCGGCGCTCCCCTGGTGGAGCTCGCGCAGCCAGGCGAGGTCGAGCGGCTCGGTCATGCGGTCGAGGGCGACGCCGAGGAGGCGCGACTCCTCGTCCTCCTCGACCTTCGGCGCGCTCCCGACGAGAACCAGCCGCGCCACCCGCTCCGGCCGCTCGATCGCCAGCTTGTGCGCCACCAGGCTCCCCATCGAGAAGCCGACCAGGGTGGCGCGCTCGATGTCGAGGGCGTCGAGCAGGGCCAGCGTGTCGGCCGCGAAGTCCGCCTGCCGGTAGCAGCAGTCGGGCTTGTCCGACTCGCCGTGGCCGCGCAGGGAGGTCACGACGATCCGCAGGTCGCGCGGCAGGAAGGGGAGGACCGGCTCCCAGGAGCGCCAGGACTCGCCGTAGCCGTGCAGGAGGAGGAGCGGCTCGCCGCCGGGCTTGCCGCGCGTGAAGACCTCCAGCGCGACACCCGTGGCGAGCCGAACCTTGCGGGTCGGGATGTTGCGCTCCTCGTCGGCGCAGGCGGCGAGGGCGAGCGCGAGGGCGAGCCCGAGGAGCGGGAGCGGCACGGCGCGCGGTCGGGGACGCATGACGGGAGGATAATCGCACGCCGATGCTCTACCGCTTCGCCGCCGACGGCGTCCTCGTCCTCCACGCCGCCTTCGTCCTCTTCGTGGTGCTCGGCGGCCTGCTGGTCCTGCGCCGGCCGCGCCTCGCCTGGGTCCACCTGCCGGCGGCGGCCTGGGGGGCAGCGATCGAATTCTGGGGCTGGATCTGTCCGCTGACGCCGCTCGAGCAGGCGCTGCGCCGCCGCGGCGGCGAGGCCGGCTACAGCGGCGGTTTCGTCGAGCACTATGTCGTCGCACTGCTCTACCCGCAAGGCCTCACCCGCGGCCTCCAGCTCGCGCTCGGCCTCTTCGTCCTCGCCGTCAACCTGGCGGTCTATCTGTGGGTGTGGCGCCGCGCGCGGCGCCGCTCTCGCGCGCGGCCGTAGCGGCGCGCTCGAGGAGCAGCGCCCGCACGCGGGCGTTGGCGGTGAGCGACGCTGCGCGCGCGAATTCCTCCCGAGCCTCGTCGTAGCGGCCGAGCTTGGCGAGGAGGTCGCCGCGCACAGTCGGCAGGAGGTAGTAGCCGGCGAGCGCCGGCTCCGCGGTCAGCTCGTCGACCAGCGCTAGACCCGCCGCCGGACCGGACGCCATCCCCACCGCCACCGCCCGGTTGAGCTCGACGACGGGGGAGGGGGCGAGCCGGGCGAGGGCCTCGTAGAGCGCCGCGATGCGCCGCCAGTCGGTCTCCTCGGGGGTCCGCGCCCGCGCGTGGCAGGCGGCGATCGCGGCCTGCAGCGCGTAGGGGCCGCCGGCGCCGCCGAGCCGCTCGGCGCGCTCGAGGGCCGCGAGGCCGCGCCCGATCAAGACGTAGTCCCAGCGCCCGCGGTCCTGGTCGAGGAGCGGGATCGGCTCGCCCGCGGGGCCCACCCGGGCGGGCGCGCGCGATGCCTGGATCTCCATCAGCGCGACCAGGCCGTGGACCTCCGGCTCCCGCGGCGCCAGCTCGGCCAGGATGCGGCCCAGGCGGAGCGCGTCCTCGCACAGCGCCGGCCGCATCCAGTCGTCGCCAGCGGTCGCCGCGTAGCCCTCGTTGAAGATCAGGTAGACGACCTCGAGGACCGACGCGAGACGGGCGGCGAGGTCGTCGCCGCGCGGTACCTCGAACGGCACGTGCGCCTCGGCGAGGGTGCGCTTGGCGCGGACGATGCGCTGGGCGACGGTCGGCACCGGGGTGAGGAAGGCGCGCGCGATCTCCTCGGTCGTCAGGCCGCCGAGGAGGCGCAGCGTGAGCGCCACGCGCGCCTCGGTCGCGAGGACCGGGTGGCAGCAGATGAAGACCAGGCGCAGCAGGTCGTCGCCGACCGGGTCGTCGAGCGCGGCGTCGAGGTCCGGCGCCTCCTCCTCCTGTCGGGCCTCCAGCTCGCGCCCCAACTCGTCGTGCTTGCGCTCGAGCAGCGCCCGCCGGCGCAACTGATCGATCGCCCGGTGCTTGGCGGCGGCCATGAGCCAGGCGCCCGGGTTGTCCGGGACGCCCGCCTCGGGCCACCGCTCGAGCGCGGCGACGAGCGCGTCCTGCGCCAGGTCCTCGGCGAGGCCGACGTCGCGGACGATCCGCGCCAGCCCGGCGATGAGCCGGGCCGACTCGATCCTCCACACCGCGTCGATCGTGCGCCGGATGTCGGTCGCTGTCACGGCGGCCGATCACATCATCGCCACTCCGCCGCGGCAAGGCCGCGGTGACGCTTCGGGGTCGGGCGCTACCGCTTGGCGTTCTCGGCCGCCTGTTCGGCGATCCGCTCCTCCCTCTCCCGCAGCTCCGGCGAGAGCGCCTCGCCGAATTCCGCCGCCTCGAAGACCGGGCGAATCTCGACCTCGGTGTCCTCGAACGGGGCGCGCTTGAGCCACTCGATCGCCTCGTCCAGCGACTTCACCTGCCAGAGCCAGAAGCCGGCGACCAGCTCCTTGGCCTCGGTGAAGGGGCCGTCGATGACGGTCTTCTTGCCGCCCGAAAAGCGCACGCGGGCGCCCTTCGAGCTCGGGTGGAGCCCTTCGCCGGCGAGCATGACGCCCGACTTCGCCAGGTCCTCGTTGAACTTCGTCATGTCGGTGAGGAGCTTCTCGTCCGGCATGACGCCCGCCTCGGAATCCTTGTCGGCCTTGACCAGCACCATGACTCGCATCGTCGTCTCTCTCCCTCCTGGTTTCGGGTTGGGAGCCAGGGCTGCTTGATCCCGGCTCTACTCTGACGTCGAACGAGGGTCGGGGAAATCGACAGCCCGCTCAGGCGCCGGTGTAGCGGGCGACCAGGAGGGTCACGTCGTCTTCGGCCTCGCGGCCGCGGCGGTGTTCGGCGGCGGTCCGGAGGAGGGCGTCGGCGACGGCCTGCGGCGCCGCGCCGGCGAGCCGGCCTAGGCAGGCGTCCACCCCCGCGTCGCCCAGCTCCCGCCCGTCCGGCGCCGCCGACTCCGGGATGCCGTCGCTGTAGAGGACGAGCGTGTCGCCGGGCGCCAGCGCCAGGCGCTCGGTGACCCAGCTCGCGGCGGGGAGGAGGCCGAGGATCGGCCCGTGCGCGGCGATCCGCTCCAGGCCGCCGTCACGCCGCAGCAGCGCCATCGGGCAGTGGCCGGCGCTGGCCAGCTCGACCGCGCCGTCTGGCGCGAGGTGGGCGGCGGCGAGCGTGCAGAAGCGGTTCCCCGGGTTGTAGCGGTGGAGCGTGCGGTCGAGCGCCGGCAGCACCTCGGCGAGCGGCCGGCCGAGGTCGTGGAGCAGCTCGAGGAGCCCCTGGAGGAGGGCCATGAGCAGCGCCGCCGAGACCCCCTTGCCGGAGATGTCGCCGACCGCCAGGGCGAGACCGCCGCCGGGAAGCAGCGCGCCGTGGTAGAGGTCGCCGCCGACGCTGCGCGCCGGCTGGCTGATGGCGAAGACCTCGGCGAAAGGGACGGCGGGGGGCTGCCGCAGCAGGGCGCTCTGCAGCGACCTCGCCAGCGCCATCTCGTGGTCGATCTTGGCTTTCTCCCGCGCCTCGCGGTAGAGGCGGGCGCCGTCGATCGCCATCGCGGCGTCGGCGGCGAGCGACTCGAGGACGGCGAGCTCGTCGGCGGTGAAGCCGCCGCGCGCCAGCGAGCGCGCGACGAGGAGCACGCCGATCGCCTCGACGCGGCCGACGAAAGACGCGTCCTGCGGCGGCCCGACGGTGCGGTGGGCGACGAGGAGCGGGGTGGCGGCGGCCTCGGCCGCCGGGCCGAGCGTGGTGTCGACCGAGGAGATGGCGGTCAGCTCCTCGACTGCCGTGATGCGCTTTGCCAGGGCCCGCTCGAGCAGCGCGACCTCGGGGGGCGACGGCGCCTCGGCGCTGAGCGGGTAGCGGAGGAGGCTCGTCTCGCTCCCCTCCCGCAGGCTCAGAAAGACGCGCTCGGCGCGCATCAACCGCGCCGCCGCCCCGAGCACCAGGTCGAGCACCTCGTCGAGGACGGTCGCGGTGTTGAGCGTGCGGGCGACCTCCAGCAGGAGCTGGAGGTGGCGCACCCCTTCGCCGCCGCCGCCCGCCTGCCGCGTCGCGTCCAGCAGCGTCGAGGTGCTGACCACCGGCTCGACCACGTACTCGACGTGGCGGCCGAAGCGCACGACGTCCCCCACCTGCAGGGCCGAGCGCTCGATCCGCGCGCCGTTGCGGAAGGTGCCGCCGGTCGAGCCGAGGTCCTCGAGCAGCAGCTCCGCGCCCTGCCAGTGCAGCCGGGCGTGGCGGCGCGACACTGCGGGGTCGGGGATGACCACCTCGCAAGCGGTGTCGCGGCCGAGGTGGATCGGCGTCTCGGCCGGACACACCTCGCCCGTCAGCACGGCGGAGCCGCGGGGCACCAGCTTCAGCGCGGGGGGCACGCCGTCTCTTCTACCACAGGCGAGGGGCGCTACAGGGCTGCGAAGAGCCCGGCCGGCTCGCCGGCGTAGATGAGCCGCCCGTCCGCCAGCACCCGCGCGTCGGGATGGAGGGCGTGCGGCTCGGAGCGGCGGGGGGCGAGGAGGTGGAGGACCTCGTGGCCGCGGGCGACGAGGGCGTCGGCGATCAGCCGGCGGTGGCAGCGCTGGGGAAGCGCCTCGGCGCAGAGGATGACGGTCGGCCGCTCGGCGGCGGCTTCCTCCAGGCGCGCCAGGGCGGCGGCGAACTCCGGCGTCTCCATGTGGTCGGCGTAGCCGCGGAAGGCGGCCACGCGCCAGGCGGTGTGGGGGGAGTCCGGGCGGGGCGCCCGGCGGCCGCCCAGATCGGGCTCGTGGCGGTAGTCGATGCCGGCCTCCGCCAAGCTCGCGGCGAGCGCCTCCCGCCCGAACTGCGGGTGCCGGCGCGAGCCGGGGAAGCGGCGGACGTCGACCAGGAGCTCGACCCCGGCCTCGCGGAGGATCTCGAGCAGCTCCGCCGCCGTCCGCGTGGAGTGCCCGGCGGTATAGACGCGCGCCATCCGGCTACTATAGATGGCCCCCGGCGGCCCGGCCCGGCCGGAGCGCGGGGTGAGATCCGTCGCCGTGCGCCTCCGCGTCGTCACTTACAACATCCATCGCGCCATCGGCGTCGACCGCCGCTTCCGCCCCGATCGGATCCTCGAGATCCTCCGCCACCACGCCGGCGACGTCGTCCTCCTCCAGGAGGTGGACGAAGGGGCGCCGCGCTCGCGCGAGCTCGACCTCGGGCGGGGTCTCGCCAGCTCGCTCGACTACCCGCACGTGGCGGTCGGCCACAACGTCACCCTGCGCAAAGGGGGGCGCTACGGCAACGCCACCCTCTCCCGCTTCCCGATCCTGCGCGAGCGCAACATCGACCTGACGATCGGCAACCGCAAGCGGCGCGGCAGCCAGCACACGACGCTGCTGCCGCTCCCCGACGGGCCGCCGCTCGAGGTCTTCAACCTCCACCTCGGTCTGTCGGCCTGGGAGCGGGCGGCGCAGGTGGAGCTGCTGGTGCGCTCCTCGGAGTTCGCCGACATGGCGCTCGACGGGCCGTGTCTGGTGGGCGGCGACTTCAACGACTGGCGCTCGCAGCTGCGCTCGGTCTTCACCGACGGGCTCGGCTTCCGCTGCGCCACCGACCTGCGCAGCGGCCAGCAATCGCCGATCGCGACCTACCCGGCCTTCTCGCCGCGCGGCGGGCTCGACCGGGTCTACTACCGGGGCGGCCTCCAACTCGCCGCCGCCCACCGCTGCCGCCTCTACGTCTCGCGCGTCGCCAGCGACCACCTGCCGGTGGTCGTCGACTTCGAGCTGACGGCGGACGCCGCGGCGCCCGCGGCCGAGCGCCCGGCCATGCTCGGGTAGCGGCCTTGGCCCGGGCTTGACTTCCGGCGCGCCCCCTCCTCCTGCTATCCTGCCGCGGTCGAACAACTGAACAGCCGTCAGCACGGCGAGGTCCGGTCTCTCCGGGGCCCCCCTTCGCGGGAGCCTTGGGTGCCGCGCCCGCCGCACGCTTGGCGGCACCGGCTCGGAGTGCCAGGAGGTTCGCCTGCGCCAAGCACGCCCCTCGTTCCCGCTCCCGCGGCTCCCGCAGCTCGCCGCCTGCCTGCTGCTCGCCGCCCTCGCCGGCGGCGGCGCCGCCACCGCCCGCGGTCCCCACTTCGCCGCCTGGCAGCCCGACCGGGCCGGCTTCTCGGTCCGCTTCCACGGCGAGGAGACCCACCACACGCTGCTCGGGGTGTTCGTCCTGCCGGGTGAGGTGCTGCCGCTGGCGGTCGCCGAAGCCGACCGGGCGGCCGGGAGCTACGAGCTGGAGGCGCCGGGGGAGACGGCGGTCGAGCCGGCGGGGCCCGCGGCCTGGCGCTGGACGGCGCCGGCGGCGACCGGCCTCTACCCGCTCATCGTGCACCAGGCGCCGAGCGGGCGCACCCTGACCCTCAACGTCTTCGTCATGGTGCCGGCCTCGCAGGCGCGCGGCGGCGAGCTCAACGGCTACCGCCTCGGCGACTACCCGGACGAGCCCTTCCGCGACCTCCCCTCCTACCTGCCGCCGCGCGGCTTCATCGAGGTCACCGAGGAGCTGCGCGACGCCCGCGTCGCCCCGCACTTCACACTGGCGCAGTTCCTCTGCCGCCAGCAGGGCGGCTTCCCCAAGTACGTGGCGCTGCGCGAGCGGCTGCTGCTCAAGCTCGAGATGATCGTCGAGGCGGTCAACGCCTCGGGGCACCCCACCGACACGCTGAGCATCCAGAGCGGCTACCGTACGCCGCACCACAACCACACACGCAGCCGCGGCCGCTACAGCCGCCACATCTACGGCGACGCCGCCGACCTCTTCGTCGACCAGGACGGCAACGGCCGGATGGACGACCTCGACGGCAACGGCCGCCTGGGCAACGGCGACGCCGAGGCCCTGCGCCGCATCGTCGAGGGGATCGACGGGCTGCCGACGCTGGCGGAGTACGTCGGCGGGCTGGGGTTCTACCGCGGCGGCGCCAGTCACGGCCCCTACCTGCACGTCGACACGCGCGGTTACCCGGCGCGCTGGGGGAGCTAGACTCCCCCGCGATGGCCGACGACCGGAAATACCGCCAGCGCGGCTACCAGGATACCCGCCGCCCCGAGGAGCGGAGAGATCGGCCGCCGCAGGGCCCGCGCGAGAAGCCCGAGGGGCCGCGCGGGCGCGGCCTCGGCCGCCCGACCGAGACCGTTTTCCGCTGCGCCGCCTGCGGCGAGAAGCGCCTGCTGACCGGTGCCGCCGACGAGGTGCCGTTCGACGCCGCGTGCGGCCGCTGCGGCGCCGCCCTCCACACCTGCTCCAACTGCCTCCACTTCGACACCGCCGCCCGCTGGGAGTGCCGCCGGCACGCCGAGATCCCCGCCCGGGTTGTCAAGAAGCGCGAGCGCAACGAGTGCCCGTGCTTCCAGCCCAAGACGGTGCAGGAGTTCGGCTCCGAGAGCGGCAAGCCCGGCCCGAGCGACCCGCGCGCCGCCTTCGACGCGCTGTTCAAACTTTAGGAAATCACCAGCGTCCGACGAGCGGCCGCCAGGCGGCGGCCGCTCCGGAGAAGACGAAACGAATGTCGGCGGTGCCGGTGGCGTGCCGGTTCTCCAGCCGGAAGCTCCGCTGCAGGGGGTTGTAGAGCCCGATCGTGTCGTCGCCGTCGCCGTCCCAGTCGCCGGCCAGCGGCAGCCAGCCCCGCCCTCCCGGGCCGAACGCGTAAACCGTCGTCGCCGGCCCGTTGGTCAGCGGGTTGCGCAGGTGGAAGACCGAGGCGGCCGGATCGTAGAGGCCGACGCCGTCCCGCCCGTCACCGTCCCAATCGCCGGCCAGCGGCAGCCAGCCGGCCGCGGCGCCGGCGAAGCGAACAGTGTGGTTGGCTTGACCCGCGGTGGCGTCGTCGCGGAGGTGGAAGGTCCGCGACGCGTCGTCGTAGAGCCCGACGCCGTCGGCGCCGTCGCCGTCCCAGTCGCCGGTCACCGGGCCCGCGTTGGCCGGGGCGGCGAGCGTGAAGAGGCGGTCGGAAGCGCCGCCCGAGAGCGAATCCTTGAGCCGGAAGAGCCGGGTCCCCGGATCGTAGAAGCCGATCGTGGCGGCGCCGTCGCCGTTCCAGTCGCCGGCCAGGGGCCGCCACGGGTTGTTGGCCGGCCCGAAGCGGACGGAGCGGTCGGCCGGGCCGGTGCGCAGCGCGTCCTTCAAGTGGAAGCGGGAGAGCGCCGGGTCGAAGAGGCCGACCCCGTCGCCCTCGCCGGGCGGGGGAGGCGGCGGCGGGGGGGGAGGAGGTGGCGGCGGAGGCGGGGGCGGCGGCGGCGCGTCGGTCGCCAGGCGGAAGAGGTCGCCGCCGAGGGTGCCGACGTAGAGCTCGCCCAGGCGGTCCTCGCCGAAGGTGGTGAGCAGCGGCGCGCGGTCGGCCAGGAGCTGCGCGCTCCAGACGCCGCCGCTGCGCTCGGCGATCCGCACCCGGCCGCTGCACAGGTCGCCGAAGAGGTAGGCGCCGGCGAGCTCGGGCACCTGCGTGCCCCGGTAGACGTAGCCGCCGGAGACCGAGCAGTCGTCGCCGCCGTGGTCGTACTGCAGGATCGGCCGCACCAGCGCCGAGGCGCCGCACGGCGGCACGCTCGACGGGCAGGCGTCGCGGCTGAAGCAGGCGTTGCCTTCCATGACTTTCCAGCCGTAGTTCTCGCCGCCGCGGCTGGCCGCCGGCTGGAAGTCGATCTCCTCGCGCGCGTTCTGCCCGACGTCGCCGATGTACATATCGCCGGTCGCGCGGTCGAATGTGAAGCGCCAGGGGTTGCGGAAGCCGATGGCCCAGATCTCGGGCCGCACGCCGGAAACGCCGACGAACGGGTTGCTCGGCGGGATGCCGTGGAAGGGCGCCGCGCCGGCGTTCTGATCGACGTCGATGCGCAGCATCTTGCCGAGCAGGTCGTTGCCGCGCTGCGCCCGGCAGGCGGGGTCGCCGCCGGAGCCGCCGTCCCCCATGCCGATGTAGAGATAGCCGTCCGGGCCGAACTGGAGCTGGCCGCCGTTGTGGTTGGCGAAGGGCTGCTCGATGACGAGCAGCACGCGCGCGCTGGCGGGATCGGCGAGGCCGGGGTCGCCGGCCGTCACCCGGTAGCGGGCGACGACCGTGTCGCCGCGATTGTCCGTGTAGTTGACGAAGAAGAAGCCGTTCTCGGCGTAGCGCGGATGGAAGGCGGTCGAGAGCAGGCCGCGCTCGCTGTCCGTCGTCGTCAGAGACCGGATGTCGAGGAACGGCCGGGCGAGGACGCCGCCGTTGACGAAGATGACGATGCGCCCGTCGCGCAGGGTGAGGAAGAGCCGGTCGTCGCCGGCGTGGGTGATGCCGGTGATGGAGGGCAGGCCGGCGGCCAGCCTCTGCAGGAAGACGCGGGAGAGGTCGAGCGCCGCGGCAGGGACAGGCTGCGGCGTCGCCGGCGCTTCCGGCGTGCCTCCGGCGAGGAGGAGTGCGAGGGCGAGGAGCGGCCAGGCGAGGCCGGCGCGGCAGGAACCGGGACGGCGGAACGGCATCGAACGTCTCACTTCGCGGCGAACGATAGCAGAGGGCGCATATCCGCAAGGCTGTCCGCGGCGCCTGCCGCTGGCGTAGCATCGCCCGCGCACCGCGCCCGCCCATGACCGCCGACACCCCCTTCAGCGACGCCGACCGCGAGGCGATCCGCGCCGCGGTCGAAGAGGCCGAGTGCGCGACCGCCGGCGAGATCGTCCCCTACGTCGTCGACGCCAGCGACGAGTACCCCAACGCGCCCTGGCGCGGCGCCGCCCTCGGGGCGATGACGCTGCCCCTCCTCGCCTGGGGCGTGCACGGGCTCCTTGGGCTCTGGGGCGGCCAGCTCTTCGTCTGGATGGTGCTGCCGGCCGCCGCGGGCGCCGCCCTGGGGTGGCTCGTCGCCCAGGTGCCGGCGGTGCGCCGGGCGCTGGCCGGGCAGGCGGTGATGGAGCTGCGGGTGCGGCGGCGGGCGGGAGTGGCTTTCCTCGAGGAGGAGGTCTTCGCCACCCGCGACCGCACCGGCATCCTCCTCTTCCTGTCGCTCTTTGAGCACCGGGTCGTGGTGCTCGGCGACTCGGGGATCAACGCGCGCGTCGATCAAGCCGAGTGGGAGGGGATCGTCGAGACGGTCGTAGAAGGCATCCGCGCCGGCCGCCCCGGTCCCGCGGTGGCGGCCGCGGTGCGGGAGTGCGGCGCCCTCCTCGCCCGGCACGGCGTCGTCTGCCGGGTGGACGACACCGACGAGCTGGGGAACGTGCTGCGGCAGGGCGAGCCGTGAGACACCGCCCGCTCCTCGCTCTCCTCGCGCTCGCCCTCTGCGCCGCGCCGGCCGCCGCCCAGGAGGTCCCCTTCCTCTCCGGCCGCGTCGTGGACGAGGCCGAGCTCCTCCCTCCCGAGGTCGAGGCGCGCCTCGACGCCAAGGTCGCGGCACTGGAGAAGGAGAAGGGCTCCCAGGTGGCGGTGCTCACCGTCGAGAGCCTCGAAGGCGAGCCGATCGAGGACTACTCGATGCGCGTCGTCGAGACCTGGAAGCTCGGCCGCGAGAAGGTGGACGACGGCGTGCTCCTGCTGGTCGCCGAGCAGGACCGGCAGATGCGGATCGAGGTGGGGTACGGTCTGGAAGGCGCGCTCACCGACCTCGAGAGCCGGCAGATCCTCGACCAGGTGATCCGCCCGGCCTTCCGGCGCGGCGACTACGCCGGCGGGATCGAGGCCGGTGTCGACGCGATCGCCGCCTCGGTGCGCGGCGAGCCGCTGCCGGCGCCGGACGTCGACATGGCGGAAGGGCTGGAAGGGTCGCCCTGGTACGCCCGCGTCTTCATCGGCTTCGTCTTCTGCATCGTCATCGGCGTCTTCTCGTTGAGCGCGCTCGCCGCCCCCGACGGCTGCGGCGCCTGGGGCCTCTACGTCTTCCTGATGCCCTTCTACTTCGCCTTTCCGACCGGGATCTTCGACACGCCGATCGCCGGGCTCGTCGCCTGGCTCGCCTGGACGATCGGCTACCCGCTGCTGCGGCGCCTGCGCAAGACGCCGCGCGGCAAGCGCTTCTGGACCGACACGATGGGCCCCGGCGGAGGCGCCGGCGGCTGGTTCGTGGGCGGTGGAGGAGGGCGCGGCGGAGGCTGGAGCGGCGGCGGGGGCTTTTCGGGCGGCGGCGGGGGGTTCGGCGGGGGAGGGGCGTCCAGCGGCTGGTAGTGCCCCTCCCCCCGCGCTCCGCGTTAGCGGAGGCGCGCGAAGCCGGTCAGGCTGTTGGTCCGGTGGAACTCCTCGGAGCGGACGATCGTCTCGATCAGGTCGTAGAGCCGGCCCCGCTCCAGCTGTCGCACGTTGGCGATGAAGCCGGGGTCCGACGCCAGCTGGCTGTCGCTGCCGCTACGGCCGAGGAGCGTGCGATAGAGGTATGCCACGACCTCTCGCGCCGAGTGGTCGCGGAAGACGTTGCGCTCCTGCGCCTCGCGGGCGAGCTCGAGGGCCACCTCGACGACCGCCTCGTAGCCGTCGCGGTAAATGCGGTCGGCGTCCTCCCTGAACTCGGAGTCGTTACGCCGGCTGGAGGGGTTCTCGCGCAGGATGGCGTCGTAGAGCAGCGTCGTCAGCCGCTCGGACTCCCGCGAGCGGTCGCGGTCGGTCGCTCCCTGGCTCAGGCCGAGCGAGGAGCCGCCGCGGCCGCCGAGGTCGAAGGTGATGCGGCCGCTCTCGAGATTGTTGCGCATGTCGTAGCGGCCGGTGACCTCGAAGGCCAGCTGGGCGCGGTCGTCGTTGCGCCGGCGGTCGCGATCGCCGATCCGCACCACGACCCAGTTCGGACCGCGCTCGAGGATGTCGAGGCGGCTGCTGCCCGACGCCTCGGAGAAGCGGGCGTGAATGGGGATCTCGACGCCGTCGCCGTCGCCTTCGATCGCCGTCCCCACCAGCCGCACCCGCACGCGGTCGCCGACGTTGACCGGGATCGGCTCGTTGGTCGGATGGATGCCGTAACGGGACTCCGCGCCGGCGGTCAGGTTCTCGACCCAGGTCTGCACAGCGATGACCTTGGCGCCGACGGTGCCGGCGAGCTGCTTGGCGGCGACAGTGTCTTTCTTGTGATCCGCGGCGGCCCCGCCCGCCCCCAGCAGGGCGAGCGCGAGGGCCGCGGCGGCGATGCGATGGGTGCTCTTCATGGCTGCATCTCCTTGGCTGTGAGTGCGTTGTTGACGAGGTGGAGACTTCCCCCTCGCGCCAGGAGATGCAGGTTGCAAGACGGGGGCCAGAAGGCCCCGGCTCAGCCCCCCTTCTCGAGCTTTTTCAGGTACTCGGCGAAGGTCTTCTCGCTCTCGAAGTAGAGGACGCTGCCGTCTTCGCGGGCGCCGATGACGGCGGTCGCCTTGTCCACCTTCTTCTGGGTCAGCGGATCGACGCCGGTGCGCGCCTCGGCGTCCTTGGACAGGCGCTCCTTGCACATGGCGCAGCAGCCGTAATAGGTCTTGCCGTCGACCGCGACCGGGATCTGGTCGCGCTCGAAGACCTGGTCGTTGACCATGCAGACCTTCTTGGTCTCGACGCGATGGAGGGCCGGCGCGGCCTCCTTGTCGGTCTTGCCGGGTTTGGCCTCGCCGGCCATGGCGGCGCCGGCGGCGGCGAGCGCCGCCAGGCAGAAGGCGGCGGCGAAGGGGCGGAAACGGTGCGGGGTTCTCATGGGGGAATCTCTCCTCTGGGGTCCCGGTTCAGGGCTACGGAAGCTCAGTCTCTCTCAACGCGGGGCGGCGGGGAAGCATTTCCGCTACAATCCGGCGTCCGCCTTGCAAGCAAGAACAATCCGGGGGCACCTCCTAGTGGACCAAACAGTGGACCAAAGCATCGAAAACCGCCTCGACCTCGTCAACACGCTCTTCCTCCTCGGCACCCTGGCCGTCACCCTGGTCGGCGTGCCCTGGTACATCGTCAAGGTCGGGCTCGGCTGGCCGGAGACCATCACCTTCGCCGTCCTCTGGCTGGTCATCGGCGTCTCGGTGACCGCCGGCTACCACCGCCTCTTCAGCCACCGCACCTACCGCGCCGCCTGGCCGGTGCGCCTCTTTTTCCTGATCTTCGGCGCCGCGGCGCTCGAGAACTCGGCCCTGCGCTGGTCGGCCGACCACCGCGTCCACCATTCGCACACCGACCACGACCGCGACCCCTACAACATCCAGAAGGGGTTCTGGTGGGCGCACATGGGATGGGTCTTCTTCCACCACGAGCCGCCGAGCCTCAACGTCGTGCGCGACCTCCAGGACGACCCGCTGGTCCTCTGGCAGGACCGCTGGAACCGCGTGATCGGCTTCGGCCTGTCCTTCGGCATCCCCCTGGTGGTGGGGCTGGCGACGGGACGGGTCCTAGGTTGCCTGCTGATCGGCGGCGTGGCGCGGATCGTGGCCAGCCACCACGCCACCTTCTTCATCAACAGCCTCTGCCACATGGTCGGCCGCCAGCCCTACAGCCGCGAGCACAGCGCCCGCGACAGCGCGGTGATGGCGGTCCTGGCGCTGGGCGAGGGCTACCACAACTTCCATCACAGCTTCCCCTTCGACTACCGCAACGGCGTCAAGCCCTGGCACTTCGACCCGGCGAAGTGGGTGATCTTCGCGCTCTCGAAGCTGGGCCTGGCGCGCGAGCTGCGCCGCGCCCCGGACGCCCTGCTGCTGCGGGCCCGCGTCAGCGTGCAGTTCGATCACGCGCGCGAGCGGCTGGCGCAGCGCGTCGGCGAGCTGCGGCACGCGCAAGAGGGGCGGCTGCACGATGCCCACGCCGCCGTGCAGGCGCGCCTCCAGGAGCTGCTGACGCTGCAGCGCCGCGCCCGCGGCGCGCTCGCGGCGGAGGTGGACGAAGGCGTCGTCGCCTGCCATCGCGCGGTCGAGCAGGCCCTCCAGGAGTGGCGGCTGGTCCTCGAGCAGCTCCGCTCCGCCGAGGCGCTCCCCGCGTAATTCGGCCCGTGAGGCTCGTCGCCGGCCTCCTCGCGGGGCTCGCCCTGGCGGTCGCCGGCCTGCTGGCCGCCCAGGCCCCAACTGCCCCGGACACCGCCCCGGCCGCTCCCGTCTCCCTCTCGCCCGAGGTCCATGCCACCGCCGCCGCCCTGCGCGACGGCGCGCTGCAGGGGACCGGCGCCTACGAGATCGTCCGCTCGCTGACCACCGAGGTCGGGCCGCGCCTCGCTGGCTCGCCGGGGGACAAGGCCGCCGTCCAGTGGGGGCTGCGCACCTTGCGCGGCCTGGGCTTCTCCAACGTCCGCGCCGAGCCGGTCACGGTGCCGCACTGGGAGCGCGGCACGATCGAAGGGAGCATCCTTTCCCCCTTTCCGCAGCCCGTGGTGCTCGCCGCTCTCGGCGGCAGCGTCGCGACGCCGGAGACGGGGATCGAGGCCGAGGTCGTCGAGGCCGTCTCGCTCGACGCGCTCGACGCCCTGGGCGAGCGGGCGCGCGGCAAGATCGTCTTCCTGTCGCCGCGCATGGCGCGCCGGCGCGACGGCGCCGGCTACGGCCGCACCGTCGGGATCCGCGGCGCCGGGCCGTCGCGCGCCGCCAACCTCGGCGCCGTGGCGCTGCTCATCCGCTCGGTCGGCACCTCCGACGACCGCCTGCCGCACACCGGCACCACGCGCTACGAGGACGGGGTGCCGCGCATCCCCGCCGCCGCGCTCTCCAACCCCGACGCCGACCTCCTCCAGGCGGCGCTGGCGAGCGGTAAGCCGGTGCGCTTCCGCCTGGTCCTGCGCAGCCGCGAGCTGCCGCCCGAGCCCTCCGCCAACGTGATCGGCGAGGTCGTCGGGCGGGAGCGGCCGGAGGAGGTCGTCCTCCTCGCCTGCCACCTCGACTCCTGGGACCTCGGCACCGGCGCCGAGGACGACGCCGCCGGCTGCGGCATCGTCGTCGAGGCGGCGCGCCGCGTCGCCCAGCTGCCGCGCCCGCCGCGGCGCACCGTGCGGGTCGTCCTCTACGCCAACGAGGAGTTCGGGCTCTCGGGCGCCAACGCCTACGCCGCGGCGCACGCGGCGGAGCTGCCGCGGCACGTCCTGGCCGGCGAGTCCGACTTCGGCTCGGGGCGCGTCTACGAGCTCTCCTCGCGCGTCGCCGCCGAGTCGCTGGCGGCGATGGACGAGATCGCCGCCCTCCTGGAACCGCTCGGCGTCGGCCGCGGCAACAACACGGCGAGCGGCGGCGCCGACCTCATCCCCATCCGTCCGGCGCGCGTGCCGATCGTCTCCCTCGCCCAGGACGGCACCTTCTACTTCGACGTCCACCACTCGCCGAACGACACGCTGGCTCACGTCTCGGCGCGCGACCTCGACCAGAACGTCGCCGCCTGGGCGGTCGTGGCCTACGCCGCGGCCGAGATGGAGCCGCGCCTCGGCCAGCCGCCGGCCGATCCGCCGCCCGCCGGGCGATAGACTCTCCGGCGGCCGCCTCCCGTACACCCGTCATGAGCGACCTCGTGCTGATCGTCGACGACGAGCCGGGGATCCTGACCACACTGTCGGGGATCCTCGCCGACGAGGGGTACCGCACCCTCGCCACGCGCAGCGGCGCCGACGCGCTCCGGCTCTACGCCGAGGCGCGGCCGGACGTGGTCTTCCTCGACGTCTGGCTGGCCGACCGCGACGGGCTCGAGACCCTGAAGGCGCTGCGCGAGTCCGACCCGGCGGCGGCGGTCGTCATGATGTCGGGGCACGGCACCACGGCGACCGCGGTCAAGGCGATCAAGATGGGGGCCTTCGACTACCTCGAGAAGCCGCTGTCGTACCGGCGCGCCGTGGACGCCGTGGCCGGCGCACTGGCGATGAAGCGCAGCCTGGGCGGCGAGGCGGCGCTGCCGGCGCCGGCCGGGCCGTCGCGCGCCGAGGAGCGGCAGCTCGAGCCGCCGCCGCCGGTGCCGCTGCTGCGCACCAGCGACCGGCCGCAGCGCACGATCCGCCACAGCACGGTGATCTACGGCCTGGGCCTCCACTCCGGCGGGCGCACCGGCATGGTCATCCAGCCGCTGCCGCCCGACACCGGCGTCCACTTCGTGACCCTGCCGGCCGGGGCGGAGATCCCGGCGCACGTCAGCGCCGTCGCCGACACCGACTACGCCACGACGCTCTCCACCGACGGCGAGAGCGTGCGCACGGTGGAGCACTTCCTCTCCGCCCTCCACGCCGCCGGGGTGGGGAACCTGCTGGTCAAGGTGCACGGCGAGCTGCCGGTCCTCGACGGCTCGGCGCTGGAGTTCTGCCGCGTGCTCGACGAGGTCGGCGTCGTCGACCAGGATGCGCCGCGGCAGGAGATCGTGATCGACCGGCGCTACGAGGTGGCCGGCGCGGGCGGCAAGAGCCTGGCGCTCGAGCCCTACGACGGCTTCGCGGTCTCCTACGAGCTGCGCTACCCGCCGCCGGTCGGGGAGCAGCGCTACGACTTCACGCTCACCGACTTCGCCCGCTATCAAGAAGAGATTGCGCCGGCCCGCACCTTCGGCTTTCTGAAGGACCTCAAGATGATGAACGAGCTGGGGCTGGGCTCCGGCGGGCGGCTCGACAACTTCATCCTGGTCGGCGAAGACGAGATCGTCAACACCGAGCTCCGCTTCCCCGACGAGTTCGCGCGCCACAAGATCCTCGATATCCTCGGCGACTTCTTTCTCCTGGGCTACCCGATCCGCGGCAAGGTCACCGCCAAGCTGACCGGCCACCGCGACAACATCGCGATGCTCAAGACGATCCTGGCGGCGCCGCCGGTTGACGCCTCCCGCACGCTGACCTAGGATCCGCGCGGCTCACCCGACAGCGTTCCCCTCACTGGTCTCGCCGCCCACTGCGGGGTTGCCGTCCACCAGCGGCTGCTCGAGGAGGCAAGGAGATGCCGAATCTCGTCCGCGTCCTGGCGTTCGCTTTCCTCATCATCGTCGGCGCTCTGATGTTCACGCCCGACGGCATCGTCTGCATCGCCTGCGGTCTCACGCTCACCCGGGTCCTGGGCGTGATCGCGATCGTGCTCGGCATCGCGGGGTTCGTGGTCGGCCGCGGCGCGGCCGTGAGGTAAGGGCGGCCGGCGCGCCGGCCGGGATCAGTCGAGGAAGAAGTCCGGAAACAGCTCGTGCCCGGGCTGGATGGCGTACCGCTCGAGGTCGGTGATCCCGGCGTCCGCCAGCACCTCGTCGTCGAGGTAGAAGTTGCCCGTGCAGCAGCGGCTGTCGCGGGTGAGGACGAGGTACGCCGCGTCGGCGACGATCTCGGGCTTGCGGCAGAGCTCCGGGCTTACCACGCTGCCGAGCGCCTGGAGCGCCGCGGTCAAGATCGCCGTGCGCGGCCAGAGGGCGTTGATGGCGATCCCGTCCGCCTTGATCTCCTCCGCCATCCCCAGCACGCACATGCTCATGCCGTACTTCGACATCGTGTAGGCGAGGCTGTGCGCGAACCAGCGCGGGTTCAGGTTGAGCGGCGGCGACAGCGTCAGGATGTGCGGGTTGGGCGACTTCCTGAGGTGTGGGATGCAGGCCTGCGAGCAGAGGAAGGTGCCGCGCGCATTGACCCCCCACATGAGGTCGAACTTCTTGATCGGCGTCTCCAGCGTGCCGGTCAGCGAGATGGCGCTGGCGTTGTTGACGAGGGCGTCGATGCCGCCGAAGCGCTCCACCCCCGCCGCCACCGCCGCGTAGACCTGCGCCTCGTCGCGGATGTCCATCTGCACCGGCAGCGCGTGCCCGCCGGCCGCCTCGATCTCCTCGGCGGCGGTGTAGATCGTCCCCGGCAGCTTGGGGTGCGGCTCGGCGGTCTTGGCGGCGACCACGACGTTGGCGCCGTCGGCGGCGGCGCGCAGGGCGATCGCCTTGCCGATGCCGCGGCTGGCGCCGCTGATGAACAGGGTCCTGCCGTGCAGGCTGGGCATGAGTTCTCCTAGGGCAGGGCCCTACCGCAGCCGCGGTACTCCTGGTCGTCCAGAGTGACCGTGACCGTCGCCTCGAAGGGGATGCCGCTCATCGCGTCGCTGCAGGGGGTGGCCTCGACCAGGATCGACAGCGTGTGCTCGGCGGTACGGGAGCGGTAGGTCGTGCGCGTGCCCTGCACGGTCTTGCTGGGCGCCGGCGTGACCACCCGCCGCTCGCCGTAGTCGGCGACGAGCAGGACCTCTTCGCCCTCCTTGACCTCCACGTACCACCCCGGCTCCTGACCAAGGCCGCGGAAATCGACCCCGCGGCGGCGGGCATCCTCCCAGACGGCTTCCCAGCGCGGGTTCTCGGAAGGCTCCGGCGAAGGCGGCCGCGGCGCCGGCGGTGCCGGCCGGCAAGCGGTCAGGCAGAGGACGGCGAGGCAGAGGAGGAGACGCGTCATGCAGTGCTCTGCCCCAAGGCGGAGAGCGTCGCGCGGATCTGGTCGCGGTGCTGGACGGTGTGGACGCGGAAGACCTGGGCGAAGGCCTTCCAGTCCAGCTCGTGCTCGGACGACACCGGCGCGACGGCGCCGGCCTCGTCCGCCACCTTGACCACCATGACGATCGGGCCGGTGACCTCCAGCGAGGCATCGCCGGCGCTGGCGAGGACCTCACGGAAGCCGCGGTCGATCGCGCGCAGCTCGGCGACCAGGTCGTCCCACGGGATCGCGTGCGGCGCCGCCGACTGCAGGCTCGCCGGCACCGGCCCGCCCGCCGGGCGCTCGCCGGCGACCAGCGACCGGAGCTGCGCCAGCGCCGGCCGGTGGCTCTCGACGAGGTGATCGACGACCTCCTGCACCGACCAGCGCCCCGGTCCCGGGCGGCTCGTTCGCAGCGCCCGCGGCACGCCGTCGAGCAGCGCCTCCAGCTCGGCGAACGTCCCCGCCACGTGCTCGCGCAGCCGCTCGACCGGCGCCTCCGTCCCCTTGCGGCGGAGGTAATCGAGAGCGCGCTGCTGCTCGGGGCTGAGGTCCATCGCGGCGGATACTACGCGAGGAAAAACCCTGGCCCCGCGCCTGCGTAGAGGTAAGAACGCCCGGGAGGCCTCCCCTTGGAAAGACTCTGGCAGGACATCCGCTTCGCCCTCCGCTCCCTGCGCCGCAGCCCCGGCCACACCGCCGCCGCGCTCCTGGCGCTGGCACTCGGGATCGGCGCCAACACCGCCATCTTCAGCGTCGTCTACGGCGTGCTCCTCGAGCCGCTGCCGTACCCCAGCCCCGAGCGGCTGGTGATGCTCATCGACGCCAACCCCTCCCGCGGCTTCGACCGCTTCACCTCCTCGCCGCCCAACTTCGTCGATTGGCGCGCCCAGAGCCGCTCCTTCGCCGGCATGGCCGCCATGACGCGCGCCAACCCCAGCCTGACCGGCGGCGGCGCCGAGCCCGAGCGGCTGGAGGGCACCCAGATCTCGGCCGGATTCTTCGAGACCCTCGAGGTACCGCCGGCGCTCGGCCGCGGCATCGGCGCCGCCGACGACCGTCCCGGTGCGCCGCCGGTCGCCGTCCTCTCGCACGAGCTCTGGCGCCGCCGCTTCGGCGCCGACCGCCAGCTCGTCGGCCGCACCATCGAGCTCGAGGGGACGCCGCACACCGTCGTCGGCATCGCCCCCGAGGGCTTCCAGTTCCCCAGCCGCGTCGAGGTCTGGACGCCGCTCGCCCTGGAGATCACGCCGCAGATGCGCGGCGGCCACTTCCTCGGCGTCGTCGGGCGGCTCAAGCCCGGCGTCCCGGTCGCGCGGGCGCAGGCGGAGCTCACGGTCATCGCCAGCCGCCTCGAGAAGCAGTACCCGGACAGCAACACCGGCTGGACGGTCAACGCGGTGCCGCTGCGCGAGCTGATCGTCGAGGACGTCCGCCCGGCGCTGCTGGTGCTGATGGCGACGGTGGCGGTGGTGCTGCTGATCGCATGCGCCAACGTCGCCAACCTGCTGCTGGCGCGGATGGCGTCGCGCGAGCGCGAGGTGGCGGTGCGCACCGCGCTCGGCGCCGGCCGCGGCCGCCTGGTGCGCCAGTTCCTGACCGAGAGCGTGCTGCTGGCCCTGGCCGGCGCCGGCCTCGGGCTCCTCGTCGCCCTCTGGGGCACCCGCGCCCTGGTCGCCATGAACGCCGACAACATTCCGCGCGCCGCCGAGATCGGCCTCGAGCCTCCCGTCCTCCTCTTCACCCTCGCGCTGGCGGTCGTCACCGGCTTGGTCTTCGGCCTCGTGCCGGCCCTCCACGCCGCGCGCCCCGACCTCCAAGGCACCCTCAAGGAAGGGGGCCGCGGGGCGAGCGCCGGCGTGCGCGCGCGCTCGGCGCGCGGCGCTCTGGTGATCGTCGAGGTGGCGCTCACCCTAGTGCTGCTGGTCGCCGCAGGGCTCCTCTTGCGCAGCCTCGTCGGCCTCTCGGCCGTCAGCCCGGGCTTCGAGACCGCCGGCACCCTGACCCTCGAGCTGAACTTGCCCGAGGCGCGCTACCCGGACGACGACGGCGATCCGCGCATCGCCGCCTTCTACGACGAGGTGCTGGCGGAGGTGCGCGGGCTCCCGAGCGTGGTGAGCGCCGGCGCCGGCTACCCGCTGCCGCTCGGCGGCAGCGCCTACGTGCTGAGCTTCGTCGTCGAGGGGCGTCCCGAGCCGCCGCCGGGCCAGGAGGAGACGAGCCACATCCGCTTCGTCACCCCCGGCTACCTCGAATCGCTCGCCATCCCCCTCGTCCGCGGCCGGCGCCTGAACGCCGGCGACCGCGACGGCGGCCTGCCGGTGGCGGTGATCAACCGCACGATGGCCGAGAAGACCTGGCCCGGCGAGGAGGCCGTCGGCAAGCGCTTCACCTTCGACGACCCCGGCGACGACGACGTCGAATGGCGGACGGTGGTCGGCGTGGTCGGCGACGTGCGCCACACGACGCTCGACACCGAGCCGGCGGCGGAGACCTACCTGCCGATGGCGCAGGCCCCGTCCTCGGCCGCCGTGCTGGTGGTGCGCACCGACGGCGACCCGATGCGCCTCGCGGACCCGGTGCGCGAGGCGGTGCGCCGCGCCGACGCCGACCTGCCGGTCTTCAGCGTCCGCCCGCTGACCAAGGTGGTGGCCGAGTCGCTCGCCGAGCAGCGCTTCCGCACCACGCTACTCGCCATCTTTGCCGGCCTCGCCCTGGTGCTCGCCTCGGTCGGCGTCTACGGCGTCATCAGCTACGGTGTCACCCAGCGCCGCCACGAGATGGGGCTGCGCATGGCCCTCGGCGCCCGCCGCGAGCAGGTGCAGCGGCTGGTCGTCGGGCAGGGGCTGCGGCTGGTGCTGGTCGGAGCGGCGGTGGGGCTGGTGGCGGCCTACCTCGCCACGCGCCTCCTGGCCAGCTTCCTCTACGGCGTGCGGACGACCGACCCGCTGACCTTCGCGGCGGTGCCGGTGCTGCTGGCGCTGGTGGCGCTCGTGGCGAGCTGGCTGCCGGCGCGGCGGGCGACGCAGGTCGACCCGATCGTGGCCCTGCGCGCCGAGTAGGTCAGGTCAGCAGCAGCCCGGCCGCGGCGAGGAGCGCCAGCAGGACGGCGATCGCCACGACCAGCAGCAGCGTCCGCTTGCCGCCGCCGCTGCCGGCCTCCTCGCCGCCGCCGAGGAGGCGCGAGGTCCCGCGGGTGATGCCGCGCAGCTCGGAGAGGAGGCGCAGGCGGAGCGCCTCCTCCAGCCGCTCCAGCTCGGCCAGCAGCTCGCCGGCGCTGCGGTAGCGGTCCTCGGGGCGGCGGGCCAGGCACTTCAGCACGACGACGTCGATCTCCGACGGCAGCTCGCCGTTCAGCTGGCTCGGCAGGCTGAACTTCCCCCCCGGCGCCCGGCCGGTCAGCATCTCGTGGAACATGACGCCGGCCGAGTAGAGGTCGGCGCGGGCGTCGCCCTGGGCGTTCATCTCCAGGAGCTCGGGGGCGAGGTAGTGGAAGCCGCTGAGGGTGATCTCGGTGGTGTTGATCGTCGTCGTCAGGCTGGTCGGCGCCGGCAGCCGGCCGAGGCCGAAGTCGGTGAGCTGGACTTCCGAGAGGTCGGGCGCCACCAGCACCGTCCAGGGGTCGAGGTTGCCGTGCATCAGGCCGCGCGCGTGGGCGTGCTGGAGGCCGCGGCAGATCGCCTTGACGACCTCCATCGCCTCCTGCAGCGACAGCCGCCGCTGCCGCAGCACCTCGTGCAGCGGCGTGCCGGAGAAGCGCTCGAAGGCGGCGAAGGGGACGCCGTCCTCCTGGCCGCGGCCGAGGACGGGCAGCACGTGCGCGTGGTGGGGGAGCCGGGCCGCCGCCTCCACCGCCGCCTCGAAGCGGCGCACCGCCTCTGGGTTCTCGGCCAGGCGAGGCTGCAGCGCCTTGAGCGTCACCGGGCGGTTGCTCGCCGCCTCCACCCCGTCGTAGACGACCAGCGAGCCGCGCCGGCCGAGCGGGGCCAGCACCTGATAGGGACCGAGCCGCTCCGGCGTCTCAGCGGGCATCGCTCTCGAAGACGATGGTCGTCTCGCCGACGGCGATGCGGTCGAGCGGCCGGAGCAGGGCGGTGGTCGCCGGCCGGCCGTTGACCAGGGTGCCGAAGCTGCTGCCGAGGTCGGACATCAGATAGCCCTCCGGGGTCCATTCGATCTTGAGGTGCTCCTTGCTGGCGTTGGGGTCGGAGAGGGGGAGCGCGCAGCCGCGCGAGCGCCCGAGGGTCACCGCCGCGCCGTCGAGCTCCAGCGACCGGCCGCGGTCCGGCCCCTCGGCGACGAAGAGGCGCGCCGGCGGCGGCCCCTCCTCGCTCTGCGGCAGGCGCGCCCGCGCCCGCGGCGCCAGCTCGAGGGTCTGGATGGGGTAGGGGATGACCAGCCCCTCGCGCTTGAACTCCTCCCAGATCCTGGTGCGCAGGTCGCTGGCGATGCGCGGCTGCTGCGCGATGTCCTCGATCCACACCCGCAGCTCGTAGGTCACGGCGCTGTCACCGAAGGCGAGCAGGTAGACCTCCGGCGTCGGCTTCTCCAGCGCCCCGGGCACCCCGGCCGCGCACTCCAGCAGGGCGCGGCGCACGCGGTAGGGCGGCGTGCGGTAGTGGACGCCGACGACGATCCGCTCCAGGTGCATCGGCTGGGGGTAGAAGTAGTTGAGGACGCGCTCGTCGGAGATCTTGCTGTTGGGGAAGATCACGTTGTCGTTGTCGCGCGTGCGCAGGTGCGTGGTGCGCCAGTTGATCGCCACGACGCGCCCCTCGACGTCCCCGACCTTGATCCAGTCGTTGATGCGGAACGGCCGCTCGAGGCTGACGACCAGGCCGGCGAAGAAGTTGGCGAGGATGGGCTGCAGCGCGAGGCCGAGGACCAGCGAGGTGACGGCGGTCGAGGCGAGGAGGGCGGTGAACGAGAGGTCCTGGAACTTGAGCTTGAGGCTGATCAGCGCGGTGACGGCGTAGGCCAGCCCCATCGCCACCGCCGGCAGCAGCGGCGGCAGCCGCAGGCCGCGCCGGCCGTGGAGGTGGACCTCGAAGAGGAAGAGGCCGAGGACGCGCAGGACGGTGACGCAGACCAGGAAGACGAGCGCCCACTCGAAGGCCGGCAGCGCCCGTTTGCCGGCGGGGAAGAGGGTGGCGGTCCACAGCCCCGCCGTCGCCGCCGCGACGTAGAGCGGAAAGGCGAGCTGCCGCGCCAGGAACGAGGTGCGCTGGAGCTGGAGCAGCAGCCAGACCAGGACCGCCAGCACCGATAGGCCGGCCAGGGTGGCGAGCGCGAGATTCATCGGTGCGCCGATCTTAGCCGGAATGAAACGGCCGGCGGCGCGCTTTTGCACCCTGGGTCCGCGCAACCTGCCCGAGGAGACCGCCGTATGAAGCAACCACTCCGCTGGATCGCCTTGCTCGTCTTCGCCGCCGCGCTCGCCCCCGCGCCCGCCGCCGCCGAGACCATCCTCGACCTGACTCCCGACCCGCCCGCCCCCGCGGCCCCCCCGACGCCCGCGCCCGCCGACCCCGGCTTCCGCGGCGAGTACCTGCGCGCCCTGGCAGACCTCGACGAGAAGCTCGGCGCGCTCGCCGAGGCCACCCCCGCCGAGCTCTATCGCTGGCGCCCGGGCGAGGGGGTGCGCTCGGTCGGCGAGGTCTACGCCCACGTCGTGGCGACCAACGTCCTGCTGCCGCGCCTCTGGGACGCGCCGGCCCTCGAAGGGGTGGACGCCGCCGCCCTGCAGCAGGCGCCGCCCGAGAAGGCGCAGCTCGTGGCGCTCCTCGACCGCTCGATCGCCCACGTCCGCGACGAGTTCGAGAAGGCTTCGCCGGTCGACCTCGAGCGGCGCGTCCAAGCCTTCGGCCGCGAGGCCACCGTACGCGAGCTCTTCTTCACCCTCGCCAACCACATGCACGAGCACCTCGGCCAGGCGATCGCCTACGCGCGCATGAACGACGTCGTCCCCCCCTGGAGCGCCGGCACCGCCGCAGAGCACTGAGCCGGAACTGCGGTAGTCTCGCGGCGCCACCCCATCGTTTCTGAAAGGAGGCCCGCCGTGAGAACGCTTCTCGCGTGTCTGGTTGCTTTCCCGCTGGCGGCCTGCGTGCCGGCCGCGGCGCCCGAGACGGCCGCCGACTGCCGGTGGAGCTACAGAGGCGACACCGGACCCGACCACTGGGGGACGCTCTGCCCGCCCCGATATCCATACGCGCTATGCGAGAACGGGGTGAAGCAGTCGCCGATCGACCTCGCCCCCGCCGAGCCGGCTACCCTGCCGAGGCTCGAGTTCAAATACCGTGAGGCGGTGTTCAAGGTCGTCGAGATGTATTGGGACTAGGAGCTTCAGGCCCAAACGCAGGCCGCCACGGAGCCGCTCTACCTGCAGGTCGGGCGTCAGAAATACCCCTTGGCCCAGTTCCACTTTCACAACCCCTGCGAGCACTGTCCGGAGCCGCGGCCGGAGCGCGATCTGGAGCTCCACCTCGTCCACCACAACGACCGCGGCCAGGTCGCGGCCGTCGTCGGTGTGCGCGTGTCCGAGGGCGGGGAGGAGAACGCGGCCTTCAAGGCCTTCCTGGCTGCAGCGCCCGGTGGCGTCGCCACGCTCCATCCGCGCGCCCTGCTGCCGCCGGAACCGCACGGCTACTACCACTATGAGGGATCGCTCACCACACCGGCCTGCACCGAAGGGATGCTTTGGCATGTCCTGAAGCAGAAGCTCACGGTGTCCGGTGACCAGATCGACAGCTTCCTCAGCCGCTACCGAGACACCGCCCGCCCGCTCAAGGAGCGGGAGGGCCGTCGCGTGTCGCAAAGCCGCGACTGAGCCGTGCGCCTGCTCGCGGAGCCCGCCTGTCCCGCCTGCGGCGACAAGCAGGGCCTGTCCCTTCGCGAGCCCGGACCGCCGCCGGTCGAGCTCCTGGAGTGCGACGCCTGCGGCGGCTTCTGGCTCGACGGCGCGGTCTTCCAGGCGCTCGTCGAGCGCGCGCGCCGCGAGCCGCCTGCGCCGCTGCCGGCGCGGCTGGAGCGTCCGCCCCTGCTCGACGGCCCGCGCACGCCGCCGCGCGCCTACCGCTCCTGCCCCCGCTGCGGCGCCGTGATGCGGCGGCAGAACTACGCGCAGAAGAGCGGCGTCGTCCTCGACGTCTGCGAGAAGCACGGCGCCTGGTTCGACCTGGAGGAGCTGGACCGGCTGCTGCGCTGGGTGCACGCGGGCGGCGAAGCGGGGCCGAAGGCGGAAGTCCGCGACGCCCAGTGGCAGGAGCTGCGCCGCCGCGCGCGGCAGCGGCAGGCGAACGAGCCGCCGGAGCCGCCCTGGTACGAAACCCTGAGCGACTCCCGCTGGATCCCCTGGGCCTACTTCGCCGCCCGGCTGCTCTTCACCCTCCTGGCGAAGCGGTAGTTACGCCATTCTGGTCAATCCGCCGCGCCCCGGGAAGGCCTCTCCCGTCGCCGGGAGATCCCGCCGCGGTGCCTGGAGATGTTCCGGCATGCACCGGGAATCGATTCCCAGGTGCGAAAGATAGATTTCCAGGCCCTCCAGATAGATTCCGAGCGGCCGGAGATATATCTCCGGGCCCTGGAGATATACCTCCGACGGCTGGAGATACATCTTCCGCGGCTGGAGATCGATCTTTTGGTGCAAAAGATAGATTCCCTGGTGCATCCGGAACATCTCCAGGCGCTGCCGGGATGTCTCCGGGTCCCGCCGGGATGTCTCCAGGGCCGGGGGGGAGATCACCGGGGTCGGCGAGGATGTCTCCTAGCCCCGCGGGAACGTCTCGCGGCGCTGCGGCGTCATCCTTCCGGGGTCGGGGCAACATCTTCCGGTGTCGGGGCGGCATCTCCCGGCGCTGCCGGGACCGTTCGCGTGGCAGCAGGTCGCGATCGAGAAGGTCGCGCCAGAGAGCTTTCCAGGTGCGCCAAGTGTGGCCGCCGGGGCGGCGGGCGACGCGCTCCGGCGGCAGCGCTGCGGCGAGCAGGCCGTTGACCGGCGCGAAGCGGTCGCGCGTGCCGTAGCCGAGCCAGAGCGGCGGCAACCCCGGCTCGCCGCGGGCGTAGCGGCGGAGGTGGCGCCAGAGGCCGTCTTCGGAGAGGAAGCCGGTAGCTCCTTCGCGCGGTTCCCAGGCCGCGAGACCGCCCGCGCCGGCGATCTCGGCCGGCAAGGTCTCGCCGAGGAAGGGGGCTAGGAGGACGAGGCCGTCGACGTCCTCCGGGTGCTCGATGGCGGTGAGCAGCGCCCCGAGGCCGCCGAGCGAGATCCCTACCAGCCAGATCTCCCGGTAGCCCTGCGCGCGCGCCGGCGCCAGGAGGTCGGCGTGGAGCCGCGCGACGACGTTGCGCTCGGCGTAATAGCCAGCATGCGCGTCGCCGGCCACGACGTCGGCGGCGATCCCACGCCGTGCCAGCTCCCCAGCGAAGCCGTGCCGCGCGAAGTCCGCCGCCCGATCGCCGCGCCCGGGAAGCAGGACGACGAGCCGCCCGGCGCCGGTTCCGCGCCGCAACCAAAGCGCCGGCAGCGGCTCCACCGCCGGCGGCGGCACCAAACAGCCGGCGAGCACCAAGAGAAGGAGCGGACCGGCAAGGACCGCCGGGATTCTCACACCAACGGATTCTGGCGCAGGGCGGGCAGGAAAACGGCGCGTTCGAGATCGGCGCTCAGCGACCCCAGCGGGCGCCCCGCGACCGTCCGTGCCTCAGCAACCTTCGCGACGCTTCGGTAACGCTCGCCGTGCGTCGGCAACCGTCGTCCCGGCTCGGTTCGCTCCCGCAGCGCCGATGGCGGCGCCCCTGTGGTCAAGTAGCCGCAGAGCAGGATATACAAGCGTTAGCGAGACCTGACCATGGAGTCCCCAAGAAACCACATAAGCCCTCGATTCACAAATGAACCGTGGGCAAACGAGCATGGCAGGCTCTTAGTTCTCCGACGCTCCTCGGCTGGTGTGGTGGCCGCCCCGTCCGGCCCCAACCACTGGGGGCACGAGCGCGGGCTCTACCCGCCTGCGATAGAGGAGGCGCTCGGGAGATTCGAGAACGCCGTCGCACCGGTGTACCGGTTCCTTCTAGAAGGGAAAATCCTCTCCCCTGAGCAGCGCCATCTCTGGTCTCATTGGTTGCTATGCCAGTTTGCGCGCACACCATCGCATCTTCTCGACCTTGCGGGAATCCCCGAGCAAGTCGTATCCCATCTCAAGCTTGACCCGATCGACAATCTTTTCGAGTCAACAGACGAGGCCATCGCCGCGGCCCTGTCCAACATCATCGACTTCACTCTCAATCGCGAGCTCGTCCCTTTCATCGTGCTCCGAGACTGGGTTGTGTACCGTGCACCTTCCGGAACGTCCTTTGTTAAGGGCGACAACTCTGTCGTTCTACAAGGCGCGTTGATCGACGAAGGAACTCGGATTGTCTATCCCTTGTCTCCCGAGCTCTGCTTCGAGGCAGGGATACTCGGGCCCTTTCCTCCGCGACAGCTTCAGGTTGAGCACCAGATTACTCCAGGCCAGGTGCGCGAAACGAATCAGCTACTCGCCCACTACGCGGACAGAGAAGTGATCTGCAGAGCTGATGCGGCAACTCCAGAGCTGCTTTCTGACGTGGCAGAGCACTTGGGCTCCCACGGCCCGCTATTGCAGATAGGCTCAGGGCCCGAATGGCCAAAATAGAGCTCTCGGCTGAGCGCCGGAAGTGGCCCTACGAGGCGTACGTCGTCTGCGCAGACGGCAGTAGATTGTTCTCCGCATATGCACGGCCCAACCCCGACGGAACGATATCCGTGGCGACTTTTGAACCTCCAGAAGGCTTCATCGAGACTTCCTATCCTGCGGAGCAAGTCACGATCCGTCTTTCTGTGGAACTCAGGAAACTGCGCTGGCTTATATTGTATGCCGAAGTTTACGGAGACCGGCGTGACGGCGATACCTGACCCGCAATGCGGCAAACGCCTCCGCCAGTCCGACACCAGACGGGCCGGGTAAGATCCCCGCCGTGCCCGCCGAGGACCTCCCCGCCGTCACGATCTACACCGACGGCGGCGCCGATCCGAATCCCGGGCCCGGCGGCTGGGGCGCCATACTCATCCACCCGGCGAGCGGCAAGACCACCGAGCTTTCCGGCGGCGAGCCGCAGAGCACGAACAACCGGATGGAGCTGACGGCGGCGATCCGGGCGCTCGAGGCGCTCGGGCGGCGGAGCCGGGTGCGGCTGGTGACCGACTCGCAGTACCTGCGGCTCGGCGTCACGCAGTGGCTGCCGGGCTGGGTGGCGCGGGGCTGGCGGCGGAAGGCCGGCGAGGTGCAGAACATCGACCTCTGGCGCCGGCTCGACGAGCTGGCGCGCCAGCACGAGATCTCCTGGGACTGGGTGAAGGGACACTCCGGCGACCGCTACAACGAGCGCGCCGACCGCCTGGCGGCGGCGGCGATCCGCGCCCAGCGCACGCCGCGCGGCGCGGCCGCCGTCCCCTGCACCGAGGTCTTCCTGCGCGTCACCGCCGGTGGCGGACGCGGGGCCTGGGCGGCGCTGGTGCGGCGCCCCGGCGGCGAGGAGGAACTAGTGCGCGGCGAGACCGACGGCGCTTCCGCCAATCAGGTCGATCTCCTCGCCGCCGCCGAGGTGCTGGAGCGGTTGCCGGCGGGGGAGGCCGTCGCCTTCCACACCGGCTCGGACTACCTGCGCCACGGCGCGACGCGCTGGCTGCCGGCCTGGCGGCGGCGCGGCTGGCGCACGCAGGCAGGGGCGCCGGTGCGCAACCGCGCGCTCTGGGAGCGGCTCGACGCAGCGGCTTCGACGCGCATCGTCGAGTGGCCGGAGGTCAAGAGCGAGGAGCCGCCCGAGCTGGAGCGGCTCGGCAAGCTGCTGCGCGGCAAGCCCGAGAGCGAGGACCGCGGCGGAGGCACGGGCCGTGCACGTCGCTCCGGCGGCGGCGAGCCGGACACGCCGCCCGACAACTAGGAGCTCATCCAAAGGAGACTGCCGATGCAGGTTCTGACCGAGACCGAGGAGCTGCTCCTCGCCGTCTTCCACGAAAAGCGCTCCGACCGCGTCGGCGCGACGCCGGGACAGACCGTCACGGCCGGCGAGCTGCTCGACGTCGGCACGCGCTTCCCGCCCGACGACGTCCAGGCCGCGCTGGAGGCGCTCGTCGACCGCAAGCTGATCGTCCCCGCGGGCGAGGGGAAGGAGCCCGGTTACGCGATCAGCCAGCAGGGGGTGGACTACCTGTACTCCGGCGCCGGTGTGCGGGCCTTCAGCGGGAGCGACACGGAGGAGGAGGGGTAGAGTAGCGCGCGCCATGCGCGCTCTCGTCCTCGCTCTCCTCTCCCTGCCACTGCTCGCCGCCGCCGTGCTCGCCAACGGACCCGTCGCCGCGGCCGCGCCGTCCGCCGCCGGCGACGCCACGCTGCTCGACGCCGACCGCGCGCTGGCGCGCGCCACCGCCGAGCGCGGGCTCGATGGCTTCCTCGCCGGCTTCGCCCCGGGCGCCACCCTCTCCCGCTTCGGCGCGCCCGATTTGGCGGGCGAGGCCGCCATCCGCGCCTATCTCGCGTCGGCCTTCGCCGCGCCCGGCTTCGCCTTCACCTGGGAGCCGGAAGACGCGCACTCGGCGGCCTCCGGCGACCTGGGCTGGACGTGGGGGCGCTACCGGCTGAGCGCGGACGGCGCCGCCGGCGCCGCGCGGCTCGAGGACGCGGGGCTCTACGTCCGGGTCTGGCGCCGGCCGCGGTCCGACGGGCCCTGGCAGGTCGTCACCGAGATGATCAACACCCGCTCGGCGCTTCCCGCCGGCGCGCGCCCCGCCGCTCCCGCCGCCGACCAGCTTCCCACCACCGCGATCGTCCAGGGCGCGCCCGCGGCGCTCATGCTCGCCGACCGCGACTTCGACCAGGCCACCGCGGAGCGCGGCGCGGCAGGGTGGATCGCCTGGTTCGAGCCCGACGGCCTCCAGGTCGGCGGCAACGACAAGCTGCTCCGCGGCCACGAGGCGATCCGGGCCGAGATGGAGCCGCTGCTCGGCGATCCGGCGACCGACCTGCGCTGGCAGCCGCTCGTCGCCGAGGCGTCGGCCGCCGGCGACCTCGGCTACACGATCGGCGCCTGGGACTTCATCGAGCGGCGCGAGGGCGCAGCGCCCGCGGTCACCGCCCGCGGCCGTTACCTGACCGTCTGGCGCAAGCAGCACGACGGGAGCTGGAGGGTAGTCGCGGATATCGGCAACCCGTACCTGTAGACGGCGGCGGACCGGCCCCGGGCTGGAACGCGCCTTGCACTCATCTCCGGGCGAGATCGAACCGAACCCACACCCCCGCCCGTCCCAGAACGCTTTCGAGGGATCGCTGTAGGCGGCGGCAGGGGACCGGGGGCGCATCTCGAGAGAGGAAAGGAGGTCGGGATGAAATCGACCACGCTGCGAGTTCTGATGCTGCTGCTGGTGCTGTGCGCCACCGTCACCTCGACCGCCTGCCGCGTGCGGCAGACGGAAGAGGGGGAGCTGCCCGAGGTCGACGTCGACGTCTCGGCCGAGCCGGGGAACCTCCCGGAGTACGACGTGGACGCCGCGGACGTCGATGTTGGCACGAAGGAGGTCACGGTGACCGTTCCGGACGTCGACGTCGAGCCGCCCCGCGAAGGCGACCAGGACCCCCCTGACGACGACGACGATCCGCCCAGCCGTCCCTAACGCCGGAGATCGCCGAAGTCCTTGAGGGGCGGCTCCGGCCGCCCCTTCCTGTTCTCAGGCCCTTGGCCCTCAGGAGGAACGCGATGGACGAGCCGAGCAAACACGACGAGGAGCCCGAGCCGGGCAGCCCCGAAGAGGCCACCCACCCCGGCGATCCCGAGGCCCCGCCGCAGCACCCGCTGGCGAGCGGTGTCGGCGGGTTGGCCGGCGCGGTCGCCGGCGCGGCGGTGGGCGCGGCCGTCGGCGGCCCGCCCGGCGCCTTGGTCGGCGGCATGGTCGGCGGCGCGGCGGGCGTGGCGGCCGCCAAGGGAGTGGCGGAGGAAGCCAACACGACCGACGACGAGCAGCTCGAGGAGGCCCCGCTCGCGGACGAGCATGAGCGGCCCGGAGCTCCCCGCCGCGGCTGATCTCCCGCCGCAGGTCTTCCTCCTCTCTCCGGCCAGCGTCGTGGGCGTGCGGGCGCGGCAGCTCGCCTCGCCGCGCGCCCGCTTCGCCGCGGCCGAGCGCTTCCGCGGCCCCGAGGGCGTGCCGCTCGACGAGGCGTTCAGCTTCCTCTCCGCCCTCTACTTCCGCGGCAAGATCGCCTACGCCCGCCGCTTCGCGCGGCCGCCGGGCGAGCTGGCGGCCGAAGGCGGGATCCTCGTCATCGCGCCAGGCTTCGGCCTGGTGCCGCCGGACTGGGCGCTGACTCCCGAGCGCTGGCGGCGGCTGCGGCGCACGCCGGTCGATGTGCGCAACCGCGCTTACGTGCGGCCGCTCGTGGCGCAGGCGGCGGCCCTGGCCGCCCGTCTCGGCGGCGGGCGCGCGGTGCTCCTCGGCAGCGTCGCGACCGGCAAGTACGTGGACCTGCTGCTGCCGCTCTTCGGCGAGCGCCTGCGCTTCCCGCGCTGCTTCGCCGGGCTCGGCGACATGAGCCGCGGATCGCTCCTGCTGCGCGCCGCGGCGAGCGGCGTCGAGCTCGACTACGCCGGGCTCGACGAGCCCCGCCGTCGGCCGCGCGTGGCACCCTGATTGCAAATTCGCGGAGTTGACGCGAAAGGAGCGACACATGGGCAAGGTCAAGCGCAACGTCAAGGGCCTGATGAACCAGAAGATGCGACTGGGCTTCTTCACCGTGCCGCTCTGGCTGGTCGGTGCGGTCTACCTGGTGCGCAAGCTCAACGAGCGGCGCCGGCTTCGCGCTGCCGTGTAGGCCCGTACTTCCGCCGTCTCCGCGCCGTTCCCCTCTTACGCTAGCCTTGGGCCTCTCTTTCTGGAGGCCCTGATGCGCCGCGCCGTTCCCGCCGTTCTCCTCTGCCTCCTCGCCGCGCCGCCGCTGCGCGGCGAGGAGAGCGCTACCGTCGGCCGCCGGTGGCAGCGGATCGCCGGGCTCTGCCACGCCTGGACGGCGGCCGAGTACCTCCACCCCGGGCTCTGGCAGAGCGGGCGGGACTGGGACGCGGCCTTCGCCACGGCGGCAGAGGCGATCGACGGCGCCGCGCCGACCGCGCATTACCGCGAGGTCGCCGCGGCGATGCTCGGCGCGCTCGGCGACCCCGCGACCGAGGTCGTGGGGCCGGACGAGCCCGCGGCCGAAGTGAGCGCCGGTGCAGAGCCGGTGCCGGTGCCAGCGCCCGAGCGACCGTTGCTGCGCGAGCTGGGGGACGGCGTGCTCCTCGTCGACCTGCCGTCGGTGCGGCAGGCGCGCGGCATGGTCGCCGCGCTGGCCGAGGCGGCGCTCGAAGAGAGGCTCCCCGCGGCCAAGGGGCTGATCCTCGACCTCCGCTTCGGCGAGCCCAACTTTTGGGGCTCGTATGCCGTCGAGTGGGTCGCGCCGCAGCTCGTGCCGCGCGCGGTGCCGGGACCCGCGCGGCGCTGGCTCGTGCACTGGGGCTACACGCCGCACCGTGGCAGCACCTCCGGCGGCTACCGCTCGGGGCTGGTGACCTCGGGGGCGGCCGACTATCGGCCGTCGGGCGCCGGCGGCGCCTGGCGGCTCGTGGTCCTCACCGACGCGCACTCGGAGCTCCCCGAGATGGCGCTGGCGCTGCAGGCGGCCGGGCTCGCCAAAGTGGTGAGCGAAGGCGCCGCGGCGGCGCACGGCGGCACCGAGCGCATCGTCGTCGATCTCGGCGAGGGATTGCGGGCCTGGGTGCGCACCGGCGATCTGCTCTTCCCCGGCGGGCCGCCGCCGGCCGCCGACGTCGTCCTGACGCCGGCGGAGGCGCGGGACCCGGAGGCGGCGGTGCGGGCGGCGCAGCGGCTTCTGGCCGAGCGCTGGCCGGCGCCCGCCGCGAGCGTCCCGGCCGCCGCCGCTCCGGCGACCGACCGCCCCGCGGCGGACTACCCGGAGATGCTGGCGCCGCCCTTCGGGATGCGGCTCCTCGCCGCCTGCCGCGCCTGGGGGGTGATCCACCACTTCTATCCCTATCTCGAGCTGATCGGCGACTGGGACGCCGCCTTCCTCGCCGCCCTCCCGGCCTTCGCGGCGGCCGAGGGCCAGGAGGCTTACGCGCGTGCCGTGCTGGAGTTCATGGCGCACGTCGCCGACGGCCACACCCGCGTGTCGGGGCACCCCGCGATCGCGCGTCTGGAAGGCGGCCCCGCCCGGCCGCCGGTGGATGTGCGGCTGATCGAAGGCCGGGTCGCGGTCGTCACGGTCGATCCCGCGGTCTCCGGCCTGCGTCCGGGCGACGTCGTGCTGGCGGTGGACGGCGAGCCGCTGGCGGCGCGGATGGAGCGCCTCCTGCCGCTCACCATCGCCTCGACGGAGACGACGCGGCGGGTGCGGGCGGCACGGCGGGCGCTCGGCGGGCCGGCCGACTCGACCGCGGTGCTGGAGGTCGAGGGGGCGGACGGCGGGCGGCGGCGAGTCGAGGTGAAGCGCGGCACCGACTGGCGGCCGGCGCCGCCGGCGGGGAAGCCCTGGCGGCGCCTGACGCCGCGCATCGGCTACGTCGATCTGCAGTGGCTGGAGGTCGAGCAGGTGGATGCGATGCTCGACGAGCTGCGCGACACCTCGGCGCTCGTCTTCGACATGCGCGGCTACCCGAACGGCACCGCCTGGAGACTGGCGCCGCGCCTCAACCGCCGCGGCGCCGAGGTGGCGGCGCTCTTCCGCCGCCGCGAGGTCAGCGCCGACGCCTTCGGGCTGGCCGACGCGGGGTACTACTTCGCCCAGCCGATCCCCGAGACGGCGGAGGGGGACTGGGTCTATCAGGGCGAGACGGTGATGCTGATCGACGAGCGGGCGATCAGCCAGGCCGAGCACACCGGGCTCTTTCTGGAAGCGGTGTCCGGCACCGTCTTCGTCGGCGAGCCCACCGCCGGCGCCAACGGCGACGTCACCAACTTCGCGCTCCCCGGCGGCATCCGGGTCTCCTTCACCGGCCACGACGTGCGCCACGCCGACGGCCGGCAGCTCCAGCGGCTCGGCCTCCAGCCGGACGTGCCGGCCGCGCCCACCCTGGCCGGGCTGCGCGCCGGCCGCGACGAGGTGCTGGAGCGGGCGCTCGCCTATCTCGAGGAGAAGCTGGGAAGCAGGTAGCAGGTAGCGTGGACGGGCGAGTCCGCGGGCGAGGACGGCAGGGGTGCTCGCGCAGCGCCCCGCGGCGCGGAAGTTACTGATTCCATGAATCCTGCGCCGGTGGCAGCCGGCTTGCTAGGCTCCGCGTCAGAGATCCATTGATCCTGGAGGGTTCAATGCTTGGCTGCCGGTCTGTTCTCCGCGCCCCGATCGCCGCCTCTCTCCTGCTCGCCCTCGCCGCCCCCGCCGTCCCGCAGACCGACACCTTCCGCGAAGAGACCTCTGTCGTCGTCGTCGAGGTACCGGTCGAGGTGGTCAAAGACGGCCAGCCGGTGCGCGGCCTGACCGCCGCGAACTTCGCGATCTTCGAGGGCAAAGCGCCGCGTCCGATCACCGGTTTCGAGATCGTGGACCTCGGCGCGGCCGCCGGCGGTGGGACCGCCGCCCCGACCCCCGTTCCACCGGTCGCCCGGCGCAATATCCTCCTGCTCTTCGACCTCGCCTTCACCAGCCACCGCTCGCTGGAGCGCGCCGAGCGCGGGGCGCGCGAGCTCCTCGCCAGCGGCCTCCATCCGCAGGACCTGGTCGGGGTGGCGCTCTATACCTCGCAGCGCGGCGTCGTCCTGCCGGTCGGCTTCACCTCCGACCGCCGGCAGGTGGAGCGCGTGCTCGACGCCATCGCCGCTCTCTTCCGCCGCGACCGCGAGGCCGCCGCCCGGCTGCAGGCCGAGGCGGCCGAGCAGGGCGCACGCGACCCGCTGGGCCTCACCGCCGCCGACGCCACCGCGGTCGTCAACGGCATCAGCCGGCTGGCGGGGATCGAGATCAGCGCCGCCGGCGAGGCGCTCACCTGGGTCTCGGACGCGACCCACGGCCGCGGCGCCGGGCTGCTCCTCGAGGCCCTGGCCGGGATGGACGCCATCCACACGCCGTTCATCAACGAGTCTCGCCGCGGCCAGGTGCGCGCCTTCACCGACACCTTCACCGACATCGCGCGCGCCACCCGCGACGTCGAGGGGCGGAAGGCGTTGGTCTTCTTCTCCGACGGCTTCGACGACGCGCTGATGCTTGGCGACGAGGCCCGCAACCAGGTCGGCGGGCTCAACTCGGGGCAGCTCCTCGGCAACGCGCAGATGCTCAAGGCCCTCTTCCTCATGGTCGAGGAGTTCCGCCGCGCCGGCTGGGTGATCCACACCGTCGAGTCCTTCGGCCTGTCCGGCAACTGGGACGAGACCGGGGTCGGCAGCGAAGGCCTCGCCTACCTGGCCAACGAGACCGGCGGGACCTTCTTCCGTCAGACCAACAATCTCGGCGAGGCGATGGGACGGATGCTCAAGGCCAGCCGCCTGACCTACGTCCTCACCTTCCAGGCCGACGAGGTGCCGCCGGACGGCGCCTTCCACCAGCTGCGGGTGGAGCTCAAGGGGGCGCCGCGCGGCGCCCGCCTGACCCACCGCGCCGGCTACTACGCGCCGCTCGCCGCGGAGCGCCGCAGCGTCGGCGAGCGCCGCTTCCGCGCCGCCGAGCTGATCGTCTCCGGCGAGGAGCGCTCGGAGATCCCGCTGGCGGTCCTGGCCACGCCTTTCACCGGCGCCGAGGAGCGCGGCTACGTGCCGGTGGTGATCGAGGTGGCCGGGCCGGCGGTGGCCGCCGAGAAGAGCGGCGACACGGCAGCGCTCGAGCTCTACGCCTACGCCTTCGACGGCGAGGGGCGGGTGCAGGACTTCTTCGCCCAGCAGCTCCAGCTCGACGCCGAGCGCACCGCCGCGGCGGCGGCCGGCGGCCTCCGCTTCGTCGGCGACCTGCAGCTGCCGCCCGGGGAGCACGTGCTGCGTCTCCTGGTGCGCGGCGGCGTCACCGGCAAGACGACGCTGCGCATCGTGCCGCTCACCGTCCCCAGCCCGCAGCAGATCGCCAAGCGCCTGCTGCAGCCCTTCTTCATCGCCGGCGACGGCGCGGCGCTGACGGTGCGCGAGGCCGCCGCCGCGCCGGGCGACGCCGCCTACCCCTTCCGGCTCGGCGAGCAGCCGTTCGTGCCCCAGCCCGACCCGCTGCTGGCGGCGGGCGAGGACGTGCGCCTCTTCCTCGCCGGCTACCAGTTGGCCACCGGCGACCTGCGGCTGCGCGGCAAGGTGCTCGGGGCCGACGGCAAGGAGGTGGCGGGCGGCGTCCTGACCGGCCTCGGCCGGGTCACCGCCGGCGACGGCCTCGACCGCGTCCTCGCCACCTTCCGCCCGGAGGGGTTGGCCCCGGGCGCCTATCGTCTCGTCGTGACTCTCATCGAACCG
Organism: Thermoanaerobaculia bacterium; assembly: GCA_035536455.1. Taxonomy (GTDB): domain Bacteria; phylum Acidobacteriota; class Thermoanaerobaculia; order Multivoradales; family UBA5704; genus DASUNQ01. Next base: position 37,635 of record DATLOC010000043.1, on the reverse strand, counting down.
CGGGGTGGGTCCTTGAGCGCTTCGGCGCCCTTCCGCGTCTCTGGAGGCCCCTCATGAAGCTTCGTCTGCCGTTTGTCTTCATTCTCGTGGTCGCGCTGATGGTCCTGCCCGTGTCGGGGCCGCGCCCTGCCGCGGCGCAGGAGAAGTTCCAGGACCAGACCTCGGTGGTCGTCGTCGAGGTGCCGGTCCAGGTGGTCAAGGACGGCAAGCCCGTCGGCGGCCTGACGGCCGAGAACTTCGAGGTCTGGGACGGCAAGGTGCGCCGCCCGATCACCTCCTTCGAGGTGGTGGACCTCGCCGCACCGGCGGCGCCCGGCGCGCGCCCGGCGCGCGTGCCGCCCGCCGCCCGCCGCAACTTCCTCCTCCTCTTCGATCTCGCCTTCACCGGCCGCGATTCGCTCGAGAAGGCAGAGGCCGCGGCGCGCGACCTCCTCGCCCAGGGCCTCCACCCGCAGGACCTCGTCGGCATCGCCTTCTACAGCCCGGCGCGGGGGCTCGCGATGCCGGTCGGCTTCACCTCCGACCGGCGGCAGGTCGAGCGCGTGCTCGACGCTCTCGCCGTCCTGCTGCGCGGCGACGTCAAGGCCGCCGAGCGCCAGCGCCGGCAGGCCGAGGAGGTGCGCGGCCACGACCCGCTGGGCCTCGCGGCCGCCGATTTCCCGGCGCTGGTCTACGGCCTCGGCAGCCTGACAGGACACGAGGTGGCCCTCTCGGGGGAGGCGCTCGCCTGGGTCTCGAACCGCAGGGCGCCCCATGCCATCGACCTGCTGGCGAACGCCCTCAACCACATGCAGATCATCATGAATCCGCACGTGGCGGAGGCGAAGCGCGGCAAGGTCGGGGCGATGAGCGAGGACCTTGGCGCCCTCGCGCGCATGCTGCGCGACGTCGAAGGGCGCAAGGCGCTGGTCTTCTTCTCCGACGGCTTCGACGAAGACATGCTGCTCGGCCAGCGGACGGAGCGCTCTGCTTCGTCCGTCGGGACGATCGGGAACCTCTACGGCAACTCGCGCACGCTCAACGACCTCAACAAGATGCTCGAGGAGTTCCGGCGCTCGGGATGGGTCATCCACAGCGTCGAGACGAAAGGCGTCACCTCCTACAACATCGGCACGGAAGGGCTCTTCTACCTCGCCAATCAGACCGGCGGGACGCTGTTCAACAACAGCAACAACCTCGGCGACGCGATGGGGCGGATGCTGGCGGCGAGCAGCCAGACCTACCTGCTGAGCTTCCCGGCCGACGACGTGCCCGCCGACGGCGCCTTCCGGAAGCTCCGGGTGGAGCTCAAGAGCGCGCCGCGCGGCGCCCGCGTCGTCCACCGCGCCGGCTGGCACGCGCCGACGCCCGCGGCGCAGCGGCAGGGGGTGGAGCGCCGCTTCGCCGCCGCCGACCTCGTAGTGGCGGGGGAGGAGCGCGCCGAGATTCCGGTGGCGGTCCTCGCCACGCCGTTCGAAGGGACGGAGGAGCGCGGCTACGTGCCGGTCGTCGTCGAGATCGACGGCGCGGCGCTCGCCGCCGAGACGACGGCCGAGGGCGCGGCCCTCGAGCTCTACGCCTACGCTTTCGACGGCGAGGGGCGGGTGCAGGACTTCTTCGCGCAGCAGCTCCGGCTGGACTCCGAGCGGGCGGCCGCCGCCGGCGCCGCCGGCGTGCGCTTCGTCGGCGACCTGCGGCTGCCGCCCGGCGAGCACGAGCTGCGCCTCCTGGTGCGCGGCGGCGCCAGCGGCAAGACGACCCTCGACGTCATTCCGCTCGTCGTGCCCACTCCGCAGCGCGTCGCCAAGCGCCTGCTGCCCCCCTTCTTCGTCGCCGGCGGCGACTCCGCGCTGACGGTGCGCGAGGCGGGCGCCGACGCGGCCGGCACCGGCTACCCCTTCCGGCTCGGCGAGCAGCCGTTCGTCCCCGAGGCCGACCCGAAGCTGGCCGCCGGCGAGGAGGTGCGCCTCTTCGTCGCCGGCTACCACCTGGCGACCGGCGACCTCGAAGTGAGCGGGCGCGTTCTCTCGCCCGACGGCAAGCCGGTCGCCGGGGGGGTGCTCACGGGGCTCGGGCGGGTCACCGCCGGCGACGGCCTCGACCGCGTGCTCGCCACCTTCCGACCGGAAGGCCTCGCCCCCGGGGCCTACCGGCTGCAGGTGACGCTGGTCGAGCCGCAAGGGGGGAGGCTCAGCGCCTCGGCGCCGTTCCGCGTCGGCGGCCCCTCGTGAGTCGCGGCGCCATCGGCTGCGCCGCGCTCGCCGCCGCGCTCGCGCTCGTCCCCGCCGCCTCCGCGCAGGCGCCCGCGCCGGAGGGCTTCCGCGAGGAGACCTCGGTCGTGGTCGTCGAGGTCCCCGTCCAGGTGGTCCAGGACGGCAAGCCGATGCGCGGGCTGACGGCCGAGAACTTCGAGGTCTGGGAGGGCAAGGTGCGGCGCGCCGTCACCTCGGTGGAGATCGTGGACCTCGCGGCCACGGCGGGCGGCGGCCGGCCGGCGCCGATCCCGCCGGCCGCGCGCCGCAATCTCCTCCTTCTCTTCGACCTCGCCTTCACCGGCCCCAACTCGCTACAGAAGTCCGAGGCGGCGGCGCGCCAGCTCCTGGCCCGCGGCCTCCACCCGCAGGACCTCGTCGGCGTGGCCTTCTACACCCCGGCGCATGGCGTGGTCATGCCGGTCGGCTTCACCTCCGACCGGGGGCAGGTGGAGCGCGTGCTCGACGCCCTGGCCGTCCTGCTGCGGCACGACGTCGAGGCGGCCGAGCGGCAGCGCCGGCAGGCGGCGGAGAGCGGCGAGCGCGATCCGCTCGGCATCACGGCGCCCGACTTCCGCGCCATCGTCCGCGGCCTCGGCAGCCTCGCCGGCTGGGAGATGAGCCTGGCCGGGGAGACGCTGACGTGGATCACCGACTCCGCCGGCGGCAGGGGCGGCGTGTTTCTCAGCGGGACGTTGGCCGACATGAACGCCATCACCACGCCGTTCGTGACCCAGGGGCGGCGGAGCCAGATCGCTGCCTTGAGCGAGAACTTCGCCGTCATGGCGCGGCTGATGCGCGAGGTCGAGGGGCGGAAGGCCCTGGTCTTCTTCTCCGACGGCTTCGACGACGCGTTGATCATGGGGGACGACGTCGAGAGCGCGTCGATGCCCGGCGGCGGCGAGCTCCTCGGCAACGCCGGGGCGATGGGCGACCTCAACCGCATGCTCGAGGAGTTCCGCCGCTCTGGCTGGGTGATCCACACCGTCGAGGCCTTCGGCGTCTCCGGCAAATGGGACCCGACCGGCATCGGCTCGGAGGGGATGTTCTACCTCGCCAAGGAGACCGGCGGCACGTTCTTCAACCACAGCAACGACCTGGGCGAGGCGATGGGACGGCTGCTCGAGGCGAGCAGCCTGACCTATGTCTTGAGCTTCTCCGCCGACGAGGTGCCGCCCGACGGCGCCTTCCGCAAGCTGCGCGTGGAGCTCAAAGGCGCCCCGCGCGGCGCCCGCGCCGTCCACCGGGCCGGCTACTACGCGCCGCTGCCGCTGGCGCAGCAACGCGCGCCGGAGCGCCGCTTCGCCGCCGCCGAGATGATCGCGGCGGGCGAGCCGCACGCCGAGATCCCGGTCGCGGTGCTGGCGATCCCGTTCGCCGGGGAGGCCGACGCGGAGCGCGGCTACGTGCCAGTCGTCGTCGAGGTCGAGGGCGCGGCGCTCGCCGCCGAGAAAACGGCGGAGGGCCTCGGGCTCGAGCTCTACGGCTACGTCTTCGACGGCGAGGGACGGGTGCAGGACTTCTTCGCCCAGCAGCTCCAGCTCGATCCCGAGCGCTCGGCTACGGCCACCGGCGGCGGGCTGCGCTTCGTCGCCGACCTCGCGGTCCCGCCCGGCGAGCACGAGCTGCGCCTGCTGGTGCGCGGCACCGCCAGCGGCCGCACGACGCTGGCGGTCGTGCCGCTCGCCGTCCCCGACCCCCTGCGGATCGCCAAGCGGCTCCTGCCGCCCTTCTTCGTCGCCGCCGAGGAGGGCACCCTGACCCTGCGCGAGGCGGGCGCGGAGGCGGAGGATGCCGAGTACCCGTTCCGGCCGGGGGCGCAGCCCTTCGTGCCCGCGCCACGGCCGCGCCTCGCCGCCGGCGAGGAGACACGCCTCTTCTTGAGCGCCTACCATCTGGTCGCGGGCGACCTGGTCGTGAGCGGCCGGGTGCTCGCCGCCGACGGCACGCCGGTCGCCGGCGGCGTGCTGAGCGGCATCGGCCGCCTTAAGGGGGAGGGGGACCTGGCCAGCGTCCTCGCCACCTTCCGCCCGGAGGGACTCGCGCCGGGGGACTACCGGCTGGAAGTGACGCTCGCCGAGCCGAGCGGCGCGGCGGTCAAGGCGACGGCGCCCTTCGCAGTGGTCACGCAAGCGCGGCGCGACGGCTGAGCTTCCGCCTGCTACTCTGAATCGCCCGCCGCGCGGGCGCTTCACCGCAGGAAGGAAGGCCCCATGCTTCACCGCCGCGCTGCCGTCCCTTTCGCCACCCTGTTCCTCGCCGCGCTCGCCCTCGCCGGACCGCCCGCCGCGGTCCGCGCGCAGGAGCAGAGCTTCGCCGAGGAGACCTCCGTCGTCGTCGTCGAGGTGCCGGTGCAGGTGCTCGAGGACGGCAAGCCGGTGCGCGGCCTGACCGCCGCCGACTTCGAAGCCTTCGACGGCAAGACGCCGCGCGCCGTCACCGCCTTCGAGGTGGTGGACCTCGCCGCGTCCTCCTCGACCGGCGCCGCGCCCGCGAGCGCTCCCGCCGCCGCGCCGAGCCCCGCCGCGCGCCGCCACTTCATGCTCTTCTTCGACCTCTACTTCACCACCACGCGCTCGCTCGTCGCCGCCGAACAGGCGGCGCGCAAGCTCCTCGCCGAGGGGCTCCACCCGACCGATCTCGTCGGCATCGCCTTCTTCTCCAACGCCCGCGGCGTCACCGTGCCGCTCAACTTCACCGCCGACCGCGCGCAGGCGGCGGCGGCGCTCGACGACTTCCGCGCTCTCCTGCTGCGCGACGAGGCGGGGGCCGGGCGGCTGGGGCTCTCGCCGCGCGACGTCGCCGCCATCGGCGGCCAGATCGGCAGCGGCTTCGGCGAGAAGGACAACCTCGCCATGGCGCTGCTCGAGGAGGACTACTACACCGAGGGCCTGCCGGAGATGGCGCTCGACCTGATGCGCAGCAACTACCAGCAGGGCCGCTCGGAGGTGGAGGTCCTGACCCAGGGGCTCGGCGCGATGGCGCGGGCGACGGCGAGCATCGACGGGCGCAAGCACCTGATCCTCTTCTCCGACGGCTTCGTCAACAACACGCTGCGCGGCGAGCGGTTCATGCGCCGCGGGCGCGCGAGCGGCGGCAGCTCGGCGTTGGCCGACGCCTCCGCTTACGGCGATCTCGAGCGCATGGCCGAGCAGTTCCGCCGCGCCAACTGGGTGATCCACACCGTCGAGGCCTTCGGCCTCTCCGGCAACTGGGACCCGACGGGCTTCTCCTCCGAAGGGCTCTGGTACATGGCGAAGGAGACCGGCGGCAGCTTCCTCTCCCAGACCAACGACCTCTCCGAGGCGATGGCGCGGGTGCTCGAGACCTCGACGGTGACCTACGTGCTGACCCTGGAGGCGCCGGACATCCAGCACGACGGCAAGTACCACAAGCTCGACGTCCGCCTGCGCGGCGGCCGCAAGGGGAAGGTGGTGCACCGCGCCGGCTACTACGCGCCGCGGCCGCTGGGACAGGCGGCGTCGCGCCGCATGGCCAAGGCGATCGAGCTGCTGCTCGGCCCCGAGCGCTCCGACCTCCAGACCACGGCGCTCGCCACCCCCTTCCGCGCGCCGGAGGGCGGCGCCTACGTGCCGGTGGTCATCGAGGTGGATGCCACGAGCCTCGCCGCGGAGGGGAGGGGGGCGACCCATACGCTGGAGTTCTACGGCTACGCCCTCGACCCGCAGCGCGAGGTCGCGGACTACTTCTCGCAGGTGGTGCGCTACGAGACCGCGCGCCACGGCGAGAGCGTGCGCGCCGGCGGCGTCCGCTTCGTCGGCGACCTCTACCTGGCGCCGGGGAAATACGACCTGCGCCTCCTGGTGCGCAGCGCCGACAGCGGCCGCGCCACGGTGCGCTCGCTGCCGCTGGAGGTGCCGGACTTCGGCAAGGTCGCGAGCCGCCTGCTGCAGCCCTTCTTCGTGCAGCCGGAGCGCGGCGGCCTGACGGTGCGCGAGGTCGCCGGCGGCGTCGTCGGCAGCGACGCCTACCCCTTCGTCGCCGGCGGGCAGGTCTTCGTTCCCTCGGCGATGCCGGTGGTCAAGGCCGGCGAGCAGGTGCGAGTCTTCCTCGCCGGCTACAACCTCTCGACCCAGAACGTGGAGGTCGAGGGCCGTGTGCTCGGCAGCGACGGCCGCGAGGTCCGCGGCATGCGCTTCAAGCCCCTAGGCCGCGACGTCAGCGCCGCCGGCCTCGACCACTTGGTCGCGACCCTGCAAGTCGGCCGCGTCCAGCCCGGGGAGTACACGCTGGAGGTCTCGATGCTGGAGCCCGACCCGCAGGGCCTCGCGATCTCCCTCGGCCGCAACCTCGACCGCCAGCGGCGGGCGGTGACGTCCAAGGCGGCGTTCAAGGTGGGGGGGAAGCCGGGCAGCTAGGCGGCGCCGGGCGGAGCGCTAGCGGCGGGAGCGGCTGGAAAGGCCGCCGAGACGGCGCGGAAGGCGGCTTGGGCGCCATGCAAAATGGCTTGGGCGCGCTGCAAGGCGGCTTGGAGTCCATGGACAATGGCTTGGGCGCCATGCAGAACGGCTTGGAGCCGATGGAAAGCGGCTTGGGCTGGATGCAAAATGGCTTGGAGCCCATGCAAAACGTCTTGGGCCTCATGGAAAGTGGCTTGGGCTCGATGCAAGTTGGCTCGGGCTCCATGGATTTTCCCTTGGAGTCCATGGAAAACGGCTTCGGCCCCATGGAAAATGACTTGGGGCCCCATGGAAAACCGCCGCGCTCCATGCCAAAGCGGCTTGGGGCGCATGGAACGCTGCTACGGGCCCATGAAACTCGGCTTCCGCCAGCCGGAAAGCTCCTTGGAGGCCATGGACGAGCGCGGCCGGCCGAGGGAAAACGGCTAGGGCCCGAAGGGAGCCCGGCTAACCCGCCCGCCGCAGCCGCGCCGCGTCGGCCGCCACCGGCCAGGGCAGGCCCATCGCTGCGAGAATGTCGCGCGCCGCTTGCTCGCCGGTTTCGCAGCCGCCTTCCATGAAGCCTTGGGCGACGCGCGAGCAGTGCTCGCCGGCGAAGCGGACGTTGCCGGCCGGCTCGCCTTCGGCGCCGCCGATCGTGGTCCACTGGCCGACCTTGTAGCTGGCGTAGCTGCCGCGGGTCCAGGGGTGGGTGGGCCAGTGGAAGCGCACCTCGGCCATGCCGCGGCGGGCCGCCGCGCTGCCGGGGAAGATGCGCTCCAGGTCGGCCGTGAGGCGCGCCGCCTGCTCGGCGGTCGAGCCGCGGCCCAGCTCGACGCCGTGGGCGCCGCCGGTGAAGTTGGTGAGGATGCCGGCGTCGCCCGGCTGGTGGCGGCTGGTCTCCCAGGTGGTCTGGAAGGGGAGGTCGGCGACGACGCTGCCGTTGCCGTGGTGGCGCGTCCGCCAGACGCGCTCGGAGAAGCCCACCATCAGCTTGGCGTTGGTGCCGTAGCCCAGCTCCTGGATCGCCCGCGTCTTGACCGGCGGCAGGTCGAGGTCGAGCCGCACGTCGCGCAGCAGCGTGAAGGGGAGCGCCAGGACCAGGTGCTCGGCGGCGATGTCGCGGCTCATGCCGCCGCGCCGCACGGTGCAGCGCAGCGTGCCGTCGGCGGCCCGCCCGACCGCCTCCAGCCGCGAGTCCAGCTCGATGGCGTCGCGCAGCCGCTCGGCCAGGGCGGCGGTGATGAGGTCGTTGCCGCCGTGGACGTGGAAGCGCTCGTCGCTGTCGCCGAAGATGCGGAAGGGCGTGGGGTCGGGGTCGATCATGAGCAGGAAGTTGAGCGCCGACTGCTCGCCCGGCTCGAGCCCGTACTCGGTGGTGTAGGCGACGTCGAGGAGGCGCCGGAACCAGCCCGAGACGCCGGCGTCGTCGAGCCACTGGGTGATCGACATCCGGTCGAGCGTCTCGGCACCGCCGGGCGTGGCGTAGGTGACGTCGTCGGCCGCGATCGCCGCCACCGCCGACTCGATCGGCCGCACCAGCGGCAGGAAGGCCTCGACGACCTCGCGCTCGCTGCGCCGCTGGCCGTCGAAGAACCAGACCTCCTCGACGGCCGGGTCCTCCTGCGCCAGGTCGTCGAGGACGATCTCCAGCTCCTCGGCCAGCGCCCGGATGCGCTCGTGGCCGGTGTCGATCAGCTCGCCGCCCAGCTCCACCACCTGGCCGTCGGCGAAACAGCCGCGCTGGCTGAGCATGCGGCCGCCGGTGCGGCCCTGCGCTTCGAGGATGCGCACCGCCACGCCGGCCTGGCGCAGCCGGTGCCCGGCGGTCAGGCCGGCGATGCCGGCGCCGACGATGAGCACGGGCAGCCCGCCGGCGCCGCCACGAAGAATGCGCCCCCCGGGCCGCGACGCCCCCGTCCCGGCGCAGCCGGTGGTCATCAAGCCGGGGAGCCCCGCGGCGAGCCCGGCGCCGAGCGCCAGCGAGCCGCGGAGCAGCTCGCGGCGGCTGAGGCGGGCCTCGCGCTTCGCCAGTCGCGCGGCCAGCCTGCGGGCCGCGTCCTCCTCGACCAGCTCGGCCGGCGGGCGGCCGGTCGCGGCGGCGGCGCGGGCGAGGCGCAGCGAGCGCTCGACCAGCGCGAACAGCGGCGTGCGGGGCATGAGCGCGCGGAGTGTATGTCAGGTCGCTGCTAGAATCCGCCGTCCTCCCGCGCCGGGGGCGCGCGCCATGTCCGTCTACTACCTCACCACCCCGATCTACTACGTCAACGACCTGCCGCACGTCGGCCACATCTACACGACGCTGGTGGCCGACACCCTGGCGCGCTACCGCCGGCTGGCCGGCGACGACGTCTTCTTCCTGACCGGCACCGACGAGCACGGCCAGAAGATCGAGCGCGCGGCGCGTGAGAAGGGGATCGCGCCGCAGGCGCAGGCCGACTGGGTGGCCGAGCACGTGCAGAAGCTCTGGCGCGAGTACGGCATCAGCCACGACGACTTCATTCGCACCACCGAGGAGCGCCATCGCATCGGCGTCGAGGAGCTGGTGCGGCGCCTCGACGCCGCCGGCGACCTCTACACCGCGGCGCACGCGGGCTGGTACTGCGTCGCCTGCGAGACCTTCTACACCGAGAAGGAGCTGCTCCCCGGCAACCGCTGCCCGGTGCACGAGACGCCGGTCGAGTGGAAGTCGGAGGAGAACGTCTTCTTCCGGCTCTCCAAGTACCAGCGGCCGCTCCTCGACTGGTACGACGCGCACCCCGAGGCGGTGCTGCCGGCGGCGCGGCGCAACGAGGTGCGCGCTTTCGTCGAGTCCGGGCTGCGCGACCTCTCCGTGTCGCGCACGGGTCTGGAGTGGGGGATCCCCTTCCCCGGCCGGCCGGGGCACACCGTCTACGTCTGGCTCGACGCGCTCTCCAACTACGTCACCGCCCTGGGCTTCGGGCGCGACGGCGCCGAGGCCGAGCGCTACCGCCGCTTCTGGGAGGGGGCCGGCACCCGCCTCCACCTGGTGGGCAAGGACATCCTGCGCTTCCACGCCGTCTACTGGCCGGCCTTCCTGCTCTCGGCCGGGCTGCCGCTGCCGACGTCCGTTTGGGCGCACGGCTGGTGGCAGCGCGACGGGCGCAAGGTCTCGAAGTCCTCGGGCAACGTCGTGCGCCCGAACGAGCTGGTGGCCCGCTTCGGGGTCGATCCGCTGCGCTACTTCCTGCTGCGCGAGATGGTCTTCGGCCAGGACGCGAGCTTCTCCGACGAGGCGTTCGTGGACCGCTACAACAGCGACCTGGCGAACGACCTGGGGAATACGGTGAGCCGCGTGGTGACGCTGTCGCGCCGCGCCTTCGACGGCAAGACGCCGCCGACGCCCTGCGACGACAACCCGCTGATCGCCGCCGCCGCCCGCGCCGCGGCCGACTACCGCGCGGCGATGGAGGAGCTGGCCTTCCAGCGCGCGCTCGAAGCCCTCTGGCGCCTCCTCGCCGAGGCCAACCAGTACATCGTCGGGCGCGAGCCCTGGAAGCTGGTCAAGAGCGAGCCGGGGAGCGAGCGACTGTCGCGCGTCCTCTGGAACGGCCTCGAGGCGACGCGCATCGTGGCGACCGGCCTCCTGCCGTTCATGCCCGAGACCGCGCCGCGGGTGCTGGCGGGGGTCGGCACGGCGGCGCCGCCGGCGCGCCTCGACGCCCTGGCGTGGGGCGGGACGCCCACCGGCGCGCCGCTGCCGGAGCCGCAGCCGATCTTCCCGCGCATCGACAAGGCGGCGTACTTCGCCGAGGGCGCGGCACCCGCAGAGCCACGGAAACCCCGCGAGGAGCGGCACATGATCTCGATCGACCAGTTCTCCGACGTCGAGCTGAAGGTGGGGACCGTCACCGCCGCCGAGCGGGTGCCGAAGTCGGACAAGCTGATCAAGCTGGCGGTCGACCTCGGCGAGGAGCCGCGCACCGTCGTCGCCGGCATCGGCAAGCAGTACACGCCCGAGGAGCTGGTGGGCAAGCAGGTCGTGCTCGTCGCCAACCTGCAGCCGGCGAAGCTCATGGGGGTGGAGTCGCAGGGGATGGTGCTCGCCGCCTCCGACGGCGGCACGCCGATCCTGCTCCACCCGGCGGCGCCGGTGCCGAACGGCACGCGGGTGAAGTAGCGCCCGGCCTGGATGCTCGTCGACTCCCACTGCCACCTGCAGTCGCTGCCGCCCGACGAGCGCGAGCCCGCGCTCGACGCGGCGCGGGAGCGCGGGGTCGGCGGCTTCCTGGTGCCGGCGACGCGCCTCGACGAGGCCGACGACCTCCTCGCCTTCTGCCACCGCCACCCGGACGTCTGGTGCGCGCTGGGCGTCCACCCGCACGAGGCGTCCGGCTGGCGCGACGGCGACGAGCGGCGGCTCGCCGGCCTCCTCGCCGATCCGCGCGCGGTGGCGGTGGGGGAGTGCGGGCTCGACTTCCACTACGACCACACGCCGCGCGACGTGCAGGAGCGGGTGCTGCGGGCGCAGTGGGAGCTGGCGCTCGGGCTCGGGCTGCCGGTCGTCGTCCACAACCGGGAGAGCGACGCGGCGATGCTGGCGCTGGTGCGCGAGCCGGCCTTCGCCGGGCTGGCCGCCGACTTCCACTCGTTCGCCGGCGGCCCCGCGATGGCCGAAGAGCTGGTGGCGCGTGGTTTTTACTTCGGGTTCTCCGGGATGATCACCTTCCCCAAGGCGGCGAACGTGCGCGAGCTGATCCCACTCGTTCCGGCCGACCGCGTCCTCGTCGAGACCGACACGCCCTACCTCGCGCCGGTGCCCTATCGCGGCCGGCCCAACCGCCCGGCGTACGTCGTGGAGGTGGCCGAGCGGCTGGCGCGGGAGACCGGCGAGACGCCCGCGGCGGTGGCGTCCCGCACGACCGCCAACTTCTTCCGCCTGTTCGCCGGGGCGGCATGACGGCGGCGCTCATTGCGCCGCTCCGTAGAGCTCGCGGATGGCGCCCGCGATGTCCTGCGGTGTCGCCACCACCGGGGTGATAGCGAGGCCGGTGGCGTCGCGCAGGGCGGCCGCGAAGGCCGGCTCGCCCGGATCGGCGACCGCCACGGTGAGCTGCCCCGCCTCGTGCTGCACCGGCATCGCCTGGTAGCGGCGCGCCAGCTCGGCGGGGAGGACGTTGCGCAGGGCCGGATCGACCCGATGGCCGCGCAGGGTGAGGTAGGGGATGCCGTGCTGCGCCGCGAGGCCGATCGCCACCATCTTGTGGCTGGCGATCCCCAGCTCGACGAGCAGCTCGCCGAGCCGCCGGCCGGCGCGGCCGGCCTGGGCTGCGAGCGCGTGCCCGAGCTCCTGCAGCGTGATGGCGCCCTGCGAGACCAGGATCTCGCCCAGTCGGACGGCGGTGCGCGCCGAGCCGGCCTTCGCCGGCGGCGGCGCCGGCCGCGCCGCGGCGAGCGCCCGCTGCTCGGCGAGCGCCGCCTCCACCATGCCCATCGTCGCGAACTTCTGGCCGCCGAGGAGCGAGCCGAGGTCCTGCACCGCGGCGACCTCACTGACGGCGGAGCCCGGCACGTAGAGGCGCTCGACCCCGCGCCGGCCGATCGGACGGAGGAAGATCCCCTGGCGCAGCCCGCCCCAGCTGTGGGAGAGACCCTCGACCTCCGTGCCGTCCAGCAGCCGGAGCCGCACCACGCGATAGGCGGCGGAGATCGTCATGCCGTCTGGCGGCGGGTTCCCCAGGAAGGCAACGTGCCGCACGCGCTCGAAGGGCACCACCTGCCGCGCCCGCATGTCGGTGCCGTTGCGGTGGATCAGGAACTGCGGGGAGCGCGGGTTGAAGAGGCCGACCGAGCCGCAGATGGGCGGCCCCTCGAAGAGGCTCACCTCGACGCTGCTGCCGCGCGCGGCGGCGAGCGGGGCTGGCGGCGTTGGGTTCGGCAGGCGGGCAACGGTGGCGGCTTGCGCGGTCATCATGGCTTGGTCTCCTCTTGGCTGACCGCACTGTAGGTGCGCACCGGCGCCCCGCTCATCGGCAGAGGACGGAGATCGCTGTCGGTAAGCCCGCCGAGCCGCCGTCGGTGCCCGTCCTACAACGCCCGCCGCTCGCGCGCCAGGAGACGCCGCTTCCGCTCCTCCCCCCAGCGGTAGCCGCCGAGGCCGCCGTCGCCGCGCACCACGCGGTGGCAGGGCACCACCAGCGCCACCGGGTTGGCGGCGCAGGCGCGGGCCACGGCGCGGGCGGCGCCCGGGCGGCCCAGCGCCGCCGCCACCTCGCCGTAGGTGCGGGTCGTGCCGGGCGGGATCTCCTGGAGCGCCGCCCAGACCTGCTGCTCGAAGGCGGTGGCGCGGACGTCGAGCGGCAGGGCGGGGGAGGGGCCGGCGTCTAGGCGCGCCAGGACCGCGGCGACCAGGGCGCCGAGCCCGGCGGCGTCGGCGGCGATCTCGGCCTCCGGGAACTCGCGGCGCAGCGCCGCTTCGAGGGCGTCGTCGTCCTCGCCGAGCTGCACGGCGCAAAGGCCGCGCTCGGTGGCGGCGACGAGGAGGCGTCCGGCCGGCGAGTCGGCGCAGGCGAAGCGGATGCGCATGCCGCGGCCGCCGCGGCGGTAGGTGGCGGGAGTCATGCCGAGGCGCGCGTCGGAGCGCTCGTAGAGGCGGCTGCTCGAGCCGTAGCCGGCGTCGTAGAGGGCGGTGGTCACGTCGTCTCCTTTCTGGAGTCGGTCCTTGAGGCGCGCCAGGCGGCGCGCGTCGGCGTACTGCTTCGGGGTGACGCCGGTCGCCCGGCGGAAGGTGCGCTGCAGGTGCGCCGGAGAGAGCCCGACGGCGCGCGCCAGCTCGGCGAGAGACACCGGCTCGTCGGGGTGGGCGTCGATCCAGGCGCAGGCGCGCGCCACCGCGGCGGCGCCGGCCGCGGCCTCGCGCGGCCGGCAGCGGCGGCAGGCGCGGTAGCCGGCGCCCTCGGCGGCGTCCGGCGTCGGGAAGAAAGCGACCTGCGGCCGCCGCGGCCGCCGCGACGGGCAGGAAGGGCGGCAGTAGATCCCGGTCGAGGCGACGGCGTAGACGAAGCTCCCGTCGCGCCCCGCGTCGCGGGCGAGGACGGCGGTCCAGGCGGTTTCAGGGTCGATCGCCGCGTGCTCCAACATGCCGCCAGGGTACGCCAGCCGCCGGCGCCCCGCCATCCGATTCCTGCGCTGAAAGTGGTCCGCTAGCGGAAGTAGCCGACGAGGTCGACGACAAGGTGGGCGATGCCGCCCGGCGGCAGGGCGGCGGCCACCGCCAGCTTGCCGCCGACGCCGAGACCGACGATCGCGTTGTTGGCGCGGCTCTTCCCGGCGCTGAAGCTGAGCGTGCTGGTTCCCGGCACCGGCGCGCCCCAGGCGAACGCGGTGAGGTGGCCGCCGCCGCTCGGGGCGACGGCGGTCAGGTTCGCCGCCACCGCCAGGGCGTCGGCCGGGACGCCGCAGGCGCCGGCGGCGGGGAAGGCGCGCGTCGCGCCGGCGGCGAGGGCCGGCCCCCCGCTCGGCCCGGCGGGGCCGCGGGTGTCGGCCAGCCGGCAGGGCGGCAGAGTGTAGAAGTCGGCCGGGGGCGGCACCGGCGCGCTGTGGCAGAAGGCGGCGCCGGCGTCGCGGAAGGTCGAGCCCGCGAGCGGCGCGAAGCGCCACTCGTAGCCGTTGCCGTAGAGGGTCAGCTCGAGGACGCCGAAGCTCGCGGCGTGGCGCACCGCGCTGTTCGGCTGCACGGCGGCGACGCCGGTCAGGTTCTTGCCGCCGGTGCCGATGGTGAGCTGCCGCGGCCCGGCCGGGTCGGCGACGCCGTCCGGCCGCTGCGGCGCGAAGCGCTCGTAGATGTGGTCGTGGCCGTTCAGGACGACGTCCGCGCCGGCCGCCCAGAGGGCGTCCCAGAAGGGCTGCATCGTGGCGTCGTTGCCGTGCGGGCCGGAGGAGAAGCGCGGGTGGTGCCAGAAGGCGAGCGTGCAGACGTCCGGGTGGGCGGCGAGGTCGGCCGCCAGCCACTGCCCCTGTGGCGAGGCGGCGTCGCAGCCGCCGGCGGCGGCGCAGTTGGAGTTGAGCGCGACGAGGTGCCAGCCGCCGCGGTCGACGCTGTACCAGCCCTGGCCGGCGGTGCCCGCGGCGGCGCCGAAGTAGGCGAAGTAGCCGGCGGCGCCGGCCGTGAGGTACTCGTGGTTGCCGGGGACCGGAAGGGTGATCGCCTTCAGGCGCCCCCAGCTCGGATCGTACGAGGCCTGGTACTTGGCGAGCGTGCCGTTCTCGTACTGATTGTCGCCGAGCGTGAGGACCGCGTCGGGAGCGAGCGACAGCAGTAGGTCGGAGGTGGCTGCCATGCGGCAGGCCGTGGCGGTGCCGGCGCCGCCGTTGTAGTTGGCGTCGCCGGGGTCGCAAGCGATGTCGCCGGCGGCGGCGATCACGACCGAAGGCGGCGGGCCGCCGGCTTGGCTCCGCCCGGGCGCCGGTGCGATGGCCGCCGCCAGCAGAGCGGCGAGGGTCCAGACGATGGTGCGGCAGCGGTCCATGCAGGCTGCTCCGGGCGAGCGCGGCGCTAGCGTACTCTCCGGCAAGGTTCCAGGACTTGGCGAGTCGTGACTCTGCGCTAGGATCGCCCGGTCTCTCCGGAGGGGCCCTTCCATGAGCGTCTTCAGCCGCCGCGAGCTGTTCGCCGCACTCGCCCGGCCGGCCGCCGCCGGCCTGGCGCTGGCGGCCCTCGACGCCGCCGGCGCGCGGCGGGCGCTGGCCGCGGTGGCCGGCCGCCCCGGCGCGCCGGAGGAGCTGGCCGCCGACGAGGCGTTCTGGTTCGAGGTGCAGCAGGCCTTCCGCGTCGACCGTAGCATCGTCAACCTCAACAACGGCGGCGTCTCGCCCTCGCCGGGGCTGGTGCTGGAGGCGCAGCGGCGCCACGTCGACTACTCGAACGAGGCCCCGGCCTACACCATGTGGCAGATCCTCGAGCCGCAGCGCGAGGCGGTGCGGCAGCGGCTCGCCGCCGCCTTCGGCTGCGACCCCGAGGAGGTGGCGCTGACCCGCAACGCCTCCGAAGGGCTCGAGATCTGCCAGCTCGGCTTCGACCTCCAGGCCGGCGACGAGGTGCTGACCACGACCCAGGACTACCCGCGCATGCTCACCGCCTGGCGGCAGCTCGAGCGCCGCCACGGCGTCGTGCTGCGGCAGTTCGCGCTTCCCGTGCCGGCCGAGGACCCCGACGAGGTCGTCGCCCTCTTCGAGCGGCACATCACGCCGCGCACGCGCCTGGTCCTCATGTGCCACATGATCAACCTCACCGGGCAGATCCTGCCGGTGCGGCGGGTGGTCGAGATGGCGCGGCGGCGCGGCCTGCCGGTCATCGTCGACGGCGCCCACGCCTTCGCCCACTTCCCCTTCCGCCACGCCGACCTCGGCTGCGACTACTACGCGACGAGCCTCCACAAGTGGCTCTTCGCCCCGCACGGCACGGGCATGCTCGTGGTGCGCCGCGACCGCATCCGCGGCCTCTGGCCGCTCTTCGCCGCGCCGGCCGAGCTCGACGGCGACATCCGCAAGTTCGAGGAGATCGGCACCCATCCGGCGGCGCCCTACCTGGCGATCGCCGAAGCGCTCACCTTCCACGCCGGCATCGGCCCGGAGCGGAAGGCGGCGCGGCTGGTCTACCTCCGCGACCGCTGGGCGCGGCGCCTCGCCGCCCACCCGAAGGTGCGCCTCCACACCAGCCTGAAGCCCGGTCTCGCCTGCGGGCTGGCGACCGTCGAGGCCGGCGGCATCGAGCCGCAGGAGCTCGCCGATCACCTGTGGGAGAAGCACCGCATCCTGGTGACGCCGATCGTCCACCCGGAGTTCCGCGGCCTGCGCGTGACGCCGAGCGTCTACACGACGCTCGAGGAGATCGACCGCTTCGTCGCGGCGATGGAGGCGGTACTGGACCGGGGATTGCCGAAGGCCTAGACGGCGTGCGGCCGGAAGCCCGCCCGAGCCGGTGATGCGCCCGCTCTCGGATCTCTCCTGGGGGCTCTGGTCGATCGCGACGGCCGCCGTCCTCTCACTCGTCCTGTGGGGGTTGGGAGCCGAGGGGATGGAAGATCGAGCCACCGACCACCTCGACCGGCACCGCCAACTGCTGCGCCGGTTCGAGGAGGTGTCCGCGGGCGATCCGCAGCGCGCGCTGGCGTTCGCGCGGTCCGCCGTCGCCGAGACCGAGCCGCTGCGCAGGAACGACCCGCGGCGGGGCGATGCTCTGGAGCTGCTGGCGTTGGCGCACACGAGGCGCGAAGAGTTCGGCCAAGCCCTCGCGCCGGCGACGGAAGCCGTGCGCATTCGCAAAGCGGCACGACCCGTCGATCACGAGCTGCTGGCGCTCGCCCTGGGAACTCAGGCGGTCGCGCTCTTCGCGCTGGAACGCAGCGAAGCGGCGGACGAGGCGCTGCGCGAGCAGCTCGCCGCGTGGCGGCAGGCGTTCGGCGCCGACGACCTCCGGCTGGCTCAGAAGCTCGAGTCGCAAGCGGAGTATGTCCAAGCGGGCCTCGGGCGGATGCGTTGGGCCATCGAGCTGCTGAAGGAGGCCGCGGCGATCCGGGAGGCGGCGGCGGGCAGCTCGGCCGGCCGGCTTGCGCAGACGTTGCAGCAGTTGGCCATCTACCAACTGGGTTCTTCCCAATACGGCGAAGCCGACCTCAATCTCGCGAAGGCTCAGAGGTTTCTCGAGGCCGAGATCGCGCGCGACGGCTCGCGGGAGGAAGAGAAGGTCGGCCTGTCCGGGGTCCTGGTCATGCGCGCCGGGATCGCCGGCGCCAGGGCACAGAGAGAGCGCGCCCTTGCCTTTGCAGACTACGCCAGAGGGCTAGAGTTCCGGGACAGGGCGTTGCGGGCGGAGAACGAGATCCTCGTTGCCGGAGGGTTGAGCAGCGTCCTGGAGCTGATGGGGGACGTCGAGGGTGCCATCGCGGAACGGCACAAGATCCTGGACGTCTTCCGGAGCGATGGCGACCTGTTCGACAGCGGCGCCCTGGATATCGGGTTGATCCCCGACACGTTCGAGGCGCTCGGCGCTCTCTACCTCGAGCAGAACGAGCTCGATCTCGCACGCGAGACCCTCACCTGGGCCCGCCAGCAGTTGGGCGATACCAGCTCGCTGCTCTTCAAGATGTCGGATCTCGAGCGCAAGAGCGGCGACGAAGCCGGCGCCTTGCGTTACTACCAGGAAGCGCTGCGGCTGCGGAAGACCGACGCCTCCGAGATCTCCCTCTTCTTCGGAACCAACCGGCGGCTCGAGCAGGGCCCGGAGTCCGCCCGCTTCGGCGGCGAGCCGAGCGACCGTCTTTCGCTCGGCGACGCCGTCGTGCTGGTTCCCGGCGCCCAGTTCTCGACCGAGACGTGGCTGAAATCGGCGCGGCCCGTCCCCATCCCGGTGGGCATGGCGACGAACCCGGCGCGTCTGGTCATGCGCGACAAGAAGGTCCTGTCCGACGCAGCGTTTCGAGCGGACGTGCGGCGATCGATGGACGCCGCCCGGCTGTACCCCCGGTCGGCACTCGTGTTCGTCCATGGATTCAACGTGCCTTTCGACAGCGCGCTCGCCCGCGGCGCCCAGCTCGCGCGCGATCTGAACTTCGACGGCGCCGCGTTCGCCTTCTCCTGGCCGTCGCGGGCGAAGCCGTGGAGGTACGGCACCGATCGCGTCACCGCGGGCAAGGCGGCGGCGAGCCTCGTCGACTTCCTGGGCCGGGTCGAGGCCGCGACCGGCGCCGAGCAGATCCACCTCATCGCCCACAGCATGGGGAACCGCGTGCTGCTGCCGGCGTTGCTGGAGGTGGCGCGCGACTCCAAGAGCACCCTGCGCTCGAAGATCGGGGAGGTCATCCTCGCCGCGCCGGCGGTGCCGCAAGCGGAGCTCATCGGCTGGATGGACGAGCTCGCCCGTCACGGGTTCCATCGCTTCACGTTGTACGCCGCCTCGGTCGACAAGGCCCTGATCGTCGGTTACGTGCGCGAGTGGGGGACCGTGCTCGCCGGCTACGTGGCGAGCGGCGAGCCGCTGGTGCACCGGAGCATCGAGAGCATCGACGTCTCCGAAGCCGGCGGTGACATACTGAGCTTGAACCACGACATCTTCGCGTCGAACCCCGTGGTGACCGAAGACATCCGCCAACTCCTGCAGAGGGGGCAACGCCCTCCCGATCGCCGCATCCCGGCGCTGAAGGAGCGATCCACCAAGCGGGGGGAGAAGAAGATCTATTGGTACTACCAGCAGCTGGGGCCGGCCGGATGGTAGTGCCGTCATCGGGAAGGAGCAGCACGTGACATCGCCCCGTTTCGTGAAGCCGACCCGGCGCACCTTCCTGCGACTCCTTGCCCTGCTGGCGCCGGCGCCGTTCCTGCTCGCTCCGGGCAGGCGGGCCCTGGCGGCGACCCCGCCGTGCGACGACGGCGACGACCCCACGCCGGCGCAGACGACCGGGCCGTTCTACACACCGGACTCGCCGCAGCGCACCTCGCTCCGGGAGCCGGGGATCACGGGCACCCCGATCGTCGTCTCGGGCTCCGTGCTGACCACGGACTGCAAGCCGGTCGCCGGCGCGCTGGTGGACTTCTGGCACGCCGACGACCGGGGCGTCTACGACAACGCCGGCTACAAGCTCCGCGGCCACCAGTTCACCGACGCGCGGGGGCGCTACACGCTGAAGAGCATCGTGCCGGGCCTCTACGGCGGCCGGACGCGCCACTTCCACGTCAAGGTGCAGGCACCGCACCGGCGGGTCCTCACGACGCAGCTCTACTTTCCCGGCGAGCCGCGGAACGCCCGGGATGGGCTCTACGATGCGCGGCTCCTGATGGCGGTCGCAGAGGCCGCCGGCGGCAAGACCGCCGCCTTTGACTTCGTCCTGCCGGCATGAACGTGCCGCGCGCGAGCTTGCGGGCGAGCTGCGCCCTGGCGCTCCTGCTCGCGGGGTGCGGCATCCGTCTCGTTCCGACCTGGGGGCCGGTCTCGACACCGGAGGCGCCGCAGGCGATCGGGCCCTACTCGCAGGCCTTCCGCGCCGGCGACACGCTCTACCTCGCCGGACAGCTCGGCCTCGATCCGGCGACCCGCGAGCTGGTGCCGGGAGGGATCCAGGCGGAGACCCGGCGCGTCCTCGAGAACCTGAAGGCTGTTCTTACCGAAGCCGGGTTCTCCTTGGGCGAGGTAGTCCAGGCGCAGGTCTTCCTCGCCGACCTGGCGGACTTCGCGGCGATGAACGAGGTCTACGCCACCTACTTCCCTAAGGATCCGCCGGCGCGGGCTACCGTGCAGGTCGCCGCGCTGCCGCGCGGCGCGCGCGTCGAGATCGCGCTGGTGGCAGTCCGAAAGTGGTCGTCGTAGCCGCCGATCCTCCCGGCTAGAATGCGCGCCTCGGAGCGCCTCGCGGGGCGCGGAGGAGGCGGCATGCGGCGGACGATGGTCCTGATAGCGATCGCGGCAGGCTGGCTGGGCGCCGCGGCGGCGGCGCAGAACGGCGGGACGGCAGCGTGGCAGCCGCCGCCGGCGGAGCTGGTGGCGCGGGCCCGCGCGCTCCTCGAGGAGGTGCCGCTCGTCGACGGCCACAACGACCTCCCGTGGGAGCTGCGCAGCCGCTTCCAGAACCACCTCGCGGCAATCGACCTGACGCAGGACCAGAGCGGCCTCGAAAAGCCGCTCCACACCGACCTCGTGCGCCTGGAGCGCGGCGGCGTCGGGGCGCAGTTCTGGTCGGTCTACGTGCCGGCCGACATCGCCAACCCGACCGTCGCCGTCCTCGAGCAGATCGACGTCGTCCACCGCCTCGCCGCCCGCTACCCGCAGGCGCTGGAGGTGGCGCTCACCGCCGCCGACGTCGAGCGCATCCACCGCGCCGGCAAGGTCGCCTCGCTGATCGGCCTCGAGGGCGGGCACGCCATCTCCGACTCGCTCGCCGTGCTGCGCCAGCTCTACGCCGCCGGCGCCCGCTACATGACGATCACCCACTCGAAGAACACCGCCTGGGCCGACTCGGCGACCGACGCGCCGAAGGTCGGCGGGCTGTCGCCCTTCGGCGTCGAGGTGGTGCGCGAGATGAACCGCCTCGGCATGCTGGTGGACCTCTCGCACGTCTCGGCCGAGGCGATGCACGACGCGCTCGACGCGGCCGCGGCGCCGGTCGTCTTCTCCCACTCCTCGGTGCGGGCGCTCGATGCCCACCCGCGCAACGTGCCCGACGACGTCCTGCGCCGGCTGCCGCAGAACGGCGGTGTCGTGATGGTGACCTTCGTGCCGGGCTTCATCTCTGAGGCGGTGCGGGCGTGGTGGGCCGAGGAGGACGCGGCCGAGGCGCGGTACAAGGCCCTCCACTCCGGCGACCCGGAGGCGGCGAAGGCGGCGCTGGAGGCCTGGCGGACGGCGAACCCGGAGCCGCCCGCCACGCTCGCCGAGGTCGCCGACCACGTCGAGCACGCGCGGCGGCTGGCCGGCATCGACCACGTCGGCATCGGCTCGGACTTCGACGGCATCACGACGGTGCCGGTGGGCCTGGAGGACGTGGCCGACTACCCGGTGCTCCTGGCCGAGCTCCTCCGCCGCGGCTGGAGCGAGGGGGACGTCAAGAAGCTGGCCGGCGAGAACGCGCTGCGGGTGCTGCGGCAGGCCGAGGCGGTGGCGGCGCGTCTCCAGAAGGAGCGGCAAGCCTCTGACGCGCTGATCGGGGAGCTGGACAAGCCGGCAGCGAAGTCACCGGGGGGCACCGGCGATAGCTAGGGCCGGCGGCGGGCAACCCTGAGGTTGTCTCGCGAAATTTGAGGTGGCGGTCCGTCTCACCTGCAGAACGTCACGCAGCGTCTGGAGGTGAGTCCGTGAAGAGGCCACTGTCACTTCTCATGATCCTCGTCGCGTTGGTCGGAGCATCCACGGCCGCACAGGCGCAGGCCGTAGAGGCAGCGAATGCCGATGCGGCGGCCGCCGACGCTTCCGACCTCGAGCAACGTGTCGATGCTCTCATCCACGAGAGGCGCTTCGACGAAGCAACCGCGCTCCTGCGGCTAGCCCTGAGCCGCTACCCGGATCACCCGGGACTCATGGCGTCAGCGCTCTGGCTGTTGGCGGAAGCGCCCGAGAAAGCACTCGACGAAGCCGGGGGGCCGGCCGGCGCTGGCCCAGCCCCGAGTACCCCAGCCGAGATCGACCAGCCAGGGGCTGGTACCGCGGGGGCTCAGGTCCTCGCACGAGATCTTGCGGGGGAGGTCAAAGACGCGCAGGCAAGGGCCAAACAGCTGGAGAGCGAGGTCGATTCCCTGATCGAGCGTCTCGAGTTCGGCCGCGCGAGCAACAGACTCGAAGCCGCGCTCAAGGACTTCCCGGACCACGAGGGCTTGCGCGCCAGCGCGACGCTCCTCTCCGTCTTGCGAGTTGCGTATTGGCTGCTGATCTGCCTTGGGGTGATCGCCGCCGGCATGGCCATCGCAGTCGCCTTGGCCGCATGGTCGGGCAAGCCGTTCGTCGCCGCCGGTGTCTACGTGATCGGCATCTACCTGGTGGCCATCCCGGGCGCATTGCTTCTCGGGCTCATCGGGATGTTCCTCTCGAGAGAAGGAGCGCCCGAGTACCTGCGCCAAGCGGTCCTCGTCGTCATGAGCTGCTTCCTGGGAGCGCTTGGAGGGGCGATTCAGTGCTCGTTCCTCCTGGCCGCGACAGAGCGTACCCTCCGGAAGCGCTCCGCCTTCCGCTACTTGTTCTACAAACCGCTCAACGGGTTCTTCCTGGCAGGAGTGATGTACGTGGCCTTGATGTCGGGTCAGCTGGTGCTCTTTGGAGGCCCTTCGGTCCCGAGCACTTGGTCGGTTGCGCTTCTGGCCACCCTGACAGGGCTGCTCTCCGAGGGTGCCCTCGCCCGGCTCCAAAGGCTCGGGAACATGATGTTCGCGCCAAAGGAACCGGAAGGAGAGAAAGAGGAGGAGGCCGGCGACGACGCCAAAGATTCAAAGCGGGTTGCCGGCCTCGTGTCTTACCCGGCGGCAGCGGCGGTGCAAGAAGCCTGACGGAGAGCTTGCTCCTGCGCGGCTGCTAGGCACACCCCGCGCCGCCGGTGGCCTTGGCCAGCGCCGCGCAGGCGTCGATCAGACCGGCCGTGGCGCCGCCGCCGTCGACCTTGCGGGCCGTGCCCTCGAACAGACGCTCGATGTCGCGCGGGGAGAGCTTGGGCTGCTTCTCGAGCAGCAGCGCCACGACGCCGCTGACGTGCGCCGCGGCGAAGGAGCTGCCGCTGAAGAAGTCGTAGGCGCTGCGCGGCGCGGTGGTCAGGATGTCGATCCCCGGCGCGGCGAGGAGCGGCCGTGGGCGCGCCGGCGCGCCGCCGCGCAGCGCCCCCGCGGGGTCGGTGGCGGCGATCCCCAGGACGCCGTCGAGCGAGGCCGGGAACCCCCGCCCCTGCCCGTCCCCCTGCGCCGCCACCACGGTGATGCCGCGCTCGACGGCACGGGCGATCAGGCGGGTGAGCAGCGGATCGACCGGCCCGGCGAGGCTGAAGTTCAAGACCTGCGCCTTCTCGACGATCGCGAAGTCCACCGCCTTGGCCAGCGTGTAGCTGTTGCAGACGCCGCGGCGCGAGCCGGGCGGCTGCTCCCAGCAGGCCTTGAGCGCCAGCACGTCGGCGCCGGGCGCGACCCCGACGATCCCGACCTCGTTGTTGGCGCGCGCCGCGATCACCCCGGCGACGGCGGTGCCGTGGGCGTCGGAGGTGAAGCTGCGCTCGCCGCGGTCGACGAAGTTGCCGACGCGCACGATCCGGCCGCGCAGGTCGGGGTGGTCGACGTCGACGCCGGTGTCCACGACCGCCACCCGCACCCCTTTGCCGGTGGCGATGCGGTGCGCCTGCTCGAGGTTGAGCGTCTGGGCGCCGTACTGGAGGTGGGCGTAGGGGTCGTTGTAGCCGGTCGCCGCGGTCTCGAACTCGTGGATCGGCTGCGCCGTCCCCACCTGCGGGTCCGCCTCCAGCGCCGCCACCAGCGCCTCGACGCTCTGGCCGCGCGGCACCTCGAAGACCATGCAGTGCTCGCCGCCGAGGGAGGCGAGCGGCCAGGCGAAGACGGTGCGCAGGTGGTACTTCTGCTCCAGCGAGCGGACCATCCAGCCGACGATCGGCGGCGGCCCCGGCGGCAGGGTGACCATGACCTGCCGGCCGCTGAACTGGCGGTCGTCGGCGGAGACGGACGCGCGGCCGCCGGGCGCGGCGCCGCCGGGATCGGCGGAAGGCGCGCCCGCCCCGGCACACGCCGCGGCGAGGAGGGCGGCGAGCACCGTGACGGACGCTGACACCGAACGGGAGCGGCGGCGCACTACGTCCCTCCGCCGGCCGCCTCCCCGGCGAAGCGAACCTCCGGCTGCGCGCGGAGGTGATCGAGGACGACCTCCAGCGGATCGGCGGCGGGGCCCGCCGGGACCTCCACGGTGTAGACGCCGAGCGGCGAGGGGCCGTCGACGATGCGGCCGCCGACGCGCTCGAGGATGGCGCGCACCGCGCGGGCGGAGGTCTCCTCGGCGAAGAGGACGCGCAGGCGCGCCGCGCCGGCCGGCGCCGCGGCGGGCGTCTCGGATGCCGTGTCGGCCAGCGTGCGGAACTCGGCGCCGCCGGTCTCGACCGCGGCGGTCTCACGCGCGGGGTCCGCGCCGCCGGCCCGCCAGCCGGTCGCGGCGGCGAGAGCGAGGACGAGGAGCGTCTGCGCCGCGACGGCCCAGCGCACCGGCCGCGGGGTGCCGGCCCAGAGCGCGGCCAAGTGCGCCGCCGGCCGGCGCCGCGGCGGGCGCTCGGCGCGCGGCTCGCCGTCGAGGCGGCTCAGCAGGCGGGCGAGCTGCGCCGGGTGGGGCGCCGGGGCGACGTCCTCGGCCGCGCGCAGGGCGGCGGCCAGCCCCTCCTCGCGCGCCAGCTCGGCGCGGCAGCGGGGGCAGCCGGCGAGATGGTCGTCGAGCGCCGCACGCTCGGCCGCTTCCAGCGTGCCGTTGACGTACCAGGGGAGGAGCAGCTCCAGCTCCTCGTGCCCGCGCGCCTCGTGTCCCATCGTGTATCCCCTCCGCCTCGCCCTAGCCGCCGTGGCTGCTGACGCCGAGCCCGGGCAACAGGTCGCGCAGCTTCCGGCGGGCGTGGAACATCCGCGTCTTGACCGTGTTCACCGGACAGCCGATCGCCGCCGCGATCTCCTGGTACGAGCAGCCGTAGACGTACGTCATCTCGACCACCGCCCGCTGCTCCGGCGAGAGGGTGGCGAGCGCCCGTCCGAGCACGCTCTGCAGCTCCCGCCGCGCCATCAGGCTCTCCGGCCCCTCGGGGTCGACCGGCTCCGCCGCCACCCGGTCCTCCTCGACCGCCCCGGCCCGCACGCCGGCGCGGGCGAGGGCCTTGAGCGCCTTGTGGTAGGCGATGCCGAAGACCCAGGTCGAGGGGCGGGAGCGACCGTCGAAGCGCCCGGCTCCCTGCCAGACGGCCAACAGCACGTCGTTGACCACCTCCTCGACCAGCTCCGGCCGCCGCGTCAGCTTGAAGACGTAGCCGAAGAGGCGGCGGTAATAGAGGTGGTAGAGGGCCTCGAAGGCCTTGCGATCCCGCGCCGCAACCCGTTGCAGCAGTGAGCGTTCGTCCTGCGCCGGCATGGCGGCGAGCATAGCTCCTCTCGCGCGTGAGTCCCGGTTGGCGGCCAAAAGGTTCGATCGCCGCGGCCGGTGAACCCGCGTCCCGGCGGGCGGGACAGACCGGGGCAATGGGCCCCCGGCTCTTCCTCCTCCTCGGGTCGCTCCTCGCGGCCGCCGCCTGCGGCACGGTCAAGAGCCCGACCGAGCCGGTGGAGGGGCCCGAAGGCCCGGCCTTCACCTTCTCGCAGATCCAGATCAACATCTTCACTCCGGTCTGCGCGAAGGCCGGGTGCCACGACCCGGCGACGGGGCAGAACGGCCTGGTGCTGGCGGCCGGCCAGAGCTACGGCCTGCTGGTCAACCACGCCTCGCTCGGCAGCGCGCTGCCGCGGGTGACGCCGGGCGACCCCGAGCGCAGCTACATCATCAAGAAGCTGCGCGGCGACCCCGACATCACGGGCGACCGCATGCCGCAGGACGGGCCGCCGTACCTGACGCCGGAGCAGATCGCCGGCATCGCCGGCTGGATCCGGGAGGGAGCGCGGAATGACTGACGCCCGCGTCGCGACGTGCCGGTCCTGCGTCCTCGCCGCCCTGCTCGCCGCCCTGCTCGCCGGTCCGGTCCCGGCGCAGGAGGAAGCGGCGCCGCAGGAGCCAGCGCCGCCGGCCGAGGAGCCCGCCGAGGAGCCCACCGAGGAGCCCGCCGAGGAATCAGCCGAGCGCGATCCGCTCGGCACCCGCCTGATCGACACCGCGACACCCTTCCCGGTCGGGGCGCGGATGTGGGAGCTGCTCTTCACCCACCGCTTCCAGCAGACCGTGCAGGACGGCAGCTCGCACGACCTCTGGGGGCTCGACGGCGCCGCCGACGTCGGCATCGGCATGACGTTCGGCCTCACCCGCCGGTTAGACCTCGGGCTCTACCGCTCGTCGTTCCAGGAGGACTACGAGGTCTTCGGCAAGCTCCTGCTCCTCGAGCAGAAGCGGCGAGTGCCGCTCTCCGTCGCCGTGCGCGCCGGGGTCGACCGGCTGGAGCGCGAAGGGGTCGCCGACCCCACCCGCCCCTTCGCCCAGCTCATCGTCGTCCGCCGCTTCGGCCGCGGCGTGAACCTCCTCGTCGCCCCCTCCTGGGTGGGCGAGACGACGCGGCTGAGCGACGCCATGAACGTGCCCGTCGGCCTCACCGTGCCGCTGCCGCACAGTCGCCTCCTCGAGCTGGAGGTGGTGCCGGCGAACCGCGACCTCGACGACAGCATCACCGCCTGGCACGTCGGCTTCTCGCACGACGTCGGCCGCCACATCTTCGAGGTCGTCCTCGGCAACTCGCGGGCCACGACCGTCGATCAGATGCTGGGCAGCGACTTCCCGCCGGGCTTCGCCGAGGACGACGTGCGCCTCGGCTTCAACCTGATCCGGCTCTTCCCCCTCTTCTAAGCCCTAAGCGCCCGCTCAGTTGAGGCAGGCGAGCGGCCAGCCTCGCCAGAGGGCGGGGGCGGGGGAGGCCGCGCCGGAGCACCAGACCGGCAAGAGAAGGTCGGGGGCGAGGGAGGCGGCGTAGACCGTGCCGCCGCCGGGCAGCCGCTCGGCGGTGAGCGGCAGCTCGCGGACCACGGTGCCCTGGGCGTCGAGGAGCAGGGCGGTGTTCGGCAAGCGGAGGGAGAGCGCGTACTCGCCGGCGGGGATCGCCTCGCCGCCCGCCGGAGCCGGCAGGTCCAGGCGGAGGAACATCACCTCGGCGTCGGCGGCGAGCTCCGCCGCGGTCCGCGTCTCGAGCCCGGCCACCCGCACCCCCGCCACCAGGCCCCCCGCGGGCAGCGACAGCACCGCCAGGCTCTCGGGGAGGACCGCCAGCCCGCGTTTGCCGGCGAGGCGGGCCAGCGCGTCCGCCATGCGGTCGCGCATCGCCAGGTCGATGTTCCGCACCTCGCTCGCCGGGGGCGGCGGCGGAGGGGGCGCCGGAGCGGCGGCGACCGTCATCTCGACCGAGAAGCGCTGCCGCGGGCTCTCGCAGGTACGGAGCGCCACCCAGTCCTCGGTCTCCCCGACGAAGGTGCGCCGCTTCGCGCAGTCCAGGCACTCGACGAGCACTTCCCCTTTGTAGACGCCGACCGCCAGCCCGGCGGCCGCGAAGACGACCTCCACGTCCGCCGTCTTGCCCGCCTCGACCCGCAGGCGGTCGGCGCTGGGGAGCGCGCCTCTAGTTGACGGCCAGCAGCCGCCGCGCCTCGACGACCAGCTCGGTGAGGCCGCGGGCGTCGGGGACTTCGGAGGCGGTGGCGAGGTACAGCTCGAGGTCTTCGACGGCGCCGCAGAAGTCGCCGGCGTGGAGGCGCACCAGGCCGCGCTCGCGGCGGGGCTCGGCGTCGGCGGGGGCGAGCAGGAGGATGCGGTCGAGCACCGCCAGCAGCGGCGCCGCGGCGCAGCGGATGGCGTAGATGCCGCGCAGGTTGCAGAGCATGCGCAGCAGGATCTGGCGCGTCGAGAGCGGCCGCAGCAGCCGTGGGTGGAAGGGTACGGCGCCGCCGCTCACCCGCGCCAGCAGCTCGGCGCAGTCGTCGGCGGTCAGGAAGCGGCCGGCGTCGAAGGGGTCGAGGAGGATCTGGGGGTGGCGGGCGTGGCGGAGGAGGAAGTGGCCCGGGAAGCCGACGCCGACGAGCGGCACGCCCACCCGCCGGCCGATCTCCATGCAGACGACGGCGAGCGAGAGCGGGATCCCGAGCCGCCGCTCGAGCACCTCGTTCAGGAAGCTGTTGCGGGGGTCGTAGTACTCGGTGTCGTTGCCGCGCAGGCCGAGGTCGCCGTAGACGAAGTCGAGGAGCGCGGCGAGGCGCTGAAAGTCGCAGGTCACGCCTTCGAGGCGCGGCCGGAGGTCCGCGGCCAGCGCGTCGAGGCGGGCCAGCCAGCCGTCGACGTCGAGCCCCGGGCAGCCCTCGGCGGCGATCAGCAGCGCCGCCTCGCCGAGGTCGATCTCGCGCTCCGGACGCACCACGAGCGCCTCGAAGCGCTGGCGGTGAGGGCAGACCATAAAGGGAGAGAGGGGGCCGGTTCCCCCCACAGAACAGGCCTCGGCCCCCGGTCATTCCGGGCCGGCTAATCGAGGGTCAGGACGAGGGTGGTGCCGTGGCCGCGCAGCTCGACCCGCCGGGGCGCGATCGAGATCACGGTGAAGCCCTCGACCACCTCCCCGACACTCACCACGCGGCCGTTGAGCAGGGCGACCGGCTGGTCGGCCGAGAAGGCGATGCCGCCGAGCTGGATCCAGCCGCCCCCCGGCAGCGGGGCGCGGCGGACGTGGGTCTCGGCGCCGTCCGCGGCGGCGCCGCTGGGGGCCGGGGGCTCGACGGGCTGGGCCTGGGGCGGCGGCACCGGCTCGAGCCCCGGCGGGGCGGGCGGCGGCACCGGCTCGGGCACCGGCTCGGGCAGGAGGCGCGGCTCCAGCCCCTCGTCCTCGGGCAGCCCGGTCACCGGCAGCGGGAAGGGGAGGTCGGTCGAGAGGTCGGTCGTCCCGGTCGTGTCTTCCATGAGCACGGCCCCCGCCGCCGTCGGCAGGCCGCCCTCGCCGCCCTCCTCGACCGTCCCGCCCGGCAGCTCGATGCCCCCCGCTAGCTCCTCGCCGCCGCCGGAGAAGCGGGAGGCGAGGAGGCCGGCGCCGACGCCGAGGAGGAGGCAGGCGGCGGCCAGCCCGGCCCACATCAGGCCGCGCGAGCGGCGGCGCTGCAGCGGGTAGGCCGGCACCCAGCGGCTGGCGGCGCTGCGCTGCGCCGCGTTCTCCCGCTCCGCCTGCTCGCGGGCGCGCTTCAGGGCCTCGTCGATCAGGCTCATCGCCGCTCCCTCACAGCTTCCCCTCCAGCTCGCGCACCGCCCGCCGCACGTGCTTGCCCGTGAGGTGGTCGGTCCCGGCGACGAAGCCGCAGAGCAGGGCCTTGTCGCAGACGGCGTTGATCAGCCGCGGCACGCCGCGGGAGTAGCGCCAGACGCCGCGCAGCGCCCAGCGGTCGAAGGTCGGGCGGCCGTTGCCGCCGGCCACCAGCAGCCGGTGGCGGATGTACTGCTCGGTCTCGCCGCGCGACAGCGGGGTCAGGTGGTAGCGGACGGTGATCCGCTGCCGGAGCTGGCGCAGCCCCCGCTCCTCGAGGCGGTCGCGCAGCTCGGGCTGGCCGACGAGGACGATCTGCAGGAGCTTGCGCTGGTCGGTTTCGAGGTTCGAGAGCAGCCGCACCTGCTCGAGCAGCTCGGGCTCGAGGTCCTGCGCCTCGTCGATCAGCAGCACGACGTCGTGGCCGGCGGCCACCTGTTCGAGAAGGAAGCGGTTGAGCATCTCGAGGCCCGTCGCCCGGTCCACCCGCCCGGCCGTCATGCCGAGCTCGGTCAGGATCGCCCGCAGGAGCTGCGAGCTGGTCAGGCAGGGATTCAAGATCAGCGCCGTCTTGTAGCCGGGGCCCAGCTCCTCGAGCAGGGCGCGGCAGATCGTCGTCTTGCCCGCCCCCACCTCGCCGGTGAGCTGGATGAACCCCTTCCGCTCCTGGATGCCGAAGAGGACGTGATGGAAGGCCTCCCGGTGGCGCTCGCTGTAGAAGAGGAAGCGCGGGTCGGGCGTCAGGTTGAAGGGGGGCTGGTGGAAGCCGTAGAAGTGGTCGTACATCGGCGGGACCGGCGGCGCGGCGAGGCGCCTATCTTAGCCCCTTCCGCAGGTAGACCCGCCCTGGGCCCTCCTCCCGCACCAGGTCGTAGTCGCGCCGGAGGCGCCGCGCGACGGCGCTGCCGGCGGGGAGGTGCCAGGCGTAGACGGCGTCCACGCGGTCGCGGTGGACGCCGACGCGGTAGCCGATCGGCCGGGTCTCCAGGGTCCAGATGTCCGGCCGCGGCAGGCCGGGGGCGAAGCGGACGGGGAAGTGGTCGGTGCCGGCTTCGTAGTTGCCCCAGTCGACCAGCTCGCGCTCGAGCGCGGCGTACGCGGCGGCGTGGTAAAGGGGGGCCACCCGCGCCTCCGGCCGGCGGCGCTGGAAGAGCAGCGGCACGAAGCGCGCGTGCCGCGGCACCGCGGCGAGCGGGCGGAGGAAGGCCCGCATCTCGCCGTCGAGGCGGCGGTACCAGCGGAGCTGGTAGACCAGGACGCCGGCGGCGAGGAGGACGAAGGCCGGCACCGCCAGGCGCTCGAGCCACCGTCCCAGCCGCGGCGAGAACCAGGGAACCAGGAAGAGGTAGGGGACGAGGCTCAGCCGCGGCTTGACGAGGATGCCGCCGGCGAGCCCCGGCGGCGCCCAGGCGTAGAGGGCGACCGCCAGGACGGCGGGGAGGAGGAACGCGTCCGCGGGGCGGGCGCGGGGCCGCCGCCGCGCCCAATCCACGTTCTCGCGCAGGAGCGTGGCGAGCGCCAGCCCGCCCCAGAGCAGGGCGAGCGCCCGGCCCAGCGGCAGCTGGCCGCGGTCGAAGGTCCAGAGCACCTCGAGCCCCAGGAGGTACCCCCAGAGCTGCTCGCCGGCCCACTCCCGGCCGGCCGGCGCCAGCGAGCGCGTGACCAGGAACCAGAGGGGGAGGAGCGCCTGCGGCGCCAGGATCGCCAGGTGTAAGAGGTGCCGGCGCCAGCCGGCGCGGCGCAGCGTCACCAGCCAGAGCACCCCGATCGCCCCGAGCGCCAGGGCGAGGGCGAGGACGTGGGCGAAGTACGCCAGGAGGAGGAGCAGGTTGAGCAGGAGCGCCGTGGCGGGCCCCGGCCGCTCGCGCCGCCGCCACCAGACCCCGACCGCCAGCATCGCCAGCCCGAGGCCGAAGCAGTAGTTGGTGAAGCCGACCTGGAAGAGGAAGTTGTAGGCCAGTGGGAAGCCGAGCCAGGCCCAGCGGCGGGCCTCGGGCTCGACGCTGGCGGCGAGGTAGCGGAGGGCGAGGAGGAAGAGGACGATGCAGGCCGAGAGGAGGAGCTTCTCGGCGGCCGCCGGCGGAACGACGCTCATCAGCAGGGCGAGCGCGGCGTGGCCGAGCCAGTTGGGGATCGGCTCGGCGCGGACGTCGTAGGCGGCGTCGAGGGCCGGGTGGGGGTCCCCCCAGGCCAGCTCGCGCAGCAGCCAGGCGTTGTAGAGGTGGCTCGGGCCGTCGTTGGTGGGCACCCGCTCGACCGCCCAGAGCGGCAGCAGGTAGAGCAGGACGAAGAGGGCGAAGAAGGCCGGCTCGAGACGGCGCCCCGCGGCGCGGGGGGCCGCCGCCGTCACTGCTGGCGGGTGCGCTCGCCGCGGGCGAGCGATCGGATCAGCTCGATCGTCGGCGCCGAGCCGGTGGGGCGCTTCCGCCGGCTCCAGGGCTCGCGAGTGGCGCGCGGCACCGCCGGGACGGGGGAGGGGTCGGGCGCGGCGGCGCGCTCGCGCTCGCGGCGCAGACACTCCCGCGCCACCTCCGCCACGACTTCGGGGCGGGGGGCGGCCCGGCGCCGGGGGCGCCGCTTACGGGGGGCGTCGGGGGAGGTGCGCATCCTCTCGTCCTTACTACGCAGCAGACGGCCGTTTCGTAACAGCCGGGGCGGGGAAATCTGCGGCGACAGCCGGTAAGTCCCGAAGGACGCCCGCCCGGGTTCAGCTAGGGGAGGGCGCGGCGGCGGCCGCTTCGCTCTCCGCCGCGGCCTTGGCCGGGGACTCGTGCATCGTCGGCGGGCACCCCTTGCGGCCGGCGCGCTCGACCCGCGGCGCCTCGGCGGCGTGGGCGGCGAGGAGCAGGCCCGCCATGTCCACCGCGCGGCGGGCGAGGGCCGCCGCCCCCTCGTGGAGCGCCCGGCTCTGCTGCACGTAGGCGACGTTGCGCTCCATGTCCTCGGCCGACCAGCCGCGGCTGTGGGCGACGTAAGGGAACTGCGGGAAGAGGTACCCCAGCTCGCCGAAGAACCCGAGGAGGTGCCCGGCCACCGACTGGATGTTGTCCTGGCCGCCGGTAATGATGAACGCCGCCACCTTGTTGCGCAGCAGGACGCGGTTGCCGATCGTCACCTGGTTCTGCACGCAGTTGAGGCGCTCGGCCATCTTGAAGAAGAGGGAGCTGGCCGACCCCCAGCGGATCGGCGTCGAGAGCAGGAGCACGTCCCCCCAGTGGACCATCCCCTCGTAGATCGCGTCCATCTGGTCCTGCGGATCCATCTCGGTGATCGAGCAGGGCCAGGTGCAGGCGTGGGCGGCCTTCGAGTAGTAGCCCTCGCAGGCGCGGAAGCGGAGGTCGCGCAGGCGCACGAGCCTGGTCTCGGCGCCGTGCTCGCCGGCGGCCGCCAGGGCGCTGTCGAGGAGGGCGTCCGAGGTCGAGTAGCGCGGGTACGCGTTGTCCATCGCCGTCGTCGAGATCCCGAGCAGCCGCACCGGCCCCGGCGCCCGCTCGAGCGGCCGGGTGAGCGGGTGCGGCGCGTGCGGCAGCTTGTTGCGCCGGGTCGCCGGCGCGAGGTTGACGAGGAGCTTCCCGCCCTCCTCGCGCAGCTCGTAGCGCGGCACGCGGTCGGCCTCGAAGCCGGGCTCCCCCTCGCCGGTCGCGCGGTGGAACTTCCAGTGGTGCCAGGGGCAGACGACGTAGTCGCCGTCGAGCGTGCCCTCGCCGAGCGGCCCGCCGACGTGGTTGCAGGCGCCGGAGACGGCGCCGAAGCGGCCGTCCCGCCAGGAAAGCGCGATGCGGGTGCGGCCGATCGTGACCTGCCGCAAGGGCGGGTGCTTGAGCTCCTCGACGTCTCCCAGCTCGACCCAGCGTTCGTCGGCCATCGTTCCTCCTCCAGGGTCTCAGTCCCGTTCCAGCAGCTCCCGGCAGGCGGCGACCGCCCCGTCGAGGAAGCGCTCGGCCCGGCGCGCCTGCTCCGCCGCCATGCCCTCGGCGAGGAGAGCCTCCGCCTCCAGCACCGCGCCCGTCCAGCCCTCGATGTGCCAGCAGCCCACGGCGAGCGGCGGCAGGCGCGCGGCGTCCGGGTAGGGCCAGGGGGTGACGTAGAGGTAGGGCTCCGGCCGCGCGCCGTCCCCCGGCTGCAGCCCCACGCCGATCGAGCGCGCGGTTTCCGGATCGCCGCCTTCGTCGAGGGCAGCAGGGTGGCGATGTCGAAGTGGTGCGGCCAGCAGCGCACCGGCGCGGCCCCCGGGTGGCAGGCCGCGACGGCGGCGAGCAGCCGGTGGCCGCCGGCGAACCAGGCGGCGAGGGCGCCGAAGGCCTCGGCGTCGGCGGTTGAGAAGCGACCGTTCGCGCCGGCCGGCGGCGGCGGCTCGGCCGGCCGGTCGAGCGTCACGGGGCGGCCGAGGAGCGCGCCGAGCTCGGTCTCCAGCCAGCCGAAGGCGTCTTCGAGAGTCAAGTCGTCGAGCGGCAGCTCGCGCACGGCCGCGGCGCTATCGCCGTCGAGCAGGAGGAGCGCCGGCGGGTCGGGCCGGAGCGCCGAGCGCACCGGCCGCGGCCCGGCGATCGCCCCCTGCGCCAGCGCCCGCGCCTCTTCGTCCCAGCGGAAGCTCTGCTCGCTGAAGTCCGGCTGGTGGGGGAGGAGCTGCTTCCCCGGCGCCGATGCCGCCTGCGCCGCCGCATGAAGCTGCTGCCGCGCGGCGACCCACCGCGCGGTGTCGATGCGGACCAGCGGCTCCCACAGGTCGGGCATGCGGACCTCCGGGAGCATGTACGCGGCCTTCGAAGCGAGCGGATGCTACCGCGGCAGGCGGGACGGAGGGACGGCGGGGAGGCCCCGCCATTCGAGAGGGAAGCTTCCCCGGCCGAAAGGGAGGCTTAGATTTTCAAAAGGGAAGCTTCCCCATTCAAGAGGGAAGCTTAGCTTTTCAAGAGGGAAGCTTCGCTACCCGAAGGGGAAGCTTCACCTTTCAAGAGGGAAGCTTAGCTATCCAAAAGGGAAGCTTCACCTTTCAAAGGGGAAGCTTCGCTATCCGAAGGGGAAGCTTCGCCTTTCAAGAGGGAAGCTTCCCCCTCCGGAAGAGAAGCTTGGCTTTTCAAGGGGGAAGCCTTCCCCGGGCGAGGACCGGGTTGCACGCCGAGCCCGACGGGCTAAGAAGCGGAAGGCGCCGCAGCGGCTCGCGGTCGGGGTGCGGGAGTGCCGTGAAGCATCCCCTCGGCGCTGAGGTCTTCGTCGACATCCGGCCAGTGGACTCCCCGGCCGTCGCCGATCAGCTCGTAGTTTGCGCGCTGGGCGGGAGTCGCTTCGGAGAGGCGCCAAGACCAGGCCAGCGGGACGCTGATGATGCGGCCGTCGACGAGATATGCGGTGATCAGGTCGTCCGTGACCTCCACCTGCCGGACCCTCGGTTCAGCGACCGCAGTGCTCATCCCATGCCTCGATGATCGTTCTCAAGCGCGTCCGAAGCAGCTCGCGGATGCGATTCAGCTCGTGAGGAGGGAAGCCGTGGTTGCTGGCAAGTGCCAGAGGCTCGAGCCAAAACTTGCAGACCATCTTCTCGCGCTGAACGTGGACGTGTCTGGGTTCATGACAGTCGAAGCTGTAGAAGAAGAATCGGTAAGGACCCGCGCCTGCCCGAATGGTCGGCATGGCAGCCCCTTTCCTCGCGCCTCACCAGGGTGCCTGCCGGCGAGGAGCTAGCGAGGATCTATTCGCGCCTTCATGCCGAGTCTCAGAGAGTCGTCTGAGTGTAGCCGATCAGGCGGCAGAGGTGAATGCCTACCGCACCTAGCGCTGAACCCTTCTCTCTGGAAAACTACGCGCCGCGGAGGGACGGGTGGCGACGACCAAACCGAAGGCTCGCGGCAGGAAGAAGACGCAGGCGAAGGCGCCGGTGGACGGGCGGCGGCGGGTGGTGATCGAGGGGGTGGTGCCCGAGATCGACGGCGGGCGGTTTCCGATCAAGCGGGTGGTGGGGGACGCGGTGGTCGTCGGGGCGGACGTCTTCGCGGACGGCCACGACAGCCTCGCCTGCCGGCTGCTCTACCGCCGCGAGGCCGACGCCGAGTGGAGCGAGGCGCCGATGCAGGCCCTCGTCAACGACCGCTGGCACGGCGGCTTCCGGGTCGACGCGCTGGGGCGCTGGCGCTACACGCTCGTTGCCTGGGTGGATCCCTGGACCACCTGGCGGCGCGACCTGCAGAAGCGCCTCACGGCGCGGCAGGACGTCACCGTCGATCTGCGGATCGGCGCCGAGCTGGTGCGCGCGGCGGCCGAGCGCGCCGAGGAGGAGGCCGCCGCGGCGCTCGAGCAGGTGGCGATCCACCTGGAGAACCCCTATGAGCCCGGCGCCGAGCTCGTCGGGCTGCCCGACTGGCTCGACGACCTGATGGAGCGGCACGCCGACCGCTCGCACGCCACCACCTACGCGCCCGAGCTCGGCGTCATCGTCGACCGCGAGCGCGCCCGCTTCTCGGCCTGGTACGAGATGTTCCCGCGCTCCTGCGCCGGCGGCGGGTCGGCCGAGGAGCCGCAGCCGCACGCCACCTTCCGCGACTGCGAGGAGCGCCTGCCCTACGTCGCCGGCCTGGGCTTCGACGTCCTCTACCTGCCGCCCATCCACCCGATCGGCCGCAGCCACCGCAAGGGGCGCAACAACAACCCCGTGGCCGAGCCGGGGGAGATCGGCAGCCCCTGGGCGATCGGCTCCGAGGAGGGCGGGCACAAGGCCGTCCATCCCGACCTGGGCACGCTCGACGACTTCCGCCGCTTCGCGGAGCGCGCCGGCGAGCTGGGCTTGGAGATCGCGCTCGACGTCGCCTTCCAGTGCTCGCCCGACCACCCCTACGTGCGCGAGCACCCGGAGTGGTTCAAGCGGCGGCCGGACGGCACCATCCAGTACGCCGAGAACCCGCCCAAGAAGTACGAGGACATCGTCCCCTTCGACTTCGAGTGCGAGGACTGGTGGGGCCTCTGGCAGGAGCTCAAGAGCGTCTTCGACTTCTGGATCGAGCAGGGGGTGCGGACCTTCCGCGTCGACAACCCGCACACCAAGCCCTTCCTCTTCTGGGAGTGGCTGGTCGGCGAGCTCAAGGCGGCGCACCCGGAGGTGATCCTCCTCTCCGAGGCCTTCACCCGGCCCAAGCCGATGTACCAGCTCGCCAAGCTCGGCTTCAGCCAGTCGTACACCTACTTCGCCTGGCGGACGACGAAGTGGGAGCTGGAGCAGTACTTCACCGAGCTGACGACGACCGTGGTGCGCGAGTTCTTCCGCCCCAACGTCTGGCCCAACACGCCGGACATCCTGACCGAGCAGCTCCAGTTCGGCGGCCGGCCGGCGTTCCTGCAGCGGCTCGTGCTCGCCGGGACGCTCTCGGCGAGCTACGGCATCTACGGGCCGGCCTTCGAGCTCGGCGAGCACGTGGCGCGCGAGCGGGGGAGCGAGGAGTACTGGGACTCGGAGAAGTACCAGCTCCGGCGCTGGGACCTCGACCGGCCGGGGAGCCTCGCCGAGGCGATCGCGCTCTTGAACCGCGTGCGGCGCGAGAACCCGGCGCTCCAGACCAACGAGGGGCTGCGCTTCCACGCGACGGACAACGAGCAGGTGCTCTGCTACAGCAAGGCGACGCCGGACCGCGGCAACGTGATCCTGGTGATCGTCAACCTCGACCCCCACCACGCGCAAGGCGCCACCGTGGACCTGCCGCTCGGTGAGCTGGGGATCGAGGACCCGGCGCACCCCTTCCAGGTGCACGACCTGCTGACCGGCGCCCGCTACCTCTGGCACGGCCCGCGCAACTTCGTGCACCTCGACCCGCACGGCGTGCCCGCGCACGTCTTCCGCCTGCGCCACCGCATCCGCTCCGAGCGCGACTTCGACTATTTCGTATGACCGACGACCCTCTCTGGTACAAAGACGCGGTCATCTACCAGATCCACGTCCGCGCCTACTCCGACGCGGACGGCGACGGGATGGGGGACTTCACCGGGCTGACCGCCAAGCTCGACTACCTCCAGGAGCTGGGGGTGACGGCGCTCTGGCTGCTGCCCTTCTACCCCTCTCCCTGGCGCGACGACGGCTACGACATCGCCGACTACACCAGCGTCCATCCGGCCTACGGCACGCTCAAGGACTTCCGCGCCTTCCTGCGCGAGGCGCAGCGGCGCGGGCTGCGCGTCATCACCGAGCTGGTCATCAACCACACCTCCGACCAGCACCCCTGGTTCCAGCGCGCCCGCCGCGCCGAGCCGGGCAGCGCGGCGCGCGAGTTCTACGTCTGGAGCGACACCCCCGAGCGCTACCGCGAGGCGCGCATCATCTTCAAGGACTTCGAGACCTCGAACTGGACCTGGGACGCGGTCGCCAAGAGCTACTACTGGCACCGCTTCTACTCGCACCAGCCCGACCTGAACTTCGACAACCCGCACGTCGTCAAGGCCGTGATGAAGGCGATGCGCTACTGGCTGGACATGGGGGTCGACGGCCTGAGGCTCGACGCGATCCCGTACCTGATCGAGCGCGACGGGACGATCTGCGAGAACCTGCCCGAGACCCACGGCGTCCTGAAGCAGCTGCGCCGCGAGCTGGACGAGCACTAC
>DATLOC010000042.1:0-63078 GCA_035536455.1 Thermoanaerobaculia bacterium | reverse complement strand
AGGACATCAAGCGCGTCACGCCGCACACACCCGACCAGATGCCGCAGGCCCAGGTGCTGCGCTCGCGCCAGTCCCTGCTCCTCGCGGAGGTGGATGCGGCGACGCTCGCGAGCCAGGCGGGCAACGAAGAAGTCGCGCGCGTGATCCGGACCGTGAATCCGCGCTCGATGATCGTCGTGCCCCTCACCGTCCTAGGCAAGCCGATCGGCACCCTCACCTTCGTGGCGTCCGACTCCGACCGCCGCTTCGGAATGGCCGAGCTGGGCCTCGCCGAGGAGCTGGCGCGGCGCGCTTCGCTCGCGATCGAGAACGCGCGGCTCTACAAGGAGTCCCAGGAGGCGCGCGAGGGCGCCGAGGCGGCGAACCGCGCCAAGGACGAGTTCCTGGCCACGCTGTCCCACGAGCTGCGCACGCCGCTCTCGCCCATCCTCGGCTGGACCCTGATGCTGCGCTCGGGCAGCCTCGACCCCACCGCTTCCGCGCGTGCGCTGGAGGTGATCGAGCGCAACGTGCGCGCGCAGACGCAGCTCATCGAGGACCTGCTCGACGTGTCGCGGATCATCACCGGCAAGCTCCGCCTGAAGCTCGCGCCGGTCGACCTCGAGCAGGTGGTCGGCGCGGCGCTGGAGTCGGTGCGCCCGGCGGCCGACGCCAAGGGGATCGACCTGCGGCTGGCGCTGGAGGCCCCTGCCGAGAAGATCGCCGGCGACGCCGGACGCCTGCAGCAGGTGGTCTGGAACCTGCTCGCCAACGCCGTCAAGTTCACGCCCGCCGGGGGCCGGGTCGAGGTGGCGGTCGAGAGCGCGCCCGAAGAGGTCGCGCTGGTGGTGCGCGACAGCGGCGCCGGCATCCACCGCGACTTCCTCCCCTACGTCTTCGACCGCTTCCGCCAGGCCGACAGCACGGCGACGCGCGTCCACGGCGGCCTCGGGCTCGGGCTGGCGATCGTCCGCCACCTCGTGGAGCTCCACGGCGGCACCGTCGCGGCCGACAGCGCCGGCGAGGGCCAAGGGGCGACCTTCAAAGTCACGCTGCCGCGCCGCGCCGCCGTGCCGCAGGCCGGCGGCGAGGCCGGCGAGGGAACCGCCGCCGCCGCCGCGGCCCCCGACGAGGGGCCGTCGCCGCTTGCCGGGATGCGCGTGCTGGTCGTCGACGACGAGCCCGACGCCCGCGAGCTCCTGCCGACGCTGCTCGAGCCGCACGGGGCGCGGGTGACGGTCGCCGCCTCGGCCGCCGAGGCGCTGGCGGCGCTGGCGGCGGAGTGGGCCGACGTGCTGGTGGCCGACATCGGCATGCCGGGGGAGGACGGCTACAGCCTGATCCGCCGGGTGCGCGAGCTCGCCGGCGGCGCCGAGCTGCCGGCGATCGCGCTGACCGCCTACGCCGGCGAGGGGAACCGGCGGCGGGCGCTGGACGCGGGCTTCCAGGTCCACCTCGCCAAGCCGGTCGACCCGGATGAGCTGCTGGCGGCGCTCCTGGCCCTCGCCGCCGCCTTCACCGCGGCGCCGCACACGCCCAGCGCGCCGCCCCCAGCACCGCCGTTTCCTCGTTGAGCACCACCCGGATCGGCACGCGCTCGAGGAGGTCCCGGAAGCGCCCCTTGTCGCGGAAGGCGCCGACGAAGGTGCCGTCGGGGAGCTTCCGCAGGAGCTTCGGGGCGATGCCGCCGCCGACGTAGACGCCGCCGGTCGCCAGGCCGACCAGCGCCAGGTTGCCGGCGGCGGCGCCGTAAGCGGCGGTCCAGAGGTCGAGGGCGCGGGCGCAGAGCGCGCAGCGGCCGGCTTGCGCCGCCTCGGCGATGACCGGCGTCGCGTCCCCCTCGGGATCGGCGAGCGCCGCCGCCACCTCCGGCGTCTCCTCGCCGACGCCCTCGTCGCGCAACGCCTCGTAGACGTGCCGCAGCCCCGGCCCGGAGACGACGCGCTCGACGCTGACGTGCCCGCCCCAGCGGGTGCGGAGGCGCCGCCAGACGGCGGCCTCCTCGTCCGTGCGCGGCGCGAAGTCCATGTGCCCCCCCTCTGAGGCGAGCGGCCGGCAGCCGGCGGGCAAGAGCGCCATGCCGAGGCCGGTGCCGGCGGCAATTAGGGCAAGCGTGCCGTCCGGCTCGGGCTCGCCGGCCTGGAGGACGGCCAGCTCCGCCGCGCCGAGGAGCGGCAGGCCGTAGGCCGTGGCGACGAGGTCGTTGATCAGCTCGACCCGCCCGATCCCCGCGGTGCGCTTCAGCGCCGCGCCGTCGACCAGCCAGGGGAGGTTCGTGGTCTCGGCCCGGTTGTCGAGGACCGGTCCCGGGATGCCGAAGGAGGCAGCCGCGACGCCGCGCTCGCCGGCCAGGAACTCGGCGACGATCGGCGCGAGCCCCGGATAGTCGGCGCTCACGAACTGCGCCGTGCGGAGGAGGCGCGGCGGGCCGTCGCCCGCGGGCTCGTAGAGGGCGAGGTTAGTCTTGGTGCCTCCGACGTCGCCGGCCAGGATCACCGCGGCGCCCTTTCCAGCGCTTCGAGCCCGGCGAGGGGGTCGGCGCCGAGGTCCACGCGCAGCACGCTGCGGCCGCGCTGGAGGAGGGCGCGGCGGTCCCCCTCGGCCTGCGCCGCCAGCAGCTCGCCGAAGCCGTAGCCCGCTTCCGGCACCGCCAGCTCGGCGCGCGGGCGGTCGACGAGCTGGAGGAAGAGGCCGCCGTCCGGCCCCCCCTTGTGGAGCTGGCCGGTCGAGTGCAGGAAGCGCGGGCCGTAGCCGGCGGTGGCGGCGAGGCCGGTCGAGTCGCGCAGCGCGCCCTGGAGCCGGCGCAGCGCGGCGGTCGCCGCCGGCGCCGGCGCGAGGTAGGCGTGGAGAGCGAGGTAGCCGCCGGGCCGCGCCCCCTCCAGCCAGCCGGCGAGCGCGCGGTCGAGCCCTGGCTCGGTGACTGAGACCGCCTTCCCGTCGGGCGTCTCCTGCTTCTCGGGCGACGCCATTGCCGCCCGCGCCAGGTCCTTGGCGAGCTGGACGTCCGGCTGGTCGAAGGGGTTGATGCCGAGGACCGCTCCGGCGGCCGCCACGGCGATCTCCCAGCGCAGCATCTCGGCGCCCAGCTCGGCGCCCGCCGCGATCTCGAAAAGGATCGCCGGGTGGCCGGCCTCGGCGAGCCGCTCGATGTGCTGGCGGGCGAAGTCGTCGCCGGCGCCGGCCAGGGCCACGAATACCCGGTCGGCGCCGTAGGCCGCCGGCGCGGCGGGAGGCTCGGCGACGACCGGCACGATCCCCTTACCCTCCTTGCCGGTGCTCTCGGCCACCAGCTGCTCGATCCAGTCGGGGAGGGACTCGAGTCCGGGCGCCGCCGCGAAGGTCAGCTTGTCGCGGCCGGCCAGGGCCAGCTCGCCGAGCGCGGCGCCGAGGGCGAGGGCGGCGTTGTCGCGCGCCGGTACCGCGGGCCCGCAGGCGGCGGCGAGGCGGAGGGCCGAGGCGAGGAGCCCGGCGACGTCGGCGCCGATCCCGGCCGCCGGCACCAGGCCGAAGACCGAGAGCGCGCTGTAGCGCCCGCCGACGTCCGACGGCGCCTCGAAGGTGCGGCGGAAGCCGCGCTCGCGCGCCAGCTCGGCGAGCGGCGTCCCCGGATCGGTGATCGCCGCGAAGCGCTCCCCGGGCGCCTGGAGCTTCCGCCGCGCGAGATCCCAGAAGGCGCGGAAGAAGGAGAGCGTCTCGGTCGTCGTGCCCGACTTGCTCGACACCAGGAAGAGCGTGCGCCCGAGGTCGAAGCGGGCGGCGAGCCCCTGCACAGCGTCCGGATGGGTGCTGTCGAGGACGGAGAGGCGGGGGTGGCCGGGGCGAGGGCCGAAGACGCGCGCGAAGACCTCGGGCGCCAGGCTCGAGCCCCCCATGCCGAGGACGACGAGGTCGCGCACCCCTTCGGCGGCGAGCGCCTCGCCGAAGCCCTCCAGCTCGGGCAGCTCCGACGCCATCGTCTCGGGGAGCGCCAGCCAGCCGAGCCGGTCGCCCAGCTCGGGGAGCGGCTCGGGCGACCAGAGAGTCGGGTCGCGGTCCCAGAGCCGGCGCGCGAAGTCCTCCTCCTGCCAGCGCGCCAGCCGCGCCCCCACTGCGCGCCCGTGCTCGCCGAGCCGCAGCTCCATGCCGTCGAAATTCCAGCGCATCCAAGCCTCCCCATTCGACTCTACGCGATCCGGCGGCGCGCGACCCGCGTGCTACGATCCCGCGCCATGCCGCAACGGGTCGCGATCGCGCTGCTGCTCGCGCTCGCTGCCTGCGCGCGGACGCCACCGGCGGCGACCGCCGCCGGTGGCGCGACCTACCAGGTGCGCGGCGTCGTCGCCGCGCTGCCCACCGACGGCCGCGGCGACCTGACGCTGCACCACGAGGCCCTGCCGGACTTCGTCGACCGCGCCGGCGAGCGCGTCGGAATGGATGCCATGACCATGCCGTTCCCGCTCGCCGCGGAGGTGGCGCTGGCGGGGATCGCCGTCGGGGACCCGGTCGAGTGCACGCTGCGGGTGGATTGGGAGGCGGAGCGGCCGGTCGAGCTGATCGCGGTGCGGGAGCTGCCGGCGGGCACCCGCCTGGCGATCTAACGATTCAATCAGACGATCGATAAGGAGCGAGAGCGATGGCGGTACGCAGTGCGAACGCGGCATGGGAGGGGGGGCTCAAGGACGGGCAGGGGACGATGGCGCTCGGGAGCGGCGCCTACGAGGGGCGCTACTCCTTCGGCTCCCGCTTCGAGGAGGCCCCGGGAAGCAACCCCGAGGAGCTCCTCGGCGCGGCGCTCGCCGGGTGCTACTCGATGGCCCTGGCCGGGGCGCTCGGCCGCGCCGGCTTCTCGCCGGAGCGGATCGCCACCGCGGCCAAGGTGCACATCGAGAAGCTCCCCGCGGGCGGCTTCGGCGTCACCAGGATCGAGCTCGATAGCGAGGCCCGGGTGCCGGGGATCGACGACGCGGCCTTCCAGGAGCAGGCGCGCCAGACCAAGGAGACCTGCCCGGTCTCGAAGGCGCTGGCGGCGGTCGAGATCGCGCTCAACGCGCGCTTGGCGAGCTGAGGCGGGCGGCGAGCGGCGCCGCCCGGCGCCGCTTCGCCTTGACTTGACCTGCTTCGGCCACTACGCTCACATTCCCAATCGTCGATAAGAAGGAAGGAGAGAGTCCAATGGTGTGGAAGAAGCCTGATTCCGATCCACCTGCGCCGGAGCCCGTCTCCGCCCCCCCGCGCGCTTCCTACGCCACCCCGAATCCCCCGCCCGCCACGACCGCTCCCCCCGCCCCGCCGGCCCCGGCCGCGCGCGGCGAGCGCGCCACGATCGGCCCCTCCATCTTCATCAAGGGCGACCTCGCCGGCGAGGAGGACCTGATCATCGAAGGGCGCGTCGAAGGGCGCGTCGACCTGCGCCAGCACAACCTGACTGTGGGAAAGAACGGCCGCGTCAAGGCCGACCTCGTCGGCCGCGTCGTCACCGTCGAGGGCGAGGTGGACGGCAACGTCTTTGCCGAGGAGCAGGCGGTG
The DNA here is from genome assembly GCA_035536455.1 of Thermoanaerobaculia bacterium. Lineage (GTDB taxonomy): Bacteria > Acidobacteriota > Thermoanaerobaculia > Multivoradales > UBA5704 > DASUNQ01. The sequence continues at coordinate 57,594 of DATLOC010000042.1, read as the reverse complement.
GTCCGCACGTCGGGCACCGTGCACGGCAACATCACCTCGCCGCGGGTGACGCTCGAGGACGGCTCGAAGTTCAAGGGCTCGATCGACATGGAGGCCAAGGCGCCGCCGCGCACCGTGCAGGCGGCGGCCGGCGACCGGCCGCGCCGCGACGAGAGCGCCGCCCGCGAGGCGCCGCGCGACGCCGCGCCCGGCACCGGCCCGACCCGTGCTCCGGAGACCGCGACGGCGACCGCCGGGGCGGGCGCGGCGAGCGCCGGCGCCGCGGCGGCACGGACGACGGCCTGATGAGCTGGCTCTCCGTCCTGCGCAAGCGCGAGGCTCCCTCCGCGCCCCAGGCGGCGCCGGAGGTCCACCGCTCGCTCGCCTTCGCCGAGATGCTCGACGGCGTGCGGCCGGACCACAAGCTGCAGGTGCTCGACCTGGGGCCCGCGGTGGGCGGCAACGTCGAGTTCCTCCGCCGCTTCGACTGCAAGCTCTTCATCGAGGACCTCTATGCCGCGCTCGCCGGCCGCTCGGCCGGCGAGGACGGCGTGCGCCACCAGGGGATCGAGGACCTGCTGCCGCTGCCGGAGACCGCCCGCTTCGACCTGGTCCTGGCCTGGGACCTCTTCAACTACCTCGAGCGCGAGGAGGTACGGCGGCTGGTGCGCCACCTCGCCCGCTTCTGCCGGCCGGGGGCGGTGCTCCTCGCCATGGTCTCGATCCACAAGCAGATGCCGGCGCAGCCGATCCGCTTCCGCATCGTCGACGACCGGAGCCTGCTCTACGAGCTGCGCACGCCGCACCTGCGGCCGGCGCCGCGCTACGCCTCCTCCGACCTCTCCGAGATGCTCGAGGGCTTCCACGTCGACCGCTCCTTCCTGCTGCGACACGGCATCCAGGAGTACCTCTTCATCCGCGAGGAGGACGAAGAGACCTGGGTGGCGAAGCCGGAGTGGAGCGGGATGGGCGAGGGAGCGGAGGCGGCGGCCGCCGCCCCGCCCGGCCCGGCGTAGCCGCCGGCAGCTACTGCCGCTGGCCCGCGAGCCCGCCGGGGAAGAGCTCGATCTCCTCGTAGCCGGCCGGCAGCGCGAAGCTCGCGTCGCCGATGTCCGTGCGCTCGAGCGCGGTCACCTCCATCGTCGTGCGGGTGACCGTCTCCTTCCCCTTCTTCCCCTTCGTCGTGCTGACGGTCACGCTCTTGAGCGGGAAGCCCGGCACCTTCTTCATCTCCGTCGCGATCAGCTTGTCGAGCTGCTCGTTGCCCGAGCGCGGCGAAGCGCGCAGCCAGACCCCGAGCCCGACGTCCTGGAGCTGGTCGGTGGTCCACAGGTCCTGCTCGGTGACCACGTCGGAGGTGTTGCCCATGCCCATCACCTTGACGGTGACGGTGTAGCTGGTGCGGAACTTGGTGTGGCGGGTGGGGTGGCCGGCGATGGTGCCGCCGTCCTCGTCGGCGAGCTGCTGCACCTGCGGCTCCGAGAAGTCCATCTTCAGCAGCGACCCCATGGCGCCGCCGGTGAGCGCCCCGGCCATGCCGAGCATGGCCTCGAGGTTCCACTCGGCGTAAGTCTTCTCCTCGGGGTCGACGAGGTAGATGGTCTTGCCGCCGTCGCGGGTGAGCAGGTAGGTGCCGGTCTCGGTGATCGGCTGGTCGCTGTCGCGGAAGAGGATCTTGGCCTTCTCGCCGCTCACCCAGCCTTCGACCTTGGTGTTGCCGCCCTGACCGTCGGTCTTGGTGACGGCTTCGTAGCGGAACCCCGCGGCGGCCGGGAGGGCGGCCAGGAGCAGGAGGGCGGCGAAAGACGACAGGGTACGGCGCATCGTGAGACCTCCGTCTGAGTTGGAGACGGATTCTCGCACAGCGCCACCGTGGCGAGGGGGAATTCGCCCGCCGCCGGGCGTCTTACACTGTTCACTCCGGAGGACGCCCGCCATGGCTGTCGACCGATCCACCTCCGAGCGCCCCGCTCCGCCCTCCGACCGCCTCCGCCGCGCCCTCCAGCTCCTCGCCGAGGAGGCGCGCGAGCGGGTGGAGCGCCATCCGCTGGGGCACCTCCTGGGCGGCCGCGGCGACGTCCTGGAGCTGCGGCTGGCGCTGCCCAGCGCGCTTCGCCCCGGCGGCCTCGACAAGGTGGCCGCGGAGGCCTCCGACTCCCTGCGGGAGGCGATCCAGGGGCTCCTCGAGCACCGCGCCGTCCTGCGCCCCGGGCGGATCGTCTGCCTGCGCTGCGGCGGCGCCGACTGCGGCCACGCCGCGCCGGCCGCGCCGCGGCAGGTCTTCGCCGGGTACGGCCCGACCGGCCTCCCCCGCTTCCTCGACCTGGGCGCCTGGCTCCTCGAGCGGCACGACCCGCGGGTCGACCTCCTCTACCGCCAGCCGCCGCCGCTGCTCGCCGCGGTGGCGACGGGCGCGGAGCTGACCGCGGGGCTCCTCCCACCCTTCCGCGCCGGCACCGCCGGCTCCTTCCGCCTGCACGGCCAGGTGGCGGCCGGCTGGTACGCCGGGCCGGGAGCGGGCGGGGCACCCGAAGCGCTGGCGGTGACGCTGCAGGTGGTCTCCTCGCGGCCGGCGCGCGGCCCGCGGCGCTACGGCGTCAACGTCCTCGGCGTCGGGCCGCAGGGCGAGCCGCTGGAGCACCTCTGGGACCGCATCGGCGAGATCCCCTGGAGCGACGCCGTGCGCTGGGCGCAGGCGGCGCTCGACGGCCTCACCCGCTCGCGCGCCGCGCAGGCGGACGACGGCGCCGAGGTGGCGGCGCGGCTCGACGGCATCCTCCACGGCCTGGCGCGCCGCCTGGAGAAAGGGCGCCGGGCGCGCGAGCGCAAGACCCGCCACGCCCGCGAGCGCCACGCCGACGGCGACCGCCCGACGCGCATGGCCCTCGCCGACCTGGCGCGCGCCCCGCTCGCTGAGGTGCTGGTGGACACCCGCAGCGCCGTCCTCGTCGTCCTCGGCGACCGCGGCCGCGCCCACCTCTTCAGCCCCGAGGGGCGGCTCGTCACCTCGATCCGCTACGCCCCCGCCGCCATCGAGCGCCGCCGCAAGAGCGGCCTCTGGCGCCCCGCCGACCGCGGCGAGGTCGAGCTCCTCCGCGCCCGCGTCGAGGAGGCGGCGGCCCTGGAGCGGGAGCCGGCGGCGGGGTGAGGAGGAGAGGGCAGGCGGCGCTCCGCGCCGGTGCGCTCGTCGTCGCCCTCGCGGCCGGCGGGGCGCAGGTGCACCTCGAGCCTGCCGGCGCCGCGAGCGGCATCCAGGAAGGAGTCGGCACGGGCGTCGTCGACTTCCCGCCCGAGCGGGTGTTCCGCGCCGTGGCCGACCTGGAGCACTGGGAGGAGTGGGTGCCGTTCCTGGTGGCGGCCGACGCTCGGCGGCTGCCGGACGGCACGATCGCGAGCGCGCAGCGGCTGGAAGCGCCGGCGCTCGGGCGGCCGCTGGTCTTCACCGTGCGCGCGCGGACCGAAGTCGCGGGCGAAGGGCGAACCCGCCGCTGGACGCTCACCTGGACCCACGTCCCCGGCACCGGCAACGTCGCCGCCCACCGCGGCTCCTGGACCCTCGCCGAGCACTCCCCCGGCCGCACCCTCGCCACCTGCCGCCTCTTCACCGACCCCGGCGGCGACACCCCCGCCTGGGCCATGAACCAGGCCACCCGCAAGATGATCGGCTGGATGTTCGACTCCCTGCCGCTGCAGACCAACCGCGGCCGATATCAGGAAAGAGAGTGACGGGCGTCGCCGGGTAATCTGTCGCGCTTCCCTCGCCGAGCGACACTGCATAACCGAAAGGAGGAGAACATGAGACTGTTCTCCCGGGAGCACTGGACCGACGGGCCGGTCTGGGAGATCGCCTACTACCGCACCGCCCCGGGGCACTTCGACGACTACCTCCGCTACCTGCGCGAGCACCTCCTGTCGCAGAACGCGGAGGCGGTCGAGCAGGGTCTGGTGCTCGACCACAAGATCTTCGTCAAGGCTCCCTCCGGTCCCGACGACTGGGACATCGCTTTCGCCACGCTGCACGAGAGCTTCGCCCGGTTCGACTACAACGCCGACGACGAGGCCAAGTTCAGGGCGATCGCCAAGAAGCACTACCAGACGACCGACCGGGACGAGCAGCGCCAGCAGGCGGCCCCACGGCTCGACTGGCGGAGATATCTTGGCACGGAGCTGGTGCGGGAGGTGACGCTGAAGCCGATCCCGTAACGCGCGCTAGTCGAGCGCTGCCCGCACCACACGCCCCAGCCGCTCGACGGCTTCCTCCAAGCCCGCGACCGTGCAGTTCGTGAAGTTGAGCCGCAGGGCGTTGCGGGCGCCGCGGCCGTCGAGGGTGAAGGTGGCGCCGGGGACGAAGGCGACCTGCTCGCGCTCGACGGCGGCGCGCAGGAGGTCGGCTGTATCGATCCCCCGCGGCAGCTCGACCCAGACGAACATGCCGGCGCTCGGGCTCCCCCACCGGGTGCCGGCCGGCAGGTGCCGCGCCAGTGCGCCGAGGAGCGCCGCGCGGCGCGCGCCGTACTCGTGCCGCAGCCGCGGCAGCAGACGTGCGAAATCGCCGGCGGCGATCAGCTCCGCGACCACCCGCTGGGAGAAGGTCGAGCAGTCGATGTCGGTCATGTCCTTGACCAGCGCCAGCTTCGGCACCAGCGCCTCGGGCACCACCGCCCACCCCACGCGCAGCGCCGGCGCCAGCACCTTCGAGAACGTCCCCAGGTAGAGCACCCAGTCCGCGTCGAGGGCACGCAGCGGCGGCACCGGCCGCTCGCCGTACCAGAGGAAGCCGTAGGGGTCGTCCTCGACGATCGGCACCTCGTAGCGCCGCGCCAGCTCGACCAGCCGCTCGCGCGCCGCTGGCGCCAGGTCGATCCCCAGCGGGTTGTGCGCCACCGGCATGGTGTAGACGAAGGCCGGGCGGAGGCCGCCGGCCAGCGCCGCCGCCACCGCTTCGACGTCGAGCCCGCCGTCGAGCCCGGTCGGGACGGTGACCGGCGGGGCCGGGAACGGGAGGAGCATGCGGTGGAGGCCGGTGTAGCTCACCTCCTCGAGCAGCACCGGGCTCCCCGGCTCGCAGAGGAGGCGCGTCAGCAGCGACAGCCCCTGCTGCGCGCCGGCGGTCAGCAGCACCTGCTCCTCGCGGCAGGCGACGCCGCGCTCGGCCATCAGCTCCACGACCTGGCGCTTCAGCGGCGCGTAGGGGACGGTGAGCTGGAGCGCCGCCGGGTCGCCGGCCAAGACCCGCGCGCTCGCCGCCGCCAGCTCGGCCATCGGGAAGAGCGCCGGGTCCGGGAGCCCGAGCGCCAGCGACTGTACCCCCGGCCGCTCGGCGAGCTCGAGGATGCCGCGCAACGCCATCGCGTCGAGGTCGCGCGCCCAGCCGGCGAGGCGCACGCCGGCCGCCGCGGTGACGTCAGAGAAGAAAGGCATACCCCACCTTAGCGAAAAACGTGCGATCGGTCTGGGTGAGGTCGATCGTCCGCAGCCCCTGGCGGGTGTCGGTGTAGCCCAAGAAGAGCACGGTCTGCGGGTTGAGCCGCCAGGAAAAGAGGAGCTGCGAGAAGACCCGTTCGCTCTCCGGCTCGACGCGGAAGGTGTAGAGGCTCGGATCGCGGGTGATGTCGGTGCGCTGGACGATGGCACGCACCGCCGTGCGCACGTCGAACTGGTAGACCAGCCGGAGCTGCGAGAGGTGCGCCTCGAAGAGCTCGCCCCCCTCGACGTCGAGCCACTGCGCCTGGTGCGAGACGTTCGCCGAGAGCCGCCGCCCCAGCCGCCACTGCAGCGACGGCGTCAGCGACAGCACCTCGCCCGGGCGGATGTTGTCCACGTCCACCTCGTCGCCGGCGCGGCCGGAGAGCGTCAGTCGCAAGTTGCCGCTGGGGCTCGCCTGGAAAAACCAGCGCAGGCGGTCGAGCTCGAAGGTGGTGCCGCCGACCAGCTCGCGCGTCCTTTCCGCGATCAGCTCGACCGTCGATTGCAGCGCCCCTTGATAGGTGCCGAAGAGCTCGAAGGTCTCGTCGGTCAGCCGGCCGCCGTGGTCGTCGGTGCGCAGGCCGCGCAGGCCGGCGTCGATCCGCGTGTACCAGCCGCCGCGCTTGCCGTGCAGGATGCGCTGCAGCACGGCCTCGGCGGTCTTGATGTCCACCCGCGGCACGAAGCCGCTGTCGGCGCGGAAGGCCGGGTCGAGGTCGGTGTAGCCGACCGCGGCGCGCCAGGTCTTGGCCTGGTGCTCGTAGTGCGCGAAGAGCCCTTCGCCGCCGAACTCGTCGAGCGCCTGGCGGCGCCGGCGCGCCACCGCCTCGGGGTAGAGGGTCTCGGAGTGCACGGCCTGGAAGCGCAGGGAGTCGGAGTCCGTGAAGTTGATCTGGCCGTCCACCCCGAGGAGACGGTTGTGGTAGTCGTCCCCTTCGCGCCCGGTGTAGAGGACGCCCAAGAGCGACCGCGTGCCGACGTCGCGGCGGTAGCGGAAGACGCCGCTCGTCACCTCCGCCTCGAGCACCTCGAGGGCGGAGGCCTGGTTCGAGGGGATGAGCAGGCTGTTGCGGTCGTCCTCGGCGAGGAAGACGCCGAAGGCGCTCCCCCCCTCCTTGCCGGTGAGCTTGACGCCCCAAGCCGGGTCGACCAGGGTGCGGGTGAAAACCGCCTCCAGCGGCGTGACGAAGAAGTCGGCGCCCTCGAGGAAGAAGGGGCGCTTCTCGGGGAAGAAGAGGGCGAAGCGGGTATTGACCTCGAGCTGCGCCGAGTCCGCCTCGACCTGTGAGAAGTCGGGGTTGGCGGTGGCGTTCAGGCTCAGGTTCGAGGTGATGCCCCAACGCGCCGAGAGGCCGGGCTCGAGGTCCTCGTCGCCCGCCACCAGATCGCCGCGCAGCGGCACCGCCTGGCGGTCGGTGCGCAGCGCCGTCGCCGTCGGCGCGATCTCCAGGTTCCGCCCCGAAGAGACGCCGGCGAAGCCGGTGAGCTTGTTCTCGCCGCAGAGCTGGCAGCGCTTGGCGCGGAGGTTGAGCTTCGAGGAGATGCGGTGGACGACGCTGCGCGGATAGGAGCGGAAGGCGAAGAATCCCCAGGTCTGCGCGCCGTGCGTGCGCGGGAAGCGGAGCTGCTGGAAAGGGACCGCGAACTCGGCCGTCCAGCCCTCGGCGGAGGGGCGCGCGGCGGCGTCCCAGATGGCGTCCCAGGTGGTGTCGGTCACCCGGTCCACCTCGCTGAAGGAGGCGTCGAACTGCACGCCCAGCGGGTTGACGCGGAACTGGAAGCCGCGGCGCTCGTCGTTGAACGGGTCGAGCTGGAAGCCGACGTAGTCGTCCTGGAGAAAGCCCGAGATGTTGTCGCGCTCCATCAGGTGGGCGCGGACCGCCTCGGGCTTCGGGTCGCCGACGCGGAAGGCGACGTAGAGCCGGCGGTCGTCGAAGGTCACCAGGCACTCGGTCGCAACCGGCGGCGGCACGTTGTCGCCGGGGAAGAACTCGTACGGCAGGTCGATCACCGTGGCCGCCGACCAGGCGGGCTCGTCGAGGTGGCCGTCGATCCGCACCTCGGAGACGGCGGGGGCGACCTCGAAGTGGCGGGCGGGCGGCTCGGCGGCCGGCGCCGGCGCCGGGACCGGGGCCGGTGCCGTGACTGGCGGGGGCTGCGCCGGCGGCGCCTCCTGGCCGGCGGCCGGCGCGGCGACGAGCAGCAGGAGGAGGGTGCGGGCGAGCCGGCGCCGGCGCATCGTCAGGCGCCGGCCGGCGCCTCCTCCGCGGCCCGCTCGTCCGTCAAGGGCGCCGGGGCCCGCTCCTCGCGCGCCACCGGCGGCTTGTCCCCCACCCGATCGGGGAGCTCCTCCTCGACGTTGCGCAGCCGCGGATAGAGATAGCCCCAGGTCGAGACCGCGAGCGGCAGGATCGCCATCAGGATGAAGATCAGCGCCATGCCGCGGCCGGGGCCGACGCCGATCAGCCGGCCGACGCTGCCGGCGAGCCCGCCGCCGGGGGCGAGCAGCGGCTCGAACACGCGGTCGGCGAGCGGGCCGGCGATGAGATACCCGAGCGGGGCCGTGAGCTGCGCCGCCATGCGCCGCACCGCGAAGATCCGCCCCTGCATGTCGGCCGGCACCTTGCGCTGCCAGATCGCCTGGCTCGAGCCGTTGATGATCGGCACGCCGAGCATCTTGAGGAACGAGGCGGCGGCGATGAGCGGGGCGTACGGGCGGGCGCCGGTGAGCAGCAGGGCGAGGCCGAAGAGGTAGCCGTAGCCGAGGACGCCGTGGATCTGCCGCCGCGGCCCGCCGGTGACCGTCATCACGAGGCTGCCGACGAACAGGCCGGCGCTCGACACCGCGAGGACGCGGCCGAGGAGCTTCGGGTCGCTGCCGGGCAGCGAGAGGACCATCGGGATGAGGAGCACCGTCCCGACCGAGAGGATCAGGTTCATCAGCGCGAAGTAGAGGAGCAGGCCGACGAGGCCCGGCCGCGTGCGGATGAAGCTCCAGCCGGAGCCCGCCTCGCGCCAGAGCGACCCGCGGGCGGCCCGGCCCTCGACCGAGGTCTCGGGGTCGGGGATGCGCACCAGGAAGAGGGTGGCGGCGGCGAAGAGGAAGGTCGCGAAGTCGATGAAGATGACGCCGGCCAGACCGATCCCGACGACCAGCAGACCGGCCAGGACCGGCGCCACCACTTCGGAGGCGGCAGCGCCGAGCTGCATCATGCCGCTGACCCGCCCGAACTGCCGCTTGGGCACCAGCAGCGTCGTCGCCGCGGTGAAGGCCGGCCACTGGATGTGGTTGAAGATCGAGCCCACGCCGACGAGCAGGTAGATGTGCCAGAGCTCGAGGGCCTCGGCGCGGAAGAGGAGGGCGATGGCGACGGTGCAGAGGGCGGCGCCGAAGTCCGAGAGGAGGAGCGCCCAGCGCCGGTTCCAGCGGTCCACCAGGGCGCCGAGGAAGGGCGCGACGAGGAGGCCCGGCAGCGAAGCGAAGAGGGCGATCAGCGCGAACTTGGTCGCCGAGCCGGTCTGCTGGTAGACCCAGACGCCGAGCGCGAAACGGGTGAGCCCCGAGCCGACGAGGGAGACGAGCTGCCCCCCCCACATGGCTCCGAACGCCCGTATCGACGTGAGACGACCCATCCCCACCTCCTCCGGAGGGCTCCGATGCTCCAGTGAGGCGGCGGCGGGGAAAGGGGACAGGCGCGGGCGCTCGCCGGCGCCGCCGAGCTGATAGAAACCGCGCATGGAAGAGGACTTAGCGGCAGGGTCGCTCTACGAGCGGGCGCTCGCGGCGCGGCCGGCGGGGGCCCCGTCGGCGCGGCCGCCGCGCCCCTCGGCGGCGGTCGTCCTCTGGCGCCGCGGGGCGGGCGGCGCGCTCGAGGTCTTCTGGGTGCGGCGCGCCGAGACGCTGGCCTTCATGGGCGGCTGGCACGCCTTCGTCGGCGGCGCGCTGGCGCGCGAGGACGCCGGCCTCGAGGTCGCCGGCACGGCGCGCGGGCTCGACCCGGGCACCGCCGCTCCGGCTCCCGAGGGCCTGCTCGACGGCCTGCCGGAGCTGCCGCCCGACCTCGTGCCCGGCCTCCTCGCCGGCGCGTTGCGCGAGCTGTTCGAGGAGACGGGCGTGCTCCTGGCGCGCGAGCTGCCCCCTGAAGCTGCGATCCCGCCAGGGCTGGCGGCGGCACGGCGGCGCTTGGTGGCCGGCGAAGCTGGGATGGCGGAGATCCTCGCCGAGCTCGGCGCCACCCTCGACGCCTCGCGCCTGGTCTACGCCGGCCGCTGGCTGACGCCGCCGTTCGGCCCGCTGCGCTTCGACAACCGCTTCTTCCTCGCCGAGTGGCCGTACGGGGCGGCGGTGCAGCCCGAAGTCGAGGAAGGGGAGCTGGCGGCCGGCGAGTGGATCGAGCCGGCGGCGGCGTTGGCGCGCTGGCGGCGCGGCGAGGTGATGGCGGCGCCGCCGGTCCTCCACCTGCTGCGCGTCTTGGCTGAGGACGGCTCCGAGCGCGGCCTGCCGCGCCTCCTCGACCCGCGCGAGGCGAACCTCGGACCCTGCCGCCGCATCGAGTTCCGCCCCGGCTTCCTCGCCTTCCCCATGCGCACCGCGACCCTGCCGCCGGCCACCGCCACCAACGCCTTCCTCGTCGGGCACGGCGAGACGGTGCTGATCGACCCCGGCTCGGGCGACCCGGTCGAGCTCGACCGCCTCCACCGCGCGCTGGCGGCGGCGCTCGCCGCGCCGGGGCGGCGGCTCGCCGCGATCTGGCTCACCCACCACCACCCCGACCACGTCGGCGGCGTCGAGGCGACGCGCGCCGCCTTCGGGGTGCCGGTCCTCGCCCACCCGGCGACCGCCGAGCGGCTGGCAGCGCGCGGGCTGCGGGTGGACGGGACGCTGGAAGACGGCCAGGAGGTGACCCTCGCCGGCGAGCCGCCGCTCACGCTGCGCGTCGTCCACACGCCGGGGCATGCGCGCGGGCACCTCTGCTTCTTCGACGCGGAAGGCAAGACCTTGCTGGCCGGGGACCTGGTGGCCGGCGTGGGGACGATCGTCGTGGACCCGCCGGAGGGGGACATGGACGACTACCTCGCTTCGCTGGAAACGGCGCTGGCGCTGGCGCCCGCTACTCTCCTCCCCGCCCACGGCCCCGCCGTCCACCACGGCGCCGCCAAGCTGCACGAGTACCTCGACCACCGCCTCTGGCGCGAAGAGCGCGTCCTCGCCGCCTGGCGCGCCGGCCTGCGGGAGCCGCAAGCGATGCTCCCCACCGTCTACGCCGACGTCCCCCCCGAAGCCCACCCCCTCGCCGCCCGCCAGATCGAAGCCCATCTCACACGCCTGCGGCGCGCCGGGCGACTGGAGTAGTCCCCTAGTCCCGCGCCAGCACCTCGTGCCGGGCGTTGAGGACGACGCGCTTGGGTTGGCGGGGGACTTTGAAGGTGGCGTCGATCGGCTTGGTCGTGCTGCCGACCATGGCGATGATGCCGAAGCGCATCACGTCGCCCTTGCCGAGGTCGACGTAGAGGGGCAGGAGGACGCGGAAGTCGGGGGAGACGCCCTCCTGGGTCACCGTGCCGCGCACCCGCACCTCGCCCTTGCCGGCCGGCTCCAACACCAGGTCGTGGGTGTAGCGCGGCAGCTCGGCGCCGTAGACCCACTGGCGGAAGAACCAGTCCATCTTGCCGTCGCCGGTGGCGTTCATCGCCGGCACCATGTGGCGCTCGACGACCGCCTGGAAGTCCGCGGTCGTCGCCTGCTTGCCCGCGAAGCTCGCCGCGAAGTCCTTCATCATGGCGATGAAGTTCGCGTCCGGCGTCTTCGACGCGCCGTCCCACATCAGCATGCGCAGCATGTGGAGGACGAACCCCCCCTTGCCGTAGACGATCGCCGGGTAGGCGAAGGGGCTGCGCTGCGTCGCCAGGCGCATGCCCATCGTCATCGGCCCCGCCTGCCAGTTGGGGATGGCGTTGCCGCGCGTCTTCTCGAGCAGGAAGCGGCGCGTGCCCTCCCAGAACTCGCCGTACCTCCCCCACCCCTCGGCGTGCTGCAGCGCCAAGGCCGAGGAGAACTCCGCGAACCCCTCCGAGAGCCACTGGTCGCGTAGCGTGCGGAACCCCACCTGGTGCCCCCACCACTGGTGGGCGAACTCGTGGTAGCCCACCTCCTCGACGTAGGCGCCGGCGCCGCCGAGCCCCAACCGCTGCCGCTGCGTGCCATCGAGGAAGGAGAGGTAGGGCATGAAGATGAGCGCCGGCCAGGACTGGCCGAAGGTCCACTGCGCCTGCTGCGTGATCGCCACCTGCTTCTGCGGCAGCGGCCCGAAGTAGGTGGTGAAGACGCGCGCCGAGTTGAGGCCGTCGACCAGGATGCCGTCGGCCAGGCGCTCGGGGATGATCTGCCCCAGCCCCTCGCCGGCGGCGGGCGAGAACGCTTCCGCCCCCTCGACGTCGGCCGCCACGTCCATGGCGCTGCCCATGAGCGGGATCGCCTGCGTGCGCCGGCTGGTGTAGACCGCGACCTCGATCTCGGTCTGCTCGTCGGTCCGCGCCTGACGCTTGAACTTGCCGTAGTTGAAGCCCGCCACCTGCACCGGCTCGGCGGCCCGCCAGACCGAGACGCTCTGCCCCTTCTCCTCGCGCAGCTCCTGGCGGGTGCCGACCGAGATCACGTCCTTCCCCTCGGGCACGCGGTAGACGAGCGTGAAGGTGGCCGGGTCGATGAAGACGCCGAGGTTGGCGTACCAGCTCTCGCGCGCGCCGACGACGAAGGTGCCGTCGCCGACGTCGTCGAGCACCTCGCTCCCGACGTAGCTCAGGCGCAGCAGCACCTCCTGGCCCGGCGCCAGCGCCTCGGGGAAGACGACGGCGGCGTCGGGGTCGTCGTCCTTGCCCTCCTGCACCCAGGGCAGATCGGTCCAGGCGGCGGGCTCGGCGCCCGTGCCTGCTGGTGCCAGCGCGTAAGCCGCCTGCTCGATCCGCAAGTCCTCGAGCAGGTGGACCGGCAGCACCTGCAGCCCGGGCGCCAGCGCCTTGAAGCGGACGGTCGTCGTGCCCGCGACGTCGGCGTTGCGCGCGACCGTCGTCTCGATCCGATAGTCGAGGGCGTCGGCTGCCGGCTGCGCCGGGGTGGCGCGCCCAGCCGTGACGGCCGCCGCCGGTTCGGAGAGGTACCAGAGACCGCCGCTCACGTCGTGGGCCACGAAGAGGAGCGAGTCCTCGCCGCCCAGGAGCGCTCCCAGCCGCAGCGCTTCGGCGCCGCGCGGATCGACGGCCAGCAGCGCTGGCGGCACCTTCTTCCCCTCCGGGAAGGCGAGGAAGGCGCCGCCCGCCGCGCCCGGCGGCTCGAGCAGGTCGTGCAGGACGCGGAGATGGAAGTTGGTCTGGAAGTCCTGCCGCTGCCGCGCGAGGTGCCTCTCGAACGCCGCGACGGCGCGCGGCTCGGGGGCGCCGGTCCGCAGCTCGCCGTGGAGCTGGATCTCGGCCGCGGTGTCGTCGCCGAAGAGGAGGACCAGGGTGTCGAAGCGGTCCTCGAGCGCCTCGAGCCCGTCGTCGCCGGTGACCAGCGCCAGGTGGCGCCGCTCGGCGGCCGAGGCCGGGCTGAGCCGCCAGCTCCCCTCCCCGAGGAAGACCGCGCCGATCGTCCGCCCCGCAACCGGGGCCAGGAAGTGGACGGCGCCGGCGTCGAGCCGGAAGCGGAAGACGTCGCGCTCCAGCACCAGCCCCTGGACGGTCACAGTCCGCCCGTCCGGCCGCGCGGCGCGGAGCGCCGCGTAGGTCGGGTCGGGCGGCGCGGCCGCGGCGGCCGGGCCGGCCGTGGCGAGGGCGGTGAGCGCGATCAGGAGAAACAACGCGGGACGGCGGAACGGCATCGACGGCGGCCTCGAGGATCCTGGCACGAGTCTATCGCGCGCCGCCGGCGGTCCCGAGGATGTCGCCGCGGCGGCTGCAAGCGTCTCCACGTCCTCTCAGGAGGTCGTCGGAAGGCCGGAAGATGCCGTAGCAGGGCTCGGGGATATTGCCGGCAGCGCCGCGGATGTATCCGGACGCGGCGCGGATAGATCCGGAAGCCTCGCGGATGTATCCGGAAGCGCCGCGGACATATCCGGGAGCGCCGCGGATAGATCCGGAAGCGGCGCGGATGTATCCGGAACGCCCGGGGACATATCCGGAAGCGGCGCGGATCTATCCGGAACGCCCGCGGATAGATCCGGAACACTCGCTCCCTTATCCTCCGCCGTCCGACCGGATCTCCCGGCCCTCCGGGAACCTCCTCAGGCGGCGCTGAGCGCCCGCCGGCTGCGCCGCTGCGCGCGCGCGCGGTCGGGGAGAGGGAGGTCGCCCAAGGCCTCCAGCGCGCGGCCGCGGCTGCCGCTGAGGATCGCCAGCACCTCGCGGAACTGCTGCTCGGCGCGGTCGCGGTGGCCGAGGCGGAGGAAGCAGTCGCCCAGGAGCACCCGCACCTGGAAGAGGCCGGGCTCCAGGTAGAGCGCCGCGCGGTAGGCGGCCACCGCCTCTTCCACGCGGCCGCCGAGGTCGTGGAGAAGGCCGTGGACCGTGTGGGCGGCGGGGTCGGCCGGGTCGGCGGCGAGGGCCGAGGCCAGGTGGTGCGCCGCGGTGTCGCGCTCGCCGGCGGCGAGGCAGCGGGCGGCGGCGAGGAGGGGCGTCGGGACGACGACCGGCACCGGCTGCGGCCGCGACGGCGCCGCGGCGGCGGCGGGCCGCCCGGCCGGGAGGACCGCGGGGTCGCCCGCCGCGTCCTGTCCCGCCGCCGGGGCGGCGCAGTGGCGGTAGGCGTAGCAGTCGCCGAGGTCCACCGCCGCCAGCCCTTCGTGGATCTGCCAGAGGGTCTCGGAGGCGCCGAGGAAGAGGTGGCCGCCCGGGGCGAGGTGGCGCTCCACCTCCGCCATCACCTGCCGCTGCAGCGGGCGCCGGAAGTAGATCAGCAGGTTGCGCAGCAGGACGAGGTCGAACGGCCCGCCGGGCAGCGCGTACGGGGGGCGGGCCAGGTTGAGCGGCCGGTAGTCGATGCGCCGCCGCAGCTCGGGGTCGAGCTCGACCAGGCCGCTGCGCGCGCCGTGCGGCGCCAGCCAGCGCGCGGCCGAGGCCGGCGGCACCTGCGCCACGGCGCGGGCGTTGTAGACGCCGCGGCGGGCGGCGGTGAGCGCCTCCTCGTCGAGGTCGGTGGCGAGGATCGTCCAGTCGCGCCCGGCCAGGGCCGGGCTCTCGGCGCAGACGATCGCCAGGGTCGCCGGCTCCTCGCCGCGGCCGCAGGCGGCCGACCAGATGCGCAGCGGCCGCCCCGCGCCGAGGCCGGCGGCGAGGGCCGGCAGCAGCCGGTCGGCCAGCGCCCGGAACTGCTGCGGCGCGCGAAAGAAGTACCCCTCCTTGACGGTCAGGAGGGCGATCAGGCGCGGCCACTCGGCCGGCAGCTCGCCGGCGGCCAGCGCCCGCACGTAGGCGTCCACGCCGTCGCGGCCGGCGGCCGCCGCCCGCCGCTCGGCTACTTCGGTCAGGAACGGGAGACGCGACGGCGGCAGGTGGTTGCCGGTCGCCTCGCGCACCAGGACCGCCAAGCGCTGGACGGCGGCTTCGGGGCTCACGGACACACCCGGTTGCGGCCGGCCGCCTTCGCCTCGTAGAGGCGGCGGTCGGCGAGCGAGACGAGGAGGTCGCCGTTCAGCCGCTCGGCCAGCTCGCCGCTCGCCGCGACGCCGAAGGAGGCGCTGATCCGCACCTCTTCGCGCGTCGGCAGCGCGAACGAGCTGCGCTCCAGCGCCTTGCGCAGCCGCTCGGCGGCCTGGCGCGCCGGGTCGAGATCGACCGAGGGGAGGACGACCAGGAACTCCTCGCCGCCGTAGCGCCCGAGGACGTCGGTGGCGCGCAGGACGCGGCGCAGCGCCGCGGCGCCCTCGCGCAGCACCCGGTCGCCGGCCAGGTGGCCGTGGGTGTCGTTGACCTCCTTGAAGTGGTCGAAGTCGCAGAGGATCACCGACACCGGGTGGCCGTAGCGGCGCGCGCCTTCGAGCTCGACCGCCAGGCGGTCGAGGATGGCGCGGTGGTTGAGCAGGCGGGTGAGGCTGTCGAGGGTCGAGAGCTCGCGCAGCCGCTGCGCCAGCCGGGCGTTGTCGAGGACCAGCGCCAGGTGGCCGGTCAGGCCTTCGCAGAGGGCGCGGGTGCGCGCGTCGAAGGCCTCCGGCTCGCGCGGCAGGAAGCAGAGGGTGGCGGCGGCGCCGCGCACCGCCAGCGGGAACCAGACGCAGCGGTCGAGATCGATCGGCTCGCCGTCGCCGCGGCCGCCGCTGAACTCGACCTCGACCGGCGTCGTCGGCCCGAGCTCGAGGCTCTCGACGAGCCGGCCGGTCAGGTCCTCGAGGTCCTCCTCGCGGATCGGCTCCTGGAGCAGGACGTGGATCATCGCCTCTTCGCTCTCGCCGACCGCGACGGCGAGGAAGCGGGCGGCCACCACCTGGCCGAGGGTCTCGAGGGCCGAGCGGCTGGCCTCGTCGAAGTCGGGGGCCGCCATGCCGCGCTCGAGGAGGGTGTTGACCAGCGTCGCCTGGAGGAGGCTGCGGTCGAGCTGCCGCGCCACCCGGCCGAGGACGTCGAGCGGGCCGGCCGGCGGTCCCTCCTCCGGCGGCGCGGCCGGCGGCGCCTCCCGCGCCAGCCGCTCCACCAGCTCGATCAACGCCTGCGGCTCGTGGGTCTTGGTCAGGTAGCCGTCGGCGCCGGTGCGCAGGCTCCAGAAGCGCGAGGCGGCGCCCGACTCGCCGGTCAGCACCAGGACCGGGATGTGCGCCGTCGCCGGGTCGGACTTGAGCAGGCGCAGCAGCGGGAAGCCCTCGAGGTTCGGCATGTCGAGGTCGGTGACGACGACGTCCGGCCGCTCGCGCAGGGCGAGCACCGCGCCTTCGACGCCGTCGCGCGCCTCGAGCACCGCGAAGCCGGCGCCGCGCAGGGTGCGGGCGAGGACGGCGCGGGTGACGTCGCTGTCGTCGACGATGAGGACCCGGCGCTCGCTCATACCGCCACCCTCTGCCAGGCGCGCGCCAGCGTCCTCCCCAGCTCGCGCGGCGGCAGCGCCAGCTCGGCGGCGCCGCGCTCCAGCGCCACCCGCGGCATGCCGAAGACGACCGCGCTCGCCTCGTCCTGCGCCATGGTCAGCCCGCCGGCCTGCCGCACCGCCAGCAGTCCCTCCGCCCCGTCCTGCCCCATGCCGGTCAGCAGCACCCCGGCCGCCTGCCGGGGGCAGCTCGCGGCGCAGGAGAGGAAGAGCTCGTCGATCGACGGCCGGTGGCCGGCGCGAGGCGGGCGCTGGGCGTCGAGGCGGAGCGCGCCGTCCGGCTCGAGCAGGAGGTGGGCGCCGGCGCGGGCGATCCGCACCTCCCCCGGCCGCGGCGCCTCGCCGTCCGCCGCCAGCCGCACGTCGGCGCGCAGCTCGCGGGCGAGCCAGTCGGCGAAGCCCAGCTCGAAGCCGGCGGCGATGTGCTGCACGACGAGGACGCTGACCGGCGGGTCGGGGAGCAGCTCCGCCAGCAGCTCGCGCAGGGCGGCGGGGCCGCCGGTCGAGGCGCCGACCGCGATCCAGCGCAGGTCGTGGGGGGAGGGCGCGGCGGCGGGCGCCGGTGCGCGGCGCTCCCCGGGCTCGAGCGCCGCCGTCGCGGCGCTCCGCGCCGGGACCGCGCCGGCCAGCTCGCGGACCATCGCCGGAAGGCCGGCGGCGAGCTGCTCCCAGCCCGCGGGGTCCTCCGGCTTCGGCAGCACCTCCAGGGCGCCGCGGCGGATCGCCTCGAAGCCGGTCGTCGTCGCGTCGCGGTTGACGAGGGAGGAGAGGACGACGATGGGCGTCGGGCGCCCGGCCATGATCCGCTCGATCGCAGCGTAGCCGTCGACGACGGGCATCTGCAGGTCCAGGAGGATGACGTCGGGCGCGAGCGCAGCGGCCGCCTCGACCGCCGCGGCGCCGTCCTCGGCCTCGCCGACCACCTCGATGTCCGGGGCGCGGGAGAGGAACCGGCGCAGCACCGCCCGCACGGAGAGCGAGTCGTCGACGATCAGCACCCTGACCACGATCACCGCCCCACCAGCCGGCGCAGCAGCATGACCAGCTCGCCGGCGTCCAGGCCCTGCTTGGTCAGGTAGGCGTCGGCGCCGGCGCGCAGGCCGCGCAGCCGGTCCTCCGGCTGGTCGCGCGTCGAGACCACGACGATCGGCAGCTGCGCCGTGCGGTCGCCGGCGCGCAAGCGCTCGGTAAGCTCGAAGCCGTTCATCCCCGGCATCTCGATGTCCACCACCATGCCGTCGAAGCTCGCCTCCCCGAGCCGCGCCAGCGCCTCCTCGGCGTCGGGGGCGGCCGTCACCTCGAAGCCGGCGTCCTCGAGCAGGCGCCGCTCCATCTCGCGGGTGGCCGGCGAGTCCTCGACCAGGAGCACCCGTGTCCGCGCCGCGGCGATCGTCGGGCGCGGCCCGGCCGCGGCCAGGCTGGCCTCGCGGCGGGCCAGCGCCGTCGGCGAGAGCACCCCGACCGGCTCGCCGGAGGCGAGGAGCGCCACCCCTTCGAGCAATCGGTCGCTCGCGACGGTCGTGGTCACCGGGCGCACCATCACCTCCTGCTCCCCTTCGACGTCGTCCACGAGGAGCGCCAGCGGCGCGCCCGACACCGCCCCCTCGAGCAGCAGCGGCCGCTCCGGCAGCGGCTGGCCGTAGCGCTCGGCGAGGGCGGCGTAGGGGACGAGACGCCCGTCCACAGCCGCGAGCCGCCGCCCGTCGCGCTCGACCAGGTCGGCGCGGGCGACCCGCAGCGCGCGGGCGACCGCCGCCGCCGGCAGCGCCAGGCGGAGCTGCCCGACCCGGACCAGCAGCACGCGCGCGGCGCGGCGCGCGACCGGCACCTCCAGGGTGACCGTCGTCCCCATGCCCGGCGTGGAGCCGAGCCCGGCCTCGCCGCCGACCCGCGCGGCGACCGCGGCCACCGCGTCCAGCCCGACGCCGCGGCCGGAGATCTCCGAGACCTCCTGCCGGGTCGAGAAGCCGGGAGCGAAGAGCAGACGGTAGACCTCCTCGCGGCCGAGCTCGCCGGCCGCGCCGGCAGCCACCAGCCCGGCGCGCACCGCCTGCTCGACCGCCCACGCCGGGTCGATGCCGGCGCCGTCGTCGGAGATCGCCAGCCGCACTCGCCCCGCTTCGCTGGAGGCCACGATCCGGATCTTACCTTCGCGCGGCTTGCCGCGCGCCTGCCGCGTCGCCGGCGGCTCGATGCCGTGGTCCACGGCGTTGCGCACCAGGTGGATGAGCGCCCCCTCGAGGTCGCGGGCGATGCGGCGGTCGAGGCGGGTGTCCTCGCCGGCGAGCTCCACCTCCACATCCTTGCCGAGGGTGCCGGCGAGCTCGCGGGCGTGGCGGGCGAGGGCGCGGAGGGGAGCACGCAGCGGCTGGAGCTGCACGTCGACCAGGGTGTCGAGCTGCGCCTCGGCGGCGCGGGTGAGGCGGCGCTGCCCGCCCTCGACCTCGACCGCCATCCGCCGTAGCGTCGTGGCGAGGAGCGCCAAGACCTGCTGCGGCGCCGGCTCGTGGAGGCCCTCCTCGGCCAGGCGCGCTAGCTCGTAGAGGCGTTCGACGGCGCGGTGAGCGCCGCGGGCCATCAGGCGCACCTGCGCGGCGCGCTCGGCCAGGGCGTCGAGGACCTTGGGCTCCACCCGGAGGTCGCCGGCGGGCGTGGCAACCGCCGGCGCCGGGTGAGCCCCGGCCGTGGGCACGGCGCCGGCGCCGTTGCCGGCGGCAGGCTTGCCGGCCGTCCCGGCGAGCTGCGCCAGGAGGTCACCTTCGGCCGGCGGCTCCTCGCCGCGCGCCACGGCGTCCACCATGCCGCTCAGGCGGTCGGCGGCGCGCGCCAGGAGCGGCGCGGAGCCGGCGGCCGGCGGTCCCTGCAGCGCCCCCTCGGCGGCGTGGCAGAGCTCGGCGAAGGGACCGAGCTGGAGCATCCGCGCCGCCCCCTTGAGCGTGTGCAGCTCGCGCCGCGCCTCGACCGCCGCCTGCGGCTCCCCCGCCAGCCGTGGCAGCAAGCCCCCCAGCCGCTCCAGCCGGTCGCGCGCCTCCTCGACGAACAGGGGAACGAGGTCGGAGAACTCGGGGTTCATGGCGGGCTCAGATCTTGGTCCAGTTCTCGACGTTGACGTCGAGGCCGAGGACGCCGAGGAGCCGGCCGCCGCCGTCGTGCAGCGGCGTGGCGGCGGTGAAGATGGGCGCGCCGGTCAGGAGCGAGTCGAAGAGCGGCGTGATGATCGTCCGCCCGGCCTCGGTCGCGGCGCGGTACCAGGGGCGCTCGGTGAACCCCTCGCCGGCGCGCACCGCGGCGGGGACCTCGCGGTCGCCGAGGAGGCGGCGGTTGACCGCGAGCGCCGTGTGGCCGTCGCGCCCGTCGATGAAGTAGAGGCACTCGACGAACGGCCGCTCCTGCGCCAGCTCCTCGATCAGGCGCTCGAGCGAGGCCCACTGGTGGAGCGAGCGGGCGACCTCCTGCGCCCAGCGCTCGACCGTGTGCTTGAGCGAGTGCGGCGAATCGACGTGGAACGACTGCGCCAGGAGCTGCATCTCCAACCCCAGGCGGTTCAGGCGGTCGGCGGTGTGCGAGAACTGGCGCAGGCCGAAGGCGGTCTTCTGCACCACCTGCGAGACCTCGCGCAACGTCAGCACCACCTCGTCCGCCGCCGCGGTCTGCTGCTGGGTGGCGAGCGAGATCTCGCGCGCCACCCGCGCGCTGTCGGTGGCCGCCTGGCGCAGCGCCGCGATGGCGGCGGCGGCGGCGCGCGCCTGCTCCAGCACCCGCTCGGCCTCGCGGCTCCCCTCCTCGCCGGCCACGACGGTGGCGTGGATCGACTCGGCGACCTCGCCGAGCAGGCTGCGCACTGACTCCACCGACTCCTGCGAGCGCTGGGCGAGGCGGCGCACCTCGTCGGCCACCGTCGCGAAGCGGCGCCCGTGGGCGCCGGCAGCGGCCGACTCGACGGCGGCGTTGAGCGACAGCAGGTGGGTCTCGTGGGCGATCTCGGTGATCAGGTCGAGGATGCGGTAGATCTCGCGCGAGCGCGCCCCGAGCGCCTCGGCGCGGCCCGCGGCGCCGCCGATCCGCCGCCGCACCTCCTCGACGCCGGCCAGCGCCTCCTCCACCGCCGCCGCCCCGGCCTCGCCGCTCTGCTGCGCCGCCAGCGCCAGGTCCGCTTGCGCCGCGGCGTTGTCGGCGATCTGCGCGGCGGTGCGCGCCAGCTCCTCCATCGCGGCGGTGATCTCGACCACCGACGCCGCCTGCTGCGAGGAGCCGGCGGCGAGCTCGGAGGCCACCTGGTGCACGGCGTGCGCCGCCCCCGCCACCTCCAGCGAGCTGGTCTGGATCTGCTGCGCCAAGAGCACCAGCGACCGGGTCGCCCGCAGGCCGGCCTCGGCGAGCTCCCCCGGCAGCGCCTCGGCGCGGGCGGCGCACGTCACCAGGTCGCCGGCCTCCAGCGCCTGGAGCGCCTCGGCGATGCCGCGCTCGACCTCGGCGGCACGCCGCTCGACCGCCGCCGTGTGTTGCGCCAGGTCGGCCTCCCCGCGATGCACGAGCGGCAGGTAGAGCCCGGCCGCGGCGAGGGCGAGGAGCAGGAAGGCGTCGAAGTACCAGCCCGGCGCGCCCTGGCCCTGCGCGACGAGCAGCAGCGCGAGCCCGGCGGCGGCGAGGACCGCCAGCAGCGGCCAGCCGGCCGCCGCTTCATCCGGCCGCGGGCGCGCGGCGGCCGCGGCGGCGCTCACGCCCGGCCTCCGGCGAGGGCCGTCAGGTCGAAGGGCTCGACGCCGTCGGGGAGCTCGGCCACGACCGCCAGCGCGGCGTCGGCGGCGAGCCCGACGAGCTCGCGCGCCGCCCCCTCCCCCGCCCAGGCCACCACCGTCACCGGGCAGGGCGCGGCGCCGCCCGGCGGCGCGGCGAGGAGGCGCGCCAGGTCGAGCACCGGCAGCGGCTCGCCGGCGTACTCGGCGAGGCCGCGCAGCGCCGGTCCGGCGCCGGGGAGCGGGTGGAGCGGCAGCGGCCGGAGCACCCGCCGCACCGCCGCGACCGGCAGGGCGCAGACGGTGGTGCCGGCGCGCACCAGGAGGTGTCGGCCGCTCATGCCGTCTGCGTCCAGCTCGTCAGGTTGACGTCCATGCCGAGGACGCCGGTGAAGCCGCCGCCGGCGCCGTTCATCGGTGTCGCGACCGTGAAGCAGAGCTCGCCGCTCTGCAGCGAGTCGTAGAGAGTGGTGAGGCTGGTACGCCGCTCGCGCGCCACGGCGCGGAACCAGGGGCGCTGCTTCATGTCCACTTGCCGCGCCCCCTCCTCGGAGAGGCGGCGGCGCTCGCCCATCAGCTTCTTGCTGTGGCAGAGGACGACCAGCTTACCGTCGGCGTCGGCGAGATAACCCATCTCGATGAACGGCGTCCCCTGGACCAGCGCGTCGAGGCGCGCCGCGACCTCCTCCCGCCCGGCGCCGTCGAGGCGGTGCGACCACTCCTCGATCAGGTGCTTGAGCGAGCGCGGCGAGTCGGAGTGGAAGGTCTGGGCCACGAGCTGGATCGAGAGGCCGAGCTGGCTCAGGCGCACCGCCGTGTCGGCCAGCTCCTGGAGCCCGCCGGTCATCCGCTGCACCACCCGGGTCACCTCACGCAGCGTCGTCACCACCTCGTCGGAGGCCGCGGTCTGCTGCTGGGTGGCGAGCGAGATCTGACGCGCCGCGTTCGCGGTCTCGCCGGCGGTGCCGCGCAGGGCGCCGATCGCCGCCGCCGCCTCGCGCGCCCGCTCCAGCACCCTCGCCGCCTCCTTCCCCCCCTCCTCGGTGGCGACGATCGTGGCGTGGATCGAGCCGGCGAAGTCGTCGAGCATGGCGCGCACCGAATCGACCGACTCCTGCGAGCGGTCGGCGAGCCTGCGTACCTCGTCGGCCACCACCGCGAAGCGGCGCCCCTCCTCGCCGGCGGCGGCGGCCTCGATGGCGGCGTTGAGCGACAGCAGGTGGGTCTCCTGCGCGATCTCGGTGATCAGCTCGAGGACGCGGTAGATCTCCTTGGCGCGGCTGCCGAGGGCGTCGGCGCGCCGCGCCACGGCGTCGATGCGGCGCTGCACCTCCTCGACCCCGCCGACCGCGCCGTCCACCGCCGCCGCGCCGGCGGCGCCGCTGCGCTGCGCGGTCTCGGCCAGCTCGGCCTGCCGCGCGGCGTTGCCGGCGATCTGGGCGGCGGTGTGGGCCAGCTCCTCGAGGGCGGCGGTGATCTCGACCGCCGAGGCGGCCTGCTGCGATGAGCCGGCGGCCAGCTCGCCCGAGACCTGGTTGACGCCGTCGGCGGCGGCGGCGACGTGGATCGAGCTGTCCTGGATGCGCTCGGCGAGGGCGGAAAGCGCCCGGCCGGCGGCGGTGAAGCTGCCGGCGATCCCTTCCGGCAGCCGCGCCGAGCGCTCGCCGCCGCGCAGCAGATCGCCGGCGCCGAGGTGGCCGAAGGCGGCGGCCAGCTCCCCCTGGAGGCGGGCGAGCCGCTCCTCGCCGCGCGTCAGCCGGCCGGCGAGCCGGCGGGAGCGGGCGTCCACCCGCACCCCGTAAGCGGCGAGGACAGCGATGGCGAGGGCGGTGAAGGCCCAGGCCGGCCAGGCCGCTACGCCGGCGCCGCCCACCGCCGCCCAGAGCAGCGCCGCGCCGGCGGCCGCCAGGCCGGCGAGGAGGAGCCAGCCGAGGAGGTGCCGTCGGGCCGTCCGCATCCAGAAGTTCGCCTTGGGTCGGACGGAAGAATAAAGCAGCACATCCTGAAGGACTTGCCGGCTAGTTGGCGTCACACGGCCGGCCCACGCGGGCCATCAGCAGGCCTGTTCGGCCCATCAGGGGTCCCCCCCTAGGCGGTCTGCGGCAACACTTGCGCCGTGCAGTAGGCACACCGCCGCGCCGCAGCGGGGATACTGCTCAGGCACTCCGGGCACTCCCGGGTCGGCTGCGGCGGCGGCTCGGACGGCTTGACCCGCGCGAGCAGGCGGCTCATCGGCGCGACGACGAGGAAGTACACGACCGCGAGCGTGATCAGGAAGGTGAGAACGTCGTTGAGGATGTTGCCCCACAAGAACGGGCCGGTGCGGATTTCGGAGAAGTCGGCGAACCCTCCCCCCGAGGCGATCAGCGGGGTGATGAAGTTCTTCACCACCGAGCCGACGACGGCCGCGAAGGCCGTCCCGATCACGACGGCAATGGCGAAGTCGATCACGTTGCCGCGCAGGACGAAGTCGCGGAATCCCTTGAGCATCGAAGAGCCCTCCTTTTCAGCGACGGCCGCGCCCCTACAATATCCGCGTGAGGGAGCCGAACATGAGGCCGAACTTGAAGAGATTCATCCTCATCGCTCCGCTGGCGATCCTGGGGATGCTGCTGTTCATCGCCCTCGGCGGCGTCATCGTGCTGCAGCTGTGGAACTGGCTGGTGCCGCCGCTCTTCGGCGGGCCTCAGATCACGTTCTGGCAAGCGCTCGGGCTGCTGGCGCTGTGCCGGATCCTCTTCGGCGGCTTCCGGATGCACGGCTCCGGTCGCGCCGACTTCCGCCGGCGCCGGGCCGAGCGCTGGGAGCGCATGACGCCCGAGGAGCGGGAACGGTTCCGCCAAGGCATCGGCGGACGCTGCGGCTTCGGCCCATCCAGCGAGAGCGAAGGGCAATGAAGCTTCTCGGCGGCTAGGGCCACTCCTGTCCGAGCCGGGCCATCAGCAGGGCGTAGATCTCGATCCCGTCCCAGAGGTTCTGCAAGCGGAGGTTCTCGTCGGCGGCGTGCTGGTTGTTGTCGTGGTTGACCATCGGCACGACGAGGAGCGGGGCGTGGAGGACCTCGGCGAAGAGGTGGAGCGGCAGGCTCCCGCCGAGGGTCGGGGTCTCGATCGCCGGCTGGCCGGTCGTCTCGCCGACGATCTTCGCCACGGCGCGCGACACCGGCAGCTCCATCGACGTGCGCGCCGCCGGGTACCCCTGGTCCCAGACCAGGCGCGCGATCCGCGGATAGGCGAGGCGGGTCGCGAGGTCGGGCGCCTCGCGCACGACGTGGAAGCCGGCGCGGCGGACGTGCTCCTCGACGAGCGTCTGCACGCGCTCCGGCGTCTGGTCGGGCACCAACCGGAAGTCGAGCGAGGCCTGTGCCTCGGTGGGGATGGCGTTGCGCGCCTTCTCGCCGACGTCACCGGCCGCCAGGCCGCGGACGTTGAGCGCCGGCAGCATCACCCGGTCCTGGAGGCGGCCTTCGCCCTCGCTGCGGGCGAGCCCGACCTCGCGCAGCAGCGCCTCCTCGACGGGCGGCACCGCCGCCGCCGCCCGCCGCTCCAGCTCGGTCGTCGGGCGGACGTCGTCGTAGAAGCCGGCGATCAGGATGCGCCCCTCGGCGTCGCGCATGCCGGCCAGGAGGCCGGCGAGCAGCAGCGCCGGGTTTGGCGCCCAGTTGCCGTAGTTGCCGCTGTGCAGGGCGCGGGTGGCGCCGTAGACCGTCAGCTCCAGCCCGACGACCCCGCGCCCGCCGTAGACGACCTGGTAGCGGCGGGTCGGGTGCACCGGCCCGTCGGCGAAGATCCAGGCGTCGGCGGCAAGGAGGTCCTTGTGCGCCGCCAGGATCTCGCGCAGGTGCGGCGACCCCGCCTCCTCCTCGGCCTCGAAGAAGAACTTGAGGTTGACCGAGGGCGCGGCGCCGGCGGCGCGCAGGGCGTCGAGGGCCGCGAGGAGGCCGACGATCGGCCCCTTGTCGTCCGAGGCCGAGCGGGCGAAGAGCCGCCACTCGGGGTCGAGGGGACCGGTGACGGCGGCCAAGTCCACCGTCTCCGGCACGGCGCCGCCGGCGGCGGTCGGCAGCGGCCCGGTGC
This sequence comes from Thermoanaerobaculia bacterium, assembly GCA_035536455.1. Taxonomy (GTDB): domain Bacteria; phylum Acidobacteriota; class Thermoanaerobaculia; order Multivoradales; family UBA5704; genus DASUNQ01. Next base: position 32,290 of record DATLOC010000042.1, on the reverse strand, counting down.
GCAGGACCGGCTGGAACGGGTGGCTCCGCCACTGTGCCGGGTCGGCCGGCTGGCCGTCGAAGTGCGCGTAGAAGACGACGGTGCGCTTCGCCCCCGGCGTGCGCAGCTCGCCGTAGACGGTCGGCGGCGCCTCATCGGTGCGCAGCACCCGCGCCGCGATCCCCCGCCGCTCGAGCATCCCGACCAGGTGCCGCGCGTTGGCCTCGATCTCCTCGCGGTTGGCCGCGAGGTTGGGGAGGGCGAGGAGGTCGGCGAGCTCGCGCACGATCTCCTTCTCGTGCGCCGCGCGCCAGGCGCGGACCCGGTCGCGCAGCGCCGCCGCGTCGCTGGCGGTGGCGCCGTTGGCGACGGCGGCACCGGCGCCGAGGAGCGCCAGCGCAGCGACCAGGAGCGCCGCTGGGCCGAATCGTCGGAGTTGCGTCAGGGCCGTCATGGTGGCGATTATCCTCGACGTCGGCTCACTCCTGCGCGGGAGCGTCCGCGGTCCCTGCATTCGCTGCGAGCCAGTCTCGCGGAGAAAGCGCACCGCCACGGTTGATGAGCTCGGAGTCCCAAGACAGCAGAGGGCAGCCCAACCGCGCAGCGGTGGCGGCGTAGAGCGCGTCGGCTCCACGCAGGCGGCGATCGACGCCCAGCTGCTCGGCGGCGGCGAAAAGAACCTCGGTGAGCGGCTCGAAGATGGAGTGCCGGATGCTCCGCATCTTCTCGCTTGCGGCCCGCGCGACGGCGGGGTCGCCTACCCGACGTGCGAGGGCGCAGACCGACCCGAGCACGACGTAGGACGGCCCCGCCAGCGGGAGGCCGCGCTCCGCCGCTGCCCGGAGGAGGGCGACGCTGTCGTCATGGAAGGTCGGCCGAATCGAAGGCGGCGATCCAGATGTTGGCGTCGAGCGCGAGCAAGGCTCAGCGCCTGTCCAGCCGGCTCCGGTCGGTGGCGAGGATTTCAGTAGCCGATGGTTTCGGCGGCAGGCTCCGGGTTGCCGCCTCTCCGAGCTTCACCCACTCGTCGACCCACTGCGCCATTGCCTGGACCTCGGGAGGACGCGCCGCGCACCGAGCCCAGCCCGCACGAGATCCGGAACCAGCTCCTTGAGCTTCTTCTTCTGCCGAGCGGCCTCGATCTTGATCTCGACCACCAGCTCGTCAGGAAGCTCGATCGTCGTCTTCATGACGGCTATTTTCCCATAGAACGAGCGTCCTTACGGATCGATTGAACCAGCGGGAGAGGAACCAGTGCTGCGGGTGGGAATCTGGTCGGCCTTCCTGGACAGGTTTTGAACCGGTCTCCTTCCTTAAGTCACTGGAAAAACTAAGCCAAGAGCTCGCCAGGGAGGCGGCTTGAGCGCCGTTTCCCTGTTACGCCAGCGACCATGGAAGACATCCGACCAACCTGAGCAGCCGCGACAGCAGCCCCTACCCGGCATCGGTGGGCCACCTCGCCGTGGCGCCAGCCTCATCCGACAAGCCCTGCTCCTCGACCAGGAGGACGCCTACTCGGCCGGCGAGGTGGGCTTCCTCGCACGTGCCCTTGTGCAGGCGACCCTGCCGCACAGCGACCCTAAGTCGAACGAGTTCGTCCGCCGCAACGGCCACCTGACCCTGTCCATGCTGGCGCCGCGGAACGTCGGCCTTCCCTACGGCCGGTACCCACGCCTCGTCCTCGCCTACCTCAGCACCGAAGCGGTCCGCCGCAAGAGCCGCCGCATCGAGCTCGACCGGCACTTCTCCCACTTCTGCGGCGCCCTCGGCATTTCCGGCGACCACCGGGCCGCGCGGCTCGCTGCCCATGCTGCGGGAGCAACTCCAGCGCCTCTTCGCCTCGACCTTCCAGTGCGTCTACCACTGCGAAAGCGAGGCGTGCCACGCCGCCGAGGGCTTCCTTATCGCCGAGAAGAGGGCTCTCTGGTGGGACCGCGGGGCGGAGGCCGGAAGCCCGGAGACCGGTGACGATCCACTGGCAGTCGCTGATGCTGCAGTTCGGATGCGGGTACTCGAACACCCGCAACTTCCGCAAGCGGCTGCTCGACTACCTCCGCAACGTCCTCCTCTTCTATCCCGAAGCGCGTCTCGAGGCGCGACCCGCGGGGGGACGTGGGTCGGCGACGCGGCTTCGCCGCCCTCTTCGAGGAGGCGCAGCTCGCCAAGCGCGAGGCGGAGCAGCTCCGCATGCTCGTCCACGGCACCACCGACTACGCGATCTTCATGCTCGACCCGCAAGGGCGGGTCGCCACCTGGAACGCCGGCGCCGAACGGCTGAAGGGTACGCGGCCGAGGAGATCATCGGTCAGCACTTCTCGAAGTTCTATCCGCCCGAGGCGCTCGAGCGGGGCTGGCCGGCGCGCGAGCTCGAGATCGCCGCGGCTGAAGGTCGCATCGAGGACGAGGGATGGCGGGTCCGCAAGGACGGCTCGCGGTTCTGGGCAAACGTCGTCATCACCACGCTCGAAGACGAGCAGGGGAACCGCATCGGGTTCTCGAAGATCACACGAGATCTCACCGCCCGCAAGCAGGCCGAGGAGGCGGCACGCGTGCTCGCGGCTGAAACGGCCGTCCGCCAAGAGGCCGAGCGCGACGCCGAGCTGATCAGCGCGCAGCGCGAGCGGCTGCAAGTGACCTTGGCCAGCATCGGCGATGCAGTCATCAGTACCGATCGAGAGGGGCGCGTCGAGTTCCTAAACGCGGTCGCCGAGGGCTTGGTGGGTTGGACCACCGACGAGGCCGCGGGGCGGCCCCTCGAGGAGGTTTTTCGCATCGTCAACGAGGCGACCCGGCGCCCGGTCGAGAACCCAGCGTTGCGAGCGCTAACCCAGGGCGTCATCGTCGGTCTGGCGAACCACACACTTCTGATCGCTCGCGACGGCTCGGAGCACCCCATCGACGACAGCGCCTCTCCGATTCGGGCTTCTACGGGTGGGGTCATCGGCAGCGTCCTCGTGTTCCGAGACATCAGCGCTCGCCGGCGGACAGAGCGCCTACGGACCGTTCGCGTCGCCGCCACTCACTCCCTCGCCGTTGCCGAGACCGTAGAGGAGGGAGTGACGGGCGTTCTCGCAGCGATCGGCGTCAACTTGGGCTGGGATGTCGGCCTCCTTTGGACGGTGGATGAGGAGAAGGCGACGCTCGTTTGCCGCGGCGTCTGGCAGCGTCCGGACGCGTCGGTCGAGGCGCTCGTCGACGCCAGTTGCGCGCGCACGTTCGCGCGCGGCGAAGGGCTTCCGGGTCGGGTGTGGGCCACTGGCGACGCGGCCTGGATCGTCGACGTGGCCAAGGACGCCGACTTACCGCGCCGCGCGGCGGCGGCCCAGGCCGGGATACGCAGAGGATTTGCCTCTCCGATCCTGATCGGCGACCGCTTCTTGGGAGCAATCGAGTTCTTCACCGGACGGATGGAAACGGCGGAGCCCTACCTGCTCGAGATGGCGGGCACCCTGGCCGGTGCGACAGGGCAGTTCCTCGAGCGCCGCCGTGCAGAGGACGAGCTGCGCGAACAGACCCTCAACGCCGAGGCCCTGGTGCGGGTGGGAAGCCTCCTGGCGGAGGAAGTAGACCTGCAACGGCTGGTGCAGATGGTTACCGACGAAGGCACCGCGCTGTGCGGGGCGCAGTTCGGGGCGTTCTTCTACAACGCCGTCGACGACGCCGGCGAGTCGTACACGCTCTACACCATTTCGGGCGTCCCCCGCGAGGCGTTCTCCGGCTTCCCCATGCCGCGCAACACGGCGGTCTTCGGGCCAACTTTCCGCGGCGAGGGTGTCGTCCGCTCGGCGGACGTCACGCGAGATCCACGCTACGGCCAGAGCGGCCCTTATCACGGGATGCCGGAAGGACATTTGCCGGTCAAGAGCTACCTCGCGGTACCCGTCGTCTCGCGCACCGGCGAAGTGCTCGGCGGCCTGTTCTTCGGCCACGCGGAGGCCGCCGTCTTCACCGCTCGACACGAGCGTCTGCTGACCGGCGTCGCCGGGCAGGCGGCGGTCGCCATCGATAACGCGCGACTGTACCAGCGAGCGCAGTCGAGCGCCGAGCGTCTGAACCTCGCCCTCAGCGCTGCGGACCTCGGCGACTGGAGCTGGGATGCCGCCAGCGACGTGGTCACCTTCTCCGCGCGCGCGGCGCAGATCTTTGGCATCCCACCCGGCCCGCACATGACCTGGACGGCGATGCAGGAGCTGCTGCACCCCGCCGACCGTGACCGCGCTCGTCTCGAGGTCGAGCGCGTAGTCGCAGAGCGCGTGCAGTACGACATCGAGTATCGCGTGGTCCGGCCGGACGGCAGGCAAGCATGGGTCGGGGCGCTCGGGCGCGCGCTCTACGGCGATTCAGACGAGATCATCGGCATGTTCGGCATTGTGCAGGACATCAGCGAGCGTAAACAACTCGAACAGTCATTGCGCGACAGCGAAGCTCGCTTCCGAGGGCTCATGGAGCAGGCGCCGTTCAGCATCCAAATCTTTGCGCCGGACGGTCGGACGGTGCGCGTCAACCAGGCGTGGGAGGACCTGTGGGGTGTCACACTGGTTCAGATCGAGGGCTACAACATACTCGCCGACCACCAGCTCGAGGAACGCGGTGTGCTGCCGCTGATCCACCGCGCCTTCGCGGGAGAGCCGACCTTCGTGCCTGCGGTCCGCTACGACCCCAACGAGACGGTGCCCGACCAGACCCGCCACGAGGACCCGGTGCGCTGGGCCGCCGCGGTGGCGTATCCGCTCAAGGACGACTCGGGCGCGGTGCGCGAGGTGGTGCTGGATCCACGACGACGTCACCGCCCGTCGAAAGGCTGAAGCCGCTCTGCGCGAGAGCGAAGAAAAGCTAAGACTCTGGTACAACCGCCGCTGGTACGAGTACACCGGCACGGCCGCAGCGGCCGTCGAGGGCTGGGGATGGCAGTCGCTACATGATCCGGCCGTCTTGCCCGCCGTCGTCGAGCGCTGGAGCCATTCGCTAGCCACTGGCGAGCCGTTCGCTATGGTCTTCCCGCTGCGCGGCGCCGACGGCTCCTATCGCCCCTTCCTCACCCGCGTCAACCCATTGCGCGACGAGACCGGCCGCATCCTCTACTGGTTCGGCACCAACACCGACATCACCGAGCTCAAGGAGGCGCGCGAAGCACTCGCCGACAGCGAGGAGCGATTGCGCCTCGCCCTCGACGCAGGGCGCATGGGCGTTTGGGACTGGAACGTGCGCACCGGCGAGCTCCGCTGGTCGGATAGCCTGGAACCGCTGCACGGCCTGGAGCCCGGGACCTTCGGCGGGACATTCGAGCATTTCCAGCAGCTCATCCATCCTTAGGACCGCGCTGCCGTCGCCACCGCGATCCAAGAGGCTCTCGCGCGCGGTGGCGAGTTCTATGTCGAGTTCCGCAACGTGTGGCCGGACGGCAGCATCCACTGGATCGCGGGCTCCGGCAAGACTTTCCCCGGCGACGACGGAAAGTCGCTGCGCATGATCGGCATCGGTCTGGACGTTACGCGGCGCAAGCGCGCCGAACAGACGGCGCGGTTCCTCGCCGACGCCAGCGCCGCGCTCGCCGCGCTGGTGGATTTCGACAGCACGTTGCAGAAGCTCGCGTCGCTCGCCGTGCCCTATTTCGCCGACTGGGCGATGGTGGACGTGCTGGAACCGACCGGCACCCTGCGGCGGGTTGGCGTTGCTCATGTCGACGCAGCCAAAGTGCAGCTGGCGCACGAGCTCCACCGACGCTTCCCGCCGGATCCGGAAGCAGCGAGCGGCGTCTGGCATGTCTTGCGCACCGGGGAGCCCGAACTGGTCGCCGCCCTCAGCGAAGAGATGCTCGTGCGAGCGGTCGGGGACGATGACCTGCTCGGCGAGCTGCGCCGACTGGGCTTGAGGTCCTACATTGCGGTACCGCTTACCCTGCGCGGTAAGACGAGTGGCGTGTTGACCTTCATAGCCGCCGAGTCCGGTCACACCTATGACAACACCGACCTGATGGTCGCAGAAGATCTCGCCCATAGGGCTGCTATCGCAATCGAGAACGCCCGGCTCTATGACGAGCTGCGGCAGGCAGACCAGCGCAAGGACGAGTTTCTCGCCACATTGGCCCACGAGCTGAGAAATCCGATGGCGCCGATTCGCAATGGGCTTCAAGTCCTTCGGCTCACAGAGGCGGCGACCCCGACGGTCGAGAGTACACGGGAAATGATGGAGCGGCAGCTAGGGCATTTGGTGCGGCTCGTCGACGACCTGCTCGACGTTTCCCGTATCACCCGCAACCGGCTCGAGCTGCGAAAGGAGCGCACGCCTCTCGCCGACGCGATCCATAACGCGATCGAGACGAGTCGCCCCTTCATCGAGCAATCCGGCCATACGTTGTCGGTGACGATGCCTTCAGGTCCCGTCTATCTCGACGCCGACCCGACGCGCCTGGCGCAAGTGTTCTCGAACCTTCTAAACAATGCCGCTAAGTACACCGAACCCGGAGGCCAGATCTCTCTCATTGCAGAGGTGGACGAAGACTTGGCCGTGGTCCGCGTCCGCGACAACGGAATCGGTATATTCCCGCTGAATCGATGTCGCGGATCTTCGAGATGTTCACGCAGGTGGATCACCAATCGCCACGGGCGCAAGGCGGGCTCGGCATCGGGCTGACGCTGGTCCGGCGGCTCGTCGAGATGCATGGCGGTTCGGTCGACGCCACGAGCGAGGGACCGAATCGAGGAAGTGAGTTCGTGGTTCGCCTACCGATACTGCGTGACCAAGATCAGCGCTCCGATAGCCGAAAAATGGCGCTGGGCCCCGCGGCGGCCTCGTCGCGCCGCGTCCTGGTCGTGGACGACAACCGCGACGCAGCCGAGAGTCTCGGCCTGAGGCTCACACTGCTGGCAATGAAGTGCGTACCGCCTTCGATGGTCCGGACGCTCTCGCCTCCGCCGAGGAGTTCCGTCCCGAGATCGTGTTGCTCGACATCGGACTTCCAACGTTGAGTGGGTACGACGTCTGCCGGCGTCTGCGACGGCTACCTTGGGCGCAGAAAGTGCGGATCGTGGCCCTCACTGGCTGGGGGCAGGAGGAAGATCGCCGTCGCTCGGATGAGGCCGGCTTCGATCACCACCTTGTCAAGCCGGTGGACCTGCATCAGCTCGGTCTGTTGCTGGAACTGCGCAAGCCCTAAGTCTCCTTCCTCCTGCGCTTCGATGGCGTCGATAGCGGATGGCGCGGGAGCGCTGACTGGGCTCGTCCACCGCAACGGGCAGCTGACTCTCTCCATCCTGGCGCCAAGGAACGTCGGCCTTCCCTACGGCCTACCCTCGCCTCGTCCTCGCCTACCTCAGCACCGAGGCGGTTCGCCGCAAGACACCCGCATCGAGCTCGACCGCCACTTCTCCCACTTTGCAAGGCCCTGGGCATCCCGGCGACGACCGGGCCCCTATGGCAGCCAGTTGTCTAGAGAGCCGGTCAGCAGATTCGCGGCAAGGCGTCACCAGCGAGCATGTCGAGCACTCGGTGCCCGCCGATGGCGGTTCGGAGGTAGACCATGCCCACTGGATCGGCGACCGCCTCGCCGATGATGGCGGCGTTGCGGCCCAAGGGGTGAGCCCTCAGCGCGGCCAGCGCCGCCGAGGCTACCTCGGGGGCGACGATCGCCACCAGCTTGCCTTCGTTGGCCAGGTGGAGGGGATCGATGCCGACGATCTCGCAGGCACCCCGCACTTCCGCCGCGATCGGCAGCGCCGCCTCGTCGACGGCGACACCGACATCGGAAGCGCTCGCTATCTCGTTGAGCGCGGTGGCGAGCCCGCCGCGGGTGGGATCCTTGAGAGCGCGCAACCCTGGGCCGGTGGCGGCGACCAGTGCAGCAGCGAGGCCGTGGAGCGGAGCGCTGTCGCTCGTGATGGTCGATTCCAGCTCGAGCTCGGCACGGGCGACGAGGATGGCGACGCCATGGTCGCCGAGCGTGCCGGAGACCAGCACACGGTCGCCGGGACGAGCCGCGTCCATGGCGAGGCTGATGCCAGGCCGCAGCTCTCCGACTCCGGCGGTGTTGAGGTAGACGCCGTCCGCCTTGCCGCGCTCCACCACCTTGGTGTCGCCGGTCACGACGCTCACTCCCGCCTCGTCCGCAGCGTGGCGGATGGAGGCCACGATCCGCCGCAGGTCGACGATCGGAAAACCCTCCTCGAGGATGACGCCGAGGGAGAGATAGAGCGGGGTGGCGCCCGCCATCGCCAGGTCGTTGACGGTGCCGTGCACGGCGAGGCGACCGATGTTGCCCCCGGGGAAGAAAAGCGGCTTGACGACGTAGGAGTCGGTGGTGAACACCAGCCGGGAGCCGGTGGCGGCAGCCGGCAGCACCGCGCAGTCGTCGAGCGGGTCGAGCAGCGGGTTGGAAAGCTCGGCCGCGAAGACCGACTCCACCAGCGCCCGGCTCGCCTTGCCGCCCGACCCGTGGGAGAGCGTCACCCGTTCCTCGCGCAGCACCGCCGCGCCACGCCGGCGTCCACCGGAGCGCTCGATCCTCGCCATCGCTTCCGCCAGCGTCGGCTTGCCGCTCATGAGCCCGTCGCCACCGGTAGCGACGCCTGCCGCCGGAGGTCATAGCGTCCATACGTGTAGTAGGCGGCGCAGGCGCCTTCCGAGGAGACCATGCACGTGCCGATCGGCGTCTCGGGTGTGCAGGCGGTGCCGAACACCCGGCACTCCCATGGCTTGAGCACCCCCTTGAGCACCTCGCCGCATTGGCAGGCCTTCGGGTCGGCGACGCGGATTCCGGGCACCTCGTACCGGGACTCGGCGTCCCAAGCGGCCAGCTCGGTCCGCAGACGCAGCCCGCTCCGCCCGATGAAGCCCAGGCCGCGCCACTCGAACTGCGGTCGCAGCTCCATCGTCTGCGCGATGGCGGCGAGGGCCCGCGGGTTGCCCTCCGCGGGCACCACGCGTTGGTACTGGTTCTCCACCTCGCAGCGGCCCGCGCGGTGTTGCTCGAGCAGCATCGCCACCGACTGCAGCACGTCGAGCGGCTCGAACCCGGCGACGACGATGGGCAGCCCATAGCCTTCGGGGATCCAGCGGTAGGGCTGCGTACCGATCACGGTGGAAACGTGGCCGGGGCCGATGAAACCGTCCAGGCGCATGTCGGGCGAGTCGAGGATCGCCTTGATCGCCGGCAGGATGGTGACGTGGTTGCAGAACACCGAGAAGTTCGACTGCGCCATGGCGCGAGCCCTGAGCAGAGTCACCGCGGTGGCGGGCGCGGTCGTCTCGAAGCCGATGGCGAAGAAGACGACCTCTCGCTCCGGGTGACGCACCGCGAGCTGCAGCGCATCGAGGGGCGAGTAGACGACGCGCACGTCGGCGCCGGCCGCCTTGGCGTCGAGCAGGCTGCCGGCACTGCCCGGAACGCGCATCATGTCGCCGTAGGTGGCGAAGATCACCTCCGGCCGCCGGGCGATCGTGATCGCGTCGTCGACACGGCCCATGGGGATGACGCACACGGGGCAGCCCGGGCCGTGCACGAGCTCGACGCCCGGCGGCAGCAGCTGGTCGAGCCCATGCTTGTAGATGGCGTGCGTGTGGCCGCCGCAGACCTCCATCAGCTTGTAGTGCCCGGCGCCGGCCAGCTCTGCGATGCGGCGGACCAGCGCGGCCGCCAGGGTGGGGTCGCGATACTCGTCGATGTGCTTCATGCGGGCTCCGCGGCGAGCAGCGCCTGGACGAGGTGGAGCAGCGTGTGGCAAGCCGTGGCGTGGGCCTCCTGGATCCGCGGCACGTGGCTCGAGGGCGCCACGATGCAGTGGTCGAGGAAGCCGGGAGCGGCCATGGCGCCGCCGTCGCCGCCGCTGAAGCCGAGAGTGGCTAGCTTCAGGGCACGGGCGCGCTCAAGGGCGGCGAGGACGTTGGGGCTGGCGCCGCTGGTGGAGAAACCGACCGCCACGTCCCCCGGCTCGCCGAAGGCGATCACCTGGCGCAGGAAGACGTTGTCGAAGCCGACGTCGTTGCCGACGGCGGTGAGCACCCCGCTGTCGCGGGTGAGGTCGACGGCGGGGAGCGGCCGCCAGCCGGCGAGGGGTGGGGTCACCAGGTCGCTGACGAGGTCGTGCGCATCCGTGGCGCTGCCGCCATTGCCGAAGGCGAGGAGCTTGCGGCCAGCCGCGAAGGCGCTCGCCAGCCTCCGCGCCGCTGCGACCAGATCCTCCGCGTGGCGCCCCCAAAGCGCCGCGCGCACGGCGCTCACGTCCGCCGCCTTGCGTAGGGTCGAATCGCGCACCTCTGCCAGCACCGCCGCTGGATCCACGGCGGCGCCTCCCAGGAACGGGTAGAGGAACGACGCGCCTCCGCCGCTCATGCCCGGCCCCGCCTCACGTCTCGCCCACCTTGCAGATCGCGAAGCCCAGGTGAACGAGGACGCGCTCGCCGGTGACCACTTCGACGAGGTCGAGGGCGACCAGTTCCTCCGTGCCGTCGGCGCGGCGCACGAGGGCACGGCCCAGCTCGTCGGCGTCCAGGGCCACCACCTCCGCGACCTCGCCGGCGTCGGCGCACACGGCGCACGGCTCACCTTCGCCGCAGTGGGCGGTCGGCTCGCCACGAACCGTCACAGCGACTCCGGCTGCTCGAGGAAGACGTGAACCAGCTCCCACAGCACGTGGTAGAGCGTCTCGTGGACCTCCTGGACCACGGTCGGATCGTCGTCGGCTACGCCGAAGGAGAAGTCGGCCCGCGGCTCGGTGTCGGCCGCGCGGCCGCCAAGGCTGAGGGTGAGCAGACCGCGCTGGCGCGCCAGCGAGAGGAGGCGCTCGCGCGTGCCGCCGACACCGCCGGTTCCGATCATCAGGACGATGTCGACAGGCCGACCCAACAGCGCCAGATGCGCCAGGGGCTCCTCGCCCAAGACGAGAGCCGGCAACGCACGCTTGCCGACGATCACCGGGTGCACGAACTCCACCGCGACATGCCAGGCGTCGCTGCCGGCCGCGGCCCCGCCCCAGCTCAGGAGGCGTCCACCGGCGTGGAACCGTCGCGCCATGGCGCGGCAAACCTCCGGCACCTGGTCGGCGTGAACCCCGAAGAACGCGTCGACGGCCTGCCGCATGCGCTCGAAGCGCGCGGCGCCCAGCGCCCGCAGCTCGGCGTCACCGAGCGTCGCGCGCAGCTTCGCCACCTCGCCTGTCGCTTCGCTCGCCTTCACTCGCTGTCCCGCCGCATGTCGTCGAGCTCTTGCTCGAACGTGGCGCCGAGCGTCGCCAGGAACTGCAGCGTGCGAGCGGCCTCCGCTTCGTCGAGACGGGAGATCGCGAATCCCACGTGGACGAGCACCCAATCGCCGACGGCGAGCGGGTCGAGCAGCCCCACGTGGACGCGCCGGCGCACGCCGGCCACCTCGACCTTGACGGTATCGGGGGTCGCCGCGTCGCAATCGACGACGCGAGCGGGAATGGCTAGGCACATGGGCGGCCGCCCTCCAGCTGCGCCGCCGCCACCGCCTGGCCCAGCGACAGCCCACCGTCGTTCGGCGGCACGGTCAGCGGCAGCAGGACCGTGAAGCCAGCCTCCGACAGTGCCGCATGCAGGCTCTCGAGCAGCAGTGCATTCTGGAAGCAGCCGCCGCTGAGCGCCACTCGCTCCAGGCCGTGCCGCTCCCGCGCCAGGCGCGCGCCGTCGACCAAGGCACAGACGAGCGTCCGGTGGAATCGCGCCGCGATGGCCGCACGGTCGCCTCCCGCAGCGGCCTCGCTCGCGACAGCGCAAAGGGTGGGGGTCACGCGCAGCACGAAGGGTCCTTCGCCTGCCTCGATCGAAAACGGGTACGGCCGTTCGGCCCCCGGGCGGGCGATCGCCTCGAGCTGCATGGCGGCCTGACCTTCGAACGTCACCCGCTGGCACAGGCCGAGCAACGCCGCCACGGCGTCGAACAGCCTCCCCGCGCTCGACGTCGGGGGCGAGCGGACCCCCGAACGCACCAGGCGCTCGACGGCGGCGACGCGACCTGGCTCGACCGCCAGCGGCGGCAGGTCGAGGGCGGGCAGCTCGCCGAAGGCCGCGAGGAGCCACGACACCGCCATGCGCCACGGCTCGCGCACAGCGGCCTCGCCTCCAGGCAAGGCCACCGTTTCCAGATGACCGACGCGCTCCATGCGGGCGCCGTCGACCGCCAGCAGCTCGCAGCCCCAGACGGTGCCGTCGGTGCCGAGGCCGCTGCCGTCGAGGACGATGCCCAGCAAGGGTCCGTCCACCCGGTTCTCGGCGGCGACGGTCAACGCATGCGCGTGATGGTGCTGCACCGGCAGGAGCTCGAGCCCGTCACGCGCGGCCAGCTCGTAAGCGATGGCCGTCGACGCATAGTCGGGATGAAGGTCGCACGCCACGACCGCCGGTGCAAGACCCAGTAGATCGCGGTAATGGTCGATCGCCGCCCGCAGGTCCCTCACGGCGTCGACCGTGTCGAGGTCGCCGATGTGATGGGAGAGCACGGCCTGCTCTTCACGCAGCATGCAAAAGGTGTTCTTCTCGTGACCGCCGAGCGCCAGGACCGGTCGTGACGCCATCGTGCCCACGCGCAGCGGGCGGGGCACCGAGCCCCGAGAGCGGCGGATGGGGATCGGCCGTCGCCCGCTCCAGCGCACCACGCTGTCATCGCAGCGCAGGGCGATAGGCCGGTCGTGGCCGAGCAGCCCATCGGCAAGGCCGGCGAGAGCCCTTCGGGCAGCCTCGTCATCGATCGCCATCGGCTCGCCGCCACGGTTGCCGCTGGTGAGCACGAGGGGCCCCGGAAAGTGATCGAGGAGCAAGAAGTGCAGGGGGGATGGCGGCAGCAGCAGACCGAGCAACGCACCCCCGGGTGCGACACCGGCGGCGATGCGCGGCCCGCTGCCCGCGGGTCGCCGTGGCAGTAGCACCACCGGCCGCTCGGCGGAGGTGAGCAGTCGCTCGGCAACGGCGTCGAGGACGCAGAGAGCCCGGGCCGCCGGCACGTCCGCCACCAGCAGCGCGAACGGCTTGCCGCCCCGCTCCTTGCCGGCGCGCAGTCGGGCGACCGCCGAGTCGCTCGCGGCGTCGCAGGCGAGTTGGAATCCCCCCGGGCCCTTGACGGCGACGATCCCGCCTTCCCGCAGGGTGCGCACCGCCGCTGCCAGCGGTTCCTCCGCTGCCTCGTCGTCGGCACCGATCCACGCCAGCCGTGGGCCGCATTCCGGGCAGCCGATCGGCTGAGCGTGGAAGCGCCGATCGGCCGGATCCTCGTACTCCCGCCGGCAGGCGGCGCAGAGGGCGAAGCCGGCCATCGTCGTGCGCGCGCGGTCGTACGGTGTCGACAGCGCGATCGTCAGTCGCGGGCCGCAGCTCGTGCAGTTCAGGAACGCATAGCCGTGGCGCCGATCTCGCGGGTCGTGCAACTCCGACACGCAGCGCTCGCACGGCGCCACGTCGGGTGACAGCGCCGACGCCCCCGATTCGACTACCTCGCTGGCGACGATGCTGAAGTGCGGCTCTCCGCGCAGTGGGGCCGGCCGCCAAGAGAGCTCGTCGATCTGCGCCAGCGGTGGCGCGCTCTCCGCGAGCGCGTGCAGGAACGAGTCGAGCGCTGTGGCAGGTCCTTCGACCTCGATGACGACCTCACCTGGGCGGTTGCGCACCGAGCCCCCGAGCCCCAGCCGACCGGCGAGGCCGTACACGAACGGCCGAAAGCCGACGCCCTGGACGATGCCGCGCACAGCGATCGAGCGTCGTTCCATACCAGCGGCCAGTGTACCGGCTGGCGCGACGCCACCAGCGGCCAGTCTCGCGACGTTCATGACGACGGAAGCGCTCCGCCTGCGCCTCGCAGCCGGGCCAGGCTTGCCACGACGGCGATCACCTCGTTGGGCTGCACCGGCTTGGCAAGGTGCGTCTGGAAGCCCGCCTCGAGGCTGCGCAGCCGGTCCTGCGTGCCAGCGTAGGCGGTGAGGGCCGCGGCCGGCAGGTCGCCGCCCTGCCCACGCGGCAGGGCGCGGACGCGACGAAGCAGGCTGTAACCGTCCTCCTCGGGCATGCCGACGTCGGAGAGCAGCACGTCGTAGCGGTTGCTCTGCATCGCGTCGAATGCCTCGCGCGCCGAGGCTGCGGCGGTGACCATCGCGCCGCAACGCTCGAGCAGGGTGGCGAGCAACTCGCGCGCGTCCGCCTCGTCATCGACGATGAGCACGTGGATGCCCGCCAGCGAGGTCGGCTCGAACGCCGTGTCCTCGATCGCGGCGTGACGCGCGAGCGCTTGGCGGGTCTCCGAGGCGACGCTGCGGCGAGGCAGGGTTACGGTGAAGACGGCACCCGGCGCATCGTCGCGATTGGCGGCGCGCACGACACCGCCGTGCAACTCGACCAGGTGCCGGACGATGGCGAGCCCCAGCCCAAGGCCGCCGTGCCGGCGCGTGGTGGAGGCGTCGGCCTGGCGAAATCGCTCGAAGACGTGAGGGAGGAACTCGGGGTCGATGCCGGGACCGCTGTCGACGACGATCAGCTCGACCTGCGAGTCGACGGCCTCCAGCCGCACCTCGACCCGACCTCCCCGCGGCGTGAACTTGATGGCGTTCGAGAGCAGGTTCCACACCACCTGCTGCAACCGGTCGGCGTCTCCCGAGACGGGTCCCGCGCTGAAATCGAGGATGGGCCGCAGCGTTACGCCCTTCGCCTCTGCGGCCGGGCGGACCGTGTCTACGGCGGCCTCGATGACGGCTGGTAGATCGACCGGCCGGACCTTGAGCACCAGCTTGCCCGCGATGATGGTCGAGACTTCGAGGATGTCGTTGATGAGCTGGTTCTGCACCTGCGCGTTGCGGCCGATGATCTCGGCAGCCTTGGCGACCTGCGGCGGCGCACCGTCGCCGGTCGTCTGCAGCAGGATGTGCGTCCAGCCGACGATGGCGTTGAGCGGCGTGCGCAGCTCGTGCGAGAGGGTCGCCAGGAACTCGTCGCGCAACCGGCTCGCTTCCTGCGCCTCGCGATAGAGCTGAGCGTTGTCGATTGCCAGCGCGATGCGCTGGGCGACGTCCTCGGCGACTGTCACATCGTCACCGCGGTAACCGCTCCGCGGACCCGACGCCACCAGCGTCAATACGCCATGCACGACGAGTCGCCCGCGGAGAGGGACCATCAGGGCCGAGCGCGGCGAGAGCCGGCGAAGCAGGGCGAGCTGCTCGCCGTTGCGCGCGCAGGCGACCAGATGGGCGTCGTCGATCTGCTCCACCAGCTGGGTGTCGTGCATCCCCAACCCGATGCTGTCATCCGGCGAAAGCAAGGGCCGCGAGTTGCGCTCCCACAACTGCCTGGCGAGCTCGGTCCGGGCGCCATCACGATGACTCACCGCCGTAGTGGTCAACCTGCCCTTGCGATCCATGATGCCGAGCGCCGCAATGTCGGCGAGCTCCGGTACCACGAGGTGCACCACCTCGCCGGGAATCGCCTGGAGATCCAGATGCCGGCTCAGCGCGTGGCTCAGCCGGGAGAGGAACGCGGCACGGCGTGACGCCTCCTCGGCGGCCTCGCGCGCCTTTTGCGCCAGCAGCAGCTCGTGGCGTGTCTCCTGTGCGCGCTGCTGCTCGGTGACGTCGAAACCGATGCCGTGCAAGAACAGCGGGTGGCCATGCTCGTCGCGCACCAGCCGGGCCTCGACGTGGATCCACACCAGCTCGCCGCCGCGGCTGAAAACCCGCGCGACGGCCCGGAACGCCTGACCCGTGGTGCAAGTCTTCGCAAACTCTTGGGAGAGCGGCAGGCGATCGTCCGGGTGGAGCTGGTGGAACCAGAGCACCGGGTTGCCCACCCACTCCTCCTGCGTGAAGCCGAGCAGCGTCTCGATCTGCGGGCTGACGTAGATGTCGTTGAGGCCCCCCTCGACCGTGGCGAGGAAGACGACCGCCGGAATCTGCTCGACGAGGGCACGGTAGCGCGCCTCCGCGAGCCGCAGCTCGCGGTCGGCCAAGGCGCCCGCCGGGTTGATGGACGGCGCGAAACCCGTCGCCTGCCGCGCCCCCGATGGCACCGGCCCAATCGCTTTTCCGAGGGCTGCCAGCACTGACAGCGCTTGGACGAGATCCCCCGGACCGTCGCCCCCCGCGAGGCTGCCGGTCAGCTCGCCGAGTGGCGTGTGCTCACGCGGCGGCACGCTCGACCTGTTCGCGGAGCCACTCATACCAGACGCCGATGCCGTCGCCTCGGGTCGCCGACAGCGGCAGGACCGACACAGCGCGGTTCACCTGCCGCGCGAGACCGACGAAGCGGTCGATGTCGAAGGCGACATAGGGGAGCAGGTCGACCTTGTTGAGCAGGATGACGGTGGCGGCGCGGAACATGTGCGGGTACTTGACGGGCTTGTCGTCGCCGTCAGTGACCGCCGCGATCACCACGCGCGCGTGCTCGCCGAGGTCGAAGAGCGCCGGGCACACGAGGTTGCCGACGTTCTCGACCACCAGCACCGAGCCGGCGCCGAGCGGCAGCCGGTCCATGGCGCTGCTCACCATAGCCGCGTCGAGGTGGCAACCGGTGCCGGTATTGAGCTGCACCACCGGACACCCCAGGAGCTGCAGCCGCTTGGCGTCGCGGTCCGTCGCCTGGTCGCCCTCGATCACCTGCAGCGGTAGATCGCCACCGAGCTCGCGCACGGTACGTTCGAGCAGCGTCGTCTTGCCCGCCCCCGGCGAGCTCATCATGTTGATGCCCAGCACCTGCTGCGCGGCCAGACGGTGGCGGTTGAGCGCCGCCCGGGCACCGTTACGGGCGAGGATCTGCTGCTCGAGACGCAGCACGGTTCCGGCCCGGTCGCCGTCGGGCATCGCATGCTCGTGGACCTCGCCGTGCCGGTGCGTGTGCTGGTGCCCAGACCCGTGCTCGTGCTCGTGCGAGTGTTCGTGATCGTGCTGGTGGTCGTGGTCGTGCTGGTGGTCGTGGTCGTGGTGAGGATCGTGAAGCTCACCGGAGCAGCCGCAGGTCGTGCACATGTCAGGTCACCTCGATCTGTGTGATCTTGAGCTCGTGTCCACGAAGCCACTCGAGGTCCGAGCCGCCGCAACCGCACCACCCGAAGGGTCGCTGGAGAGCCACCGACTCACCGCAGGTGCGGCAGCGGGCGAGGCCGGGTGTTTCGACCACCTGGAGCTCGGCGCCCGCGACTGGCGTTCCTTCGGCGCAAAGGTCGAAGCACGAGCGGACCGCGTCGGGCAGCACGGCGGTCAGGCAACCGATCTCCACGACCACGCGCTTTACACGCACGCCCACCGCGCGCTCGGCGACGAGCTCGACGATCTGCTGGGTGATGGCGAGCTCATGCATGGGTGAGCAGCTCCGCCACCAGGTCCTCGACGAGGCGGACAGCCGGCTCGACCGCGGCGGCCACCGGCGGCGACAACCCCTCGCGGCCCAGCCCGTCCTCGCCGAACGACTCCGGCTCGCAGCCGACCAGCCGCAGGAGCCGCGGCGCACCGGTGGCGGGCAACCACTGCAGGACGCGCTGCGGGGTCATGCCGTGGGGCGCCACTCCGCCGCTGCCGGGCACCTCCCCGGGCTCGAGCACGTAGAGCGTTCCTGGCGCACCGCCCTGCCGCACCGTGTCGACGAGGACTGCGGCATCGTACTCGCCGAGCGCGAACGCGAGGTCGATGCCGCGAATGCCGAAGTCGACCACGTCGACGTCGGCCCAGCCAGCCGGTGCGCGCAGCCGCTCGGCCACCGCAACGCCGAACCCGTCGTCGCCCAGGAACACGTTACCGACGCCAGCCACCAGTACGCGCATCAGGGCCCCGCCAGCGGCTCCACCTCGTCGGGCGTGAAGAAGAAGCGGTGCCCGGGCTTGCCTTCCGCGCCGAGGTCCCTACCCGGGTCGTCGTCGACCGTCACTGTCACGTAGCTGCGGCCGTCGTAGTCGCGCTCCAGCGAGACCACCGTCGCGGTCCGCCCGGCGAGCGCCAGGTCGAAGATGTCGCGCCGCCCGGCGGGCCGCAGGCGAACACGGGACCCGGGCAGAGGCCCTGCGGTACCTCCTACGGAACGGGAAGCGACCGACAGCCCCCGGACCGCGCCATGGAGCCGCGCGAGCTCTGGTTCGCCGAGGCCCTCTGTGCGCGCCAGCAACGCGGCGGCGCGGGGGTCGGCTGCCGCCATCTGCCGTCGCTCCTCCGGCGTGAGGGTGCCGATGCGCAGCGCCAGCAGCTCGTCGATCTCGGTGCCGTCGAAAGCGTCGCCCGGGCTCTCGGGCGCGATCTGCGGATGGTCGTCGAGGATGATCGGTGAGCACAGGGCGCACGCGCCGGCTCCTCGCTCGCCCACCAGCACCGGCCATACGCCGACGTTTCGGCAGGCGGCAGCGGCCGCGCGAAGTGTGGCCGGCGGATCGACGAGCGAGATGACCTCCCCCCCGGTGGCGGAGACGATCCAGTGCGTCGAGGCAAAGCAACGCTGGACGTCGCCTGGGGGCTGGCCGCCAGCCGGCGCCGGGGTGACGTTCTCCACCCGCACTGTCAGGCGACAGGTCTCCGCGTCGACCTGCAGGGCGGCGGCCTCGACGACGCCGGCCAGGGCCTCCTGCCGGCGGCGCACGGCGCCCAGGGGCGCGCCGTCCGGTGCGAGCAGCTCCTCCACCTCGTCACGCCCGGCGCCGGCGAACGGCTGGCGCAGCTCGCGTGCGAGCAGGTCGCCGAGGCGCCAGGGGCCGAGCTCGACGCGCAGCACGGAGGCCTCCTCGCCCGACTCGAGCCGCAGCTCGCCCTCCTCGATGGCGTCGACCTCCCGCGGCAGGGCAGCTGTGCCGGCCGCCGCGCCGCCGTCGCGCAGCAGCGACCGCCGCAACGGGTGCAGCAGCCGGACGACCACCTCGATCACGGTCTCGGCGTCGCCCCTGATCAGGCACTCGCTCTGCGACCACCACGGCTCGCGACCGCCCACCGCCTCGCTCACCGCGCGCGGCTGGAGCACGCCAAAGGTCCAGCGGAAGCGGTTCTTCAATGCCGACCCGCGGTAAGGGTAGAGCAGGTACCCCTCGAACAGCACGGCGTCGGCGATCGCTTCGACTGCCGCCGCCGTCATCCTGCGTCCACCGTCGGCACCACCCCGAAGGTCGGCGAGTGCCTGACTTCGATCTGCCGCCCCTCGCCCAGGTACATGTGCACGCCGCACGGCAAGCAGGGGTCGAAGCTGCGCACTGTACGCATGATGTCGATCCCCTTGAAGGTGTCCGGCCCGTTCTCCTCGAACAGCGGCGTGTTCTGGATGGCGTCCTCGTAGGGGCCAGCGACCCCGAAGCTGTCGCGCGGGCTGGCGTTCCAGCAGGTCGGCGGATAGGGGTGGTAGTTGGCGATACGACCGTCGCGGATCACCATGTGGTGTGAGAGCAACCCGCGCACCGCCTCGTGGAAGCCGCAGCCGATGCCGTCGCTCGGCACCTCGAACGCCTTCCAGGTCTCGAGCCGACCCGCGTGCACCTCCTGGAGCGCCCGCTCCACGAAGTAGAGCGCGGCCGCGGCCGCGTAGGCCTGAAAGTACGTGCGGGCACGGTTGCGCTCGAGGGTGTTCGACCAGCGCGGGATCTTCCACTCGAGCTCGACCTCCGGCGAGGAGATCGTGCGCGGCAGCGTGATCCTGACGCTGTGGCCGGTGGCCTTGACGTAGCCGATGTCGACCAGCCCGGCGAGCGCCGTCACCCAGAAGCGCGCCAGCGGCCCGCCGCCGGTGTCGAGCGCGAGGTAGTTACCGGAGCGCTGGTCGTACCAGCGCGGCGACATCACCCAGGTGTAGCGTCCCTCGAGGTCGCGCTTCTGCGGCCGCGGATGGGTGGTCTGGTTCCAGGGATGGCGCTGGTCGACCGGATTGCCCAGCGGATCGGCCTTGACGAAGGTCTCGCCGTCCTGCCAGTCGTCGTAGAACGAGCTGCCGAGCAGGATGCGGATGCCGAGGTTGATCTCGACGAGGTCGGTGGTGAGCAGCGCTCCGTCGACGACGATGCCGGGGGTGACGAACATCTTGCGGCCCCAGTCCGCCATCGTCTCGTAGCGGAAGTCGCAGGCCATCGGATCCTGGAAGCAGCCCCAACAACCGAGCAGCACCCGCCGCTGGCCGACCGCCTCGTAGCCCGGCAGCGCCTCGTAGAAGAAGTCGAACAGGTCATCGTGCAGCGGCACCATCCGCTTGACGAAGTCCATGTACCGCGAGAGGCGTACCAGGTACTCCGTGAAGAGCTGCACGCTGGGAACTGTCCCCACGCCACCTGGATACAGCGTGGAAGGGTGCACGTGCCGCCCCTCCATGAGGCAGAACATCTCGCGGGCGAGGCGGCTCATCTGCAGCGCCTCGCGGTAGAGCGGACCCGTGAACGGGTTGAGCGACCGCATGATGTCGGCGATGGTGCGGTGGCCGTGTCGGTCGCCGTGCGGCGCCAGCGTCACCTCGGCGCGTGCCAGCACGCTCGGATTGGTCTCGCGCACCATCTGCTCGCAGAAGTCGACGCCCACCAGGTTGTCCTGGAAGAGGTTGTGGTCGAACATGAACTCGGCCGCTTCGCCGAGATTGATGATCCAGTCGGCGAGCCAGGGCGGGTTGACGCCGAAGGCCATGTTCTGCGCGTACACCGCGCAGGTGGCGTGGTTGTCGCCGCAGATGCCGCAGATGCGACTGGTGATGAAGTGCGCGTCGCGGGGGTCCTTGCCGCGCAGGAAGACGCTGTAGCCGCGGAAGATCGAGGAGGTGCTCTTGCACTCCACGACCTGCCGGTTCGCGAAGTCGATCTTGGTGTGGATGCCGAGGCTGCCGATGATGCGGGTGATCGGGTCCCACGAGAGCTCGACCAGACCGCCGCCGCCGCCGTTCTCTGCCATTACCCTCCCGCCTCCCCGTCCGGCTCGCCCGCCGCTCGGGTCGGTGCCGGGCCTTCCCCTGCCCCGGACCGCCGCCACTCCGGCTCCCGGTTCATCGAGGCGAGGGTGAACTGGCGCAGCGCCCGCACGGTACGGCCGTAGGTGAACACCGCCGAGGTGGACATGTGGGCGCCCGGCGGCTCGTCCATGTGGGGCATGAACTTGTCGGGGAACCCGGGCATGGTGCAGCCGATGCACACGCCGCCGACGTTGGGGCAGCCGCCGATGCCGTTGATCCAGCCCCGCTTGGGCACGTTGCACTGCACCACCGGGCCCCAGCAGCCGAGCTTGACGATGCAGGGCGTCTTGCCATATTCGTCCGCGAAATCGGCCTGCTCGTAGTAGCCACCGCGGTCGCACCCCTCGTGGACCGTCTGAGCAAACAGCCAGCGCGGGCGCAATGACTCGTCGAGGTCGATGCTAGGGGCCGACCCAGCCGCTTGGCGCAGCAGATAGACGAGCACCTCCATGAAGGTGTCGGGATGAATGGGGCATCCAGGGACGCAGACGATCGGCACGTCGCCCTTGGAGCGCCAGGACCGACCCAGGTAGTCGGCGAGGCCGCGGCACCCGGTGGGGTTGCCGGCCATGGCGTGGACCCCGCCGTAGGTGGCGCAGGTGCCGGCGGCGACCACCGCCCAGGCCTGCACGGCGAGGCGGTCGATCCACGAGCAGGTCGACAGCGGCTGGCCGGTCGCAGGGTCGGTGCCGAGGGCCGCCCAGTAGCCGTCGCCGGCGAGGTTCTCGTCGGGGATGGAGCCCTCGACGACGAGGATGAAGGGCTCCAGCTCCCCGGCCGCGGCGCGTCGCAGGATGGCCAGGAACTCGTCCCCGTTCTCATAGGCCAGCACCGGGTTGTGCAGCACGATGCGAGGCACGCCCGGAAGCCCGCCCAGGACGAGGTCCTCCAGGCTCGGGTTGCTCGCCGCGGTCATGGCGATGGTGTCGCCGTCGCAGCTCAGCCCGGCGGTCACCCAGACGACGTGCATCGCCGCGGGTGCGCCCGGAGAGGAAGCCGACAGGATCTCTATGGCCATCGTGTCCCCTCTTGCGGATGGATCTCGCGCCAGGCGGCCCGAGCGCCCCCGGAACGCTTGCTGCGGGGATCGGCTGGTAGCGGTCTTTGTAGAAAAGCGATGTCGCGGACCCAGGCTTCTACCATGGCGAACTTCGACTCGAACATCAGCTTGATGGCGCTTCGGAGGCTCTGCGGCCACCAGAACGCGCCGATAGCCGTGACGCTCCAATGGGTTCAGCGGATGAGTGCCCCCCTGGAACCGCCGCCTGCGAGAAAGTCACCGTACACTGCCAAACCCACTGGGGCACCGAAACCTCATAGCAACTACGACATAGGTTGCAGCCATCGATGCAAGGATCAAGCCTTCCTCCCATGGCCACCGTTCGGTCGGTTCCGCGCCATCGCGGATGGTATAACGGCCATAGGAGACTGGCTGTCGATGGGTGTGTTGACCGGCTGTGCCGTGGGGCTGTTGATGGGCGCCTACCAGGGCGCTGCAGCCTGACCACTTGGCGGCTGTTTCCACCTTCCTCGGCGACCGGCCCGGAACCTGGTCCTGGCCGCCCGCGGAGTCGGCGGAGACGCCGCGTTCCATCGCCACGGCCGCGAAGCGCACCGGCATCCGGCAGCGGCGCCGCACGTGCACCTGGGAGCCAGGACACTGGCTGCCGGCCCGCTCGCGGTGGGCATCGTCCATGGAGCTGCCGGCTCCGGCGCGCTGGTGGCTCTCGCTGCGGCCCGCATGCCGTCGACCAGTGCCGCCGCGGCGTACATGTCGCTCTTTGCAATCGGATCGGTGCTCGGCATGGCGCTTGTCGTCGCCGCCTGTGGGGCGACTGTCGGCCGATTCTTCCGAGACCACGGACCCTGGGTCGTCGCCGCTTCCGGCTGCATCTCGGTCGCCTGTGGCCTGGTCTGGGGATGGAGCCCGCTGGTAGCGCTGCTTTGACGTGGCGGGGGTACGCCCCCTGAAGGTCGGCCGGTCTGTCGCAGCCCGCGCGCGCGCCGACAGGCATCGAAATTGCCTGCTGACGACACAGTGCATCACGAGGTGGGCGGGAACCCAGAGTCGTCGGCCGGCAGCTCGCTCGACGACCGCGCGCGACTGGAGCTGCTGGTAAGCATCGGCGAGGCTCTGGCGAGCTCGGTGGCGATCGCTCCGACGCTCCAAGCGGTGACCGAGGCCTGCGTCCCTCGGCTCGGGGACGTCTGCTTCGTCGATCTACTGGAGGACGACGGGCGGGTGCTGCAGGCCGGCGTCGCCGCCAACGGCGGGCGGCTCCTGGCGCTCGCCCAGGAGCTCCGCCAGCACTATCCTCCCAGCCTCGGTTCGCCGCAGCCCACAGGCCGCGCACTCGCTACCCGCGAGGCCGCGCTCTTTCCCGACCTGGATCCGCAGCTGATCGCGAGCCTCACGTTAGACCGGCGACACTGCGAGCTGATTCAGACCATGGGCCTGCGCTCGGCCGTCGCAGTGCCGATCCTGTACGGAGACCGGCTGCTGGGCGCGCTCGTCCTCGCCTCCGCTACGTCAGGCCGTCGGTACGGCGAACCCGACGTGGTCCTGCTTCAAGACGTTGCAAGGCGGGTGGCTGCAGCCCTCGAGAGCGCACGATTGACGGCCGAGGCTAGTGCCCAAAGCGAGCGGCTGGCTGCCGACGGGAGGATCCACGCCGTCCTCTATCGGCTGGGTCTGGCATTCGCCACCGAACGCGACCAGCATCGACTCCTGCAGAAGATCACCGACGAAGCAACGACGTTGGTGGAAGCCGAGTTCGGATCGTTCTTCTTCAACGCCGTCGACGAGCAGGGCGGGAAGTACCTGCTCTACACCTTGTCGGGAGCGCCACGAGAGGCCTTCGAGGGCTTTCCGGCGCCGCGCGCTACCCCGCTTTTCGGCCACACCTTTCGCGGCGAGGGCGTCGTCCGTTGCGCCGACGTCCGCCAAGATCCGCGCTATGGGGCGTGGGGACCACAGCCGCACGGGCATCTACCCGTAGTGAGCTACCTCGCGGTGCCGGTGGTGGCTCCGGGGGGCGAGGTCCTCGGGGGATTGTTCTTCGGTCACCACGCCGTAGGCCGGTTCACCGAGGAGCACGAGCGGTTGATCGTCGGCATGGCCGCCCAAGCCGCGATCGCCCTCGAAAACACCCGCCTCTACCGCGAGCTGCAGTATAGCGAAGAGAGGGCCCGGCTCGCGGACCGACGCAAGGACGAGTTCCTGGCGATGCTCGGCCACGAGCTGCGCAATCCGCTGGCGCCGATTCTCACCGCGCTCGAGCTGATGCGACTGCGCGAAAAGCAAGGCGGTGGCTTCGCTCGCGAGCGGGCCACCATCGAGCGGCAGGTCTCCCATCTCACCCGCCTGGTCGATGACCTCCTGGATCTCTCGCGCATCGTCTCGGGCAGGCTGCAACTCCACATGGAGCGCCTAGATCTCGCGGCCGTGATCGAACACGCTGTAGAGATGGCCAGTCCGTTGCTCGAGCAGCGCGCACACAAACTGATTCTCGACCTGCCGGCTGCGGCGATTGAAGTGGACGGCGACGGCGCTCGCCTCGCTCAAGTGGTCGCGAACCTGCTCACCAACGCAGCCAGGTACACGCCGCCGGAGGGAGAGATCCGGGTGCGGCTGATCTCGCAGCGAGCTCGCGCGGAGATCCAGGTGGTGGACACGGGTGAAGGCATCGCGGATGACGTGCTCCCTCGCCTCTTCGAGCCGTTCACCAAGAGCGCCAACCGGCTCGATGGCGCCGGCGGCAGCCTCGGCATCGGCCTCACGATCGTCAAGAGCCTGGTGGAGCTCCATCAGGGAGCGGTGACCGCGAGCAGTGCGGGACCGGGCCGCGGAGCGACATTTACGGTGACGCTGCCGATCGCCACCGCAGTGGATGAGACCCAGCCGCGGCCTGGCGCAGGCGAGACGCGCGTCGCGCAAGGGCCGGATCGGGTGCTCGTCGTAGACGACAACGTCGATGCCGCTGACGGGCTGGCCGAGCTGTTGCGAACGGTCGGTTTCGAAGTGCGGGTGGCGTACGACGGACCCCGCGCGCTTGCCGTCAGCCAGGAGTTCCGCCCTGACGTCGCTCTTCTCGACATCGGGTTACCACTGATGGATGGGTACGAGCTAGCTCGAGAGCTCCGCGAGCAGGCAGCAGGCCGGCCCCTGCGCCTCATCGCTGTGACCGGTTATGGGCAGGAGAGCGATCGTGCCCGCAGCCGCGCCGCCGGATTCGACTCGCACCAGGTCAAGCCGATCGGCATGGAGACACTGATCGACGCCATGCGCGACAGCGAAACGCAACTCGACCAGCGACCGGTTCGGGATCGGCCCGCAAAGCTCGTGGATGCAGACACGACGCTCGGATCGGAAGGCTCGGGCAGCGGCAGGATCGGCAGGGGCCAACAGAGCGGCGCCGGCTAGGGAGCAGAAGGCGCACCGCCGCGGCCCGCGAAACTGCGGTAACGTGCAGGCAGAGTTCGGGCAAGGGTACTCCCGGAGGCCTGCGAAGTGCTCCAGCAACTACAGGACCTGCGAGCCAGCCGAACCCGCGCCGGCCAAGTTGAGCCGCTGGCAAGGTGATGGGCTCCCAGGAGCGGATCGCCATTCTTCGCGCCCTCGCGACGGGGGCCCCGGGCAACGTGGGCGCGGGCGAGCTGACGGCAGCAAGCGAGCTTGCAATCGAGCTCGGGTTGCGGCCCGCCATCGTGCAGGATCAGCTGAGTATCCTCGAGCTAACGGGTCGAGTAAAGCTCGAGCAGAGTGCATCAGGCCTCGCAGCGGTGATCACGCCCGCAGGTCGCGAGTTCGTCAGCTCCCTACTTGGACTAAAGCTCCCCCCGGTTCTTGGAGCCGAAGCCGTCGGCGATCCGCAGAAGCGGCGGCCTTAGCCTTCGGTAGCTGCGCTGTCGGCGCCGGTTAGCGACTGCCCGAGTCGGGTGCAGACGAGCCGCCGGATCTTTCGAGGGTCCGCACCGGTCAGCGGCACTCCAGCCCTTCGCCGATTCTTAGTCAGTGGCAGTTGCTGCGGTGGCAACCGGCGAGTGGCCGCTTCTCCAGCGCCACCCACTCGTGAGCCACGTCGCCATTGCCTGCCCCTCTGGCGCCGCCGCCAAACGACGCGCGCGCTCAAGCCCGCACGCACGAGACTAGGTGACCAGCTCAAGCTTCCAAGGCTGCGGCAACTCCGACGCAACACGTCTTAAACTACTGTGGATAAAACACTTAGAGGAAAATGGTCGGGGCGAGAGGATTTGAACCTCCGGCCTCACGGTCCCGAACCGTGCGCTCTACCAAGCTGAGCTACGCCCCGAACGGGAGACTGCGGCTAGGGCTCGCCTGCCGCGAAGACCGGCGAGGATAGCGCAGAAGACCCTGCGGTACAATCCGGCCGCTTCCCGCGAGAGGAGGGTCCTGATGTCGATCCGCACCCTGTCGGAGCTGTTCCTGAAGACCGCCGCCTACGACAAGGCCGAGCACCTGATGCACAAGGTCGGCGGCCGGTACGAGGCGGTCTCGACCGCCGAGCTGGTGGACCGCGTGCGGCGGCTGGCCAAGGCCCTCCACGACCTCGGGGTCCAGCCCGGCGAGCGGGTGGGGCTGATGTCGGAGAACGCGCCCCACTGGCCGACGATCGACTTCGCCGTCCTCTCGCTCGGCGCCGTCGTGGTGCCGATCTACCCCACGCTCCTCCCCGACCAGGCCGCCTTCATCGCCAACGACTGCGGCGCCAAGATCCTCTTCCTCGAGACCCAGGCGCACCTCGACGGCCTGCTCGGCGAGAGCGCCAACACACCCGCCGTCGCGCGCTACGTGGCGATCCGCGGCGCCTCCAGCGACCCGCGGGTCACGACCCTCGACGCCCTCCTCGAGGCCGGCACCGGCGTCGATCCGGCCTGGTTCGAGCAGCGCGCGCGCTCGCCCAAGCCCGAGGACCTCGCCACCTTCATCTACACCAGCGGCACCACCGGCAAGCCCAAGGGGGTCATGCTCACCCACCACAACATCGCCTCCAACGTCGTGTCGGCGATGGAGGTGCTGCCGGTCGAGGGGCGCTTCACCGCCCTCTCCTTCCTGCCGCTCTCCCACTCCTTCGAGCGCACCGTCGATTACGCCTACTTCTACAAGGGGTGCACGATCGCCTACGCCGAATCGGTGCAGGCGGTGGCGCAGAACCTCCAGGAGGTTAAGCCGCACGTCTTCGTCTCGGTGCCGCGGGTCTACGAGAAGGTGCTGTCGCGGGTGCAGGAGAGCGTCGCGACGAGCCCGCCGACCAAGCAGAAGATCTTCGCCTGGGCCAACGCGGTGGGGCGGCAGGCCCTGCCCTGGCGCCTCAAGCTGCAGACGCCGCCGGGGCTCCTCGGCTTCAAGCTCAAGCTCGCCGACAAGCTGGTCTTCCACAAGATCCGCGAGCGGCTCGGCGGGCGCTTCCAGTTCGCCCTTTCCGGCGGCGCGCCGCTCGGCCGCGACGTCGCCGAGTTCTTCTGGGGCGCCGGCATCCCGATCTACGAGGGGTACGGGCTCTCGGAGACCTCGCCGGTCATCACCGTCAACCCGCCGGGGAAGGTCAAGCTCGGCACCGTCGGCCCGCCGATCCCGGGGGTCGAGACCCGCATCGCGCCCGAGGACGGCGAGATCCTCGCCCGCGGCCCGAACATCATGAAGGGGTACTGGAACAACCCCGAAGGCACCGCCGAGGTGATCGACCCCGACGGCTGGTTCCACACCGGCGACATCGGCGAGGAGGACGAGGAGAAGTTCTTGACGATCACCGACCGGAAGAAGGAGCTGATCGTCAACGCCTACGGCAAGAACGTCGCGCCGGCGCCGATCGAGAACGCGCTCAAGTCCAGCCGCTACATCGGCCAGGCGGTGGTGCTCGGCGACCGGCGGCAGTTCCTCTCCGCCCTCGTCGTCCCCGACTTCGAGGTCCTGCGCTCCTGGGCGCAGCGGCAGGGGATCGCCGCGGCGGACGACAAGGCCCTGCTCGCCGAGCCGCGCGTGCGCGAGCTGATCGGCAAGGAGGTCGACGCGGTCAACCAGAACCTGGCGCACTACGAGCAGATCGTGACCTGGGACCTGCTGCCGAAGGAGTTCACGCTCGAGACCGGCGAGCTGACGCCGACCCAGAAGGTCAAGCGGCGGGTGGTCAACGAGAAGTACGGCGACGTCATCGATCGCCTCTACGCCGCCGCCGACGCCGGCAAGAAGGCGGCCGCGTCCTAGTGGTCGAGACGTCCAACTTCCACCTGGCGGTCGGCGGCAACCGGCTCGCCACGCTCACCTTCGACGCTCCCGAGCGCAAGGTCAACGTCTTCTCGCGCACGGCGCTGCTCGAGCTCGAGCGGCTGCTCGCCGAGCTCGCCGGCCGAAGCGACATCGGCTGCCTCGTGCTCCTCTCCGGCAAGGAGACGAGCTTCATCGCCGGCGCCGACCTCGACGAGATCGCCCGCGTCACCGACCTGGTCGAGGCCGAAGCGGGAGCGCGCGTCGGGCAGCGCCTCTTCGCCGCCTGGGAGGCGCTCCCCTTCCCCACCGTGGCGGCGATCCGCGGCATCTGCCTGGGCGGCGGCACCGAGATCTCCTTGGCCTCCACCTTCCGCGTGGCGAGCGACCGGCCGGACACCCGCATCGGCCTGCCGGAGGTGCGGCTGGGCATCCTCCCCGCCTGGGGGGGCTCGGTGCGGCTGCCGCGGCGGATCGGCGTCACCGCGGCGCTCGACATGATCCTGACCGGCAAGACCGTCTCCGGTCGCAGCGCGCTCAAGAGCGGGCTCGTCGACGCGCTCCTCCCCGAGGCGCGCTTCTTCGACCTGGCGCGCGACTTCGCCCTGGCGCGCCTCGACCGCGGCGCCGGCAAGCCGCGTAAGGAAGCGGGCGGGGAGGCGCACGGCGGCGGCGGCTGGAAGGGCCTCTTGCTCGAGAAGAACCCGCTGGGGCGGAAGATCGTCTTCGACCAGGCGCGGAAAAAGACCCTGGAGCAGACCAAGGGGCACTACCCGGCGCCGCTGCGGGCGCTCGAGGTGGTGCGGATCGGGGTCGAGGACGGGCCGCGCGCCGGCTTCGACGCCGAGGCGCGGGCGGTGGCCGAGCTCGCCACCGGCCGCGTGTCGAAAAACCTGGTGCACGTCTTCCGGCTGACCGAGGAGTCCAAGAAGGACCCGGGCCTGCCCGGCGGCGAGGCGCGGCCGGTGCGCGCGGTGGCGGTGCTCGGGGCGGGGACGATGGGCGGCGGCATCGCCCAGCTCGTGGCGCAGGAGGCGGGCGTGCCGGTGCGGCTCAAGGACGTGGACTCCGGCGCCCTGGCCCGCGGCATGGAGCACGCCGCCGGGCTCTTCGACCGCCTGGTCAAGAAGCGCCGCCTCACCCGCGCCGAGGAGCGGCGGCGGCTGGCGTTGATCCAGCCGACCCTCGACTACTCGGGGTTCGGGCGCGCCGACCTGGTGGTCGAGGCGATCGTCGAGAAGCTCCCGATCAAGCAGGCGGTCTTCGCCGAGGTGGCGGCGGTGGTGCCGGAGACGGCGATCCTGGCCTCCAACACCTCGTCGCTGCCGATCGGCGCCATCGGCGAGAAGGTGCCGCGGCGCGAGCGCGTCGTCGGCATGCACTTCTTCAACCCGGTGCACCGCATGCCGCTCATCGAGGTGATCGCCGCCGAGACGACCGGCGCCGCCGCGGTCAACACCGTCTTCGCCTTCGCCCGCCGCCTCGGCAAGACGCCGGTGCTGGTCAAGGACACGCCGGGCTTCCTGGTCAACCGCCTGCTGATGGTCTACTCGGCCGAGGCGCTCTGGCTCCTCGACGAGGGGCATTCGATCGAGGACGTGGACCGCGCGATGGTCGAGTGGGGGATGCCGATGGGGCCGCTGGCGCTCACCGACGAGGTGGGCATCGACGTCGCCGGCCACGTCGCCCGCTTCCTCCAGGAGTCGTTCCCCGACCGGCTGTCGCTGCCCGCCTGGCTGGAGAAGGCCGCCGCGCCCGACCGCCTGGGTACCAAGACCGGCCGCGGCTTCTACCGCTACGACGGGCGGGAGCGGAAGGACCCCGATCCGGCGGTCTACGAGCTGCTGGGCCTCTCGCCGCGTGTCCAGTCCCCCGACCCGGGGCTCCTCGCCGACCGCATGGTGCTGCCGATGGTCAACGAGGCCGCCAGGTGCCTGGCCGAGGGGGTGGTGCGCAGCGCCGCCGAGCTCGACGTCGCGATGATCTTCGGCACCGGCTTCCCGCCCTTTCGCGGCGGCCTCTGCCGCTGGGCGGACCAGGAGGGGGTGGATACCCTCGTCGCCACCCTGGAGCGGCTGGAAAGCGCGGTCTCCGAGCGCTACCGTCCGTCCGAAGCGTTGCGCGAGACGGCTGCCGGGGGGGGCTTCTACGCGGGCTTCCCCGCGGGCGGCGCTGTCCCCTCCTGAGGACGAGCCCCGCGGCGCTCCGCGGCCCGAACCGCTGGTCTATCCCTTGCTACCCCTTTTGCTTGAACGTGAGTGAAAGGAGGATCGCCATGATCCGATGGAAACGCGCCACGCCTCTCGCCCTGGCGGCGCTGCTCCTGGCCCCGCTCGCCGCGGTGGCTCAGGAGGAGCCGCCGGCCGGCGAGGTTCGCGAGCAGGTGGAGGTCACCGAGGTGCTCCTCGACGTGCTGGTGACCGACTCCCGCGGCAACGTCATCCTCGGCCTCGACGAGAGCGACTTCGTGGTCACCGAGAACGGCAAGCCGATCGAGCTGACCGACGCCGTCTTCTACTCCAACCGCCGGCTGCTCGACCCGCCGGTGGCCGCCGCGCAGGCCAACGTCCGCCGTCCCGAGGTGTCGCAGGGGACCGAGGACCGCTACTTCATCCTCTTCCTCGACGACCAGCGGAGCGCGGCTCTCGAGGCGCCGAGCCTGCTGACGCAGCAGATGGAGGCGGTGCGGCGCGCCCGCGAGTGGGTGGCGACCGAGCTCGTCCCCGGCGACCATGTCGCCGTGGTGAGCTACGACAGCAAGCTCAAGGTGCACCAGGACTTCACCGCCGACCGCCAGGCGCTCGATGCGGCGCTCAAGGCGGCCGGGAAGGGCAAGGACGACGACGGCAACTGGCCGTCGCGGATCGAAGGCCAGGTCGGCACCTCGCTGCGCGCCGCCCTGCCGCGCGGCAACGAGCTGCGCGACCGCACCGCCAGCATCTACGAGGCGCTGCAGGTCCTGGCCGAGGCCGCCGGCGCCGTCCGCGGCAGAAAGAACCTGCTCTACCTGGGCATCGGCTTCGGCCGCATCAACAACTTCGGCCAGTACACGCCGGACCCGCGCTACTACGACGACACGGTGCGGGCGCTCAACGACAACAACGTCGCCTTCTACGCCCTCGACCTGACGCCGGCGGGGACCCAGCACGTGCTCGCCGACGCGCTCAACCAGATCTCCGGCGACACCGGCGGCAAGTACTACTTCAACACCGTCAACTTCCTGACGCCGCTGCGCCAGGTCTCGGAGGAGAACAGCGGCTACTACCTGCTGAGCTACAAGGCCACCCACCCGGCGGGCGCCAAGGGCTTCCAGCGGGTGCAAGTGCACACCGCGAACCCCGAGTTCAGGTTGCGGGCACGCGAAGGGTACGTCTTCGGCGAGAGTTGAGTAGGTAGAGGACAGCGGACGCCTCGGCGGCCGGCGATTGGGCCGGGTCGGCCGCCCGAGTGCGTAAGTAGAGGACCAAAAGACGCTCCGCACCCGTCCGATTGCGTAGGTTGAGGACCGAATGGGCTGGGTTCACGGCCGAACCGCGTAGGTTTTTGGGGACCAAACCCAGCCAGTCGGCCGGACGAACCGCGTAGGTTGAGGACCAAAACCGCCATTTCGGCACAGAACCCACCCCAAACGCCCGGCAAACCGCGTAAGTTGAGGACCGCGGGCCTCCAATGATCGGGCGAACTGCGTAAGTAGAGGACCGGGGCGCCCCATCGGAGCGCCGAACCGCGTAGGTTGAGGACAGCGGAGGCTTGATCCAGCGCGCGTCCTTGCCCGTACCTCCGGATGGAACGGGTCTACCGTTTCTTCGCCGGCGGGCCGTTCCGGGCCACCGCGGCCTTCACCAGCGCCTTGAACGCGCGCGCGTCGACCTTCTCCCCTTCGTGGATGTCGATCGCCCTTCGCGTGTTGCCTTCCAGGCTGGAGTTGAAGAGACGCGACGGGTCCGGGACGCTGGCCCCCCGGGCGAACGTGAGCTTGACGACCTTCTTGTACGCCTCGCCGGTGCAGACAATCCCGTGGTGCGACCAGACCGGATTGTCCCACTTCCACTCCTCGGTCATCGCGGGGTCGGCTTCCAGGATCAGCGCCCGCATGCGGGCCAGGGTTTCCCCGCGCCATCCGCCCAGGTCGCGGATCCGCTGGTCGATGAGCCGGGAAGCGGGCGCGTCCGCCGCCGCCTTCTCGCCCAGGTTCGCGGTCTTCGCGGCCTTGGC
>DATLOC010000041.1:0-329303 GCA_035536455.1 Thermoanaerobaculia bacterium | reverse complement strand
TTCTGCAGCTCCATCAATCCCCAGATCAGCGCCTCGGGGCGAGGAGGACATCCCGGAATGTAGACGTCGACAGGAACCAGGCGATCGACGCCCTGCGTCACCGCGTACGTGTCGTACGGTCCGCCGCACGTGGCGCATGAGCCCATGGAGATGACCCATTTCGGATCGGGCATCTGGTCCCAGAGGCGGCGGACGATCGGCGCCATCTTCTCGGTCACCGTGCCGGCGACGATCATCAGGTCGCTCTGCCGCGGGGTGGCGCGGAAGACCTCGGCGCCGAAGCGCGACATGTCGTGCCGCGGGTCGAGCACCGCCATCATCTCGATGGCGCAGCAGGCGAGGCCGAACTGCATCGGCCAGATCGCCGAGCGGCGCGCCCAGTTGAAGACCTTGTCGTAGGTCGTGGTGAGGACGTTGGGGCTGTCGGTCAGGCCCAATTGAGCGCTCCGCGGTTCCAGACGTAGACGTAGCCGACGACCAGGATGGCGAGGAAGACCAACATCTCGATGAAGCCGAAGAGCGCGAGCTGGTCGAAGAGGATTGCCCAGGGGTAGAGGAAGACGGTCTCGACGTCGAAGATGACGAAGAGGACGGCGATCAGGTAGTAGCGGATCGAGAAGCGGTGGTCGTGGGCGAAGGTCTCCGGCTCGTTGCCGCACTCGTAGGGGTCGAGGTTGGTCGTCGGGCTGGCGGCGCGGCGGAGGAGACGGGCGGCGAGGAGCGTGGCGACGAGAAAGAGCGCGGCGATCACCGTGAACACCAGGATGGGCAGGTAGTTCGCCAAAGCGGGGCGTATTCTAGCGACGGGCCGCCGTCAAGGAAAGAAACGCGCGTCGAGGACGCGCTCGGGCTCCACACCGCGGGCCTGGACCAGCACCCGGATCTCCTCCCCCATCCCCTCGCCGTCGAGGAGCGCGATGGCCTCTTGGCGGGTGGCGGCGGGGGCGTCCGCGAGGTCCTCGAAGAGCCCGCAGGCGCTGAGCCAGAGCGCTTGCCGGGTGAGGGCGAAGGTGGAGAGCCCCGCCGCCTCGCCGGCCTCGATCAGGGCGGTGAAATCGACGTGCGCCGTCAGGTCCTGGGCGCCGACGTCGGCGAAGGGGTCGCGGTGCACGGTCTGGCGGCGGTAACAGGCGAGCGTGCCGTGGCGGCGAACGCGCGGGTCGAGGAGCCGGTCGCGCGGGAAGCCGTAGTCGCAGGTGACGAGGAGCCCGCGGCCGAGGCGGCGGGCGAGGGCGCCGTAGAGCGGCGCCCACTCGGGCGAGAGGTCGGCGATCTGGCCGGGTGCGAGCGAGGCATCGCCCAAAAGAGCGGGTAGGGAGGAGGGATCGGAGAGCTCGCCCTCGCGCCAGGCGAAGCGGCCTTCCGGGTCCAGGTCGACCCACAGTTCGCCGAGCGAGCCGTCCGCGCGGCCGATCAAGCGATGGACGAGCAGCGCGTCGAAGAGCTCGTAGGAGAAGACGAGACCGTGGATCTCGCCCTCGCCGATCTCATCGAGCGACGCGACGCGCTCCACCCCCGCAGGCACCGGCCGCGCCACCCGATCCCATGCGCGTAACCGGCGTCCTTCACCTTCCCCAGCCAGAAATTCAACCACCGCCCCGAGGTGCGCACCACCGCCGTACCCCGCCTCGAACAGCTCCGCCGCCCGCCCCAGCTCGGAGTCCAGCCGCCGCAGCAGCCGCCCCATAGCCCGCCCGAACAGCGGCGAGAGCGACGAGCCGGTGACGTAGTCGCCGTGCTCCCCGATCGGCAGCGCGTCGCGACGGTAGTACCCCCCCTCCCCGTACAGCGCCTCCTCCATGAACACGGCGAAGGGAAGAGGTCCTGAGGATCGGATGCGCTCGCGCAGCCGTTCGGCGGGGGCGGACATGGTTCGACTCTAACCCGCGGTGCCTGCTACGCTTGCGCGCGCTCCGATGGCCAACTCGCTCCCCTCTGCCGACCGCTTGCTGTCGCTCGTCGACGGCATGGCCGGCCGGCCGGTGGCGATGGTGGTGGACCTGGTCGCCGACCGGTTCATTACCGGCACGCCGAAGCGGATCAGCCGCGAGGCGCCGGTCCTCATCCTCTCGTACGAGGGCGAGCGCCTGGCGCCGGGCGGTGGGGCCAACGCGGTGGCCAACGTCGCCGCCCTCGGCGGCCAGCCGCTGCCGCTCGGGGTCGTCGGCGACGACGCCTCCGGTCGCGAGCTGGTCGCGGCGCTCCAGTCGCTCGGCGTCGAGACCGCCGGCATCCTGGTCCGCCCCGGCTACCGCACCCCCACCAAGGTGCGCATCCTGGGCGGCGGCCGCCACGCCATCAAGCAGCAGATCGTGCGCTACGACGTCGAGGAGCGGCTGACCCTCGCCGCCGCCGAGCGCGAGACCTTCGCCGCACGCCTCGCAGACTGGGCGGGCGCGGCCGGCGGCGCGCCGCCGGTCGCCGTCCTCTCAGACTACGGCTACGGCGCCGTCGAGCCGGCCCTCCTCCCCTGCCTCCGGCGCGCCCTCGGCGGCGACGCCGTCCTCCTCGCCGACAGCCGCTACCGCCTCGGCGATTTCGCGGGGCTCGACGGCGCCACCCCCAACGAGGAGGAGGCCGAGGCGCTCCTCGGCGGCCGTCTCCCCGAGGACTTCGCGGACGCCGCCCAGGCCGGCGAGTCCCTCCGCGCCCGCCTCGGCGCGCGCTTCCTCCTGGTCACCCGCGGTAGCCGCGGCATGAGCCTCCTCGAGGAGGGCTCCGCCGCCCACCTGCCGGTTCACGGCACCGACCAGGTGGCCGACGTCACCGGCGCCGGCGACACCGTGATCGGCGCCTTCGCCCTGGCGCTGGCGGCCGGCGGCACGCCCCTCGAGGCGGCGCTCCTCGCCAACTACGCGGGCGGCGTCGTGGTGATGAAGATGGGCACCGCCACCCTCACCGCCGACGAGCTGCGCCGCGCGGTCGCGAGCGACCCCCACCCGCTCGCGGAGGTGCAGTGGGCGAAGTAACGACGCTCCCGGAGTTGCGCGACCGCCTGGCCGCCGAGCGCGCCCGCGGCAAGACCGTCGCCTTCGCCAACGGCCACTTCGACCTCCTTCACGTCGGCCACCTCCGCTACCTCCAGGCGGCGCGCCGCGAAGCCGACCTCCTGGTCGTCGCCGTCAACGGCGACGCCTCGGTATCCCGCCTCAAGGGCCCCGGCCGCCCCATCATCCCCGCCCCCGAGCGCGCCGAGCTCCTCGCCGGCCTCGTCCCGGTCGACTACGTCGTCGTCTTCGAGGAGGACACCCCGGCGGCCCTCCTCGCCGACCTCCGCCCCGACGTCCACTGCAAGGGCACCGACTACGGCACCCCCGACCAGGTCCCCGAGCGCGAGACGGTAGCCGCCTACGGCGGCCGCACCGCCCTCGTCGGCGACCCCAAGGACCACGCCACGACCGACCTGATCGGACGCGCGCAGGCCCTGGTCCGGCAGTACGTCCCCGAAGGGCGAAGCCTGTCGGACGAGCTGATCGCCGAGCGACGCCGCGAAGCGCAGCGCGAGTCAGAGGGCGAGTGAGAGGAGCGCCCCCGTCATCCGGCGTCCGTCTCGCGAAGCAGCGCGAGTGGGCAGTGCTCCGCTAGGTGGTCGAAGTCCCCATCGATAGCGTAGAGGCGGTGGCCGCCGGCGATCGCTTGCACGGCGATCAGGCAGTCCGGTCCCGAGACGTTGAAGCCCGCGCTCTGGCAAAGATTCTTGAGACGGGCGGCCTCGACATGGTCCTGGGTGGCGGAGTTGAGGATCACGAAGGATGACTGCAGCCGCTCGGCCAAGTCGGCGAACTGGCGCTCGCTGGTGATGCCGCTCAGCACTTCCTGCAGGACGATCGCCGGCAGGCCCAGCGGGGCCTCGGATGCGAACAGCCGCTCGAGGACTACGCTGATCCGCTCTTCTTCCGGCCCTGACCTGCGCCGCCGGAAGACCCGGCTCAGGACCGACGTGTCGAGGAGGATCACCGGGCGCGGCGTTCCTTCTTGTAGTCGTAGCTAGGGTCGTAGTCGACCTTCCCGAACAGGTCGACCAGCTCGAGCCGATGCCTGCGGGCGATGAACTCCCGCAGCGCCTGGTTGACCGTCTCGCGCTTCGTCTTGAAGCCGCCCACGCTCAGGGCCTGGTCCAGCAGTTCGTCGTCGATCGCCAGGTTCGTCGCCACACAGGCACGCTACACAACTGTGCTGTGTCGGTCAACCTCTAGATCCGCGCAGCGGGTCGTTGCCGACCGAGTCCGCTGCAGCCGAGGGCTAGGCGTCGGCTTCATTGACCAGCGCCTGCAGCTTGAGGACGGTTGCCCAGTTTCTCGTTGTAGCCGACCTGCCCGGCTTGCCGAGGAGGGCTTCCCAGGCCTTGCTTTCCAGGATGCCCGTTGCGCAGAGGAGGTAGGCGGCGCTCCTGCCTATCGAAAACTGCTCCGGACTTACAACCAGCGACTCGATGGCCGCAAGACTCGACAGCGCTTTGGCGTCTTGAACGAATGCAACCAGAAAGCGTGGATGTTCTTCCACTCCTGCTTTGAATGGATTCTCGGAGATGATGGCTGCCAGCTCGCTTGCCGACTTGACGATGACCGGCACCTCGACCTCGAGTCGGGTGGAGATTGCAGCGGCAATGTCTGCCGCATGCTTCGCCGGCGTGCCTCTTGGGGCGTGGAAGACGGCGTTGCCGCTGTTCAGCAAGGTAGCCACGCCGGTGTAGCCCAAGCCGGAGAGCAGGGCGCGCAGCTCGGCCATGGGAACACGCTTGGCCTTGCCAACATTGACGCCGCGCAGCAGGGCTACGAATGTGGACATTTGAAATGTTACGTGCCTGTGTCCTTCGGCGGGTTCTTGGCGAACCACTCGGCAATGGCTGGCATTTCAGGCTCGAACGGACCAGGCACCGAGAAAATTGAGAACGCCGGCACGAACACTTCCCCGGTTTTCGAAATCATGTGTGACGCCTCCGGGTACGAGGACAAACGAACCTTTGGCAGCCTCAACCCATTCTTCGCCAACCAGCACATTCATGGTTCCCTCGATGACGTAGAACAGATCCCTCAGCATGGGAATGCGCGCCAGGACCTTGGGTGTGCGCTCACCACCATTCCGAGACAGAGTAGCGCGATTCTGTTTCAGGCCCATCCGCCTTGAACACGGCACTGATGCGCCCCATCGGACGCACGCCCTTGTCCGGGCGCCAGGACAACAGGCTTTCGAGCTTCGGCCTTGGAGGTACTCATCAATCTTCCCCTCGCACCGAGTTACCTGGGGCCTTTGGCGGAAGCGAGACCCAAGCGGCGGCGAGTCGACGCCGGGAGCTTGGCCCCCACGAGGGAGTGGGCCTCGGCGAGCAGGTCCCGCAGGAAGTCGAGCGGCAGCGCCGACCGCTTGGTGACACTGACCCAATGGTGCCGAGCCATGTAGGGTGCGGGGATGACGCCGTCGTGAGTCGTCAGCGTGGAGAAGACCAATGGGTCGGTCTTGAACGCCAGCGGCTCATAGTCGGGGAGCTGGAAGCCGGCGAACATCTTGCCGCCGACCGAGAAGATCAGGTCGTGGCCCCACTTCACGTCTTCGGTCGCGCCGGGTAGCGAGCGGCAGAACTCGACTAACGGGTCGGAGGCCGAGGCCGCTCGGCGGCTCGCTCTTTTTGGTGGACGCTTGGCTGACATGGACGGTTGCCTCGTCGCGTATTGTGCACCGACGGGGGGATTCCCTGGGGGCGGCGGGGGGCATGGCCGGCGCCTCGGGATCTAGCCCCAGGCCATTCGGCTGATCAGGCGAGCCGTCGGGATGATTTGCCGGCTGCCGGGATAACCTTCCCGGCCGTCGGGATAACTATCCCGGCCGCCGGGATAACTATCCGGGCCGTCGGGAAAGCTTTCCGGACCGCCGGGAAAGCTTTCCGGGCTGTCAGGATAGCTTTCCCGAGCATCGGGATAACTTTCCCGACTGTCCGGATAATTTTCCCGACCATCGGGATAGCTTTCCTGAACGCCGGGATAGCTTTCCCGAACGTCGGGATAAATTTCCCGGCCGCCAGGATCATTATCCCGAGCGTCGGGATGACTTTCCCGGCCGTCGGGAGGACATCCCGGACCGCTCGACCGAATGCCGCGGGGGGCCGCCGGCTTCCCCCAGGCGCCCGCGGGCTTCCCCCGGGCGGGATAGGCTTCCGCCGGATGACCGCGCCGCCCCCCGCCCGACCGCAGCGCATCCTCCTCGTCCGCACCTCCGCCCTCGGCGACGTCGTCCACGCCCTCCCCGTCCTCACCGCCCTCCGCCGGCACCTCCCGGAGGCGCGGATCGGCTGGGTGGTCGAGGCGGCGATGGCGCCGCTCCTTGCCGGGCACCCGGACATCGACGAGCTCTTCGTCGTCCGCCTGCGCACCTGGCGCCGCGCCCCTTTCGCCGCCGCTACCCGCCGCGAGCTGGGCGCCTTCCGCTCGGCCGTCCGCCGCTTCGCCCCCGACGCAGCCCTCGACCTCATGGGGAACCATAAGGGGGGCGCCATCGCCCTCCTCTCCGGGGCCGGCCGCCGGATCGGCCTCGCCCGCCGCGCCCGGCGCGAGCCGTCGAGCGCGGTCTGGATCAACGAGTCGGCCCTGCCGCGCGGGGTCCACGCCGTGGACCGCGGCCTAGCGCTCCTCGACGCCCTCGGCCTGCCGCCGGAGCCGGCCGACTTCGGCGCCGACCGCCTCCTCCCCGCCGCCCTCGCCCCACCCGCCCTCGCTGGCGAGCCGTTCGCCCTCCTCCACCCCGGCGCCGCCTGGGCCAACAAGCGCTACCCGCCGGAGCGCTGGGGGGAGGCGGCGCGCCGCCTGCGCGAGGCGACCGGCCTCCCCACCCGCGTCGCCGTCGCTCCGGGCGAGGAGGCGCTGGCCGCCGCCGTCGAGGCGGCCGCCGCCGGCGCCGCCGCCGCCGTCCCGGCGCCCGATCTCCCCGCGCTCGTCGCTCTTACCCGCTCCGCCCGCCTCTTCCTCGGCGCCGACACGGGCCCCACCCACCTTGCGCACGCCCTCGGCACGCCGGTCGTCATGGTCATGGGCCCCACCCACCCGGAGCGCCACGGCCCCTACGGCGCCGTCGAGCGCGCCCTCTGGCACCCGCTCCCCTGCAGCTTCTGCTACCGCCGGTTCGAGGAGGTCAAGGCCTGTCTCCTGGACGTCCCGCCGGCCCGGGTGGCCGAGCGGGCGGCCGCCCTTCTCGCTGATCCAGCGCGCTGCTAGACTGGCGGAAGCGCTTTCATCGTAAGGTGTCTATCTCTCGATGGCGACGGAACCCCGCAGCCGGCAGCAGCCCGCCGACAAGTTCGGCGAGGTGCTCCTCAACTCCGGCAAGATCACCGCCAAGCAGCTCCAGGAGGCCCTGACCTACCAGCGCGAGCAGGGCGGGCGCATCGGCGCCACCCTGGTCAAGCTGGGCTTCCTCTCCGAGCGCGAGCTCGTCGACTTCCTCTCCAAGCACTTCAAGGTGCCGGCCATCGACCTCGACGGCATGGAGGTGGACGAGTCGGTGCTCAAGATCATCCCGCCCGACATCGCGCGCAAGTACACGATCCTGCCGATCTCGAAGACCGGCGCCACCGTCACCATGGCGATGATCGACCCGACGAACGTCTTCGCCATGGACGACGTCAAGTTCATGACCGGCTACAAGGTCGAGCCGGTGGTCGCCGCCGAGAGCTCCATCCGCAGCGCCATCGACCGCTACTACGGCACTACCCACGCCATCGAGCTCAAGAAGGTCATGGAGGACCTCGAGGAGAGCGGCGGCGACCTCGAGGTCCTGGACGAAGAGGAGGACGTCGACCTCGCCGCCATCGAGGAGCAGGTCGAGCAGGCGCCGGTCGTCAAGCTGGTCAACATCATCCTGACCGACGCCATCAAGCGCGGCGCCTCCGACATCCACGTCGAGCCCTACGAGAAGGACTACCGGGTGCGCTACCGCATCGACGGCATCCTCTACGAGATGATGCGGCCGCCGCTCAAGCTCAAGGAGGCGATCACCAGCCGGGCCAAGATCATGGCCCGCCTCGACATCGCCGAGAAGCGCCTGCCGCAAGACGGGCGGATCAAGATCAAGACCAAGGTCTCGGGGCGGACCAAGGACCTCGACTTCCGCGTCTCGGTGCTGCCGACGATCTTCGGCGAGAAGATCGTCATGCGGCTCCTCGACAAGGACAAGCTGATGCTCGACATGACGAAGCTCGGGTTCGAGCCCGACTCGCTGCGCAAGTTCGAGCAGGCGATCCTGAAGCCCTACGGCATGGTGCTGGTGACCGGGCCGACCGGCTCGGGCAAGACCAACACCCTGTACTCGGCGCTGTCGCGCATCAACACCCCCGAAGTCAACATCATCACCGCCGAGGACCCGGTCGAGTTCAACCTCTCGGGCATCAACCAGGTGCAGATGAAGGAGCAGATCGGCCTCAACTTCGCGGCCTCGCTGCGCTCCTTCCTGCGCCAGGACCCCAACATCATCCTGGTCGGCGAGATCCGCGACTTCGAGACCGCCGAGGTGGCGATCAAGGCCGCCATGACCGGCCACCTCGTGCTCTCGACGCTGCACACCAACGACGCCCCGTCCTCGGTCTCGCGCCTGATGAACATGGGCATCGAGCCCTTTCTCGTGGCGACCTCGGTGCACATGGTCGTGGCGCAGCGGCTGGTGCGGCGCATCTGCACCTTCTGCAAAGACCCCTCGGAGCTGGCGCCGCAGGCGCTCGTGGCCGCCGGCTTCTCCGAGCACGAGGCGCGCACCATCAAGCTCTTCCGCGGCCGCGGCTGCGAGCGCTGCAGCTCGACGGGGTACAAGGGGCGGGTGGGGCTCTACGAGGTG
This sequence comes from Thermoanaerobaculia bacterium, assembly GCA_035536455.1. Classification (GTDB taxonomy): domain Bacteria; phylum Acidobacteriota; class Thermoanaerobaculia; order Multivoradales; family UBA5704; genus DASUNQ01. Next base: position 320,486 of record DATLOC010000041.1, on the reverse strand, counting down.
ATGGAGATCGACGAGGAGATGCGCGAGCTCATCCTCACCGGCGCCAGCGCCAACGAGCTGCGGACGAAGGCGATCGAGCGCGGCATGCTCACCCTCCGCGGCAGCGGCCTGCAGAAGGTGCGCGAGGGGATGACGACGGTGGAAGAGGTTCTGCGCGAGACGGTCCTGTAGTTACAATGGCGGCGGCGTGTCCTTCCGGGTGGTCTTGGTGACCCCCATCAGCACGGCGATCCCGACGAGGCAGATGACGCCGACGCCGATCCACACCGGCGGCGCGCCGGCCAGGTAGGCCCCGAAGGCGAGGCCGATGATCAGGATGATGAAGCCGATCAGGTAGACACCGAAGGACGAAGGCATCGCCGCTCTCCCGTGGCAGCAGGCGCGCCGGTAGCGGCGCGGCACCGGCCGGGAAATTCAAAAGCCGGGCCAAGGCCCCGCTCACGCGGCGGCGACGGCGGCTTCGACGCTCGCCAGGAGCCGCTCGCGGACGACGGCGGGGGCGTAATCGGCGGCGAGCCGGCGGCGGCCGGCCGCGGCCAGGCGCTGGCGCTCGGCGGGGTCGTCCAGGAGGCCGAGGACCGCCTCCACCCACTCCGCGGGCCGCTCGGCGAGGCGGAGGTCTTCGCCCGGCCGGCAGGTGGTCCCCGCAGCGGCCCACGGAGAGGCCACGACGGGCACTTCGGCCGCCCAGGCCTCCAGCACCTTGATTGGCAGGCCCGAGCCGCAGCGCAGCGGCGCGAGCGCAAGGGTGGCCCGGCGGAGCAGGGCGCCCAGATCCGGCGGCGACGGCATCAGCTCGACGCCGCTCCCCGCCCGCGCGACGGCGCGGCGGACCGCCCGCCCCGGCCGGTCGCCGGCCACCACCACCCGCACCTCCGGCCGCCGCGCCCGCAGCGCCGGCCAGACCTCGGCCAGCCACCAGGCGGCGGCGTCGGCGTTTGGGAAGTAGCCGAGATTTCCGGTGAGGGCGAGCAGGGGGCGCCCTTCGGCCGGCGCGGCGAGGACGGAGCCCTCCACCGCCAGCGGCACGACGCTGAGCTTCCTTCCCTGCTCTTCTGGAAGTCCGGCGGCGACCGCCCGCCGGTCCCGCTCGCTCACCACCAGGGCGCCGGCCGCCCGCTCCACCAGCCGCCGCTCGGCGTGCGCGAGGCGGCGGGCCTCCAGGCGAAGGAGCGGGCGCAAGGAGGACCGATCGAGCGCGGCGCGGCGCTCGAAGTTGAGGGCCAGGCTGTCGATCAGGTCGGCGAGGACGGGCGTCGCGCCGACGTCGTCCAGGTGGAGGGCGAGCCGCACGAGCTGGAGGATGGCGAGATCGTGCCGCGGCGCGAGTGCCCGCAGCTTCCGGCCGAGGTCCGGCGACCGAAAGAGCCCGCTCTGCAAGGGACTCCCGTCGAGCAGCGCGCGGCCGATCCCGACCACCGCGGCCGCCGCTCCGAGCCGATACGTCTCTACCAGAAAAGACGCGCCGGCCACGGCGGGCGCCGGCCGGTCCGGTCCCGGCTCCGGCGTGAGAAGCGTGACCTCGTGGGCGCCGGCGAGGAAATCGAGCTGCTGCACCGTCCGCACCTGGTCCCCCCGGCGCGGCGGCCAGGGATACCGGGAGGTGACGAGGAGGAGCCTCAAACCAGCTTGAGCAGGTGCCCGAGCTTGTCGCGCTTGGTGCGCAGGTAGTCGCGGGTGCTGTCGGTGGGCGCGACCTCGAGCGGCACCCGGTCGACGATCTCGAGGCCGTAGCCGCCGAGGCCGACGTACTTGCTGGGGTTGTTGGTCATCAGGCGCATCTTGCGCACGCCGAGGTCGCGCAGGATCTGCGCCCCGATGCCGTAGTCGCGCTGGTCGGGGCGGAAGCCGAGCTTCTCGTTGGCCTCGACCGTGTCGTGCCCCAGCTCCTGCAGCTCGTAGGCCTTGAGCTTGTTGACCAGGCCGATGCCGCGCCCCTCCTGCAGGAGGTAGAGGAGGACGCCCTTGCCTTCATCGGCGATCTTGGCCAGCGCCTGCTCGAGCTGGGTGCCGCAGTCGCAGCGCGCCGAGCCGAAGACGTCGCCGGTCAGGCACTGGCTGTGGACCCGCACCAGCACCGGCTCGTCCTCGCGCACCTCGCCCATGACCAGGGCGACGTGCTCCTCGCCGGTCGCGTCGGCGCGGTAAGCGTGGAGGCGAAACTCCCCCCAGCGCGTGGGCAGCCGCGGCGCGGCGAGCCGGCGGACGAGGGTCTCGTGGCGCAGCCGGTAGCCGATCAGGTCGGCCACCGTGACGAGGAGGAGACCGTGCTCGCGGGCGAAGGCGACGAGGTCCGGCACCCGGGCCATCGTGCCGTCGTCGTTCATGATCTCGCAGATGACGCCCGACGGGTGGAGCCCGGCGAGCGCCGCGAGGTCGACCGAGGCCTCCGTCTGCCCGGCGCGCTTGAGCACGCCGCCCCGCCGCGCGCGCAGCGGGAAGACGTGCCCCGGACGCAGCAGGTCCTCGGGCCGGGTGCGCGGGTCGATGGCGGTCAGGATGGTGGCGGCGCGGTCGGCGGCGGAGATCCCGGTCGTCACTTTGCCGCGCGCCTCGATCGAGACGGTGAAGGCGGTGTTGAAGGTCGAGGTGTTGGTCGTCGAGTCCACCATGAGCGGCAGCGCCAGCTCGGCGCACCGCTCGTCGGTGAGCGTCAGGCAGACCAGCCCGCGCCCGTGCTTGGCCATGAAGTTGATCGCCTGCGGCGTCACCTTCTCCGCCGCGATCGCCAGGTCTCCCTCGTTCTCCCGGTCCTCGTCGTCGACGATGATCACCATCCGCCCCTGGCGGAACTGTTCGATCGCCTCCTCGATGGGGGCGAAGGGGGTGGGGTGAGGGGTCATGGTTGAGCGCTCGCCAAAGAGCGATTCTAGCAAGTCGCGGCGAAGAGGCCCTGGTCGCGGGGTTTCTGCTCTACCCTATCGCCGGCAGGAGGCGCCAAGCATGCTCGTCCGGATCTGGCATGGGAAGACCCGCCGCGACCGCGCGGACGCGTACGCGGACTTCGTCGCCGCGCGCGCGATCCCCGGCTATCGGTCCACCCCGGGCAACCTCGGCGTCTACGTGCTCCGGCGCGACGAAGCGGACGAAACGCACTTCCTGACGGTGACCTTCTGGGAGTCGGAAGACGCCGTCCGCGGCTTCGCCGGCGACGACGTCCTCAAGGCGAAGTACTACCCCGAAGACGATGACTTCCTCCTCGAGTTCGAGCCTGAGGTGGTGCACTACACGGTTGTCGCCAGCGACGGCCTCTAAAACAATTACCGATCTGCAAGGTTCCTGGCCTCCGGTCGCTGAGCCTCTATCTCGACGTCATCAATCTGTTTCTGAGGCTACTAGAGCTCTTCTCCTAGATCTTAAGGGGAGGGCCTGGGGGAGGCGAGAGAATCAGCAGCCTGATGGGCCTGCCACGGCTTCGGCTGCGGTCCAGCCGGGGCACCAGTCGATGTGGCCGTTCTGGAAGTCGCTGGCTCGTCCTCCCCGGCACCGTCGATCGCAGGCTTTCTCGTCGCTCGTCGGTGGGCCGAGCCAACTGCAGTCGTAGTCCATGCCTCGATAGAGCGAGCCGATGAGGCCATAGGTCGCGAAGGCGCCGTGGGCCCCGCTGAACACGATCGCGCCGCTCTCGAAGTAGCTCCGCCGGTTCGTTCCGCACCCCGGGACCTCGTCCGAGACCGGAGCGCCGAGAGCTCCACAGTCGTGACCGAGCGCTCCGTACTTCTCGGCGATCGCGCCGTGCGTCTCGTACGCGGCGGTTGCACCGCTCGAGTAGATGATCGTCCCGCCTTGAAACAGATTGCGCGTACGACCGCAAGCGAGATGCTCATCGCTGGTCGGCGGCCCCAGGCCGCTGCATTCGTAGCCCATGGCCCGGTACTTCTCCCCGATGAGACCGTGAGTCTCCCAAGTTCCATTCGGGCTGTGGACGATCGATCCGAACTGAAACAGGCTTCGGCGGGCCCCGTTGCATCCGGCCAGCTCGCTGCTGGCGGGCTGTCCGAGCACGCCGAGGCCCGCGTTCATCTCCTGCCACTTCGCGCAGATGGCACCGTAGACGTGGTGCTTGACCTGCCCGAAGTTGACGTAGTGAACGTGATTGCATACGCGTGGATCGACGCTGAAGTAGTCCGTCAGCCACGTCTTGAGACCGTCCACCGCCCTTCCGTCGTTGGACCGCACGTGTTGGGGCCGGACCCAGACGCCGGGCACGGCGACCAGACCCTCGGTGTATCCGTTCCAGGCGTTGTAGACGGTGCCCTTCATGCCGAGGCCCTTGAGCGCGCTCTGCGCGTTGCGCCACTCGTCGGTCGAGTAGTCGGCGTTGTCCCCGTAGATGACACCGCCCTCGGTCGCGAAGACGTAGCGCCCGTCGTAGCCAGGAGAGACATCGAAGAGGACGGGCACTCCGGTCTCGATCCACGCCTTGATCCAGGCGCGCTTCCACCGGATGAGGTCGCTCATCCGGTCGTTGGCATCGCGCGGCGGCGTCGACCATCTCCCCGCCCACGGATCTGGGGGATGTGGAGGATAGAGCGCGAGGTCGCCTGCGCGCACGACCTCGGAGTTGAAACCCTGGATGCCGAGGAGGCTCCGCGACTGGCCCAGGCAAGAGTTGTAAGGCGAAGGGCAGTATCCGAAGTCACAGTTGAACTTGGGCGCCGCGTCTCCGAGATAGGCATTGAAGGGATCGATGGTAAAGCCGATGCGGTGTCGATACAGGTTCTCGATACGGTCGGCGATCCAATCGAGCCCCCGCGCGAACTCGCAACCGTTGTTGTTGTAGGTCGAGGCGGCGTGGATCCAGTTGATCGCGTAGCGAGGAACGCCGTTCGGGTCGTACATCTGTGCCCACCGCTCTCGCCAGGCCGGGTTCGAGAGATAGCGGGAGACCAGGTCGGCCACCTCGGCGTGTAGCTGGGGCGCCGGGTTCACGGGGGTCCCGGGGAAGTCGGTTCTGAAGTCCCGATATCCGTGCGCGGTGAAAGTGTCGATGGCGGGCATGATGAGCATGTTCTTGGTCGCAGCGACCGCCGCGAACAGCTGGTCGTTGGCCTCGAGGGTCCCCTGCATCGGTGCACCGTTGTTGACGCCCGCACCCCAGCGCGACATGACGATGACGTTCGCGTGGGTGGCCGCAATCTGATTCACCGCCCAGGTGCGATGGTCGGCGCTGTCATGCCAGTGAAGGTCACGTGGATCGCTCGGGACGTAGGTAAAGAACTTGCTGTTGAAGTACCAGCGCGGATCTACAAGGTGGCACGGCCAGATCGGATCGTTTGGGATGTTCGCGTTCTGCACGGGCCGCTGCGAGGGCTGAGCATCGTGGTCACTCGCCTGGCATGCCCCCTCGCCGGGGAAGAAGTACACGCCCTTCACCGGCTGCTGGTCCCAGCCAGGGTTGGCCAGCAGCCCCCAGCGGGCGTCGGCGCCGTGCGCCGTGCCGCCGGCGGCGAGCAGCAGGAGGCCGATCGCGATTCCAGGAGCCCGTGACACCGTGCCGTCGATGCCGGCGCGGTTCGGGAGGCGAACTCTCCCGTGGCTCACAGCGCTCTGCCTGCCCATGCGGTACGCCGGGGTGTGATGCTCCGCCCGATCCAGCAGCCCCATTCGTGACGATGCAGACAAGGGCATTCTACACGCCTCGCACGATGGATCCGGTGCCGGGGTGAGCGCGCGGCATGCCGACCAGGGGCTCCCAGACGAGATCTGTTCCGACCCCGATTCCGTCTTCATGGGGGAGGGAGGCGACGCGGGCTGACGTCTTAACTCTTAGGTTAAGCTAAGCTCCGCTCCTCGAAGGACGGACCCGATGAAGCCGACGACTTTCCCAGACCTCCTCAAGGAGGCCGAGCGTCACGAGGACTACTGGGTGGCGGGTGCGATCCTCGCCTTTACGGAGGATCTCACGCGCGCCATGGAGCGCGAGGGCGTTAGCCGCGCGGAGCTGGCACGCCGGCTCGGGGCCACGCCGGCGTATGTCACCAAGATCCTGCGCGGGAACGTGAACTTCACGCTCGCGACGATGGTGCGGCTGGCCCGCGCGCTCGGTGCCGAGCTCCACGTCCAGCTCAGCCCAAGGGGATGACGCTCGCGTGATTCGGTTCGAGTGGGATGAAGCCAAGGCGGCGGCGAATCTCGCCAAGCATGGAGTGTCCTTCAACGAGGCGGCGACGGTCTTAGGCGACACGCTCGGATGGAGCTACCCCGACACGGAGCATTCGCTGGCGGAGGAGCGCTGGCTCGCCATCGGCATGTCGGAAAGGCAGCGCGTCCTGGTGGTGGCCTATACGGCCGACGCTGATACCATCCGATTGATCAGCGCGCGGCGGGCGACGCGGGAAGAGCGGAATTTCTATGAAGAGGGCTGACGACACCGACGAGCTGCGAGAGGAGTACGACTTCTCTCAGATGGCGGGTGGGATGCGGGGCAAGCACGCTGCTGCGTACCGCCGCGGCACCAACCTCGTACGGCTCGATCCGGACGTCGCGGAGGCGTTCACCACGGACGAATCCGTGAACGAGGCCCTCCGGGCCGTTTTGAAGGCCGCCGCCGCGATCCCCGCCTCGCGGGAACGCTAGAACGGGTTCCCGAACGAGATCAGCAGCACCGGCCCGCGGCTTTCGCCTTCGTCGGGGTCGAGCTTCCAGCCGGCGTCCAGGCGGAGGGGGCCGATCGGGGAGAGGTAGCGGACGCCGACGCCGATGCCCTGCTTGACGCCCCCCCAGTCGATCGACTGCCAGTCGGCCCAGACGTTGCCGGCGTCGTAGAAGACGGTGCCGCCGAAGGCGCCGGCGATGGGGAAGCGGTACTCCAAATTGAACAGAAAGAGGCCGTTGCCCCCAACCTCGGCGAAGCCGTCCTCGTTGGGCCGCTGGATCAGCGTCTCGCCGCGGATCCCCAGGTCGTCCTTCTCGTAGGCGCGGTGGGTGGTCTGGCCGCCGGCGAAGAAGCGCTCGTCGATGAAGATGTCGCTCGACGGCAGGTCGTCCGGCAGCTCGGGGTCGTCCTCCTCCAGCTTGGCGAAGGGCTCGATGCCGCCGAAGCGCACGCTCCCCACCACGACGCCCGCCCGCCCGAACGGCAGGTACTGGGTCTGCTGCACGAAGAGCTTCAGGAAGTCGCCGTCGGTGCCGAAGGCCGGGAAGGCGTACTGGAGCTGCGCCAGCGTGCTCCACCCCTCGGTCGCCAGCACCGGGTCGTCGCGCCGGTCCCAGAGGAAGCTGGGGACGATGCTCGAGAGGTGGTAGGGGCGGTCCTCCCGCTCGTCCACGTCGATCAAGCCGAAGTCCGGATCGAGGGTCGTCTCGACCACCCGGTAGTCGAGCGCCAGCCCCACCCGCCGGTCGGTGAAGGTCTCGACCGCCTCGAAGCGCGTGCCGTAGCGGTCCACCTCCCAGTGGTCCTTCGTCTCGTGGAAGTAGAAGAGCGAGGAGGTGAGCGGCACGCCCAAGCGGAAGACGTAGGGCTGATCGACGATCAGCCGCGTGCTCTGGTCGAACTCGGAGAGCCGCAGGTCGGCGCGCAGGCTCACCGCCTTGCCCCAGAGGTTGGCGTGGCTGAAGGAGACGCCGCCGCGCGGCCCGCTCTGCTCGTGGTCCTCGCCGTTGTACTCGTAGCCGAGGCCGTAGGTGACGCGCCGCGGCTTCCCCTCCTCGACCCGCACCACGAGGTCGCGCCGCGCCCCGCCGAGGCCGGCGCGCGTCAGCTCGACGTCGACGCTCGAGAAGATGCCGAGCTGGTAGAGGTCGCGCTCCAGCTCGAGGAGACGGGTGTCGCTGATCGGCTCGCCGCGCTCGACGCCGAGGGTGCGGCGGATGACCTCGCTCTCGGTCGCCCGGTTGCCGCGTACGATGACCCGGTCGACCACCGTCTGCGGCCCTTCGATGGCGGCGATCGTCAGGTCCACCACCGTCTCGTCGGGGTTCCAGTTGGCCTCCGCCGAGACCTGCGCCTCGGCGTACCCCGCGTCGGCGTAGGCGGCGCGCACCACGCCGAGCGTCTGCTCGAGGAGCAGCGGGTGGAACGGCCCCTGCTCCTCGAGCGGCAGTTGCTCGCGCAGGTCGCCCAGGTCGAGCGCCTTGACGTCGCGGAAGTCGAGCGCGCCGACCCGCCGCCGCGCCCCCTCGACGACCGGGATCTCGAGCCGCAGCTCCTCGCCGCGCTCCGAGACGACTGGCGGCCCCACCTCCGCCTCGGCGAAACCTTGGAGGGCGTAGAAGCGGCGCAGGTTCTCGATGTCCCCCTCCAGCTCCTCCTCGATCAGCCGGCCGCTGCCGAGCGCCAAGAGGCTCCGCTCGCCGACGGTCATCAGGTCCTCCAGCTCCTCGTCGTCGAAGCTCTGGTTGCCTGTGAACTCCACCTCTTGGAGCCGGTACACGGGGCCGGGGACGATGGTGAGGACGACGTCGAGCAGGCCCTCCTGCCGCTCCTCCTTCCAGTCCACCTGCACCTTGTAGTGCCCCTGCCGCTGGTAGTGCTCCTTGATGCGCGCCGTCGCCTGCAGGACCAGCGCCTCGTCGTACCCCTGCTCCTCCATGAACGGCAGCAGGTCCTGCTTGCGCAGGCGCTTGACCTCGGCGCCGACGACGTGCAGCTCGACCCGCGGCCCGACGGCGATCGGGTAGGTGAGGTGGACCGTCCCCGCCTCGGCGTCGGCGCGCTCCTCAGGCAGGTCGACGCGCGCCGTGCGGTAGCCCTCCTCGATGAGCCAGGTCTGGAGGCGCTCGGCGTCGTCGCGCACGCGGCCGCGGCCGTAGGGCTCGCCGGGCTTGGCCTGGAGGCGCTCGATCAGCTTGTCGGGGGTGAAGGGCGCGGTCTCCCCTTGGAAGGCGACCGCGCCGACCCGCGCCCGCGGGCCGCTGGCGATCTGGTAGACGACGTTGGCGCGGCGGCTCTGCTCGTCGAGCGCCACCCGCACGCGGACGTCGGCCTTGAGGTAGCCGCGCTCGCGGAAGAGGTCCTGCATCTCGTAGACGCCGCGCACCACGCGGTCCTCGATCAGCGGGTCTCCCGTGCGCTGCGGCACCACCCGTCGCAGCTCGCTCTCGGAGATCCCGAGCTCGCCTTCGAGGAGCACGCGCTCGACCCGCACCATCGGGTGCAGGACGACGGCGACTACCACGCCGTCCTCCCCTTCGGCCGGCCGCGTGTAGAGCTCGACCTCCGAGGCTGCGCCGCTCGCCTGCACGTTGCGCAGGGTGCGGCGGACGCGCTCGTCGGTGAGGGGCTTGCCCACCTCGACGGCGAGGAGCGAGCCCATCTCCTCGCGCTCCTTCTCCGGCAGCGCGGCCTCGCTGCGGATCTCGATCGCGCGCACGATCGGGCCCTTCTCCTCGGGCTCTGCGGCTTCTTCCTGTGCGGAGGCGGCCGCGCCGAGGGCCAGCAGTAGCGCCGCTCCGAGCGCCGCGGCGCGCCGCGTCAAAAGCGCTTCTCCCACTCGGCGTCGACGGCGAAGGTCTCCTCCTTGCCGTCGCGGGTCAGTACCAGCACGACGTTCTCCTGCACCTGCCACTCGACGCGCAGCAGGTACTCCTCGGAGGACGCCGGGTTGCTCGAGTAGGTGACGAAGAGGTCCTTCGAGATGCGCTTGCCCACCGTCAGGCGGACGCCGCCGACCGTGCCCGTCTCGGTCGAGGCCAGCGGGTCGATGCGGAAGCGGTCGAAGCCGAAGAGCGCAGAGACCCGCTTCGAGACGACCGAGGCCGCCTGGCCGTAGAGGAAGCCGCGGGCGCCCGGGCCGGCCTCCTCGTCCGCCGGCCGCTGCCCCGGGACGTAGAGGCGCCCCTCCCCCTCCAATTCCTTGCCGGTGGCGAGGAGCGCCAGGACCTCGAGGTCGGCGAGCCCCTCGTCGGAGGTGAACTTGGCGTTGAGCCGCTCGAGCGTGCCGGAGAGGGAGAGGAGAATGTCGTAGTTGCGCACCTCGGTGCGGGCCACGAGGTCGATCACCGGGTCGATGCGGTAGGGGTTGTTGAAGGTCAGGCGCCCGCGCTCGATCTCGTACTCGTTGTCGGCGTAGATGAGCTTGCCGCCGGGCACCAGCTCCACCTCGCCGACGACGACCGGCGCCGCCAGCGTGCCGCGCAGCACGAGCTCGAGGCCGCCGGTCAGGTCGGCGACGTTGTTGCGCACGCGCAAGGCCTCGGGGCCCAGCACCTGGACGTTGAGTTGTGTCGAGGCCAGGAACGGGTCGGTCTCGGCGATCTCCAGCCGCTCGCGCTGCAGCACGCGCTGGAGGAGCTGGAAGGTGCCGGTCTCGACGTCCTGGAGGTAGTAGGCGCGGTCGAGCGTCACGATGCCGCGGAGCTGGCGCGTGGTCTGGCCGCCGATCAGCGATAGCTCGGCGTCGCCGCGGATCAGGAACCCCTCCGGGTAGCGCAGCGAGACGTCGTTGGCCGAGAGCTGGAAGCGGTAGGCGTCGGGGCGCTCGTCGCCGAAGATGCCGAGCCGGCCGGAGGCGAGGATGGTGCCGCCGGCGACGCGCGCCGAGACCCGGTCGACGACGATCGCGTCGCGGTAGAGGAGGACGGTGCCGGTCAGCTCCTCGAAGGCGTGCGGGAAGTTGGGCAGGATGAGCCGAGCCTGCCGCAGCTCGCCGACGCCGTCGAGGGCGGGGTTCTCGGTCGTGCCGCGCACCGAGGCGAGGAGGTCGAGGTAGCCCGACATCTGGACGCCGGGCAGGACCACCTCCGCCCAGCGCGCCGAGACCGTGCTCTGCAGGCGCAAGTCGAGCGGGTTGGGCGCCGCCCCGAGGCCGATCGTGCCGGTCAGGAAGAGATCGCTCTCGGTCTGCGGCTCGCGCAGGTAGAAAGACTCGACGCGCAGCGCCTCGGGCGTCCAGGTCAAGACCACCGGCTCGACGTTGGCGAGGGTCTGGTCCTGGTAGGCGAGGGCGAGCTCCGGCACCGTCAGGCGCGCCTGGAGGTTGCCAGTTTCGCTAGCGGCGTCCACGCCGCGGCCGAACTCCCCCGCGACGCGCAGCTCCCCCACCATGCGGCCGCTGAACTCCGGCAGCGGCCGCGGCGAGGCGATGCGGGCGATCGTCCCGAGGTCGTGGCTCTGGACCGCGAAGACCAGCTCGGTGCCGTTGCGGTCGAGCCGGCCGCCGCCGTTGAGGGTGAGGAGCCCGGCGAGCGACCCCTCGGCGGTGAGCTGGCGACCGTCCCAGACCGCCGAGAGCTGCGTCGTGCTCCCTTCCGGGAGCGACCGTCCGCCGAGCCGCAGGTCCGTGCCGGTGAGCGAGAGGCGCCCGTTCGGCTCCTCCAGCGTGCCGCCGGCGGCGGCGCGCAGCGTGACGGTGCCGGACATCTCGCCGGCGAGGAGGCCGCGCAGCGGTTGCTTTTCGAGGTCGAGCGCCGGCGCGTCGGCGGTGAAGCTCAGCTCGCCGGTCCGGCGGTCGATGCGGCCGCTCGCCAGCAGCTCCCCCGCCGGGGCGAAGACCTGCGCCCGCCGCAGGGTGACGACCGGCCCGGAGAAGACGACGTCTACCTGCGCCTCCCCCAGCTCGTGCCCGGAGAGTGTCAAGTCGGCGAGCGCCAGCACCGCCTCGCCGCCGAAGTCGTCGACGGTGCCGCGCAGATCGACCTGGCCGGTGGCGGTGCCGGTGACGGGAGGCAGGCCGGGGAAGAGGTCGGCCGCGCCGGCCAGCGGCCAGGAGTTGGCCTGCACCGCCAGCACCAGCGGCCGCCCGGCGCCGCCGCCGTCGGGGAGGGGGACCGTGCCGGTCACCGCCAGGCTGCCGTCGCCGCGCGTCGCGGTGAGACGCAGGTCGCGGATCGCCTCCGGCGAGTAGGTCAGGGTGCCGGTCAGGCGGTCGGCCTCCAGGGCGGGCGCCGCGACGGCCGTGAGGTCGAGCGTCGTGGCGAGGGTGAACTCGCCGTCGGCGATCGTCAGGGTGCCCGCCGCCTCGCCGCGGCCGGCGGTGGGGAGCCAGGCCGGCGGCTCGCCCTCGACCGGCACCATCACCGCCAGGCGCCCGAGGTCGCCGGTCTCGAGGCGCAGCTCGAAGCGGCCGCGGCCGGCCGGCAGGGAGTAGGAGCCGGTGGCGAGAAGCGTCTGCTCGGGCGCGGTCAGCCGGGCGCCCTCGGTCGAGACGACGCCGTCCGCGATCGCCAGCCGCACCGTGCCGGAGATCGGCAGCACGCGGCGGCCCGCCGGCTCGGCGCCCGCCGTCCCTTCGAGCCGCAAGGTGGCCGCGCCGCTGCCGGCGAGCGCGTCGGCGGAGAGGAAGCGGTACGTGAACGGCCCGCTGATCCGCGCCGCCGCGCCGGGGAGCGGCATGTCCTGGTCCGCGAGGAGGCTCGCGAGATCGAGGCCGGCGAGGTCGAGGTCCAGCTCGATCGGCCGCCCCGCGCCTTCCGGCGTCTCGGCGTCGGTGTCCACCAGCACTGTCCCGCGCACCGTGCCGCCGGCGTAGTGCGCGTGGACGTTCTCGGCGACGACCGACCCGGGCTCGACCGTCAGGTCCGCCGTCACCTCGCGGAAGACCCGACCGAGCGTCGCGATCTCGGGCGACTCGACGGCGCCGGCGAAGCGCCATTTCGCGCCGTCCATCGTCAGCCGCCCGCGCGTCGTGAAGGGCCCCTCGATCGGCTCCTCCGCGTAGCCCAGCGCGTTGGCGAGCTGCGCCAGCCCGGAGGCCTCGAGGTCCAGGCCCATCGACTTCTTCGTCCCCTCCCACTCGTAGGTGCCGGCCACCGTGCCGCGCACCTCCGGCGCCGAGAAGCGCCCGGCGACGATCCGGATGACGCCCGGCGAGAAGCTGCCGCGGGCGGAGAGGGTCAGGCGGTAGGGCCGGGCGTCGGGGAGGGTGACGACCACCTGCTGCGCCGTCACCAGGCCGTCGAGGATGTCCGGCTCCCGCCCCACCAGCCGCCCCCAGACGGCGCGCGCGTCGAGCTCCAGCGGCAGCTCCCGCTGATCGACGCGCAGCCGCCCGTCCTGCACCAGGACGCGGCCGATCCGCACCTCGAAGCGCTGCTTGCCTCCCTGGCGGCCGCGGAGCGACGGGATGTTCGACGTGCCGTCGGGGAAGAAGACGAGGTTGACGCGCGGCCGCAGGACCTCGATCTGCTCGAGCGAGAGGACGCGCTTGCGCAGGTCGCGCCAGGTGGCCTGGATGCGGATCACCGGCACCACCGCGAACGGCGGCTCGCCGGGGCGGGCGCCGGGCACCACCACGTCGCGCAGCTCGAAGGCGAGGGGGAAGAGATCGTAGTCGACGCTGCCGACCTGCACCTGCCGGCCGAGGGTCTCGGAGAGGCGCGCCACGACCAGCGCCGCCGCGCGGCGGTGCGCCAGCTCGCTCTGCGAGAAGAGGAGGAGGCCGGTCACCGCCAGGACCAGGACGAGCAGCCCCCAGACCACCGGGCGGATGACCCAGCGGCGGACGCGGCCGGGGCCGCCGCCGACCGGCCGCGGCGGCAGGCTCGCGAGCTCAGCGGCGGCCGGCGCCGGCGGCGGCTCGACGGGCGGTGACGGAGGCCCGGGCGGGAGCCCGTCGCGCTCGCTCACGGCTCGCCCGCCACTTCCGGCCCCTCCGGCCCCTCCGCCGCCTCCAGCCCGCCCCAGCGGAGCTTGCCGCGCAGGGCGTCGTAGAAGGTGCGGCCGCCGGTCTTGACCAGCCGCACCTTCGAGCGGCTGCGCGTCGCCTTCACCGTGTCGCCGCAGCCGAGCGAGGTCCCCTCCTGGCCGTCGAGGGTGAGATAAACCTCCTCGCGCTGGGTCTCGAGCGTCACCTCGACCGCCGCGCCGTCGGGCACCACGAGCGGGCGCAGCGACAGGGTGTGCGGGCAGATCGGCGTCAGCACCGCCACCGCCAGGAGGGGATGGAGGATCGGGCCGCCGGCCGAGAGGTTGTAGGCGGTCGAGCCGGTGGGGGTGGAGACGATCAGCCCGTCCGAGCGGTAGCGCGCCACGAGATGGCCGTCGACGCGGATCGACAGCTCGATGATCCGCGCCAGCGCCCCCTTGGTGATCACCGCGTCGTTGAGCACGCGGTAGGAGGCGCCGTTGCCGCCGGCGGCGCGGCGCAGCTCGACGTCGAGCAGGCGCCGCTGCTCGGTGGCGAAGCGGCCGGCGAGCACCTGCACGAGCGTCGGGTAGAGGTCAGCGCGGTGGATCTCGGTCAGGAAGCCGAGGCTGCCCAGGTTGACGCCCAGGATCGGCACATCCTCGGCGAGCGTGCGGGCGGTGGCGAGGAGGGTGCCGTCGCCGCCCAGGACGACGACGAGGTCGTAGTCGCCGCCCGGCTCGAAGGCGCCCTCCTGCGGCGCCCCCTGGGCGCGCAGCGTCGCCTCGTCGAGCGCCACCTCGAGGCCGCGCCGGCGCAGCCACTCCGCCAGCTCGTGGGCGGTGCGCACGGCGTCGCGGCTCGCCACCTTGGCGACGACGCCGATCTTCTCGAAGCGGCGGCGGCGGCTCACGCGGCGGCCTCGGGCCTTCTGAGCAGGGCGAACGCCTCGCGGTTGCCGCCGGCGCCGGGCACCGCGGAGTCCTCGACGCCGAGGAGCTCGAGACCGAGCCCGGCGAGGGCCTCGGCGGTCGAGCGCACGGTCGAGGCGCGCACCGCCCCGTCGCGCAGGATGCCGCCCTTCCCCACCGCGCCGCGCCCGGCCTCGAACTGCGGCTTGACGAGCGGCAGGAGGAGCCCGCCGGGCTCGACGTGCGGCACGATCGCCGGCACCACCTTGGCGAGCGAGATGAAGGAGAGGTCGAAGACGGCGAGCCGCACCGGCTCGGGCAGGGCGTCGGCGGCGAGGTGGCGGGCGTTGACCCGCTCCATGACCACGACCCGCGGGTCCTGGCGCAGCCGCTGGTCGAGCTGGCCGTAGCCGACGTCCACGGCGTAGACGCGCGCCGCGCCGCGCTGGAGGAGACAGTCGGTGAAGCCGCCGGTGGACGCTCCGACGTCGAGACAGACCCAGCTGGCGGGGTCGATCTCGAAGCGGTCGAGGGCGTGCGCCAGCTTCTTGCCGGCCCGCGAGACGAACGGCTCGCGCGCCAAGAGGTCGATCCGCGCCGCCTCCCCCACCGCCGTCCCCGGCTTGTCCACCCGCCGCCCCTCGACCTCGACGACCCCGGCCATCACCGCGCGGCGCGCCTGCTCCCGCGACGGGAAGAGGCCCCGCTCGACGAGCAGCTGATCGAGGCGCAAATCGTTGATTCTCCAGTCGTCCCGGGTGGCGCCGCTTGCAACGGGTGTGCCGCTCATGCGGCCGGCGCCGGCGCGGCGGGGCCGGAGCGCTCGGCGGCGGCCAGACAGAAGGGGATCGCCAGGACGAAGAGCACCACCCGCTGCACCTCGGTGTCGCCCCAGTTGTGCTCGAAGAGCCCCGCCGTGTTGAAGGCGAGGAGCGCCAGCATCACCCCGAGGTAGAGGTCGGCGCGCGGGCCGCGCCGCCCCCCCTCGGCGCGGTAGCGGCGGAAGGCGACGAGGAAGCTCCCGAGCATCAGCGCCAGCCCGGCGGCGAGCGCCGGCAGGCCGCGCTCGGCGGCGATCTGCAGCGGGTTGTTGTGCAGGTGCGGCACCGTGTAGCGCGGCGCCGTCGGAGTGCGGTAGATCGGGTAGCGCCGCTCGACCATCTGCGGCCCGAGGCCGAAGAGCGGCCGGTCGGCGATCATGCGCAGGCCCGCCTCGGCCATGCACACCCGGTCGTAGTTCGAGATGTCGTCGAGGTCCACGATCGAGGTCATGCGGTGGAGCAGCGGCACCGGCGCCAGCAGGATGAAGAGCGCCGCCACGACTGGGTAGGCGAGGAGCAGCTTCGGCGCCCGCACCAGGAGGAGGACGGTCACCGCCAGCCCCAGCGCCACCCAGGCGCTGCGGGTGAGGCTCTGGAGCAGCGCCAGGTTGACGAGGACCAGCCCGGCCCAGCGCCACGGGCTGCGCCAGCCGCGCCGCACGGTGACCGAGGCGAGCAGCAGGAGGTCGCACACCAGGAGCACGCCGGCGTAGGTCATCCAGTGGGAGAACGGGCCGCGGATGCGCTGGTCTAGGTCCCCCTGCCCCATCGCGACCTGCACCAGCCCCCAGACGGCGAGGAGGCCGCCCAGGATCTCGAACCCGGCGACCAGCCGCCGCACCGATCGCTCGCCGCGCACGAAGATCGGTGCCAGGAGGAGCGGCGCGAAGTTGAACAGCTCGGTCGTCCCGCGCAGGCTGGTTCGGACGTCGTAGGAGCCGGCGATCGAGGCCAGCAGGAGCAGGAGGTAGAGGCCGAGCGGCACGGTCAGCGGCAGGAGCGCCCGCCAGGGGACGCGCGTCCGCCGCGCCGCCGCCGGCGCCACCAGGAGCGCCAAGCCGAGGAAGCCGTTCGAGATCGCGAGCGTCGGGACGGCGAGGAGGTGCGCCGCGAAGAGCCAGTAGCCGAGTCGGGCGGCGAAGGAGGGCGCCGCGCCGGCGGCGGGCGCGGCGGGCTCGACCGGCGCCGGCCCCGCGGCGGGCGGCGCCGGCGGCGGGAGGGCGAGCTCGACCGGCATTCTCACGTGGGTGCGCGGCGCGGACCGCCGCCGCGGCCTACTTGCCGAGGACGGAAGCGGGGAGCGCCTCGTCAATCAGCATGATCGGGATGTCGGAGACGATCGGGTAGACCAGCGCGGACTGCGCGCAGTAGAGCCCCTGCTCGACCACCGGCTCCTCGTCGCGGAAGTGCTCGCGGTACTTCTCGACCAGCCCGCCGCGCACCTCCTGCGGCAGCTCGACGAGCTCCAGCTCCCCTTTGCTCTTGGGACAGACCAGGATCTCGAGCAGCTCCGGATCGACCGCCATCGCGTTTCCCCTTCGGACTCAGGACGATAGCACGAAGGGCCAGGCGCCTAGCGAGAGTCGCCGCCGGCCCAGGACCAGGTGACGACCAGCGACTCGCTTCCCGGGTTGAGGTCGTAGAGCCCGGCGTTCGAGAGGTGGTAGAAGGAGAGCCCGACGGCGGCGTGCCGGCTCACCCGAAAGGCGAGGTCGAGCGCCGAGCGGAACTCCACCGGCCCGCCGAGGTCGCGCCCCTCCCCCTGGTTGTAATAGCCCACGGCCCAGTTGGGGGTGACGGTGAAGCGGCGGGTGACCGGGAAGTCGAGCCGGAAGCCGGCGTAGGCGTAGACCGAGCCGTCGTCGTTGGTCATGAAGCCGCCGATCGGCGCCGGCTCCGGGAAGAAGCGCGGCAGGCCCGGCAGCGGCAGGGGGCCGCCCAGCAGCTCCAACCCCGCTTCCGCGACGTCGTGCTCGCCCAGCACTTCGTAGACCCCGCCGCTGACCTCGACGGCGACCGGCGGCTGCGCGGCGGCGGGCCCGGCCCCGAGCAGGGCCACGGCCGCAACCACGGCGGCGGCCGACGTCCTTGTGAGCCATCCCATCAACGGCATCCCTCCGCGGGTTTCCTACGCGGGCCCGCGCGCCTCGGATTGTCGCACAGGCGGCGCGACGGCGGCGGCGTAAGATACCGGCGCGCATGAGCCAACCCCGGGTCTCGATCGTCGTCCCGGTCTACAACGAGGAGGAGAGCCTGCTGGTCCTGGCCGCCGAGATCGCGGCGGCGATGGCCGCGGCGCCCGACTACGAGCTCCTCCTCGTCGACGACGGCTCGACCGACGGCTCGCCGGCGGCGCTGGCGCGGCTGGCGGCCGCGGAGCCGCGCATCCGGGTGCTGCGGCTGGGACGCAACAGCGGCCAGTCGGCGGCCCTCGCCGCCGGCTTCGCGCACGCCCGGGCGCCGGTCACCGTCACCCTCGACGCCGACCTGCAGAACGACCCGGCCGACATCCCGCGCCTGCTGGCCGAGCTCGACGAGGGCTGCGACGTCGTCTGCGGCGTGCGCACCGAGCGGCAGGACACCTGGGTCCGCCGGTTCTCCTCGCGCCTCGCCAACGGGGTGCGCAACCGGCTCACCCACGAGCGGGTGACCGACGTCGGCTGCACCCTGCGCGCCTGCCGCACCGAGGCCCTGCGGCGAGTGCCGGTCTTCAAGGGCATGCACCGCTTCCTCCCCACGCTCCTGCGCATGGAGGGGGCGCGGGTCAAGGAGGTGCCGGTGCGGCACCGGCCGCGGCGTTACGGCGAGGCCAAGTACGGCATCGGCAACCGGCTCTGGCGCGGCCTCGCCGACCTCTTCGCCGTGCGCTGGATGCAGTCGCGCTGGATCGATCGCGGCAACGTGGAGGAGGTCACCCCGTGGGACAAGAGCTCAACCGTGTCTGGCTCGTCATCGGCCTCCTCGGACAGGCCCTCTTCTTCGGCCGTTTCTTCGTCCAGTGGCTCGCCTCCGAGCGGCACAAGGCGAGCGTCATCCCCAACGCCTTCTGGTACCTGAGCCTGGCCGGGGGCGCCGTCCTCCTCAGCTACGCCATCCACCGCCGCGACCCGGTCTTCATCCTTGGGCAGGCGACCGGCTTCATCATTTACAGCCGCAACCTCTGGTTCATCCACCGCGGCAGCCGGCCGCCGGCGCCCCCCGCGGCCCCCCTCGACGCTTGAGCCGCCGGCGGCGCGACCTCCTGGCGCTCGGCGCGGCGGCGGCCCTCCTCTTCCTCCCCGGGCTCGGCGCGCGCGACCTCTGGAACCCGGACGAGGCGCGCTACGCGGTGGTGGCGCGCGAGATGCTCGAGCGCGGCGATCTCTTCGTGCCGCACCTGAACGGCGAGGTCTACACGCAGAAGCCGCCGCTCCTCTTCTGGGCGATCGGCACGGCGTCGCTCCTGACCGGGGGCGTCGACGAGACCTCGGCGCGGCTGCCGTCGGCCTTGGCGGCGATCGGCGCCGTGCTTTTCGTCTTCCTCCTCGGCGAGCGCCTCTTCGGCCGCCGCGCCGGCTTCCTCGCCGCCGCGGCCTTCGCCACCTGCGCCAAGGTCCTCTGGCAGGGACGCTTCGGGCAGATCGACATGCTGCTCGTGGCGCTGGTGACGGCGGCGGTCTGGTGCTGGGTGGCCATGTCATCCCGAGCGGGAGCGAGGGATCTGGGCGGGGGGCGGCGCGAGGCCCTCCCCTACCTGTTCTTCTTCTTCGCCGGCCTCGCCACCCTCGCCAAGGGCCCCGTCGGTCTGTTACCGCCGCTTCTCTCGATCCTGGCTTATCGAGCGCTGGCGCATGGACGCGGCGGCCTGCGCGGGCTGCGCCTAGGGCGCGGTCTCCTCGTCTGGGCCGCCGTCGTGGCCGCCTGGCTGCTGCCGGCGGCCCTCGCCGGCGGGCCGGAGTATCTGGAGCAGATCGTCTTCCGCCAGAACGTCACGCGCTACGCCGACCCCTGGCACCACTTCCAGCCCTGGTACTACTACCTGACCGTCCTGCCGGGCGACTTCTTCCCCTGGAGCTTCCTGCTGCCGGCGGCGCTGGTGGTCGGCCGACGCGAAGGCTGGCTGCGGCGGCGCGAGGGTTACCCCTTCCTCTTCGCCCTCTGCTGGGTCGTGGTGACGGTCCTCTTCTTCAGCCTGTCGAGCGCCAAGCGGACGGTCTACATCCTCACCATGTACCCGGCGCTGGCGCTCCTCGTCGGCGCGGCGCTCGACCGGGCTGCCGCGGCGTGGCCGCGCGACCGGCGGTGGATCGCCGGCTCGCTCGGCGCGCTCGCCGCCCTCTGCGTGCTGCTCGCGGCGGCGGTGCCGCTGGTGGCGGCGCGGCGGGCGGACGAGGTGGCAGTCCTGGGCGGCGAGGCGCTGGTCTGGAAGCTCACCGCGGCGGTCGGGCTCCTGGCCGCCGGCGCGGTGGCCGCCTGGCTCCTGGCGCTGCGCGGCCGGCCGCTCACCGGCGCCGCCGCGCTCGCCTCGGGGACCGCGGCGATGGCGCTCGCGGCGTTCCTCTTCGTCGTCCCCGCCTTCGACGTCGTCAAGTCGGCGCGCCCCATGTCCAGAGTGCTCGACGCCAAGCTCGCGCCCGGCGAGACCTACGGCATCTACCCGCGCCTGGACTCGACGTTCCTCTTCTACAGCCGCCGCCGCGCCGTGCCGCTGGAAGGCGAAGAGGCCCTCCGCCGCTTCGCCGCCCGCCCCGGCCGCGTCTGGCTCCTCGCCCAGCGCGACGACCTCGCCAGGCTCCGCGGCGGCCCCCTGCCGCTCGTCGAGGTCGCGCGCGACCCCGACGCGAGCGAGGGCTATCTTCTCCTGCGCAGCCGGTAGGATGGACCGATGAGCGAGGCCGACTACCGCGTCGAGCTGTCGGACGAGGACGCCGGCTGCGTCGATCCCGGCGGCCGGCGCAACGCCGTCTCGTGGGCGGCGCTCGAGTCCGTGCGGGTGGTGACGACCGGCGCCGGCCCCTTCGCGCCGGACGTCTTCTGGGTGCTGGAAGGCGGGGGAGCCAAGTGCGTCGTGCCGCTGGGCGCGAGCGGCGAGCCGGCGCTCCTCGAGCGCTTGCAGGCGCTCCCCGGCTTCGACAACGAGGCGTTCATCAAGGCTATGGGCAGCTCGGAGGACGCTTCCTTCCTCGTCTGGCGGCGGGAGGACGCCGCGCGCGCCGCGCCGGCGAGGCGCGCCAGGCTCTCCGGCGCCGAGAAGCTGGCGCTCGCGACCGCCGGGCTCGGGCTCCTCCACCACGCCGACCACGTCCTGCGCTTCGACCACAGCGGCTGGCCCTTCAAGCCCGAGGTGACGCCGTTCACCTGGAGCCTCCTCGTCTACCCGCTGATCGCCCTGCTCCTCGCCCTCCGCGGCCGGCCGCGCCTGCGGGTCGCGCTCGCCGCCATCCTCTTCCTCGTCCCCACCCTCGCCCACGTCTTCCTGGAGACCCCCGCCGACCAGTACCGGACCTGGGCGGAGCGCCCGGACGTGAACCTCCTCCACGTCGCCTCGCCGGGCCTCGGCGCCGCGGCCGCCGGCGTCAGCGTCCTCCTCTCCCTCGCCGCCCTCGCCACCCTCGTCGCCTTCTGGCGCGAGGCGCGGCGGGCCGCTACTCGCCCGTAAAGGGGATCAGCAGCCGCTCCACCCCGCGCGCCTTGCCGGTGTTTTCGTCGATGTCGAGGACGGCGGCCGCCAGGCGGACATCCTTCTTCGCCACCTCGAAGGACGACGGGGTCTGCAGGAGGAAGCGCTTGAGGACCTTGTCCACGCGGACGCCGATGATCGACTCGTAGGGGCCGGTCATGCCGACATCGGTGATCAGGGCCGTGCCGCCCGGCAGGACGCGCTCGTCGGCGGTGGGGACGTGGGTGTGGGTGCCGAGGACGGCGCTCACCCGGCCGTCGAGGTAGAAGGCCAGGGCCTGCTTCTCGCTCGTGGCCTCGGCGTGGAAGTCGATCATCACCACCTTGACACGGCCGTCGAGCTTGGCGAGCAACTGATCGGCGACGACGAAGGGCGACTCCAGGGCGTTCATGAAGACCCGGCCCTCGAGGTTGATCGTCGCCACCGGGATCCCCGCCGCCGTCTCGCCGACGTGGAGCCCGCTGCCCGGGTTGCCGTCGGGGTAGTTGGCCGGCCGCAGCAGCCGCGGCTCGCGGGCGAGGAGCTCCACCCCCTCCTTCTTGTCCCAAACGTGGTTGCCGGAGGTGAAGCAGTCGATCGGCAGTATCTCGTCGAGCTCCGCCAGCACCTCGGGCGTCACCCCGAAGCCGCCGGCCGAGTTCTCGACGTTGACGACCACGTAGTCGGCCCGGTGGCGGTCCACCAGCCGCGGCAGGATCTCGGCCACCGCCCGCCGGCCGGGCCGGCCGACGACGTCGCCGACGAAGAGGAGCTTCACGCGCCCCTCACCGGGCGTACTCGACCGAGCGCGTCTCCCGGATGACGGTCACCTTGATCTGCCCCGGATAGGTCAGCTCGGCCTCGATCCGCCGCGCGATGTCCTTCGACAGCCAGAGGGCCTGCTCGTCGCCGATCTTGCCGCTGTCGACGATGATGCGGATCTCCCGCCCGGCCTGGATGGCGTAGGTCTTCTGCACGCCCTTGAAGCCGCCGGCGATCTCCTCGAGCTTCTCCAGCCGCTTGACGTAGGTCTCGAGGATCTCGCGCCGCGCCCCCGGCCGCGCCGCCGAGAGGGCGTCCGCCGCCGTCACCAGCACCGCCTCCACGGTCTGCGGGTCGTAGTCGCCGTGGTGGCAGGCCATGGCGTGGACCACGTCCTCGCTCTCGCCGTACTTGCGCATCAGGTCCATGCCGATCTGCAGGTGGGTGCCGTCCATCTCGCGGTCGATCGCCTTGCCGATGTCGTGCAGGATGCCGCCGCGGCGCGCCACCTGGACGTTGGCCTTGAGCTCGGCCGCCATGGTGCCGGCCAGGAACGCGACCTCCTTGCTGTGCTGGAGGACGTTCTGGCCGTAGGAGGTGCGGAAGCGCAGGCGCCCGAGGAGCTTGACCAGCTCCGGGTGCATGCCGGCGATCGCCAGCTCCAGGAGCGCCGCCTCCCCCTCCGCCTGGATCTGCTGCTCGCACTCCGCCTTGACCTTCTCGACGACCTCCTCGATGCGCGCCGGGTGGATGCGCCCGTCGGCGATCAGGCGCTCGAGCGAGACCCGCGCCACCTCCCGGCGGTAGGGGTCGAAGCCCGAGAGGATGACCGCCTCGGGGGTGTCGTCGACGATCAGGTCCACCCCCGTCGCCGCTTCCAGGGTGCGGATGTTCCGCCCCTCGCGGCCGATGATCCTCCCCTTCATCTCGTCGGAGGGGAGCATGACGACCGAGACCGTTGTCTCCGCGACGTAGTCGGAGGCGGCGCGCTGCACCGCCATGCCGATGATCCGCTGCGCCTGCTTGTGGGCGCTCTCGCGCGCCTCGTCCTCCAGCCGCTTGACGATGTGCGCCGCCTCGACCCGCGCCTCGTCCTCGAGCCCCTTGATCAGCTCGTCGCGCGCCTGCTGCGCGGTCAGGCCGGCGATCTGCTCGAGCCGGCCGCGCTGCTCGGCCACCGCCGCCGTCAGCTCGTCCTCCAGACGCTCGATCTCCTTCTCCCGCGCCACCTGCGAGCGCTCCTGCTGGTTGAGCTCCTTCTCGCGCCCCGCGAGCTCCCCCGTCCGCTTGTCGAGGTTGTCTTCCTTCTGCGTCAGCCGCCGCTCGAGCTGCTCGAGCTCGCTGCGCCGCTTGCGCGAGGCGCCCTCGAATTCGGTGCGCGCCTGGAGGAGCTTCTCCTTGGCGGCGAGCTCGGCCTCGCGCAGGTGCGCCTCGCGGTCGCGCTCGGCCTCCTCGAGGGCCTTGGCGGCCTGGCGCTTGGCCTCGGCGAGCACCCGCTTGCCCGCCCGCCGCATCAGCAGCCACCAGACCAACGGCACGACGACGCCGGCGAAGACCAGCGCCGCGGCCAGGATCAGTTCGGTGTTCACCGGATCATCCCCCTGTTCGATTCCGACGAACAGGAGGGGCCCGGCCGGGATCGGGAGGTCCCCGGAAGAGGAGAGTTAAGGCATCCCCCGCGCAGCCGTGGGGGCTGTCGCGTTAGAACCTGCGCGTCAGGTGGGTGTCCGCTCTACGAGCCATTAGCGTCCTCGTCGGTGCGAGGCAGGCACAGTCCCGTAGATAAAGACTCCCGGGTGATTCGTGTTGGTTCTAAAACCGTTGAACCCGTCACAAACCACACAGGGGATGCAAACTCGCTCATGTTATCCCAAGTCGGCGGCGCCGCGGCCTTCACGCTCGAGGGCAGCTTCCAGCCCCTTGGCCAGCTCCGCCATCTTCTCCCTGATCTCGACCCGTTCCCCTTCCTGCTGTCTACGGGCGCGCGACAGCTCGTCGGCCAGGTTGAGCGCCACGAGAATGGCCAGCCGCGCCGGATCGCTGGTGGAGGCGTGCGAGGCGAGCTCGCGCATCCTGCCGTCCACGACCCGGGCCAGCTCCTGGAGGTCGCCGCTGTCGTCGCCGCCCCGCACGTGATACGTGGCGCCAAAGATCTCGACCGCCAGGGTCGTGGGAGTCTCTGTGCTCACGTCCGAGTCGGTTCCCGTCCCCGCACCAAGTGACTGTAGGGCAGAGACTTGGCACATGATACCACGATGAGCTACCCGCTCAGGGGGCTGCTCTTCCGGCTCGACCCGGAGGCCGGCCACGAGCTGGCGCTGCGCGGGCTGCGGGCCGTGGCGGCGCTGCCGTCGCTCGGCGAGCGCCTGGCGGCGCGGCACCTGGTGGACGACCCGCGCCTCGCGCAGCACCTCTTCGGGATGCGCTTCGCCAATCCGGTGGGGCTCGCCGCCGGCTTCGACAAGGACGGACGCGCCGTCGGCGCGATGCCCGCTCTCGGCTTCGGCTTCGTCGAGGTCGGGACCGTGACGCCGCACCCCCAGGCCGGCAACCCGCGCCCGCGCCTCTTCCGCCACATCGAGGCCGAGAGCCTGCAGAACGCGCTCGGCTTCAACAACGCCGGCATGGCGGCGCTCGCCGCGCGCCTCGCGGCCCAGCGCCCCTACCCGCTGCCCGTCGGCGTCAACGTCGGCAAGGGGCGCACCACGCCGCCGCGCGACGCCCTCGCCGACTACCGCAAGCTCCTGCGCGGCCTGGCGCCGCTCGCCGACTACCTGGTCGTCAACCTCTCCTCCCCCAACACGCCCGGGCTGCGCGACCTCCAGAACGAGGCCTTCGTCGGCGAGGTCCTGGCCGCCGCGGCGGAGGTGACCGAGAAGCCCGTCCTGGTCAAGCTGTCCCCCGACCTTGCGGAGGAGACGGCGGTGGCGCTGGCCGAGGCGGCCGTCGCCGCCAGCGCCGCCGGGATCGTAGCCACCAACACCACGACCGAGTACGCGCTCCTCGCTGGCGCCGAGGAAGGGGGCGGCCTCTCCGGCCGGGTGCTGCGCGAGAAGAGCTACCGAATGCTGCGCGCGCTCGCCCCGCGCCTCGCCGGCCGCGCGGTCCTCATCTCCGTCGGCGGCATCGACTCCGGCGCCGAGGCCTACCGCCGCCTCCGCGCCGGCGCCTCCCTCGTCCAGCTCTACACCGCCCTCGTCTACCGCGGCCCCGGCGTCGTGCGGCGGATCAACGAGGAGCTGCTGGAGTTGCTGGAGCGGGACGGACTGGCGGGCGTGGCGGAGGCGGTGGGCGCCGACCTGCGGGCCGGAATCAGTCGCTCCTAGGGCGAGCGTCGGAGAAAAAGCGCGGCGGGCGCGCTTGCGCCACGCCCGCCGCATCGGGCTTGGATCGGGGCCTCTCGATGCTCGCCTTGGACGAGCCTCAGTTCTGGAGCAGTTTCCCGCGAGTCTCTGCGATCCGCGAGGTCAGTGCCGCTACGTCCGTGGTCTCGAGAGATGCTGACCCGCTCGACTCGGCCACGCGGCGCCGGGACCCTAGCTTCCTGACCTCCGCCTCGAGAAACTCCAGATCCTTGACGGCATCGGCCTTCTGCTCCTTCAGCTTGACGTTCTCCTTGACCGCAAGCGCCGCCAGGAAGCGCTCCTCGAGCGACCGGAAGACGGCGACGCTCGCAACACCCGCTATGAGCGATCCGGCAACGAACTTCGCGCCGCTGCTGAATTCGATGATCCAAAGCACGGCGATCGCCGCCCCCGCTCCCATGATTACGTGAGCCAGCACCCCTAGATCGAACAGGAAACTCCTCGTGCCCTCCGATGCCGGCAGGCTCTTGTGTGGAAGCTCGAATTCCCCTTTCAGGAGCAAGAGTTCGTAGATCACCCCACCAAAGGCGCCGAAGAGACTGGCGTAGAACAGCTGCATCCAGAATTCCGAGCTTGTGAGGTCCCTGTGAACAGTGTTCTGAACAGCCGGGGGCTTTTTCGCGGAGCCCGAGTCCTCGTCTGCTTTTGGATCCGGTTTCTGATCCGGGGAGTCGGTCCTCACTGGCGGAGGCGCAGTCGTATCGGTGGCGGCAGGGCCGGCGGGCGCCTGCGCTCCTCCTTGGGCCTGTCCTGACGATCCCAGAGTGACCAAGAGCAATACGGTGAGCAAGAGGGCGCGTGCAACCATGATGAGCCTCCGACGGGCCGGCAGTACTTCCACAAACATACAGACGGACTCTCACTCCACTTTCCCGGAGCAGCAAAGCGCCCGACCGGAGTCGGCTCGGCCGGGTTGAGGGGTCAAGGTCATCACGGCGTGTGCAGCAGCAACGTCGAACTGGTGGGCGCCGGTGATTTGGCAATCGGCACAGCAAGGGCGTATAATTTCACCTGCAATGCGTTCTCCGCTGCCCGAGCCTTCGCCTTCCGCCTCTACTGTCCTGACCAAGGCCACCGAGCGCGCGGCCGATCTCCTCGGCTTCTCAGGCCGGGAGCTGGCCGCCGTCCTCGGCGTCAGCGCCTCGTCGCTGTCGCGGATCGCGACCGGCCGGCGGACCATCGACCCGGCGAGCAAGGAGGGGGAGCTGGCGCTGCTCTTCCTGCGGGTCTTCCGCAGCCTCGACGCCCTCTTGGGCGGGGACTCCGAGAAGAGCCGGCTCTGGCTGCGGGCCTACAACGACCATCTCTCGGGCGTGCCCGCCGAGCTCATCCAGACGGCCCAGGGCCTGGTCCGTGCCACCGATTATCTGGACGCGTTGCGCGGCCAGGGCTGAGATCGGGAGGCTGGAGGCCCGCCCCTGGCGGGTGGTCGAGGCGCAGCACCTCGTCTCGACCCGCAAGCTCGTCGATTCGGACGCCGAGCAGCAACTCCTCGAGGAGCTGATCGAGCGGGCGAAGCCGCCGCTGCCGCCGGAGCCCGAGCTCCAGCGGCTCCACTACCTCCTGCTGACGCCCTTCCGCTACCCGCCTCTCCGCCACGGCTCGCGCTTCGGCACCCGCGCCGAGCGCGGCATCTGGTACGGCGCGGAGGAGCTGGTGACGGCCTTCGCCGAGGCTGCTTACTACCGGCTGTTCTTCCTCGAGGGGAGCCGGGCCGCGCTGGAGCCGGTGATGGGGGACGTGTCGGCGTTCCGCGTCCGGGTGCTGACGGAGCGCGGAGTGGACCTGACGCGCGAGCCCTTCGCCGCCTTCGCAGCGGAGATCTCCTCGCCGGTCTCCTACGAGACGTCGCAGCAGCTCGGCCGCGACCTGCGCGCCGCGGAGGTCGAAGCCTTCCGCTACCGCTCGGCCCGGAGCCTGGAGGGGGGCGCCAACTTCGGCCTCTTCACGGCGCGGGCGTTCGCCAGCCGGCGCCCCGAGCCGCCGGGGACCTGGTACTGCGTGGCCACGCGCGGAGCGGTGGAGTTCTCCCGGCGCGACGTCTTCGCGCACCAGGCACACCGCTTCCCGCGGGAGCAGTTCGAGGTCGGGGGGGTGCTGCCGGCGCCAGCGGCTTAGAAGGTTAGTTCGTGGCCGTGGCGATACCGGCGTCCGACAGCACGTGGCTGTGCTGGCTGCAGATCTCGTCGCGGCTGGCGCCCTTGTAGAAGCTGCCTACGGCGTAGCCGCAGAGGAGGGAGAAGTCGTGGCTGGCGGCGAGCTGGTTCCAGAGCAGCTCGAGGCGCATGGCGCCCGGCTGGTTGCCGTCTTTCCACAGGACGTCCACCATCTCGCCGTAGACACTGACCGGGCGGTCGTCGCGGCCGCGGCAGGCCTGCTGGATGAGGCGCGACATGGCGGTGTTGAAGCGCCCGGAGTCGGGCATGCCGTCGACCATGAAGAAGGCCAGCATCTCGCGCGCGTCGCGCAGCACCAGCTCGCCGCTGCGCTGCAGCTCGGCGATGTCGAGGCCGATCTCGTCGAAGCGCTTGGCGATCCCGTTCCGGTGCTTGGGGGTGGCGACGACGATGGCCGGCTGGCCGGCCGCCAGCCCGGCGCTCAGGAAGTCGGCGACGATGCGGCAGAGCTCGTTCTCGTTCTCGTAGAAGCGGACGGCGTGAAAGTGTCCCGATCGCGGCTTGAGGTCTTCCATGGAGTCTCCAGTCAATCGCCGGTTGGTTGAGCGAAGCCTCTGTTTGCAAGCTCCGGGCCTACCCTCGCCAGCCGAAGCGCCGCTCCAGCTCGGCGGTCAGGGCCGCCTGGCGCTCGTTGACCTCGTCCTGGGTGAGGGACCGGTCGCGGGCATTGTAGACGAAGGTGATCGTCGTGTTGACGGCGCCTTCCGGGACGCCGGGGCCGCGGTAGCGGTCCTTGAGCTGGAAGGCGGCGAGGTCGGGGGGGGCGGCGCGGCCGATCGCCCGTTCCAGCTCCGCCCAGGTGACGGTGAGCGGGTGGGTCAAGGTGAAGTCGGCGGCGATGCCGGGGAAGCGCGAGGGGGGCGCGACCGCGAGCGGCGCCTCGCCGGCCACCAGCGGCTCGACGGCCAGCTCGGCGACGTAGAGGGGGTACCCCTCCTCCTCCGCCACCTGCCCCAGGAAGCCGACGACCTCGCCGCGCAGCACCAGCTCGGCGGCGACGCCGCGCGCCAGGCCCGGCAGGTCGGCCGGCCGCGCCTCCAGGCGCCCGCCGGCGAGCTCCGCCAGCCCCTCGACCGCGCCCTTCAAGTCGAAGAGGTCGAGGTCGCCGGCGCGGTCCCAGGGGGTGCCGCGGCGGCCGCCGCAGACCAGCGCCACCATCTCCGGCTCGTCGGGCAGCGCCGGCTCGGCGCGGTTGCCGGAGGGCGGGAAGAAGACCCGGCCGACCTCGAAGAGCTGGACCGACGCCGCCCCGCGCCGCTGGTTGAAGCGGGCGCTCTCGACGAGCCCCGGCAGGAGCGAGCGGCGGAGCACCGACAGCCGCTCGGAGAGCGGGTTGGCCAGCTCCAGCGCCGGCGCGGCGGGGCGGAGGCTGGGGAAGGCGCCGTCCTCGCGCGGATCGATGAAGGCCAGGTCGATCGCCTCGGCGTAGCCGCAGGCGGCCAAGTGGTCGCGCAGGCGCCGGCGGCGCGCCGCCTCCGGCGGGGCCGCGGCGTCCGGCCCGCCGACCGCCGGCAGGTCCGAGGGGATGCGGTCGTAGCCGTAGTGGCGGAGGACCTCCTCGTAGAGGTCGGCGGGGAAGACCTTCGGCTCCTTGCCCTCCTCGGGCTTGCGCGGCTCCATGTCGAAGTAGCGCCAGGAGGGGATGGTGACCTCCCAGACCGCGTCGTCGAGGGCGCGCAGGCGGAAGCCGAGGCCGTTGAGCCAGCGCTTGACGTCGGAGCGCGGCACGTCGGCGCCGGCGAAGGCGTGGAGGCGGGCCAAGTCGAGGAAGCCGCGCGGCGTCCAGCTCGGCGCCTCGGCCCAGCGCACGTCGAGGGCGCCGTGGACGACGACGCCGCCGGCGACCTCGGCGATCAGCGCGGCGGCGCGGGTGGCGGCGTCGAGGCACCCCTCGGGGTCGCTGCCGCGCTCGAAGCGGTGGCTGGCGTCGGTGTGGAGGCCGAAGCGGCGGCTCGCGGCGCGCACCCGCCGGCGGTCGAAGTGGGCGCTCTCGAGGAGCACGTCGGCGGTCGCGCCGGTGACCTCGCTGTCGGCGCCGCCCATGACGCCGGCCAGGGCCACCGGCCGCTCGGCGTCGGCGATGACCAGGACGTCGGGGTCGAGGGCGCGGGCGACGTCGTCGAGGGTCGTCAGCCGCTCGCCGCGGCGGGCGCGGCGGACGACGATGCGGCGGCCGGCGAGGCGGTCGAGGTCGAAGGCGTGAAGCGGCTGGCCCAGCTCCCAGAGGACGTAGTTGGTGACGTCCACCACGTTGTTGATCGAGCGCTGGCCGATGGCCTCCAGTCGCCGGCGCAGCCACGCCGGGCTCGGCCCGACGGCGACGCCGCGCACCACGCGCGCGGCGTAGCGCGGGCACCCCTCGGGGTCTTCGACCTCGAGGGCCGCCAGCTCGGCGACCGGCTCCGGCGACTCCTCGGGCGCCGCCGGCGGCCGCCGCAGCGGCTCGTCGAGCGCCACCGCCACCTCGCGCGCCAGGCCGAAGTGGCACATGCAGTCCACCCGGTTGGTGGTGACGTCGACGTCGAAGAGGAGGTCGCCGTCGCGGGCGGCGAGCTGTTCGACGGCGAGCCCGGCGCCGGTCAGCCGCCGCGCCAGCTCGCGCGCCCCCTCCTCGCCGCCGGGGATCTCGACGTACTCCGAGAGCCACTCGCGCGAGAAGAGCATCAGCCACTGACCTGCCGCAGCAGGCGCTCGTCGTTCTCGAAGAGCACCCGGATGTTGGGGATGCCGTAGCGGATCATCGCTACGCGGTCGAGGCCCAGGCCGAAGGCGAAGCCGGTGTAGACCTCGGGGTCGATGCCGCAGTTGGCGAGGACGCGCGGATCCACCATGCCGGAGCCCAGGATCTCCATCCAGCCGGTCTTCGAGCAGGTATCGCAGCCGCCGCCGCGGCAGAAGGGGCAGGTGATGTCCACCTCCGCCGACGGCTCGGTGAAGGGGAAGAAGCTGGGGCGCAGGCGGACGCCGGTGTCGGGGGTGAAGAGGCGCTTCAAGAACGCCTCGAGTGTCCCCTTCAGGTGCCCGAAGGTGATCCCCTCCCCCACCGCCAGCCCCTCGACCTGGTGGAACATCGGCGAGTGGCGGAGGTCGTTGTCGGCGCGGTAGACGCGGCCCGGGCAGATGACGCGGATCGGCGGCTTGCGCGAGAGCATGGTGCGGATCTGCACCGGCGAGGTGTGGGTGCGCAGGAGCAGGCCGCTCTTCAGGAAGAACGTGTCCTGCGTGTCGCGCGCCGGGTGGTCGGGCGGGAAGTTGAGGGCCTCGAAGTTGTGGAAGTCGTCCTCGACCTCCGGCCCCTCGGCGACGCTGTAGCCGAGCTCGGCGAAGATCGCCTCGATCTCGCGCTGCACGCGGATCACCGGGTGGAGGCTGCCGAGGGCCGGCCGGCGGCCCGGCAGGGTCAGGTCGATCGCCGCCGCCCGCCGCGCCGCCTCGCGCTCGCCGGCGGTCAGGCGCTCGTCGAGCTCGGCGAGGCGCTCTTCGACCCGCTCCTTGAGCCTGTTGACCGCCTGGCCGAAGTCGCGGCGCTCGTCGGCCGGCACCTCGCCCAGCCGGGCGAGGAGCGAGCGCACGAGCCCCTGCTTGCGCCCCGCCCAGCGCAGGCGCAGCTCCTCCCAGGCGGCGCGCTCGCCGACCGCGTCGGCCTCGCGCTCGAACCGGGCGGAGAGCTCGGCGAGGTCGGCCGCGCTGGCGCGCGGCTCGACCGCCAACTCAAGCCTCCGCGGGGCGGGGCTGGGACTCCGGCGCCGCCGGCAGCGCCTGCTTGGCGGCCTCGGCGATGAGGCCGAAGGCCTGCGGGTCGCGCACCGCGATGTCGGCGAGGACCTTGCGGTCCAGCTCGTTGCCGGCGGCCTTGAGCCCGGCCATCAGCCGGCTGTAGGAGAGCCCGTGGAGGCGGGCGGCGGCGTTGATGCGCACGATCCACAGGCTGCGGAGCTGGCGCTTCTTCTGCCGCCGGTCGCGGTAGGCGTAGCCGAGGGCCTTGTCCACCGCCTGCTTGGCCATGCGGTGGGCCTTGGACTTGGTGCCCCAATAGCCCTTGGCGGCCTTGAGGATCTTCTTGCGGCGCTCTTTGCGGACGTTGCCGCGCTTGACACGTGCCATGTCGGCGAACCTCGTTCGTTGGTTGGGCGCTGCCCTGACGGGCGGCGCGCTCGGCCCCGGTGGACAGGTTCGTCCCAGCGGCGGCCCGGTTGTGGTGGGATGCCGCTACGAGTGCAGCATCTCCTTGATCGTCGGGGCGAAGGCGGGCGACACGGTCGTCGCCTTGCGCAGGTTCCGCTTCCGCTTCGTGGTCTTCTTGGTCAGGAAGTGGCCGGCCATCGAATGATGCCGCATCACCTTCCCGCCCGCCGTGACCTTGAAGCGCTTGGCGGCCCCTTTATGGGTCTTCTGTTTGGGCATGGGCCCGCTCCTTCGTTCCAATAAAGCGTATCGCGTGCTTAGGGGGTGGCTTTCTTGACGCCGTGCCGGGGCGGCCCCAGGATGACGTGCATCCGGTTGCCGGCCATCTCGGGGCTGGATTCTACCACTCCCTTGTCCCCGACGTCCTGCGCCACCCGCGCCAGCAGCTTGTGACCGAGGTCGGTCCGCGCCATCTCGCGCCCCCGGAACTGGACGGTCGCCTTGACCTTGTCCCCTTCGCCGAGGAAGCGGATCACGTTCTTGAGCTTGAAGCCGTAGTCGTGATCGTCGATGTTGGGCCGGAACTTGACCTCCTTGACCTGGATCGTCTTCTGCTTCTTGCGCGAGTCGTGGGCCTTCTTCTTTTGCTGGTAGAGGAACTTGCCGAAGTCCATGATGCGGCAGACCGGCGGCTTGGCGGTCGGCGCCACCTCCACCAGGTCGAGCACCTGCTCCTGGGCGCGGCGCAGGGCGTCCTCGATCGGCACGATGCCGGCCTGCGAGCCGTCGGCCTCGATCAGCCGCACCTCCTTGACCCGGATGCGGTCGTTGACTCTGGTCGCTTTGTCGATGATCAGCACACCTCCTTTTGTAGTCGTTCGAAGAAGTTCCTTAGTTCCATTTCACCCAAGTCCTCGCCTGAGCGAAGACGTACTGAGACGGTCTGGCTCTCCTGCTCACGCGCTCCAACTACGAGCATGTAAGGAACTTTCTGCATCTGGGCCTGACGGATTTTGTAGCCAAGCTTCTCACTACCTGTATGCAGCTCGGCGCGAACACCCCAATCCTTGAGATGCAAGAAAACTTCGTTGGCGTAGGAAGCGAACTTGTCCGAGACAGGCAAGACGATTGCCTGAACCGGAGCCAACCATGAGGGGAAGGCGCCGCCGGTGTGCTCGATCAGGATCCCCAGGAAGCGCTCGATCGAGCCGTACTTGGCGCTGTGGATCATCACCGGCCGGTGCTCGGCGCCGTCGGCCCCGACGTAGGAGAGGCCGAAGCGCTCCGGCATCTGGTAGTCGAGCTGCACCGTGCCGAGCTGCCAGGAGCGGCCGAGGACGTCGCGGACGTGGAAGTCGATCTTCGGGCCGTAGAAGTTGCCCTCGCCGTGGTTGACCTCGTAGGCCATGCCGGAGGCCTCGAGCGCGTCGGCCAGCGCCTGCTCGGCGCGGTCCCAGGTGGCGTCGTCGCCGAGCCGGTTCTCGGGCCGAGTCGAGAGCTCGATGCGCACGTCGTCGAAGGCGAAGAGCGCGTAGAGCTCCAGGATCATGCGGTTCAGCAGCTGCACCTCGCCGGCGATCTGCTCGGGCAGGACGAAGCTGTGCGAGTCGTCCTGGGCGAACGAGCGCACCCGCGTCAGGCCCGAGGTGACGCCGCTCTTCTCGTAGCGGTGGAGGCGGCCGAAGTCGGCGTAGCGGATCGGCAGGTCGCGGTAGGAGCGCAGCGCCGTCTTGTAGACCAGGCAGTGCCCCGGGCAGTTCATCGGCTTGACCGCGAACTCTCGCTCGTCGACGGTCGAGAAGAACATCGCGTCGCGGTAGTGGTCCCAGTGGCCCGAGGTGTGCCAGAGGTCGATGTCGAGGATCTGCGGCGTCACCACCTCGGCGAAGCCGCTCTTCACCTGCAGCTCGCGGATCAGCCCGACCAGGGCGTTGTAGACGATCGTCCCCTTGGGGTGGAAGAAGGGACTCGCCGGCGCCGCCGGGTGGAAGCTGAAGAGGTCGAGCTCGGGGCCCAGGCGCCGGTGGTCGCGCGCCCGCGCCTGCTCGGCCTGCTCCAGCCACTGCTCCAGCTCGGCCGGGCTCGCGAAGGCGGTGCCGTAGATGCGCTGCAGGCGCTCGTTGGCCTCGTCGCCCTTCCAGTAGACGGCCGAGGACTCCAGGAGCTTGACGGCGCCGATCTGCGACGTCCGCTGCGCGTGCGGGCCGCGGCAGAGGTCGGTGAAGGCGCCGTGGCGGTAGAGGGTGATCGGCTCGCCGTCTGGGATGTCCTTCAAGCGCTCGACCTTGAGCCCCTCGCCCATCTCGCGGAAGATGCGCTCGGCGTCGGCGCGCGAGACCTCGATGCGCTGGAGCTCCGCGCCCTCGGCGACGATCTCGCGCATCTTCGCCTCGATCCGCTCGAGGTCCTCGGCCGTGAACGGGCGCGGGAAGCGGAAGTCGTACTGGAACTTCTCGGCGTGGTCCTTCCGCCCGACGTCGATCTCGGTCTCCGGCCAGAGGCGCTTGACGGCGTCGGCCAGCACGTGCTCGGCGCTGTGGCGGATGAACTCGCCGGCCTCCGGGCTCTTGGCGGTGAAGACGCGGAAGGCGCCGCCGCGGTCGAGCGGCGCGCGCAGGTCCACCTTCTCGCCGTCGAGCTCGGCGCCGACGGCGTCGGCGGCGAGGCGGCGGCCGATGCCGGCGGCGACCTCCAGCGGCGTCGCCCCGCGGCGCACGGCCCGCTGCGAGCCGTCGGGCAGCGTGAGGTGGATCACCTCTTCTGGGTCCATCAAAGGGGGAGCAAGGTTCGGAGCAAAAGAGATACGGGCGGGAGGCCCGCCGCGCCGCGGCTCACGGGCGGTGGGTCTGGTAGGCGCTAGCGGACTCGAACCGCTGACCTCTACCGTGTGAAGGTAGCGCTCTAACCAGCTGAGCTAAGCGCCTGTGCATGCGGATGAGCGTTGTGGACCTCGAATCGCCTCGTCCTGATCTCGAAATGGTAGGCCCGAGCGGACTTGAACCGCTGACCTCTACGATGTCAACGTAGCGCTCTAACCAACTGAGCTACGGGCCTTTGTCTGTCGTGAGGCGGCGGCGCCGCCGGGACCGTGGAAATTAGCAAAAGGCTCCTAGGCTGTCAACGCGCCGCCCCCTACTCATGCATAGTTGACTCTACACTAAGAATAGGATATTAGGGAGGCTGCCGCCATAGCGACGGCACACGCGAAAGGAGATTCGAGCCATGCGGTCCCAGGTCGTGCTTCTCGCGTCTGCCCTGCTCCTCATCCCCAATCTCGCCACGGCCGAGCCTGCCGCTTCGGCGGTGCCCCTGGCCCCCTTCTTCGCCTGCGCCACTGCGGCGGCGGAGGTGGGGCCCGCCCGCAGCGAGCCGGTTCCGACGCCGTTGAATCACTGCAGTGCGCACAAGAACTGCGGCCGAGCTACCGGCTGCTCATCGGTCTCGTGTATCGGCCACATCTCTTGCTCGATCGGGGCGAGCTCGGTCACCTGCGACGGCGTGACGACCAACTGCCCGTCGAGTTGCGTCGCACCGCAGGGCTGCACGGACCCGGACGGCTTTTGCGAGTGCATCAACGGGGGCGGTTTCTGCGCCGCCTGCGGGATGGCGAACTGCACCTGAGCACTGCGTTCTGACGAGCTAAGGCGCTCCCT
Source organism: Thermoanaerobaculia bacterium (assembly GCA_035536455.1). Classification (GTDB taxonomy): domain Bacteria; phylum Acidobacteriota; class Thermoanaerobaculia; order Multivoradales; family UBA5704; genus DASUNQ01. The sequence continues at coordinate 285,526 of DATLOC010000041.1, read as the reverse complement.
GCACCATCCCCAGCCAGCCGTGCAGGTACTCGCCTTCGGGGTGGGTGACCGCCACCGGGTGATCGGGGGCGGCGGCGAGCGGAGCGAGCAGAGCGAGGCGGACGCGGGCCTCGACGGCGGCGGCGAAGAGGATCTGGCGGAAGAGCTTGGCGTCCACCGCGCCGCTGCAGGTGAAGGTCATGAGCACCCCGCCGGGCGCCAGGAGCCCCAGCGCCAGGCGGTTCAAGTCCTTGTAAGCGCGGGCGCCGGCGGCGAGATCGGCGCGCCGGCGCACCAGAGGCGGCGGGTCGCAGACGACCATGCCGAAGCGGTCGCTCCGCCGCCGCAGCTCCTCGAAGACGTTGGCGCGCACCCACTCGACGCGCCCCTCGGCCTCCGCCGTCTCCAGGCCGTTGAATGCGTAGTGCCGGCGGCCGCGCTCGATGAGCTTGGTCGAGGACTCGACGTGCACCACCCGCTCGGCGCCGCCGCGCAGGGCGTAGAGGCCGAAGGCGCCGCTGTGGGCGAAGAGGTCGAGGACGCCGCGGCCGCCGGCCAGCCGCTCGGCCAGGCGGCGGTTCTCGCGCTGGTCGCAGTAGAAGCCGGTCTTCTGCCCGGCCGCGAGGTCGGCGGTGAAGGTGAGGCCGGACTCGGTGAACAGGGCGTCCGCCGGCGGGTCGCCGGCGATCACCTCGTCCTCGGCCGGCAGCCCTTCGCCGCGGCGGGCCGGGGCGGCGTTGGACTGCAGGACGTCGGCGCCGGGGAACGCGGTCGCGAGGGCGGCGTAGGCCTCGCCGCGCAATGCCTCCAGGCCGGCGACGGTAATCTGGGAGACGAAGGTGTCGCCGAAGCGGTCCACCGTCCAGCCGGGGACGCCGTCCCCTTCGGCGTTGAGGACGCGCCAGCCGGTGGTGTCGGACGGCAGGACCGCCCGGCGCAGCGCCAGCGCCTCGGCGAGGCGGGCGGCGAAGAGGTGGCGGTCCACGGTCTCGCCGGGGGCGGCCAGGAGACGCACCCGGATCTGCGAGCGCGGGCTCCAGAAGCCGCTGCCGAGCGGCCGGCCGGCGGCGTCCACCACCCGCGCCAGCGGCGCCGTCTCGTCCCCCTCGACGCGGTTGATCGCGCCCGAGTAGAGCCAGGGGTGCCCCTGCCGCAGCGCCTTGTCGCGCCCGGGCTTGACCCGGACGAGCAGCTCGCCCGCCATGAACGGCTGGATCAGCCGGCCGCCGCGACTACGAAGGCGGCCGTGCTCGACTGCGCCGCGCCGCTGCCGGGGTCGGTCACGGTGACCCGCAGGACGTACTCGCCCGGCGGCAGGCCGGCGGTGGCGAAGCTCCCTTCCATGCGGCCGACCGCGCCGGCCGCGCCCCGCCGCCAGGCGGCGATGCGGAGCTTGCCGCCGGCGACCTCCCGGCCGGCGGCGTCGAGCACCTTGGCGCGCACCTGGGCCTGCTCCGCGGCGAGGTCGGAGACGAAGACCGTCACCGGCGCCTCGGCGCCGGCGGCGAGGATGGGCCGCACGGAAGGCAGGAAGGGCGAGCCGCCGCTCAGGAACGGGTCGGGCGGCGCGGTCTCCTCGGCGCCGCGCTGCTCGCGCGCCAGGATCCACCGCCCCGCGGGGTCGGCGAAGAGCGGCGGCGAGACGAACGGCGGCGCCGCGGCCGCGCCGGCCGCCGGCACCTCGACCGCCAGCGAGCGGAGGGCCCGGGCCCCGCTCTGGGCGTTCCGCACCAGCAGGCGCACGGTGTAGGAGCCGGGCGGGAGCGCCAGGTCGCCGTAGAACTTGAGCCCGCCGGCGCCGAGCGCCTCGCGCACCTTCTCGAGGTCGAGGTTTACGCGCTGGGTGAGGAAGCCGCGCACCGCCCCGGCGCCGTCCAGCGCGTAGGCGTAGATCTCGACTTCCAGGGCCGGGCCCTGGTGCCCGAAGAGGAGGGCCGGGCCCTCGATCTCGACCAGCAGCGGCAGCGCTCCCCCCGGCAGCGGCACGGCGAGCGCCGCAATCGGCAGGCTGCCGCCCTCCTCGCCGCCCAGGATCTCCTCGGCCGTCAGCAGGGTCCGCTCGAGCGGCCGCGCGACGCGCGCCGGGTCGGGGGCGTAGTAGCCGGCGCGGTGGGAGATCTGGGCGCCGCGCGGCCCCCCCTTGAGCCGCACCCTCAGGGGACGGAACGAACCGTCGTACGGCAGCGCCTCGGGCTGGAAGGAGAGGAGGTAGGTGACGCTCGTCCGCGCCAGCATGTCCGCCATCGTCGCCGCCAGGTCGTTGCTGTTCTGGTACAGCTCGCCGCCGGTGTCGCGCGCCATGGTCAGCAGCACGTCGCGCCCGCTGCCCCGCTCTTGCCCCGCCGTCTCGCCGTGAATCGTCTCGGTGACGTCGGAGCCGGCGACGTGGACGCCGCCGATGTCCACTGCCTGGACGACGCAGTCGGCGCGGCGGAAGGCCTCGAGCATGCGCTCGACGTCGGTCTGCACGCGCGTGCTGCCGTAGATCCCCTCCGCCTCCGCCTTCCAGGTCTCGCCGTGCGCGATCGCGTCGGCGGTCTCGCGGTCGGGGCTCTGGCCGACGGCGGACTCGCGGGTGAAGCCCTCGGAGAGGTAGACGACGTGCTTGCGGCCGTCGATCGAGGCCAGCATCTGCGCCAGCTCGGAGAAAGAGCGGGTGAGCGCCACCACCTGGTTGCGCGCCTCCCGCGCGTGGGTCTCGGCGGTGAGCCGCTGATCGGCCTCGAAGACCTCGAGGATCATCTCGCCGATCGGAGAGCCTTCCTCGCCGCCTTTCATCTCGTGCTCCGCCTTGAAGCTGGCCAGCGTCAGGCGCAGCGGGTCCGGTGCGCGGTCGAGGAGCTGCGGCAGACCCAGCGACTCGATCGCCGCCGCGAGCTGCGCGCGATCGGGGGAGAAGCCCAAGACCAGCTCGGCCCCGCGGCGCGCGTTGTAGGTGGCGACGCCCGCCAGGTCGGTGGGGTGGAGGCCGCCGCGCGCCAGCGCCAGCGCCCCCTCGCGCGCCTGCACGATCGACTTGGGCTGGGCGAAGGTGAGGTCGAAGAGGAAGAGGAAGTGGCGGCGGGCGGCGAGCGGCGGCGCGTCCGGTCCGGCCGCGGCGGCGCCCGCACCGCCGGCGCCCGGGGCCGTCAGGTCGATCACCTCGAAGCCGCTGAGGCGCTGCTTCGTCTTGCCGTCGAAGACCTCGAAGTCCTCGGCGGTGAGACCGCGCACCGGCCGGCCGCCTTTGGTGACGTTGACCGGCACCTCGACGACCACGACCGACGCCGTCTCGCCGAAGCGCCCCTCCTGGGCGGGAAGGCCGGCGGCGAGCGCGCCGGCGAGCGCGGCGAGGAGGGCGAGCCGGACGGGTGGGCGGCGCATCGCCCTATCCTTTCACTACGAAGGGCGAGCCGCTCGAATGCGTCGCGCCGCTGGCGCGGTCGGTGACGGTGACGCGCAGCAGGTATTCGCCCGGCGGCAGTCCGCGCGCGGTCAGCACCCCGACCAGCCGGTCGGGCGCGCCGCCCTCGCCGCGCTGGCGGTCGAGGAGGCGGAAGCCGCCGCCGCCGGCCGGCTGGCGGTCGCCGGCGCGCAGCACCTCGGCGCGGGCCACGACGTCGCCGCTCCCCAGGTTGTAGGCGAGGAGGGCGACCCGCGCCTCGCCGGCCGCGGCGACCACCGGCCGGACGTCGGGGACGAAGGGCTGCCCGGCGAGCGTGAACGGGTACTGCCGCGCCGGCTCGCCGGCGCGCTCCGCCTGCCGCGTCACCACCCAGCTCCCGCCGCTGGCGAGGAAGAGGGGCGGCGAGACCAGCGGTCCGGCGCCGGCCTCCGCGACCGCCGCCGGCACCTCGACCGGCAGCGAGGCGAGCCTCCGGGCGCCGCTCTGCGCGTTGCGCACCAGGAGGCGCAGCGTGTAGGCGCCCGGCGGCAGCGCCAGCTCGCCGTAGAACTTGAGGCCGCCGGCGCGCAGTTGCGGCTCGACCTTCTCGAGGTCGAGGTCCACGCGCTGGGTCAGGAAGCCGCGCACCGCCTGCTCGCGGTCGAGGGCGTAGGCGTAGATCTCGAGCGCCAGCGAGCGCCCGACGTGACCTTCCAGGAGCGCCGGCCCGTCGATCTCCAGGAGCAGCGGCACCGCCGCCTGCGCCGCCCCGCCGCCTGGCAGCGGCACGGCGAGGGCGGAGACCGGGAGCGTGCCGCCCTCCTCGCCGCCCAGGATGTCGGCCGCCGCCAGAAGCCGCTGCTCCAGAGGATGGACGGCGCGCAACGGGTCGGGCGCGAAGTAGCCGGCGCGGTGGTGGACGCGGGCGCCGCGCGGCGCGCCCTTCAAACGCACCTCCAGATTGTGGAAGGCGCCGTTGGCGAGGAGGCCTTCGGGCTGGAAGGAGAGGAGATAGGTGACGCTCGTGCGGTCGAGCATCTTGCCCATCGCCGCGCCGAGGTCGTTGAAGTTCTGGTACAGCTCGCCGCCGGTGTAGTGGGCCAGCGCCAGCAGCGCGTCGCGGCCGGTGTCGGCGACGTCGGCGTCGGGGCGGTGCTCGGTCGCCGCCTCGGAGCCCGCCGTCCGCACGCCGCCGATGTCCACCGCCTGGACGATGCAGTCGGCGCGGCGGAAGCTCTCGAACATCGCCGCCAGCGCCGCCTGCACCCGGGCGCTGCCGTAGAGCTTCTCGCTGTCCACCTTCCAGCTCTCGCCGCTCGCCACCGCGTTCGCGCTGTCGGCGTCGCTCCCCGTGCCGGTGGCGGCGCTCGCCTGGAAGCCCTCGGAGAGGTAGACCACGAACTTGCGGCCGTCGACGGCGCCCATCACCTGCGCCAGGTCCGCCAGGGAGCGGCTGGCGGCGGAGACCTGGTCTTCCAGGGTGTGCCGCTGGCTGGCCTCCATCTCCCGCTGCGCCCGCTTGAGGACCTCGAGAAAGTCTTCGCGGCCCTCCGAGCGGCGCCCCATGCCGGTGCCGGCGCCGCCGCCCAGGCCCGGCGCGCCGAGACCCATGTCGGCCTCGAGCCCGGCGATCACCAGCCGCAGCGGGTCGGGGCTCTGGGGCACCAGCTGCGGCAGGCCGAGCGACTCGATGGCGGCTTCGAGCTGCGCGCGGTCGGCGGTGAAGCCGAGCACCAGCTCGCTGCCGCGGCTGGCGCTGTAGGTGGCGACCGCGGCGAGGTCGCTCGCGTGGAGGCCGTCGCGCACCAGGTCCTGCGCCGCCTCCCGCGCCTGCAGGATCGACTTCGGGCGCGCGAAAGTGAGGTCGAAGAGGAAGAGGAAGTGGCGGCGGGCGGCAGGGGGTAGGGCGGGCGGCGGCGCCCCGGCGGCGGCGCCACGGGCCTCCAGGGCCGCCAGGTCGATCGCCTCGAACCCGGTGAGCCGCTGCTTCGTCTTGCCGTCCCAGACCTCGAAGTTCTCGGCCGTCAGGCCGCGCACCGGCTTGCCGTCCTTGACCACCTGGACCGGCACCTCGACGACGACGACGGACGTCGTCTCGCCGAAGCGCCCCGCCTGCGCCGGCAGGCGCGCCGGCGCCAGCGCCAGCAGGAGGGGAACGAGAGCGAGGAGCCGTGCCCGGCCGCGCACCGCCCTACCCCTCGACCACGAAGGGCGCGGCGCTCGTGCGGGCGGCGCCGCTCGCCCGGTCGGTGACCGTGACGCGCAGCACGTACTCCCCGGGCGGCAGGCCCGCCGGCGTGAAGACCCCGACCAGCCGGTCGGGCGCGCCCGCCTCGCCGCGCTGGCGCTCGAGGAGGCGGAAGCCGCCGCCCGCGGCCGGCTGGCGGTCGGCGGCGCGCAGCACCTCGGCCTGCGCCACCACCTCGCCGCTCCCGAGATCCGAGGCCAGCAGAGCGATCCGCGCCTCGCCGGCCGCCGCGACCACCGGCCGCGCGTCCGGCACGAACGGCTGGCCGGCGAGCGTGAAGGGGTAGGCGCGCGCCGCTTCGCCCGGCCGCGGCGCCTGGCGCGTCAAGAGCCAGCCGCCCGCCGCCGCGACGAAGAGGGGCGGCGAGAGCTGCGGCGCGGCCGGCACCTCGACCGGCAGCGAGCGCAGTGCGTGGGCGCCCCCCATCTGCGCGTTCTTGACCAGGAGGCGGACCTCGTAGGAGCCCGGCGGCAGCTCCAGCTCGCTGTAGAACTCGAGCCCGCTCGCCCGCAGCTCGTCGGCGACCTTGGTCAGGTCGAGCTCCAGGCGCTGGGTGAGGAAGCCGTCGACCGAGCCTTCGGTCCCCAGCGCGTAGGCGTAGATCTCGACCGACATGGCCGGCCCGACGTGACCGGCCAGCAACGCCGGCCCGTCCACCTCGACGAGCAGCGGCACGACCGCCTTCCCCGCCGCCCCCGGCAGCGGCAGCGCCACCGCCAGCGCCGAGACCGGGAGGCTGCCGCCCTCCTCGCCGCTCAGGATCTCGGCCGCCGAGGTCAGGCTCTGCTCGAGCGGCCGCACCACGCGCAGCGGATCGGGCGCGTAGTCGCCGGCGCGGTGATAGACCCGCGCGCCGCGCGGGCCGCCCTTCAGGCGCACCTTGAGCGGATGGAAGGTGCCGTCCTGCGCCAGGCCCTCGGGCTGGAAGGCCAGCAGGTAGGTGACGCTCGTCGCCGAAAGCATCCGCGCCATCGCCGCGGCGAGGTCGTTGGTGTTCTGGAACAGCTCGCCGCCGGTGTCGCGCGCCATGGTCAGCAGGACGTCGCGGCCGTCGTTGCGCCCTTGCGTGTCGCTCGCGAGGTGGGTCTCGGCCTCCGCCCCCGTGGTGCGCACGCCGCCGATGTCCACCGCCTGCACCACGCAGTCGGCGCGGCGGAAGGCCTCGAGCATCCGCTCGACGTCGCTCTGCACGCGGCTGCTGCCGTAGACGGTCTCGCTCTCGGACTTCCACGGCTGGCCTTCCGCCACCGCGTCGCTGGTCTCGCGGTCGGGGCCGCGGCCGACGGCGGCGCCGGCGGTGAAGCCCTCGGAGAGGTAGACGACGTGCTTGCGGCCGTCGACCGACGCCATCATCTGCGCCAGCTCGGAGAACGAGCGCGTCAGGGCCACCACCTGGTTCTGCGCCGTCCTCATCTGCTGCTCGTTGCTGTCGCGCTGGATGTCGCCGACGATCTCGATCATCTGGTAATCGATCGCCTCTCGGCGTTCGGCGCGGAAGTCGCGCACGCCGCCGCTCCGGATGCCCGCGACGACGTCGCTGCCCGCCTCTACCTCGATGTCGGCGACGATCAGCCGCAGCGGGTCCGGCGCGCGGTTGACGAGCTGCGGCAGGCCGAGCGACCGGATCGCCGCCTCGATCTGCGCGCGGTCGCTGGTGAAGCCGAGCACCAGCTCGGCGCCGCGGGTGGCGCTGTAGGTGGCCACGGCGCCCAAGTCGGCGGGGTGGAAGCCCTGCCGCACCAGATCGACCGCCGCCGTGCGCGCCCGCACGATCGAGCTCGCCTGCGCGAAGGTCAAGTCGAAGAGGAAGAGGAAGTGGCGGCGGGCGGCGATCGGGATCCGTCGCTGCCCCTCGGCCCCGACCGCGCCCAGGTCGATCACCTCGAAGCCGGTGATCGGCCGGCCCGTCTTGCCCTCGACGATCTCGAAGTTCGCGGCGGTCAGGCCGCGCACCGGCTTCCCGTCCTTGGTGACGTTGACCGGCACCTCGACGACCACGACCGAGGTCGAACCGCCGAAGCGGGGCGGGGCCTGGGAGAGGAGGGGCGCCGCGGCGGCGAGGGAGACCAGCGAGACGAACGCGGCGACTCTGCGCGAGGGCATGGACGTCCTCCTTCCAGGACGGCAACGGAAGCTCGACAACGCGGCAGGCGCCGCGGAAAGCACAGAGGGCCGGGGGTACGCTCCCCGGCCCTCCTGCAACGGACCTGCCGACTCGGACAGCGGCGCTACCCGACGACGAACGGGATCGTGCTCGACTGCGCCGCGCCGCTCGCCCCGTCGGTGACCGTCACCCGCAGCAGGTACTCGCCGGGGGGGAGCCCCGAGGGGGTGAAGGTGCCCACCAGGCGGTCGGGCGCCCGGCCGCCGCCGCGCTGCCGCTCGGTGACCTCCAGCGCTCCGCCCTGGACGGGCTGGCCGTCGGCGCGCAGCACGCCGGCCTCGGCGCGGACGTCGCCGTTGCCAAGGTTGTAGGCCATGACGGCGACCTTCACCCCCTGGTTGGCGGCGAGCACGGGCTTCGAGGCCGGGATGAACGGCTCCTGCCCGATGATGAACGGGTACTCGGGCTGCGGCGCGCCGGCCGCCTGCGTCTCGCGGGTCAGCAGCCACTTGCCCTGCGCCTCGGGGAACATCGGCGGCAGCACCACCGGCCCCGCCTGGTCGTGGGCCGGGACGACGACCGGCACGACCTGCAGCGAGTGGGCGCCGGTCTGGGCGTTGCGCACCAGGACGCGCAGCGAGTACTCGCCGGGCGGCAGCTCGAGGTCGCCGTAGAACTTGAGGCCGCTCTGCTTGAGCTGCGCCTCGACCTTGGTGAGGTCGAGTCCGAGGTTCTGCGTGAAGTAGCCCTGAATCGAGCCCTCGCCGTCGATGGCGTAGGCGTAGATCTCGGTGACCAGCGCCTTCTCCTTCTGGCCGGCGAGGAGCGCCGGCCCGTTGACCTCGACCAGCACCGGCACGTAGGAGTTGGGGCCGCCGGTGCGGAAGGGCGTGGCGAGGACGGAGGCGCCGAGCGGCCCGCCCGGCTCGCCGCCGAGGATCTCGGCCGCGGTCTGGAAGCGGCGCTCGAGGGCGGTGAGCTGCGGCACCGGCTTGGGCGTGTAGTAGCCGGGGCGGTAGGAGAGCTTGGCGCCCCCCGGCGCGTCCTTGAGCCGCACCTTGAGCTTGCGGAACGAGCCGTCCTGCTTGAGGTTTTCGGGCTGGAAGGCCAGCAGGTAGGTGACGCTGGTGCGCTCGAACACCTTGCTCATCGCCTGCGACAGGTCGGTGAAGTTGGTGTAGAGCTCGCCGCCGGTCGACTTGGCCATCTGCAGCAGGCTGTCCTGCCCCGAGGGGCGCGGCCGCTCCTCGTGGCCGGACTTCAGGCGCGACACGTCCACCGCCTGGATGATGCAGTTGGCGCGGCGGAACTCCTCGAGCATCGCGCTGACGTCATTCTGCTGCCGGCCGGAGCCGAACATCTCGTCGCTGTTGACGTCCCACGTCTCGCCGTGCGCGATCGCCTCCCTCGTGTCCTCCGACGCGCCCTCGCCCTGCAGCACCGAGCTGTCGAAGCCCTCGGAGAAGTAGACGACGTGCTTGGTGCCCTGCACCGTTCCCATCAGCTTCCCGAAGTCGGCGAAGGAGCGCGAGAAGGCGGTCACCTGGTTCTTGAGCGCCTCGGCGTTGGTCTTGGTCTCGGCGCTGGAGACGGCCTTGAGGAACTCGGTCACCGCCTCGACCCGGGCCTCCGTGCCCGCGCCGCCCCCCCCGACCTCGGTCATCTGCATGGCCCCGGTGGTGGGGCTCGCGTTCACCATGAGGGCCAGCGGATCGGCGCCGCGGCCGACGAGCTGCGGCACGCCGAGGGTGTCGACGGCGGTCGCGATCTGCCGGCGGTCGGAGGTGAAGCCGAGGACGATGTTCGGGCCGCGGGCAGAGGAGTAGAGGGCGACGGCGGCGAGGTCGGTCGGCTGGAGCTGCTCGGAGACGACCTTCTTGGCCGCCTCGCGGGCGCGGAAGATCCCTTCCGGGTCGGCGAAGGCGAGGTCGAAGAGGAGCAGGAAGTGGCGCCGCCCGGCGACCGGCAGCTGGGCCGCCTGCTGCGGCGTCAGCGGCTGCGCCAGGTCGATGACGTCGAAGGCGGTGATCTTCTGGACCTTGCGGCCGTCGGTGATCTCGAAGTTGTCGGCGGTCAGGCCGCGCACCGGCTCGCCGTCCTTGGTGACGTAGACCGGCACCTCGACGACGACGACGGTGGTCGTTTCGCCGAAGCCGCGCCGCTGCTGCTGGGCCGCAACGGGCGCCGCGGGCAGGAGGGCGAGGAGAGCGATGGCGAGGCAGAGGGACTTGCGACAGTGCAGCATGAGGATCTCCTGTGACGGAGTGAAGAGTACGGAGTCGGGGTCAGTTGACCACGCTGAATGGAATCGTGCCGCTGCTCAGGGGGCCGTTGCCGGGCTGGCGGACGCCCACCTGCAGGTGGTAGTCGCCGGCCTCGAGGCCGCCGGGCTTGAACGTGGCGAGGAGCTTGTCGAGGCGCGAGATGCCGGTCACCGTGCGCTCGACGAGCTGCAGCCGCGCGCCGGGGACCTCGCGGCCGTCGGCGGTGAGCACCCGCCCCTCGAGCTCCAGCTCCCCCGCCGGCAGGTTGTAGGCCACCAGGCAGAAGCGGCTCGCGTCCTCGCCGCGCAGCTCGGGCTTGACCGCCGGGATGTAGGGCTCGCCGTTGACGGTGAAGGGGTAGACGACGGTCTGCTCGCGCGACTGCTCGCGCACCAGGATCCAGCGCCCCGGCTGCTCGACGAAGAACGGCGGCAGGACGATGGCCTGGGAGCTCTCGTAGGGCGGGATGGAGAGCGGGATCGACTCCACCGCCGTGCGGCCGCTGCCGCCGTTGCGCACCAGGACGCGGATGCGGTAGTCGCCGGGCGGCAGCTCCAGGTGGCCGTAGTACTTGAGGCCGGTGCGGATCAGCGCCTGGCGGTTCTTGCCGACGTCGAGGCCCACCATCTGGGTGAAGAAGTCGCGCATCTCCCCCTTGGCGTCGGTGACGTAGGCGTAGATCTCGACCGCCAGCTTCTCGCCTTCGTGCCCGGCGAGGAGGCTCGGGCCGTCGATCTCGACGATCACCGGCACGTACGAGGAGCCCTTCGAGGCGCGGAAGGGGGCGGCCAGCACTTCGATGGCCAGCTGGTCGGCCGGCGACGCGCTGGCGATCGCGTCGGAGGCGAGGAGCTGCTTCTCGAGCGGGTCGAGGTCCTGGAACGGCCGCGGCCGGTAGTAGCCGGCGCGGTGCGCGAGGTGCAGGCCGCGCGTCTCGTTCTTGAGCTTGACCCGGAGCTTGCGGTAGGCGCCGTCGAGCTTGAGCTCGGACGGCTGGAAGGTCAGCACGTAGGTCACGGCCGAGCGTTGCAGCACGCGGTCGAGCTGGCGGCCGAGGTCGTTGGCGTCCTTGAACAGCTGGCCGCCCGTCGGCTCGGCCATCAGGAACAGCGAGTCCTGGCCGGAGTTGGCGGCCAGCGGGCGCAGCTCGCCGCCGGCGCGCAGGCCCCCGATGTCCACCGCCTGGATGACGCAGTCGGCGCGGCGGAACTGCTCGACCATCTTTTCGATGTCGTTGAGCAGGCCGACGTTGCCGTACATCTGATCGGAGTCGACCAGGTGGAGGGCGCCGCGCTGGGCGTTGATGGTGTCGCGCTGCTGCTCCTCGTCCTGGCTTTCGGGCTGGCGGCCGATCAGCAGGCGGCTGTCGAAGCCCTCGGAGAAGAGAACTATGTGCTTGCGCCCGCGGACGCTGTCGAGCGAGCGGGCGACGTCGCCGAGCGCCCGCGCGTAGGCGGTGACGCGGCTGCGGTCGAACTGCCGCTGGTTGCGGTCCATCTGCTGCATGATGACGGTCAGGTGCTCGAGCAGCTCGCCGTCGGCGTTGAGCCGGACGTCCACCCGGCTCTCCGTCTCGCGCCCCTCGACGCTGCTCTGGAGCTCGGGGGCGGTGATCAGGAAGCGGAGCGGGTCGAGGTGCAGGCCGGCGAGGGCGTTCTTGTTGCGCACCCCCAGGGTGTCGATGGCGCGCGCCAACTGGGCGCGGTCGGGGGTGAAGGTGACGATCAGCCGCGGCCCGTCCTCGAGCGAGAAGGTGGCGACCGCCGCGAGGTCGGCCGGGTGCAGCGACTCGAGCACGAAGTCCCGCGCCGCCAGGCGGGCGCGCAGGATGGCCGAGGGGGTCGAGAAGGAGAGGTCGAAGAGCAGGAGGAAGTGGCGGCGCTGGGTCGAGGGGAGCTGCTGCACGACCTGTGCGCTCTTCTCCCCGGTCAGTAGCTGGAGGTCCACGATCTCGGTGCCGGTGAGCTTCTGGAGCTTCCCCTCGTCGTAGATCTCGAAGTCGTCGGCCGTCAGCCCGCGCACCGGCTCGCCGTCGCGGTCGGTGACGTTGACCGGCACCTCGACGACCACGACCTCCTGGCGGTCCTGGAACTCCTGGGCGAGGAGGGCTCCGGCGGCGGTCAGCGCGGCGAGAGCGGCAAGCAGGGGGAAGGAGCGCCGGGTGCAGCGAGGAAGGGACTTCATGTGGAGACTCCTGAGGAGCGGGTCCAGAGGCATGGTACACCAAGTCGCCGGGCTGCTAGTTCCTGGCCTCTTCGCTTGGACCGGTCCTCTCCTTCGATCCCTTGGCACGAGGGAGCTGCTTCCAGACCGCCGTCGACCCGGCGAGGAACATCGTCTCGTCGGCGGTCGGGGGCTCGCAGGGGGAGCCTCCGTACTTGCGGAGGAGGCCGTCGACCGCCTCCCGAACGCGGAGCTGAGACCCCGGGAAGATGTAGAGCTGCCGCGGCGTGTGGGGACCCCGCGAGGCCAGCAGGGCCATCCCCTCGGCCCCCTCCGGAGAGCGGAAGAAGTCCGAGAGCGTGGTGGCGATCCTCGCCTCCTCGTCGAGGGACTCCTCGGAAAGGCTCAAGCAGAAGCATGGCCCCAGGCCGCCCATTGGGTCCTCCTACCCCCCTTTGACTACGCGATCTTGCGGGAAGGCTAGCACGGGCCGGCCCGGGCGGCATGGCAGAATCCAGCTCTCTGATGGCCGCTCGAGAGACACACGCCGACTCCGCGCCTGACACTCCGTGGCGTTTCGAGGGCAGCGCGGTGGTCCTGGCTCTCTTCCCGGAGTTCCTGAGGAAAGGCATCAGCCTCGCCGTCCATCCCAAGGACGAGATGTTCACCTTTTTCTTCTTTGGTCACGGCTCGGACGAGGACAGTGCCATCGTCTTGTACTTGAGCTCTGGCGCGGCTCTCTGGTCGACGATCAGGCAGGTCATCGAGTGGCGCTTCGGCGCGCTCGGGAACGTCGAAAAGCTGCTCGACTTCGCGAGCGGGTTCGGCCGGGTTACCAGATTCATGGTTTCGGAGCTGCCGGCTGACCGCATCTGGGTATCGGACATCTACCCGAACGCCGTTGCGTTCCAAGAGCGCGAGCTCGGCGTTCACGCGTTCGTCTCGACACCAGAACCCTCGCAGCTGGCTTGCAGTGAACACTTCGACGTGATCGTCGTTTCCTCGCTCTTTACCCATCTGCCAGTGGAAAACTTCCGGCGCTGGCTCGAGAAGCTGCGTTCGCTACTAGCCCCTGGCGGGATCTTGATGTTCAGCGTGCATGACGAGCGGCTGCTGAATCAGCCCCTTCCCGAGACCGGGATTCTCTTCCAGGAGGTCAGCGAAAGCGCGACCCTGCCGAAGGAGCAGTACGGCACGTCGTGGGTGTCCGAGGGGTTTGTGCGCGGGGCCATCCAGGACGCCTTCGGCGACTGCCCGATCGTGCATATCCCCCGGGGCTTTGCGAATTATCAGGACCTCTTCGTAGTTTTGCCCGATGCTGCGGAGGATCTTCCTCAGATCGAGCTCCGCCGCCAGGCCGATGGGTTTCTAGAGCGGTCCGATCTCGTCAACGGACGCCAGCTCCAGCTGGATGGTTGGGTCGTTGACCGAATCAACGGTTCGCCACCGCGGGAGGTCCGCGTCCGTCTCGACGGAGCTCTGAGAGGTCGCTGCACGAGCTTGAGCGAGCGGGCCGACGTCCAACAAGCGTTCACCGGCGACCAGGTGTACGGCGGTGGCTTTCACATCGTCGTCGAACTGGAGAACGATTGGTCTCCAACCTCGCTTCTAACGCTCGACGTGATCGACGGCGCCAACCAAGAGCTGCGTCTCTACACCGACAGCCTGGAGGCTGCCCTGCTCCGGTCGACCCGGCTTGAAGTGCTCAGATGTAACCAGAAGGTACGACATGCGCAAGAAGCGGCCCAAGCGCGCGTAGCGGCTCTCGAGGAACAGCTCCATGAGCTGCAGGAGACGGCGGTGCAGAAGACACGGCATCTGGAGCAAACGATCGCCTGGATGCAGGCGAGCCGGTTTTGGAAGCTGAGGAACCGCTGGTTCGGCCTGAAGCGCAAGCTGCGGCTGGTAAACGGGCACTAGGTAGGGCGCTCGTCCGAAGTCTGTCCCTTCCAGGGGACGGCCGAGCGGGGTCTTTCCCGGCAGGATCTCGCGCAGGCGCTCGGGATCTACTACCAGACGATCGGATACCTCGAGCGGGGTGGGTACCACCCGAGCCTCGAGCTGGCCTTCCGCCTGAGCGAGTTCTTCGGCGTGCCGATCGAAGCGATCTTCTCTCGCCAGCCATTGCGGCCGCTGAGCGAGGAGGTCTACGGCGCAGCTGGCCGGAAAGAGGAGAGCCGTGAATCCGCTGTCGGACGCGGTCCCGAGCAAAGGTTGGCTGGCCAGCCGTGCCCATCGCCGCCTGCTCGTCATTGCTTCCTACGTGAGTTTCGTCGGGGGCTTCCTACTCGTAGGTGCAGACTCGTTCGTGTTCGACGTGTTCGACGTGCTCGGTGACTTCGGAAGAAGGATGATCTCCGAAGAGAGTCTCGCCGGGATGGTCCTGTGCCTTCTCCTCTTCCTCCCCTCGTCGGTGGCCGCCTGGATCGAGCCTGACCCACCGTAGAGGCGTCTCCCCTCGAGCTTCGCATCCACCCGCACGGTCTCGAACGCCTCCCGGTAGTCGGTCGTATCGTGCACCTCCCAGAATGCCGCCGCCTCTTCGTAGCTGGCGAGCTCCTCGGCACCATCTGCTGCCGCATGCGCGGCTACCGCAATGGGGTGTCGGGCACGACAGGTTCTCCTTCGTTCGTTGGGGATTGAGGGTGCGACGCTCCGCGACGCCCGCCGAGCGGCGGCCAATGCCCTCCGGGAGGCGTGGAACGTCCTGCGGCGGCTTCGGAACCTTTTCCCGGAGCGTGGGAATGGGTTGCGCGGGCCGGGGAATGGATTGCGGAGCGCCGGGAACCCTTTCCGAGCGGCTCGAAATAGGTTCCGCAGCGCGCGCAACCCATTCCCAGCGTCGCGCAATCGATTCCCGGCGCCGCGCAGGAGGTTCCGGAGGGCGCGCAGGAGGTTCCGAGGTCCCGGGAGGACATTGGGAGGCTCCACCGGGGCGTCTGAAGGTCGCACGGGGACATTCCGGGGCTTCCGGCGGGCGTTACGCCACCTTCTCCAGGCCCGCCGCGAGCTCCAGCTCCTCCCTCGTCAGGGCGCGGGCGGTCTTGGCGGTGGTGAGGGTGAGGGGCACGGCGCCGCCGGCGATCTGGACGGCGCTGACGCGCCATTCCGGCAGGCCGGCGAGGAGCACCGGAAGCAGCGAGGGACGCCCGCATTCCGATGAGCTAGCTGCGGCGGCGCGCCTCGATTCAATCCGAGCTACACACGAGCTGGGGCCATACCCGCCGCTTCAGCGCTCGTATACCTTTGTGCGAATCGAGTGAATCAGCCGCCGGACCACGCGCGAAACGCAACGTAGGCGAGGATGATGACAATTACCAGAAGAGCAAGCCGTCCCATTCCCATCATGCGGGTGTGAGAAACCGGTCTCGTTTCCTTCGGTTTGATCCCGGTCAATGCGGCAACGGCGACTATGGCGACTACGAGGCCGAGCCATGCGAGCCAGTTCACGATTCGGACTTCCGCAAGATCCGCGCCAGTCGAGCTCGCGGGATCATTGAACGTCTTCCGGGGGCGGAGGCATTCCGCGCGCGGGCCTGCCTCATCCAGTGGATTCCGCGCCGGCCGCGCAGGCTCTCGAAAAGTCGAAGCATCAGAGGATTGCTGAGGTATTGTGATCAGCACGAGTTCTTTTCCACCGAGCAAGTCAGCTCGTGATTCGGCGGTTTGAGGCGCAGGAGCCCGGGAGCTAAGTCGAGGTGGGCGAGGAGTTTGCGGGCCACTGGCTAGGTTTCTGGAAGCGCCGGAGGTTAATCTCCAGGTGCTCGGGATAGATCTCGGACGGCGGAGAATAGATCTCGGAGCCTCGGAGATTCAACGTCGGGCATGGGAGATAGATCTCCATACATGGAAGTCTTGTTGTCGAGCTCCGAAAATAGATCTCGGTCTATAGGAGGTTTATTTCCGGGCGTCGGAGATGAGTGCCCAGGACCGGAAGATGTTCCGCGGGGAGCGGCAAATGCCGCGGTCGCCGCGGCGATGCGAGGACGAGCTCTCCTAAGGAATGGGGAGCGCCGGCTTCCAGAGCTCGGCCTGGGGGAAGAAGGCGTGCCAGCCGAGCCAGAAAGAGAGGTGGCCGGGGAGGCGTTGGAGGGGCGGCGCGGCGGTTTCGCCGCCTGCCGCCGGGACGAGCGCCTCCTCCGTCACCCGCCAGCTGCGCCCCGCCTCGTCGCTCAAGATCCCGGCCTCGGCGCCGGCCGCGAAGCGGTGGCCGCCGCGGCGAAAGGCGCGGACGGCGCCGCTCGCGGCTTCCGCCACCAGCACCACCGGCTCGCCGCCGACGGCGTCGTTCAGCACTCCGGCAGCGATCAGCGCCTCCAGCGGATAGGCCTTGGCCGCCCCGCCCGCGAGCCGCACGGCGTAGATCTCCTCCTTGTCCGGCAGGGCGTCGCTGCGCGGCCAGACCGGGAAGCGGACCCCGGCGCGGGCGCGGTCGGCGGCGCCGGCGCGGTAGTCGAAGCCGAAGCGGCGCTCGAGCTCGCGGTCGGGGACCATCGCCGTGGTCTCCGGGTGGCGGGCCCGCCACTCCCCCCAGGTGGTGCGGACGACCGGCAGGACGGCCAGGCGCAGCGCCCCCCCCGCCAGCCGGCCGACGACCGCCTCGCCGGTCAGGTTGCTCCACAGCGACAGCGTCTGGCGGTCGACCATCAGCTTGTTGCTGCGGTAGAGGAGGCCGGAGGTGCCGAAGGTGAGGGTCCCGGCGGCCGTGCGCCCGGCGTAGAGGACCGCCGAGCCGCAGAGGGTGCAGAAGGAGAGCGTGACCGGCTCGCCGCCGACCTCGTCGTTGACCATCTCGTGCCAGGAGAGGACGGCCACCGGATAGGCGCGGTAGGCGCCGCCGGCGGCCACCCCGAGCACCGCATCGGCGTCGCGCAGGCCGGCCGCGGCCGCCGGCGCGTGCAGCGGCCGGTCGAGGGCCGGGATCCCCTCGGGCGGCACCCCGCCCCAGACCACCTCCTCCAGCCGGATGCGCGCCGGGACGCCGTCGAAGAGCACCTGCGCATAGCGCTTGTCGACGCGGGCCAAGAGCCCGGCCTTGAACCCGGCGTAGCCGGGCAGCGGCGGCAGCTCGGGGTGCTCGGCGACGTGCTCGACCCAGGCGTAGTAGTTGCGTTCGCGCCGCTCGCCGGCGAGGGTCTCGAGGACGCGGTAGGCCTCGGCCCGCTCGGCGCGCGGCAGGAAGAAGAGGGCGTCGACGACGGCCGGCAGGACGGCGCGGTCGCCGGCGGCGATCAGCCCCTCGGCGGCGGCGCGGCGCTCGGCGGAGGCCGGGGAGAGGAGCTGCTCGAGGAGCGGGAGGGCGGCGAGGGCGGCGGCGGCGAGGAGCACCGCTCTCCTACCGGGCCTCCGCCTGCTCGAGCAGCACGGCGTACTTGCGGGCCTCGGGGTTGGTGGCGTCGAGCTTGAGGGCGCGGCCGAGGTGGTGGCGCGCCCGCTCGAGGTCGCCGAGCTCCATGTAGAGCTTGACCAGGCCGATGTGCACCTCGGGGACCTCGGTGTCGCGGCGCAGCGCCTCGACCAGGTACTGCTTGGCCTTGGCGGTGTCGCCGGCGGCCAGGGCGAGCTCGCCGCGATAGACGAAGAAGTAGGGGTTGGTGTTCTGGGCGGTGTCGATCTTGGCCAGGATCGCGCTCGCCTCCGCGCCCCGTGCCAGCCGCTGGTAGGCGCCGGCGAGGTTGGTGAGGAGGGGCACGTACTCGGGGTCGATCGCCAGCCCCTTGCGGTAGGCCTCCAGCGCGCCGTCGTAGTCGCGCAGCCGCGCCAGGCAGACGCCGAGGTTGTTGAAGCCGCGCTCGAAGCGCGGGGCGATGCGCGTGGCGGTCGTGAGCAGGCCCTTGGCGCGCTCGAGGTCGCCGTCGAGCAGCGCCTCGGCGCCGAGGTTGTTGTAGTAGTGCGCCGCCGCGGTGAGGTCGTCGATCGGCTTGAAGTCCTTGTAGGCCTTGGCGCGATAGGGGAGGAAGTCGAAGGTCTTCATCTGGCCCTTGACCATCATCCCGGCGACGATGTGGCCCTGGGAGACGAGCAGCCCTTCGCGGTGGTTCCAGCGCTGGTAGTCGATGACCTCGACGTAGAAGGGGTTGAGGCGCAGGTGGCGCGCCACGCCGACGAAGAGGTTGACGAAGGAGAGGCAGTTGCCCTCGCGGGTGACGAAGGTCTCGATCGCGGTGCGCGTCGGCTGCAGCGAGTACTCGAGGTCGAGCCGGTTGAAGATGTAGTCGATCACCTGATCGACCCGCCGCCGCTCGTCGAGCGCCGGACGGACGCGCTCGTCGATCGCCGCCAGCCGCTCGGCGTCGAGCTCGAAGGGGACGATGACCCGGGCCGCTTCCTCGCGGCCGAGCTGCTCGCCGTACTTGCCGCGCAGGTGGCCGGCGGAGTCGAACGGCTGGTACTGCGAGCAGGCGTAGGCGGCGAGGACGAGGAGCGGCGCGAGGAGCGGGCGGGCGGCGGTGCGGAGCGTCATCGGCGAGGGCCTCGGAGAAGGCGCCGAATGTACGACGAAACGCGGCCGCCGCGGTAGCCGTCCAAGGACTTGGATCGGCCGCGTCCAAGCCCCTGGAGCGGGCCTTTCACGGTGCTCGTCCGATCTCCGTAACTCGCTCATTCCGCGGTGTTTGTCCCTTACCAGAAACAGGCGTTCGGAGTGGCACCCCACTTGCTTGACCGGCCTGTCAGTGATGAGTAGAATTCCCGCCGTTCCACGAGCAGATTCGGAAAGGGGGTGTTGCGCGGCAAGCACGACACAGTCCACTCACTCGTCCTCGGTCCCCGCGCGGGGGCTGCTTTGCACCCATCTATCAATGACTACGGAGGTTTCTGGATGAGCACCACCAACTTTTGGCGGCGCGCTCTGACCGTCGTCGCGTTCCTGCTGCTGGCCGGCGTTCCGGCGTTCGCGCAGCAGACGACCGGCAACGTGTTCGGGACCGTCGAGGACGAGCAGGGCGCGGCCCTGCCGGGAGTCACCATCTCCCTCACGGGAGGCGGCGCCCCGCAGGTCTTCGTGACCGACGCTCAGGGCGGGTTCCGCTTCCTCGGTCTGTCGGCCGGCAGCTATCAGCTCTCGGCCGCCCTCGAGGGGTTCGGGACCGTCGAGTATCCGAACATCACCGTCAGCGTTGGCCGCAACACCAACATTGAGGTGACGATGAGCTCCGCGGTCGAGGACGTGATCACCGTCACGGCCGAGAGCCCGATCCTCGACGAGCGCAAGATCACCACCGGCACCACGGTCAGCGAGGTCGAGCTCGAGAAGATCCCGACCGCGCGCGACCCGTGGGTCATCCTGCAGCAGGCTCCCGGCGTGCTCGTCGACCGCGTCAACGTCGGCGGCAACGAGAGCGGCCAGCAGTCGCAGTTCATCAGCCCCGGCACCAACAGCAACAACTCGAACTGGTCGGTTGACGGCGTCATCATCACCGACATGGGCGCCGTCGGCTCGTCGCCGACCTACTACAACTTCGACTCGTTCGAGGAGATGCAGGTCTCGACGGGCGGCACCGACGTGACCCTCGCCACCGGCGGCGTCACCATGAACATGGTGACCAAGCGCGGCACCAACGAGTGGCGCGGCTCGGGCCGTTACCTGCTGACCGACGACACCATCGACCAGGCCGACCTCGACTTCGATCAGGGCGATCTGGGCCGGGCCGGGCCGTGGAACAACAACCGCGCCCAGCCGATCTTCCAGCAGGGCAACCAGATCATCGACGTCAAGGACTTCGGCGCCGAGCTGGGCGGTCCGATCATCAAGGACCGGCTGTGGGTGTGGGGCTCGTGGGGGACGCAGGAAGTCGACCTGCTGACCCTGGCGGGCGTCCGCAACCCGGCGCGGGCGACCGAGCCCGGGTTCCACGACTTCACCGAGCTGCCCGCCTACGCCATCAAGCTCAACGCCCAGATCGCCAGCAACAACTCCGGTATCGCCTTTTACCACTTCGGCGACAAGGTGAAGTCCGGCCGCAACGCCAGTCCGACCCGCGAGCCCGCCACCACCTGGAACCAGGCCGGCGGCACGCCGATCTACAAGCTCGAGGACACCCACATCTTCAACTCGAGCTTCTACCTCTCCGGCATGGCCTCGTTCGTCGACGGCGGCTTCGGCCTGACGCCCGTCGGCGGCACCGAGGGCAACAACACGGTGTGGGACAACAGCGCGATCTGGAAGCACAGCTTCCTCGACTACCTCACCGAGCGCCCGCAGGAGCAGGCCAAGATCGACGGCGACTACTTCTTCAACGCCGGCAGCTCGAACCACAACCTGAAGTTCGGGGTCGGGCTGCGCAACGCCGTCGTCACTTCCTTCTCGGCCTGGGGCGGTAGGGACCGCCTCGTCGGCACCAAGCCGTTCGGCGGCACCGGGTTCGCCCGCACCGACCGCAACGTCGAGAACGAGATGGACTACACCAACCTGTACCTCCAGGACACGATGACCCTGGGGAACCTGACGGCCAACTTCGGCCTCCGTTACGACCTCCAGGAGGGCAAGATCAACTCCACGGTCGTGCCGGACCACCGGACCTTCCCGACCCTGATCCCGGGCGGTGTCGTCCCGGCGGTCGACATGCCGTACGACTGGTCGTCGATCACCCCGCGCGTCGGCCTCACCTACGCGCTGGGCGAGGAGCGCCAGACGCTGCTGCGGGCCAGCTACGCCCGCTTCGCCGACCAGCTCCACAGCGCCATCGTCGAGCAGCTCAGTGCCGGCACCTACCGGTACGGCTACTTCTACTGGAACGACAACGGCGACGACCTCCTCACGCGGAACGAAGTCGGCGACTTCTACGGCTTCGCCGGCTTCGACCCGGCCCACCCCGAGATTTTCGAGTCGGTCAGCTCGGTCGACTCCAGCCTCGATCCGCCGATGACGGACGAGCTGGTGCTGGGTGTCGAGCACGCGCTCATGCCTGAGTTCGTGATCGGCCTCAACGCGACCTACCGGATCTACTCGGACATCCTCCAGGGCGCCGAGGCTCAGCCGTCGCGTCCGCTGGTGTTCGCCGGAGCGCCCACCGGCTCCCTCGGCCGCCCGTCCAACCGCGACGACTTCGTGCTGTTCGACCACATCACCGGCACGCTGCCGGACGGGACGCCTTTCCGGGTGCCGCTGTACCGCCTCCGGCCGGGCCTTACCACGTTCGGCGGCAGCCACCTGTTCAACGGCGACCGCGAGCAGAACTACCTGGGCCTCAGCTTCACCTTCAACAAGAGGCTCTCGAACAACTGGTTGCTGCGCGGCCACGTGACGCAGTCCGAGTGGGAGTGGGACGTTCCGAGCAGCGCCATCATCAGCCCGCACATCAACCCGAACGGCAGCTTCGAGGACGGGTCGACGGTGCTGTCGGGCTCGGGCACCGGCTCGGGCTCGAAGGGCGGCATCTGGATCAGCCCGGGCTGGTCGTTCGATGTCAGCGGCCTCTACCAGATCGCGCCGCAGGCGCCCTGGGGCTTCAACGTCGCCGCCAACATCAACGGTCGTGAGGGCTACGCCGTTCCGTACGTCGTCAACGTCGGCGGCGCCATCTTCGGCGACGGCGTGGGCACGCGGTCCATCCGCGTCTCACCCGAGACCGACAGCTTCCGCAACGACGACATCATCATCGTCAACGGCCGCATCGAGAAGGAGTTCAACTTCGGCGAGTTCGGCCTGACGCTCGGCCTGGACGGCTTCAATCTCATGAACGAGGCCTACGTGCTGCAGCGCCAGATCGCCCTCCGCGGAGTCACCGAGACGGGCGGCCGCGTCGCCAACTCCAACAACGGCGATCACGTCACCGAGATCGTCAACCCGCGCATCTTCCGGATCGGCGCGCGGATCAGCTTCCGGTAAATCGGAGACACCCGATCGGCGGGGCCTCGGCCCCGCCGCTTCAGGCCGCCGGGGGAATACCCCGGCGGTTTTTTTTCGTTTTGGCGCCCCGGGGTAGACTTCGCAGCCCACGCCAAGGAGGGCCTTTGATATGCCGAGCAGACTCCGCACCATCCTCTTGCTGATCGCCGTTCTCGCGACGGCCGTCGTCCTGCCGCTCTCGGCGCAGGACTGGAAGGGCCGCGGTCGGGTGCAGGGGATCGTCACCAACACGGAAGGCAAGCCAGTGGCCGGGGCCGCCGTCACCGTCCGCCGCGCCGGGAAGAACGACGGCCCCGAGGGCACCAAGACCGACGACAAGGGCCGCTGGGCCGTGGCCGGTCTCGCCACCGGCAACTGGGAGATCACCATCGAGGCCTCGGGCTACAACACCGCGGCCGGCGCCACCAAGGTGATCGAGGGCGGCTTCGGCCAGGCCGAGACGCTGCGCATCGAGCTCCGCCCCGCCGTGGCGCAGGCGCCCTCGCAGGACGCGGTGAAGGCCAGCGCCTCCGCCACCGCCATCACGCAGGGCAACGCGTTCCTCACCCAGGGCAAGTTCCCCGAGGCGCGCGCCGAGTACCAGAAGGCGCTGGCCGAGATCGAGGAAACCGAGAAGAAGGCGCCGGTGATGTTCGGCATCGCCCAGACCTACGCCGCCGAGGGGAAGAAGGCGGAGGCCGTCAAGACCCTCGAGGAGTCCCTCGTCTTCAAGCCGGGGGACGAGAAGACGCTTCGCCTGCTAGTGGACATCCTGGTCGCCGAAGGGCGCGAGGCGGACGCGCAGAAGTACCTGGCGCAGCTGCCGCAGGGCGCGACCGTGGCCCCCGACACGCTGCTCAACATCGGGATCAAGAAGTACAACGAGGGCGACATGGCGGGCGCCCAGGCGCAGTTCGACCGCGTCGTCAAGGAGAACCCGGAGCTGCCCGACGCCTACTACTTCCGCGGCCTGACCCTGCTCGCGCAGGGCAAGACCGCCGAGGCCAAGGCCGACTTCCTGAAGCTCCTCGAGATCGCCCCGACCCACGACAAGGCGGCCGAGGTGAAGGACTTCCTCAAGGACCTGTGATGAACCGCCGCACCCTGGCGCCGGCCGCGCTGCTCCTCGCGGCGCTGGCCGGCGGCGGGGTGTGGTGGCTCCTGGCGCGGCGCGCGGGACCCGGCGAGGGCTCCGCGCGCGGCGCCGACGTCGTTCTCGTCACCCTCGACACCCTCCGCCACGACGCCCTCGGCTTCGCCGGCAACCGCGGGGTCGAGACCCCCGTCCTCGACGCCCTCGCCGCCGCCGGGCGGACCTACCCGGTGGCCCACGCCCACAACGTGGTGACCCTCCCCTCGCACGCCAACATCCTCACCGGCCTCTACCCGCACCAGCACGGGGTGCGCGACAACAGCGGCTTCACGCTCGCCCCCCGCTTCCCCACCCTCGCCACGCTGCTCCGCGGCGCGGGCTACGCCACCGCCGCCTTCGTCGCCGCCTTCCCGCTCGACGCCCGCTTCGGCCTCGGCCGCGGCTTCGACGTCTACGACGACCGCTACCCCGAGGGGTCGGCCCCCACCGCCTTCGTCATCGCCGAGCGCCCCGGCGACCGGGTGGTCGCGCCCGCCCTCGCCTGGTGGCGCGCCAACGCCGGCAAGAAGCGCTTCCTCTGGGTCCACCTCTACGATCCGCACGCGCCGTACGCGCCGCCGGAGCCCTTCGCCTCGCGGTACGCCGCCGACCCCTACCTCGGCGAGGTGGCGGCGACGGACGCGTACCTCGCGCCGCTGCTCGGGCCCTTCCTCGCCGGCGAGGAGAAGCCGGCGCTCGTCGCCGTCACCGCCGACCACGGCGAGGCGCTCGGGGACCACGGCGAGGTGAGCCACGGGCTCTTCGCCTACGAGGCGACGCTCAAGGTGCCGCTGGTCCTCTGGGGGGCCGGCGTCGAGCCGGGGACCGACCGCCGGCCGGCGGGGCACGTGGACCTGCTGCCGACGCTCCTCGCCGCGGTCGGCGTCGAGGCCCCGGCGGGGCTCCCCGGGCGGTCGCTCCTGGGGCCGCCGGGGCCGCCCGGCCGGCAGCTCTACTTCGAGGCGCTCTCGCCGTACCTCAACCGCGGCTGGGCGCCGCTGCGCGGCGTCCTGGGCGGCAAGGACAAGCTGATCGAGCTGCCGCTGCCCGAGCTCTACGACCTCGCCGCCGACCCGGCCGAGGGCCGCAACCTCGTCGAGCGCCAGCGGCGGACGGTCCACGCCCTGCGCGCGGCGCTGCCGCGGGAGGCGGTGTGGCCGCCGCGCGGGGGCGCGGTCTCGGGAGACGAAGCGGCGCGCCTGCGCAGCCTCGGCTACCTCGCGGGGTCCGCCGGCGG
This sequence comes from Thermoanaerobaculia bacterium, assembly GCA_035536455.1. Taxonomy (GTDB): domain Bacteria; phylum Acidobacteriota; class Thermoanaerobaculia; order Multivoradales; family UBA5704; genus DASUNQ01. The sequence goes on along the minus strand of DATLOC010000041.1, from coordinate 261,206 downwards.
CAAGACGCGCTTCACGGCCGCGGACGACCCCAAGCGCCTGGTCGCGCTCGACCGCCAGCTCCACCAGGTGGTGGACCTCTACTCGCGCGGCGACCTCGCCGCCGCCGCCGCGCTGGCGCGGGAGGTGGTGGCGGCGCGACCCGAGATGAGCGCCGGCTACGAGCACCTGGCCCTCATCCTGCGCCAGCAGGAGCGGGTAGGCGAGGCGGTGGCGGTGCTCCAGGAGGCGCTGGCGCGGGGCGCGGCGACGCCGACCCTGGTGCGCGAGCTCGGCCTCGCGCTCGCCGAGCATGGACGGGCGGAGGAGGCGGTGCGCGTCCTCGCGCCGGTGGCCGCGCCGGGCGAGGACCTGGAGGCGATGAACGCGCTCGCTGCCGCCTACTACACCAGCGGCCGGCTCGCCGAGGCGCAGGCGCAGCTCGAGCGGGTGCTGGCGCGCGACCCGGAGAACGTGAAGGCCCTCGAGAGCCTCGGAGCCGTGGCGCTCGCCGCCGGGCGGCCGCGGCAGGCCGCGGCGCACCTCGAGCGCGCGCTCGCCGCCAACCCCGGGCTGCCGATCGCCTGGAACACGCTCGGCGTCGCCCGCTACCAGCTCGGCGAGGTGCCTGCCGCCTTGGCCGCGTGGGAGCGGTCGGCGGCGCTCGATCCGCGGCAGTTCGACGCTCTCTACAACCTCGGCGTCGTCGCCGCCCAAGCCGGCGAGCGGGCCAAGGCCCGCGCCGCCCTCGAGCGGTTCCTCGCCACCGCCCCCGCGCCCCGCTTCGCCGCCGATCTCGCCGAGGCGCGGCGCCTGCTCCGCGGCCTCGGCGGCTAGGCCGCGCGGGCGCGAGGTGCTAGGCTTCCCCGCCGCTTTCCGGAGGACCCCCAGCGATGCATCCTGACCAGCTTCCCCTGCGTCGACTCTCGCTCCCGCTCGCCTGCGCGCTGGCGCTCTGCGCCCTGCCCGCCGCGCTCTCGGCCCGGCAGCACGACCACGGCACGCCCGCCCAACCTGCTCCGGCGGCGCAGGCGGCGCCGGACGCGAAGCCGAAGCAGATCCTCCGTCCGCCGGTCGACGCCGGGGTGGCCACCCTGCCGGCGCGGCGCGACGCACAGGTCGCGGCGGCCAAGAGCTGGAAGGTCTTCCACGACTTCCGCTACACCGACCTCCAGCCGGAGAGCGGCATCACCTTCAAGCACGAGATCGTCGACGACGCCGGCAAGACCTACAAGGCGGTCCACTACGACCACGGCAACGGCCTGCTAGTGGCCGACGTGGACGGCGACGGCCTCCTCGACCTCTACTTCCTCTCCCAGCTCGGCGACAACGAGCTGTGGAAGAACCTCGGCGGCGGCAAGTTCAAGGACGTCACCGGCGAGGCCGGCGTGGCGATGCCCGACCGCATCAGCGTCGCCGGCTCCTTCGCCGACATGGACAACGACGGCGACGCCGACCTCTACGTCACCACCGTGCGCAAGGGCAACGTCCTCTACGAGAACGACGGCAAGGGCAAGTTCAAGGACGTTACCGCGCAGTCGGGCCTGGGCTACGTCGGCCACTCCTCGGGGTCGGTCTTCTTCGACTACGACCGCGACGGCCTGCTCGACGTCTTCCTGGTCAACGTCGGCAAGTACACGACCGAGGAGGTGGGCCGCGGCGGCTTCTACGTCGGCCGCGCCGACGCCTTCTCGAGCCACAACTTCCCCGACCGCACCGAGCTCTCCCGCCTCTACCGCAACACCGGCAAGCTCCGCTTCGCCGACGTCACCGAAGCGGCCGGCATCCCGGACGAGGGCTGGGCCGGCGACGCCAGCCTGGTGGACTGGGACGGCGACCTCTGGCCCGACCTCTACGTCCTCAACATGCAGGGGCACAACCACTACCTGGAGAACGAAGGCGGCAAGCGCTTCGTCGACCGCACCGCGGCGCACTTCCCGAAGACCTCGTGGGGAGCGATGGGGATCAAGTGGTTCGACCACGACAACGACGGCCTGCTCGACCTCCTCATCACCGACATGCACTCCGACATGTCGCGCGTCTTCGCCCCCGACGAGGAGAAGCTGAAGGTTACCCCCCCGAACATCCCCGACGACGGCAAGAACGTCTGGGGCAACTCCTTCTACAAGAACCTGGGGGAGGGGAAGTTCGTCGAGCTGTCGGAAGGCATGGGGCTGGAGAACTTCTGGCCGTGGGGGTTGAGCGTCGGCGACCTGAACGCCGACGGCTTCGAGGACGTCTTCATCACCTCCAGCATGAACTACCCCTTCCGCTACGGCATCAACTCGCTGCTGCTCAACGACCGCGGCGAGAAGTTCCTCGACGCCGAGTTCGTCGTCGGCGTCGAGCCGCGCCGCGGCGGCCGCACGCACACGCCGTGGATGACCTTCGACTGCGCCGGGGCGGACAGGGCGCTCGACCTGTGCAAGGACGCGACGGGCATGACGGAGGTGCTGGCGACGCTCGGCAGCCGCGCGTCGGCGCTCTTCGACCTCGACCGCGACGGCGACCTCGACATCGTCACCAGCGACTTCAACTCCGAGCCGCAGGTCTTCATCAGCGACCTCGCCGAGCGCAAGCCCGCTCTGCGCTGGCTGGAGGTCGACCTGCGCGGCACGCGCTCCAACCGCGACGGCCTCGGCGCCCTGGTCAAGGTGACCGCCGGCGGCAGGACCCAGACGCGCCAGCAGGACGGCAAGTCGGGGTACCTGTCGCAGAGCGTGATGCCGCTCTACTTCGGCCTCGGCGACGCCGCCGCGGTCGAGAAGGTCGAGGTCGTCTGGCCCTCCGGCGAGAAGCAGACGGTGCCGGGGAGCCAGGTGAAGGTCAACTCGACGCTGGAAGTCGTCGAGCCGGCCGCGGCGGGCGGCTAGGGCTCGACCAGCGTCAGGTAGCGCCCGGCGGGCGGCGCGACCAGCCGCTGGCGGGCGCCGGAAGGCCAGGTCACCTCGACCGCTTCGGCCCGCGCGCCCGTGGGCAGGGCGAAGAGCGCCCGCTTGTCGCCCGATGAGAGGTAGCTCTCCCCCGCCAGCACCCAGCGGGTTTGCGTGCCGGCGGAGGTAAGCAGCTGCACCTTCGCGCCGATCCCTTCGCTGTTGCCGCCGCGCCCGCGCAGCGCCACGCCCACCCAGCCGGCCGCCGGCTTGCCGTCGTTGCGCAGCAGCGCCAGCGGCCGGTCGTTGTTCTGGATGCCGAGGTCGGGGTCGCCGTCGTTGTCGTAGTCGGCGGCGGCGAGGCCGCGCCCGAGCCCCGGGCGGCCGCCGCCGTAGACCGGGCAGGTCGTGGCGGTGAAGCGGCCGCGGCCGTCGCCGAACATCACGAGGCTCGGCTGCTCGTAGGTCACCCCCTGGCGCGGCGGGCGCTCGAAGACGTGGCCGTTGGCGATGTAGTAGTCGAGGTCGCCGTCGAGGTCGAGGTCGAGGGCCGCGAGCCCGAAGCCGAGGAGGTTGAGCGACGGCGGCCCGAAGGCGGTTTCGGCCGAGTCGTCCTCGAACTGCAGGCCGCCGAGGTTGCGGTAGAGGGTGTTGGTCTCGAAGTCGAAGTTGGTGACCGCGAGGTCGGCGTCGCCGTCGCCGTCGAAGTCGGCGGCGGCGAGCCCCATCCCCGCCTCGGCCATGCCGTCGCGGTTGACCGCGGTGCCCGAGAGCAGCGAGACGTCCTCGAAGCGCCCGCCGCCGCGGTTGGCGAAGAGCAGGTTGATCGTCTGGTCGTTGGCGACGTAGACCTCGGGCCGCAGGTCGCCGTCGAGATCGACGAAGAGGACGCCGAGGCCCTTGCCCAGCGGGTCGGCCAACCCGGCCTCGCGCGCCGCTTCGGCGAAGGCGCCGCCGCCGCCGTTGCGGAAGTAGAGGTCGGGGGCGCCGGTGAAGAGCGAAGGGTCGCAGTACTCGCGGCGGCCGCTCTTGGCGTCGCCGCAGAAGAGCGGCCGCGCCGGGTCGTACTCGACGTAGCGGGCGACGTAGAGGTCGAGGTCGCCGTCGCCGTCGCCGTCGGCGAAGGCGGCCGAGGAGCTCCAACCGGGGTGGCGGCCGAGCCCGCTCGCCTCCGCCGGCGCGAAGCGGCCGCCGTCGTCGTTGACGAAGAGGGCGTCGCGCCCGAAATTGGTGACCAGGAGGTCCACGTCGCCGTCCCCCTCGACGTCGGCCGCCACCACCCCCTGGCCGTACTCGCGGCCGCCGGCGCCGCCGTCGTCCGCGACCGGCTCGAAGCTCACCCGCCCGGCGGCGTCGGGCCCGCGGCTGCGGAAGAGGCGGTTGGCGGCCGCCGCCGAGCCGTCCGGCGGGAAGGGTCCGGACTGGACGAGGTAGAGGTCGAGCCAGCCGTCGCCGTCGTAGTCGACCCAGGCGAGGCCGGCGCCCATCGTCTCGGGCAGGTGCTTGAGCGGCGAGGCGCCGGAGCGGTGGCGGAAGTCGATCCCGGCCGCGGCGGTCACCTCGGTAAGGGAGACGCCGGGGCAGGTGAGCGGGGATTCGGGCGGCGTAGCCGCCGCCGGCAGCGCCGGCGCGAGGGCGATCAGGCAGCCGGCGGCGAGGAGCGCGGCTCTCACCGGCCGGCGGGTCTCTTCACGGCCTCGCGGGCCTCCGCCAGCGACAGCCGCAGCTCCTCCCGCTCCGGGGCGAGCACGACGGCGCGCTCGAGGGCCTGCACCGCCTCGGCGTGGCGGCCCAGCGCGTTGAGGGCAGCCGCCTGGCCGGAGAGCGCCTCCCACCCCGAGATCTTCTGGAAATGCTCCAGCGCCTCCCGCGGCTTCTTCTCCGAGACCAGCCGCCACCCTTCGTCGAGCCGCGCCCGCTCGAGCCCCTCGCGGTGCGTCCGCGCCTTCTCCTCGGCGTGGAGCCGCGCGTACTCCGCGAGCTCCCGCCGCGCCCCCTCGGCGTCGCCCGTCCGCTGCAGGAGAAGCCCCAGGGCGTACCGCGCCTGCGCCAGCTCGGGCTCCTGTACCAGGAGCCGCCGGTAGACGGCGATCGCGTCGGCCGGGCGTCCGGTCTCCTGATAGGCGCGGGCGAGGTCCCACTGCATCTCGACGGCGTCCGGCGTCAGCCGCGCGGCGCGCTCGAGGAGCGGCAGCGCGTCGGCATGCCGCCCCTGCCAGAGCAGCAGCCGGGCGAGCTGGTGCAAGGCCTGGACGGCCCCGCCACTCTCGTCCGTCGCGGCCCGGAACACCCGCTCCGCCGCCTCCACCTGCCCAGACTCCCAGAGCGCCGCGCCGAGATACAGCCGCGTCGCGATCCGCGGGTCCCCCAGCGCGATCGCCCGCCGCAAGCGCTCCGCCCCCTCCGCAAACCGCCTCTCCAGCGCCAGCGCCCGCCCCAGCGCCGCATGCCCCGCCGCCCCCTGAGGCTCCAGAGCCACCGCCTTCTCCAGCACCAAGATCGCCGCCGCATACTCCCGAGCCGCGATCCGCCGCTCCCCCGCTTCGCGCAGCGCGGCGGCGTCCTGCGCAACGGCCCCTGCCGCCAGCATCCAGGTGAGAAAGAGCGCGCAAATCGTCCTGCCGAACATCGGAGGCGGAGGATACCGCAGGCTCCCCCCGCCCAGATCCCTCGGCTGCGCTCGGGATGACAGGCGCAGGGGCCGCTCAGGATGGAGGCGCAGGGACCCCACCACCGTGCAGGCGCAGGGGTTCCACCACCGGTCCCGGGGCCGGGAGGTCCCTGGAGCGCCGGGCGCTCCGTCCGCTCCCCGTGGCAGGCCACCGTGCGAGGCGCCGGAGCCTCCTCCACCCTACCCGGCAAGCCCCTCTGAACCAGCACGCGAAGCGCGGACACAAAGGAGCGCCCGGCGCGGAGGGGAGCCTCCCGGCCCCCACACCGGAACGTCCGCTCGCGTGCCGCGGTTCTGGTATCCTCTTACCCCCGCAAACCCCGCCGCCAGCAGCCCCCATGACCCGACGCCTAGTCCTCTTAGTCCTGCTCCTGGCCCCGGCCGCCGCCTGCGGCCGCGTCGGCGGCGGCGAAGTCTTCCCCGGCGTTCCTGTCATCCTCATCTCGATCGACACCCTCCGCTCCGACCACCTCCCCGCCTACGGCTACCAAGGCGTAGAAACCCCAGCCATCGACGCCCTCCGCCGCGACGGCGTCCTTTTCGAAAAGGCCTACAGCCACTACCCCCTCACCCTCCCCTCCCACGCCTCCATCTTGACCGGCCTCCTCCCCCCCGACCACGGCGTCCGCGACAACACCGGCTACACCCTCGACCTCGAAAAAGTCCCCTACCTGCCGCGCGAGCTCAAGAAACTCGGCTACGCGACAGGCGGCGCCGTCTCGAGCTTCGTCCTCCGCGGCCAGACGGGCCTCGGCCCCGGCTTCGACTTCTACGAAGACTCCATCGAGACCAAGCGCGGCGCCCCTCTCGGCGGCCAGCAGCGCCCCGGCAGCGAGACCCTGCGCCTGGCGAGCGGCTGGCTCGACGGCGTCGCCAAGGGGAAGTTCTTCCTCTTCTTCCACCTCTACGAGCCCCACACCCCGTACGCGCCGCCCGAGCCCTTCGCCTCGCGCTACGCCAACAAGTACGACGGCGACGTCGCCGCCGCCGACGCCATCGTCGGCCGCCTCGTCGCGCGGCTCAAGGAGCTGGGGGTCTACGACCAGGCGCTCGTCGTCCTCCTCTCCGACCACGGCGAGGGCCTCGGCGACCACGGCGAGGACGAGCACGGCATCTTCCTCTACCGCGAGACGCTGCAGGTGCCGCTTCTCGTCAAGCTCCCCGGCGCCAAGCGCGCGGGCGAGACGGTGGCGGCGCCGGCGCAGCTCGTCGACGTGCTGCCGACCGTGCTGCGGCTGGTCGGCGGCGAGGTCCCGGCGGCGGCCAAGGGGACGCCGCTCCTCGACCCCGCGGCGGAGACCGCGCCGCGGCCGATCTACGCCGAGACCTGGTTCGCTCGCCAGCACATGGGGTGGAGCGAGCTGACCTCCGTCATCCGCGGCGACCGGCACTTCATCCAGGCCCCCACCCCTGAGCTCTACGACCTCGCCGCCGACCCCGGCGAGAAGACCAACATCCTGACCCGCGAGCGGCGCACCTACGCCGCCCTGCGCGAGGAGGTCGAGCGCTTCGCCAAGCCGCTCGCCAAACCCGAAGAGGTGGACCCGGAGACGGCGCAGAAGCTCGCCGCGCTCGGCTACCTCGCGAGCCCCGCCCTCGGCGCCGACGAGGGCGCGCTGCCCGACCCCAAGACCCAGCTCCACGTCCTCGCCGACCTGACCACCGCCGGCAAGCACTTCTTCCGCAAGGAGTACGCGCAGGCGATCCCGATCCTCCTCCGCATCCTGGCCGACAACCCGCGCATGCAGGACCCGCGTGAGCAGCTCGCGCTCTCCTACTGGCGGCTGGGACGCTTCGGCGAGGCCGCGGCGGCGTACGAGGAGGCGCTACGCCTCTCCGGCGGCTCGACGCAGTTCGCCCTCAACCTCGCCGCGCTCTACCAGGAGATGGGGCGGCTGGAGGAGGCGCGGCAGCACGCCGAGCTGGGGCTCGCGTCGAGCCCGGCGCAGGCGCGCTGGCGGCTGGCCGACATCGCGCTGGCCGCCAAGGACTTCGACGGCGCCGAACGGCACGCCCGCGCCGCGGTCGTCGAGCGCGGCTCGCAGGTGCAGCCGCTCGTCGGCCTCGCCCAGGTGCTGGCGCGGCGCGGCAAGGTCGGCGAGGCGCTCGGCCTCGTGCAGCAGGCCGAGGCGGAGCTGACGCGCCGCGAAGAACGGGAGGACCCGGCCGGCTTCCACCTGGTCTACGGCGACGTCCTGGCGCGCCAGGGCCGGGCGGAGGCGGCAAAGCGCGAGTTCCTCGAAGAGCTGCGCCGCTACCCCGAGAACCTCGACGCCCACACCCGCCTGGCGGTCCTCTACGTCAGCTCCGGCAACCCGCAGGAGGGGGTGCGCGTCCTCCGCCAGATGGTCGAAGAGAACCGCTCGGCCTCCGCCTACGCGGCGGCGGTCGAGACCCTGCGCGTCCTCGGCGACGCCCGCGGCGCCGCCGACCTGCTGCGGCACGCGCGGCGCGCCTACCCCTCGTCGGAACAGCTCCGAGCGCTCGCGGGGTGAACGCGGAGATGCTCGTGCGCGCCGTTCTCCCGCTCGCGCTCCTCCTGACGACCCGGGCGCAGGCCGCGCCGCCCTCCTCTCGCCCCACCCCCCAACAGACGCGTGCCGAGTTCACGGCGATCTGCGAGCGCCTGAAAGCGGGCGGCGACCGCTTCTTCGGCGAAGAGGCCGCGGTCCACTCGCGGCGCGAGCTGGCGGAAGCGGGCAGCGACCCGGGACGGCGCACGGTCGCGGCGGCCAACCTCGCCGTGGAGCTCCTCCGCCTGGACCGCCCCGCCGAGGCCGCCGGCCTCCTCCAGGAGGCGCTCGACACCGCTCGCCGCCACGGCTTCCCGCAGCCGCTGCGGCAGTCGCTCACTCGCCATCTGGCGCAGGCCCACCTGCAACTCGGCGAAGACGCCAACTGCGTCCACCACCGGCAGGCGGCGAGCTGCATCCTGCCGATCGCGCGCGAGGCCGTCCACGCCGCCGATCCCAGGCCGGTGCGTCGCGCCGGCGACCTGTACAGCGAGCTGCTCGAGCAGGGGGTGGAGGACCCGCTGGTGCGCTGGCTGGCCAACCTGACGCGCATGCTCTCGGCGGATTATCCACAGGGCGTGCCGGCGCGCTTCCGTCTCGCGGCCGGCGCGCTGGAGCCGCAGGTCCCCTTCCCGCGCTGGCGGGAGGTGGCGGCGGCCCTCGGCGTGGCGAGCTTCGACTGGGCGGGCGGGGCCGTGCTGGACGACTTCGACAGCGACGGCCTGCTCGATCTGGTGACCTCGAGCATGCACCCGTGCGAGCCGATGAAGGCCTTCCGCAACGACGGCCGCGGCGGGTTCGAGGACGTCGCGCAGCGCTGGGGGCTCGACGCGCAGCTCGGAGGCCTGAATCTCACGCAGACCGACTACGACAACGACGGCCGCCTCGATCTGCTCGTGCTGCGCGGCGGTTGGCAGGGCGCGCACGGCCGCGTCCGCCGTTCTCTGCTGCGCAACGACCTGGCCGGCCCCACCGGCCGCTTCCTGGACGTGACCGCGGCCGCCGGACTCGCCGAGCCGGCCTATCCCAGCCAGACGGCCGCGTGGGCCGACTACGACGGCGACGGCGATCTCGACTTCTACGTCGGCAACGAGGCGGCCGAGGGGCTCCCCGCCGCCTATCCGTCGCAGCTCTTCGAGAACCTGGGCGACGGCACCTTCCGCGACGTGGCGGCCCGCGCCGGCGTCGACGCGCCCGGCTTCGCGAAGGGAGTGACCTGGGGGGACTACGACGGCGACGGCGACCCCGACCTCTACGTCTCCGCGATCGGCCCCAATCATCTCTATCGCAACCAGGGAGACGGCACGTTCCGCGACGTGGCTGTCGCGGCCGGGGTCGTCGAGCCCAGCAGCCGCAGCTTCGCCACCTGGTTCTTCGACGTCGAGAACGACGGCGACCAGGACCTCTGGGTCAACGACTACTCGGCCGCGGCGGCGGCGGTCGTCGCCCCCTACTTCGGCGCGCCGCCGGCCCCCTCCGGCCACCCGGTCCTCTACCGCAACGAGGGGGGGCGCTTCCGCGACGTCTCGGCGGAGTTCGGGCTCACCTGGCCGCTGCTGCCGATGGGAGCCAACTACGGCGACCTCGACGGCGATGGCTTCCTCGACGTCTACCTGGGCACCGGCAACCCGGATCTCGAGTCGCTGATGCCCAACGTCATGTACCACAGCGAGCGGGGCGCTCGCTTCCGCGACGTTACCTTCGCGGGTGGCTTCGGCAACCTGCAGAAGGGGCACGGCGTGGCCTTCGGCGACCTCGACCACGACGGCGACCAGGACCTCTTCCAGCAGGTCGGAGGCGCCTACCCCGCCGACGCCTTCTACGACACCCTCTACGAGAACCCGGGGAGCGGCGCCGGCTGGCTCTACCTCCGACTGGAAGGGCGCCGCGCCAACCGCGTCGGAATGGGCACGCGCGTCGAGGTGCGGGTGCGCGAGGCGGGGGTCGTGCGCGCCATCCACCGCGTGGTCGGCTCCGGCGGCTCCTTCGGCGCCTCGCCGCTGCGCCTGGAGGTCGGCCTCGGCAGGGCGAACGCCGTCGAGTCGGTGACCCTGCGCTGGGCGGGGAGCGGCACCGTCCAGGTGTTCCGCGAGGTCGAGCCCAACCGCGCCTATCTCGCGATCGAGGGAGAGCCCCGGCTCGTCCCCCTCGACCTGCCCTCCTTCAAGCTCAGGAGCAGTCCATGAAGCGCCCGCTGATCGTGCTCTTGCTGGTCGCCGCCCCCCTGACGGCGCAGCCGTCATCCAGTCAACCGGCGCAAGCGCCGCCCGTGGCCCCGCCACTCCCCGCGCCCGCCCTGTCGGCGCAGGCGCTCATCGCGGCGCAGAAGCGCTTGGCGGCCAGCGACATGGCGGGCGCCATCGCCGCGCTCGAGCCGCTGCGCGCGCAGCCCGACACGCCGGTGATCGTGCTCTCGATGCTCGGCGCCCTCTATCTGGAGGCCGGGCGCGGCACCGAGGCCTACGCCCTCCTCGTGCCGCTCGCCGACAAGCCGGACGCCGACCCGGCTGTCCTCTACAACGCCGCCCGCGCCTCCCTCGCGGCGGGGCTGCCGGAGAAGGGGCGCGGCTACCTGGAGCGCGCGGCCAAGCTGGCGCCGGTCTCGCCGGCCGGCCGCGAGCTCGGCATCGCCCTGGCGCAGGAGGGCGACCCGGTGGCCGCCTACGCCCTCCTCCGCCCCTGGGCGACGGCCCATCCGGAGGACCTCGACAACCGCCTCGCGGCCGCCCTCCTCGCCCTGCAGCTCGGCCGGCGGGAGGACGCCGCGGCGCTCCTCGCCGGCGCGCCGGAGGAGCAGCCCAAGGTGCGCCTCCTGCGCGGCAAGCTCCTGCTCGCCCAGGGAGACCCGCGCGCCGCGCTGGCGATGCTCGAGCCGCTGCGCGCGCAGCACCCCCCCGAGATGAAGGCCGACCTCTACCGCATGCTGGCCGACGCCCACCTCGCGACCGGCGACTCGGCGGCGGCGATCGCGCTGCTCGAGCAGGGGGACCTGCAGGACCCCGCCACCGCGCTCCTCCTCTCCGACGCCCTCTACCAGCGGGGCGAGGTGGACCGGGCGCTGGCCCAGCTCCGCCCCCTCGCCGAGGCGGTGCGCGACCAGAAGGCGCCGCCGCAGCGGGACGACGCGCGCGCCCTGGCCGGCGCCATCGTCCGCGCCTACGGGCGGATGCTGGTCGCGGCGGGCAGGCACGCCGAGGCGGTGCCGGTGCTGGAGAAGGCCACGCAGCTCCTGCCGCGCGACACCCAGGCCTGGCAGACCTACGGCCAGTCCCTGACGGGCGCCGGCCGGCGCGACGACGCCCAGAAGGCCCTCGCCCGCTTCTCCGAGCTGTCGGCCGAAGCGCAGGTGGCGGCCGCCGCCGCGGCGGAAGGGCCCAACGTGCCGGCGGACCCGGCGTTGCGCGAGGCGCTGAAGCTGCTCGAGCTCGGCCAGTTCGAGAAGGCGCTCGAGCTCACGCGGAAGGCGGCGACGACCGCTCCCGGCGACCTCTGGCCGCGCGTCCTCTCGATCCGCGCCCTGCTCTCGCTCAAACGCCTGGACGAAGCGCTGCAGGTGGCGCAGGACACGCTGCGCCTCGCCCCCGACAACCCCGACGCGGTCTACCAGCGCGGCGTCGTCCAGCTCGCCTTGGGCCAGCCCGACGCGGCCGAGGCCGACTTCCGGCGCGCCCTCCAGCTCGCCCCGGCCTACGTGCCGGCGATGAACGACCTCGCCGTCCTGCTGATGGTCCGCGGCGACTTCGCCCAGGCGCGGACGCTGCTCGAGAAGGTGCTGGAGCTCAAGCCGGACGACCAGGTGGCCGCCGGCAACTTGAAGAAGCTCAAGGAGAAGGAGGGGCGCTCGTAGCGAGGGCGCGCAGGAGCTGCGCCGCCGGCTGGTAGCCGGGGTGGCGCGCCAGCACCCGCCGCAGCCGCTCCACCGCCGCCTCCGGCCGCCCCTCCAGGCGGTCGAGCAGCGCCCAGCCGAGGGCGACCGGCGGCGCCTCCGGGCCCATCATCCCGCCCGCCCGCTCCAGCGCCGCGCGGGCGGCGGCCGGGTCGCCGGCGTCGAGCGCCAACATCCCCAGGGTCAGCCAGCTCTCCGCCTCCCCGGGGGCGAGAAGCGCCGCCTCGGCGGCCAGCGCCTGGCCCTGCGCCGGGCGGCGCGCCGCCCCTTCCCGGCGGGCGCGCTCGAGCAGCACCGCCGCCAGCTCGCGCCGCGCCCCGGCGTGCCCCGGCACCAGCCAGAGCGCCCGCCGCAGCTCGCGCTCGGCGCCGGCGAGGTCGCCGCGCCGCCGCAGGGCGGCCCCCAGGTTGAGCCGCGCGCGCTGGAAGTCGGGCGCGAGCCGGGCGGAGGCGGCGAAGGCGCGCTCCGCCCGCGCGGCGTCCCCCTCGCGCTCCGCCAGCCGCCCGGCGACCGCCCAGGCGAACGCCGACTCGGGGTCCTCCCGCAGCGCCTCGGCGACCGCCGCCCGCGCCCCGGCGAGGTCATCGTGCGCTTCGAGCGACAGGGCGGTCAACGCCGACTCCTCCGCCAGGTTGCGGCTCGGGGCGTGGTCGCGGAGCTGGGTCGCGGCGAACCCCGCCGCCAGGAGCGCGGCCAGGCCGCCGAGAGTCTTCCAGCGCCGCTCCCGCGCCGCGTCGATCAGCCAGGCGATCCCGCCGCCGGCCAGGACGGCGAGCGCCGGCACCAGCGGCAGCCGGTAGCGCGAGGACATGACGATGGCGACACAGGAGGCGGCGAAGACCAGGAGGTAGAGCGCGAGCGCGGGCGGCAGCCGGCGCCCCCGTACCGCCGCGACCAGCCCGCAGAGGGCGAGCGGGAAGAGCAGGGCGAAGCCGGGCAGGAGGCGCAGGAGCGCGGAGCGCGCGCGGAAGAAGTAGAAGCTGTGGCTCTCGCGGATCTCCTCGTCCTGGAAGAGCCACCCGGACTTGCGCGCCACCGCCGCCAGGATCGCGCCCGGCCGCTCGCGCGCCTCGGCGAGGAGCTGGCGCGTGTACCAGCGCTCCTGCGCCGCGGCGCCGGCGATGCCGCGGCGGGCGGGCTCGCCGCTCAGCCGGTCCCAGTCGCCGCCGAGCCGCGCGGTGGGGACGCCGGGGGCGCCCGGGCGGTTCCCCATGTAGAGGTTGAGCCCGCCGTACCCCTGGATCGGCAGCCAGCTCCCGCTCGCCTGCCGCACCGCGACGAGGACGGGCAGGACCACGGCCAGGGCCGCCGCGGCGAGCGCGCCGGCGGCGAGCCCGCGCCGCGGCCGGCGGCGGTCGAGGAGGAGGGCGAGCGCCAGCGCCGGGACGAGCGCCAGGGCGGTGGCGCGGGTCGCCGCGGCGAGGCCGAGGAGGAGGCCCGCGGCGGCCGCGGCGGCGATCGAGGCCCCGGGAGTCGGCGCCGGCCGGAGCAGGCACCAGAGCGCCGCGAGCGCCAGGAAGATCAGCAGGCCCTCGGCGAGGAAGGAGACCTCGACGTAGACGAGCGGCCCGTAGAGCGCCAAGAGGAGCCCGGCGGCCAGGCCGGCCCGGCGGTCGTCGAAGAGGCGGGCGGCGAGCAGGGCGGCGAGCGCGCAGAGCTCGGCGCCGAGCGCCGCCTGCACCAGGCGCACGGCGGTGAAGGAGCCATCGAAGAGGGCCAGCAGGGCGCCCAGGAAGTAGGGGTAGACGGGGCCGTGGGTGGGGACCGCCGGCCAGCGCGCCTCGCCGGCGGCGATGCTCTGCGCCCAGAGCAGGAACTCCAGCGAGTCGAGCTGCGGAAAGCGGAAGAGCGCGGTCGGCGCCAGCTGCAGGGCGACCGCGGCGCGCACCGCGAAGGCGAGCGCGGCGACGGCGGCGAGCCAAGTGCGAGGGAGGGCGGCGCGCGGCGCCGCCGCGGGCGCCGCGGCGACAGGAGCGGGCGCTTCCGCCCGGCGGGAGCGGTCGCCGCGCCGCTTCTTGCCCATACGGACGCGCGAGCTTAGCAGGCGTATAGACTCCGCCGGATGGTCGCAGTCCCCGCCCGGCAGGTCCTCGCGCTGGGCTTCCTCGCCTTGCTCCTGCCGCACCCCTCGTGCGCTCCCGTCGCGGCGATCGACGGCGCCGCGGCGCGCTCCGACGACGGCGCGCGATGGATCTTGGCGTGGTCGCCGGAGCGGTTCGAAGAGGTTCTCGTGAAGCGCCCTGACCTCGTCGAGCCGAACCTCACCATGCTCGCCGACGCCTACGGCGACCCGGCGCTCGCGCCTCAGGCCGCGGACTTTCATGCGCGGCTCCTCCGCGCGCGCATCCACCGCCTGGGCGCGGCGCCGAGCGCGGCCGAGGTCGACGCCCTCCTCACGCTCTTCCTCGTCCACCCCGGCCGTTTCGGCCACGTCCCCGAGCTCCGCCGCCGGATCGTGGCCTCCTGGCCGGGCGCGCTCGACGCCGCCACACCGCCGCCGCACTCCCTCCGCGCCCGCCTGCTGCGCGAGATGAACGCCCTGCCGGAGTTCGACTACGAGGCGTCCGAGAAGCTGGAGACGGCCTGGGGACTGGTGCCGCGGTCGAGCGCCGACCGCCGCCGCGAGCCCCCCGGCCCCTTCGCCTTCGAGGACGACCTCTCGCGGCCGATCGCGGCGTCGGTCTACTCCCTCCCCTCGGACCTGATCGACCTCGCCGGCGCTACCCGGCTGCTCGGCGCCGTGCGCGCGCTCGACGCGCGGCGCGAGCTGCTGGTGATGACCGACCAGCGCCCGTTGCCGGCGGAGGCGGCCGGCGAAGGCGGCGAGCTGCCGTGGGAGGTCCTGCCCACCTTCGGCCGTCTTTTCTCCCCCTGGCCGCGCGATCCGCTGAGCCTGGTGCGGCGGCCGGACGGCGGAGTGCTGGTCCTCGTCCGCCCCAACGTCCAGCCCCAGCGCGAGGAGGACTTCTATCTGGGCCGCGAGCTGGTGCAGACCCTACCCGAGCGGCTGGACCGCGCCTGGAAGGGCGTCACCTGGGGCACCTCTCTCATCCCCTTCCACAACGGCCAGGCGCTGCTCGTGCCCGAGGCCGTCTGGATCGATCTGCACGCCGTCGAAATCCGCGCGCTGGCCCTGCTCGGCATGCCGCGGGTGCCGGTCGAGCTCTTCGGCAGCCCGACGGGTGTGGACCTCTACGCCGCGGCCGTCGAGCGCGCGGCGGCGGAGCTCGGCGCCCTTTACGGGCGGCCTGTCCGCTTCGTCCACCCCCTCCCGTCCGAGCGCCCGGCCGCCGAGCGGCCGGCACTCATGGCGCGGCTAGGAGGGGGCGCCGGGCACGACCTCGACGCTCTGCTGACGCTCCTGCCCGGGCGCAAGCAGACGGCGCTGGTCGCCGACCTGACGGCCGGGCGCCGGCTCCTCGCCGCCGCGCCCGCCGCCGAGTGGGCGGGGTTCCGGGCCGGCTACGGCCTGGCGCCGCCGGCCGAGCGTCTGCCAGGGGAGCTGACCGCGGCGCTCGACACCCCCGCCGCGGCCGGGCTCGACACCTTCCTGGATCTGGTCGCGGAGCACCTCGGCAAACAGGGCATGGCGGTCGAGCGCCTGCCGCTCCTGCTCGTCCCGACGCGGCTCCTCGCCCGGCAGGAGGAGCTCCGCCACGACGTCTTCAAGATCACCTGGAACAACGTGGTCGTCGAGACGCGCGAAGGGAAGGTCAGGGCCGAGGGATTCGCCTCCCTTCTGCCCGCCGGCGACAAGCGCGCCGCGGCGGCCTTCACTCGCGCCGGCTCCGCCCTCGACCTCCTGCCGCCGCTCGTGCGCAGTGTGATCTTGACCGGCGGCTACCGCTGCGCCTCGAACCACCTGCGCGGCTGAGTGCTTACTCGGAGATCAGGAGCCGCCGGTTGGCCGGCAGCCCTTCGAAGCGCTGCCGCTTGCCGGAGGGCCAGCGGACGGACAGGCGATCGGCCGCGGCGGCGCCGCCGAGCCCGAAGTGCAGGGTCAGGGCGTTCTGCGACAGGTAGGAGGAGCCGGTCTTGACCTCGCGCACCTGGCGCTTGCCCGCCGCCTCCAGCTCGACCCGCGCCCCGATCCCGGAGCGGTTGCTCTCCCCCCCCAGGAGGTCCACGGCCAGCCACGGCCCCGCCGCCAGCCCCTCGTAGACCTCGCTCCAGTCGTTCGAGTTGACGACGACCACCTCGAGGTCGCCGTCGCCGTCGAGGTCGCCGGTGGCGAGGCCGCGGCTGGCGCGCACGACGTCGAGCCCCGCGTCCTTGACCTCCGCGAAGCGGCCGCCGCCCCGGTTCTCGTAGACCTGGTTGCGCTGGCGGTAGGGGGTGGGCGACTTCATCGCCTCGGCGTTGTCGAGGATGTGCCCGTTGGCGACCACGAAGTCGAGATCGGCGTCGTGGTCGAAGTCGGCCCAGGCGGTGCCGAAGCCGAGCGACAGCAGCGAGGGCTCGGCGATGCCGGCGGCGAAGCGGCTGTCGGAGAAGAGCAGGTTCCCCTGGTTGCGGTAGAGGACGTTGGTCTCGAGCTCGAAGTTCGTCACCACCAGGTCGAGTCGCCCGTCGCCGTCGGCGTCGCCGGCGTCCACCCCCATGCTCCCCTCGGCGCGGCCGCGGTCGGAGAGGGCGGCGCCGGAGAGCGTCGAGACGTCCTCGAACCCGCCGTGCTTGCCCCCGGCGTCGCGGCCGCGGTTGCGGTAGAGGAAGTTCGGCGTCGTGTCGTTGGCGACGTAGAGGTCGGGCCAGCCGTCCTCGTCGAGGTCGGCGACGACCACGCCGAGCCCGTTGCCGGCGTCCTCCGGCAGGCCCATCTCCCGCGTCGCCTCGGCGAAGGTGCCGTCGCCGCGGTTGCGGAAGAGGCGATCGGGGGCGCCGAGG
This sequence comes from Thermoanaerobaculia bacterium, assembly GCA_035536455.1. GTDB lineage: Bacteria > Acidobacteriota > Thermoanaerobaculia > Multivoradales > UBA5704 > DASUNQ01. Next base: position 244,402 of record DATLOC010000041.1, on the reverse strand, counting down.
AAGCGCAGCGGCGTGCAGTAGCCGGCGAGCTGCCGGGCCTCGTCGAAGCAGGCCTTGTGGACGTCGAGGCGGTACTCGACGTAGTTGGCGACGTAGAGGTCGAGGTCGCCGTCGCGGTCGAGGTCGGCGAAGGCCGCCGACATGCTCCAGGAGGGGTCGCCCGCGCCGGCGGCGGCGGTGACGTCGTGGAAGGTGCCGTCCCCCTCGTTGCGCAGCAGCCGGTCGGGGCCGAAGCCGGCCAGGAAGAGGTCGAGGTCGCCGTCGCCGTCCACGTCGCCGGCGGTGCCGCCGGCGCCGTACTCCGGGCCGGCCAAGCGGGCCGCGGCGGTGGTGTCCACGAAACGCCCGGCGCCGTCGTTGCGGAAGAGGCGCGAGCGTGGCGCCTCGCCCGAGTAGCCGGGGAGCGGCCCGGCGTCGACGTAGAGCACGTCCTCGTCGCCGTCGCCGTCGTAGTCGAAGACGACGACCCCGCCCACCATCGTCTCCGGCATGTGGCGCTGGCCGCTGCCGCCGTGGTGGTGGCGGAAGGCGAGCCCCCAGGGCTCGGAGACCTCGCGGAAGCGGATCGCCGCCGCGGCCGGCGCGGCGGCGGCGAGGAGGGACGCGAGGATGAGCGGGACGCTGCGGCGGAGCAGGAGGCTAGCCTTCGCCGGCGACGGCCGCCGGCTGCTTGACGTGGACGCGCAGCGAGACGATGCGGTTGAGCCGCACCTCGAGGACCTCGATCTCGAGCGGCCCCACTTCGACGCGGTCGCCGGGGACCGGCAGCCGCCCCAGCTCGGAGAGCACGACGCCGCCGATCGTGTCCTCGTCGCGCTCGGAGAACTCGATGCCGAGCGCCTCCTCGAGCTCGACGACCAGCATCCCGCCCGAGACCTCCCACACCCCCTCCTCGCCGGGCACCAGCTCCGGCATCTCCGGGGCGTCGAACTCGTCCGAGATCTGGCCGACGATCTCCTCGATCACCGTCTCCAGGGTGACGACGCCGGAGACGCCGCCGTACTCGTCCATCACCGCCGCCATGTGGAAGCGCTCGGTGCGCATCCGCTTGAGCAGGCGGTCGAGGCCCAGGGTGTCGGGGACGAAGGCCATCTCGCGCGCGATCTGCCGCAGGTCCGCGGGCAGGGGGTCGGCGCGGAAGATGTCTTTGATGTGGATGACGCCGACGGTGTGGTCGAGGTCCCCTTCGCAGAGCGGGAAGCGGGTGTGCCCGCTCTCGCGGGTGATCTTCAGGTTCTCCTCGAGGCTGCGGGTGGTCGAGAGGTAGACGACGTCGGCGCGCGGCACCATGATCTGCCGCGCCACCCGGTGCGACAGCTCGAAGACGTTGTCGAGGAGCTCGCGCTTCTGGTCCGAGAGGTGCGCGCCGCCGCCGCCGGCGAGGAGCAGCCGCAGCTCCCCCTCGTCGTGCGCCAGCTCCCCTTCGGAGACCGGCTGGATGCGCACCAGCCGCAGCAGCCCGTTGGCCGCGTGGTTGAGCAGCCAGATCATCGGGTAGGTGGCCTTGTAGAAGATGTAGAGCGGGAGGGCGACGGTGAGCGAGGTCGATTCCGGCTTGCGGATGGCCAGCGACTTCGGCGCCAGCTCCCCGAGCACGATGTGCAGGACGGTGATCGCCAGGAACGACAGGGTGAGGGCCGCCGAGTTGGCCAGCGCCGGGTTGTCGCCGGCGAAGAGCCTCACCACCGGCTCGACGATCCAGGAGAAGGCGCCGTGGCCGATCCAGCCGAGGGCGAGGCTGGCCAGGGTGATGCCGAGCTGGGTCGCCGAGAGGTAGGCGTCGAGGTGCCGCACCATGTGCCGCGCCACCTTGCCGCGCCGCTCCCCGGCCTGCACGTGCGGGTCGAGCTGCGTCGCCCGCACCTTGACGAGCGCGAACTCCGCGGCGACGAAGAAGCCGTTGAGCAGGACCAGGACGATCGCGAAGACGAACGCCCAGATCGGGTCGAGCGCGAAAGCGGAGCCGTGGGTGGGGGGGCTACTCGGAGGGTCTGCCATCAACGAGAAAAACTCTAGCACAGCGGCTGCCAGGGAGCCGTAGGGCCTGCGGAGTCAATGGTTTCCGACTGGGTGCCGGGCGGCTCTAGAGCAGCCGTTCGAGCGCCGCGGGGACGGCGTCGGCGACCGCGACTTGGTGCTTGAGACGGTCGCGGCGGAGGGAGACCTCAACGCGGCCGTCGGCTAGGGACTTGGCCCCCACGACGAGCCGCACCGGCAAGCCGATCAGGTCGGCGTCCTTGAACTTGACGCCCGGGCGCTCGTCGCGGTCGTCGTAGAGGACGTCCACACCCTGCTCACGCAGGCGGGCGTAGATCCCTTCGGCGGCCTCGCGCACCGCGGGGTCGCCGGGGTTCAGGGCGATCAGCAGCACCTCGAAGGGGGCGAGCGGGCGCGGCCAGGCGATGCCGTCGGCGTCGTGGTTCTGCTCGATGGCGGCGGCGACGGTGCGGCCGATGCCGAGGCCGTAGCAGCCCATGACCATCGGCGAGTCGACGCCCTGCTCGTCGGTGAAGTTGCAGGCCATCGCCTCCGAGTACTTGGTACCGAGCTTGAAGATGTGGCCGACCTCGATGCCGCGGAAGAGCTCGAGGGTGCCGTCGCAGCGCGGGCAGGGGTCGCCGCCGCCGACCAGCACGACGTCGGCGGTCTCGCCGCGCCCAACGTCGCGGGCCCATACGGCGCCCGTGAGGTGGGCGTCGGCCTTGTTGGCGCCGCAGGCGAAGCAGGCGAGGTCGGGCACCGTCGGGTCGACGACCAGCCGCAGCTCCGGCGGCAGCCCGACCGGCCCGGCGAAGCCGACCGGCGCGCTCGTCGCCTGCCGGACCTTGTCGTCGCTCGCCAGCGCCAGGTGCTGGACGTCGAGGTGGTTGGCGAGCTTGACCTCGTTGACCTCGCGGTCGCCGCGGATCGCCACCGCCACGAACCCCTTCTCGGTCTCGTAGATCAGCGTCTTGACCAGCTCCGCGGGCGGGATCGCGAGGAAGGTGGAGACCTCCTCGATCGAGGTGACGCCGGGGGTCGAGACCTCGCGCAGCTCCGGCTCAGTCGCGGCCTCGCCGGCCGCGGCCCGCGCCGGCGCGAGCCACCGTGTCTCCGCCTTCTCGACGTTCGCGGCGTAGCCGCACTTCGGGCAGCGCACGACGGCGCTCTCACCGGTCTCGGCCACCACCATGAACTCGTGCGAGGCCGAGCCGCCGATCGCCCCGGTGTCCGCCTCGACGACGTTGTAGTCGAGCTGGCAGGCCTCGAAGATGCGCTCGTACGTCTCGCGCATCGCCTGGTAGGCCTCCTCCAGGCTCTCGGCGCTGGCGTGGAAGGAGTAGGCGTCCTTCATCAGGAACTCGCGCCCGCGCATCAGGCCGAAGCGCGGGCGGATCTCGTCGCGGAACTTAGTCTGGATCTGGTAGAGGTTGACCGGCAGCTGGCGGTAGCTCTTGAGCTCCCGGCGCACCATGTCGGTCACGACCTCCTCGTGAGTCGGGCCGAAGGCGAAGTCGCGCTCGTGGCGGTCCTTGATGCGCAGCAGCTCCTTGCCGTAGCGCTGCCAGCGCCCCGATTCCTGCCACAGCTCGGCCGGCTGGACGGCCGGCATCGACAGCTCGATGGCGCCGGCGGCGTCCATCTCGCGGCGCACGATCGCCATCAGCTTCCAGATGCTGCGCCAGCCGAACGGCTGGTAGGTGTAGATCCCCGCCGCCAGCTTCTTGATCATGCCGGTGCGGACCATGAGCTGGTGGCTCACGACCTCGGCGTCGTTCGGCACCTCGCGGGTGGTGTAGAGGTAGTAGCGGCTCCAACGCATAAAGATCCCTTCGCTCGCCGGCCCGGCGAGCGGGCGATCTTTCCACAACCCGCGAGGACGGGTCCAATCAGGCGACGAGGCCGGCGCGGCGCAGCGGCAGGCGCCGGACGCGCTGGCCGGTGGCGGCGAAGAGCGCGTTGGCGACTGCGGCGTCGCCGAGAGGCCGTCGAGGATGCCGTCCTCGGTCGGCGCCTCGATGCCCGAGAGGTTCACCGGGAAGCCCCAGTCCACGGCGGCATGACTACCGGAGCTAGGAGGACTGCGCCTCTACATCAACTATCGGGGCAAGAGGAATGAATGCCGTAAGGAAAACTTTGATCTTCTCCGGTTCCCAAGTCTCGGCCTCTCGATAGTCAGTCTTCTTGAATCTCGACCCTCGAACAGTTCTAAGTCTCCGATACCATCACGTACAACCAGCGCGAAGTCGACCGGAAATGCACCAGATCTCTCGGGATCTCCTCCCGAGACACGTGTTACCCGCACTGAGACCACTAAGGTAGCTTGGCCACTGAACTCTCGCCTAAGGCCACGATATTCGCTCTGTGAGTGAAGTCTGTAGTGTACTCGTCGTCGCGCGCCTCTAATCTCAGCCCTCTAATTTCAAAACGCACCGGAGCTGGCTCTGGATTGCGGCCACAGGAGAAGAAAACTGCTGAGCTGAGAACCACGGGAAGCGTGCAACGAATTACTGGCCGCCATCCAGTCATTAGCTACCTCCTTTAGATCTAAGAATTCGGACGACCTCGGCCACACGGGGAATTATTGCCGTCGCACGCGCAGACATACTAAAGGCTACCACTCCCTACCGCTCAATGACTCCACAACGCACGCCTCTGCAGTTTGGATTGCGTGCTAACGGCGAGGGAGAGTATCGGCCGCGCCCGTCGCGCTGTGAGCCTAGGACCCTTGTTATCCGCCGCGGCAGCGCGCCCTCCGCCCAGATCCTTGGCTGCGCTCAGGGTGACCCGCCGCAGTGCGGCGCGCTACTTCCGCTGCCCGCGGCGGACGCGCTCGAGGAGGCGCGTCGAGTCCTTCATCCACTCCATCATCTTCTCCTCGAGCCCCTCGCCGCGGCCGCCGCCGAGGGTGCGCGCGTGGGCGAGGACGTTGCGCGCCCGGTCCTCCTCGCCGGAGGCGAGGAGCGCCATGCCGAGGTGGGTGAGGGTCGTCGAGGTCGGCCCCAGCTCGCTCGAGCGCGACAGGAAGTCGATCGCCTTGTCGAACTCCTTGCGCTTGTAGTGCACCCAACCGAGGGCGGCGAGCGGGAACTGCTTGAGCTCCTCGGGCGAGTGCTCGACGGCGCGGCGGGCGAAGTCGAGGGCCTCGTCGAGGTCCTCCTCCATCTCCGCCAGGTTGTAGGCCATCTCGTAGTAGGCGATCGACTTGGCGAAGCTCGAGCGCCCCTCGTCGAGCAGGCGGCGGCCGACGCGGTTGCCCTCGCGGTACTTCCCCTGACTGCGCAGCGACTCGATGAGCGTGGCGGTGGCGGTGGCCTCGAGCATCTCGCCGGGCTTCAAGTCGAGCACCTTCTGCGTCACCAGCTCGATCTCCTGACTGCGGTCGAGGTGGAGGCAGAGGAGGGCGTAGGACATCAGCAGCGTCGGGTTGTCGGGCTCGAGCGACAGCGCCCGCCGGTAGCAGGTCAGGGCGAGCTTGAGGTTGTCGCGCTTGAGCGCCTCCTCCCCCTTGAGCAGCCAGGAAGAGGCCTCCCCCTGCACCTGCGGCAGCGGCCCGCCGGCCTGCCCCGAGAGGTAGCGCACGAGGTCCTGGTACTGGAGCTTCTTGGGGTTCAAGCGCTGGGCGCGGCGGAAGGCGTCGAGCGCCTTGCGGTTCCAGTGCCGGTCGAGGTAGGTGAGGCCGAGCAGGTGGTGCGCCTCCTCGAAGGCCGGGTCGAGCCGCACCGCCTCCTGCAGGTGGACGATGGCCTGCGACAGGCGCCCCATCTCGTAGAGGCAGCTCCCCAGGAGGAAGCGCGCCTGCGGCACCGAATCGACCTTGACCGCCCGCTCGAGGAAGAGCACCGCCTTGGACAGGTTCCCCTGGCTGGCGTAGACCGCGCCGAGGCTGAAGTTGGGGAGGAAGGTCTCGGGGTAGAGGGCGACGGCGCGCTTCAGGCTCTCCTCGGCGCGGGCGTGCTCGCCGCGCTCGTAGAGGATGACGCCGCTGTAGACCAGCCCCTCGTAGTGGTCGGGCTTGATCTCGAGCACGCGCCCGAAGTAGGCGAGGGCCTGGTCGGGCTCCCCCTCGTTGAAGTGGGTCTCGCCGAGGAAGTACGCCAGCTCGTAGTTGTCGCGGTCGAGCTTGTGGGCGGCTTCGAGCGCCCGCACCGCGCGCTCGATGTCGAAGGCGAAGAGCGCGTACTCGGCGTCCTCCAGGTGCTGCAGGAAGATCTTCCGCTTGTCGCCGTGGTGGAGGGCGGCGATGCGCTCCTTGATCGAGAGGAAGCGCTCGCGCTTCTCGAGCGCCAGGAGCTGGTAGTCCATCTTGGACTCCCAGAGCTCGTTCCACTCGTCCCAGCCGATGACCTGCTTCTGCTCGAGGAGCTCGCGCAGCGTCGTCATGCCGGTCTGGTTGATGAGGAGGTTCCGCTCCTGCTTGTGCAGGGCGCCCAGGAGCTGGCGCACGGTCTCGGCGGTGCGCTTGACCGCCTCCTCGAGGATCGAGATCCGCTCGAGGAGGTGCTCGTCGAAGGAGAAGCTCTCCTCGGAGGACTCCTCGTAGGAGCTGTCCTCTTCGAGCGCCACCCCCGAGAGCACCAGGAGCTTCTGGTGGCAGCGGGAGCAGAACTCCTCTTCGTCCGGGTTTAGGGTGCCGCAGACCTGGCAATACATCATGCAGAGTACGTATAAAAGCCGCGTCCGGTCTTCCGTCCGAGGTGGCCGGCGTCGACCATCTTCGCCAGCAGCGGGCAGGGGCGGTACTTGGGGTCGCCGAAGCCCTGCTGGAGGACGCGCAGGATGTCGAGGCAGACGTCGAGGCCGATCAGGTCGGCGAGCGCCAGCGGCCCCATCGGGTGGTTCATGCCCAGCTTCATCACCTCGTCGATCGCCTCCGCCTTCCCCACCCCCTCCTGCAAGCAGAAGACCGCCTCGTTGATCATCGGCATCAGCACCCGGTTGGACACGAAGCCGGGAGCGTCGTGCACCTCGACCGGGGTCTTGCCCATGCGCCGGGCCGCGGCCTCGACGGTGTCGTAGGTCTCCTGGTCGGTGGCGAGGCCGCGGATCACCTCGACGAGCTGCATCACCGGCACGGGGTTCATGAAGTGCATGCCGATGATCTTGCCGGGGCGGCCGGTGGCCGCCGCCAGCTTGGTGATCGAGATCGAGCTGGTGTTCGAGGCCAGGATCGTCGCCGGCGGGCAGAGTCGGTCGAGCTCGGTCAGGACCGACCGCTTGACCTCCAGCCGCTCGACGACCGCCTCGACGACCAGGTCGGCGCCGGCGAGCGACCCGAGCTCGCCGTGCGCGGCGATCCGCGCACCGGCGGCTTCGCGCTCCGCTTGCGCCAGCTTCCCCTTGGCGACCAGCCGGTCGAGGCCCTTGTCGATCTGCGCCCGCCCCCGCTCCAGCGCCGGCGCCGCGGCGTCCACCAGCACGACGTCGTAGCCGCTCTGCGCCGCCACCTGCGCGATCCCCTGCCCCATCGTCCCGGCGCCGACCACGCCGATCGTGCGGACCTCTTGCACCCCTCCCATGCCCGCGAGCTTACAAGACCCTAGCGACTACCCATCTGCCGCGGGGCGGGCGGCGCCAGCCGCTCCGCCAGCTCCGGCGGGGCGGCGGCGAGGAACTCCTCCAACTCGCGCGCGGCGCGGGCGGCGAAGGGGTGGTCGAAGCGGCGGTAGCAGTCGGCGCGGTGGGTGAGGAAGCTGCGGTCCCAGGGGACGTGCGGCTCGAAGGGGACGACGGTCTCGACGCAGAGGTCGGGGCGACGGAGGGTGCGCGCCAGGTCCATGCGGAGCTGCAGGCGCGGGAAGTCGAAGAGGCCGGCGGCCCAGGGCTTGGCGAGGGCGTGGAAGAGCTCGAGGCCGACGGCCGGGTCGGCCTGCGCCACCGGCACGGCGACGCGCCACACGCGACCGCCGAACTGCATGTGGATCCAGGGATCGGTGCGCAGGGCTTTGGCGACGCCGAGGAGCCGCCGCCCCGCGGCCGCCGGCCGGCCGGCCGCCTGGTCGAGGACGGCGAGCACCAGCTCGGCCTCCAGTGGCTGGTGGCGGCGCAGCGCCTCGGCCGCCGGCACCGCCGCCGCGTCGCCGGCCGCCGCCAGGCACTCGGCGAGGAGCAGGCGGTCGAGGTGGGAGTCCGGCGCCGCCGGCTGCTGCCGCCAGGCGGCGCAGGCGCGCGCGATGCGCCCTTCGATCCAGGCCAGGCGCGCGGTCTGGCGCAGCGCGGCGTCCCGCTCGACGTCCGGCGCCGGCGGCGCCAGCCCGGCGCCGAACCAGGCGAGGCGGGCGGAGCGCAGCTCGTCGAGCCGGTTCCAGTCCAGCCGGCCGGCGGCGAGCGGCGGCCGGCCGGCGCCGCGCGCCTGCGCCAGCTGGCGGAGCTGGGCGATCTTGAAGAGGCCGGTCCGCCCGAGGTTGCGGGCGAAGCCGAACTCGAGGATCGAGCGGTCGTCGGTGTTGCGCCAGCGGCCCTCCTCGGCGCCGAGGGCGCGGGCCAGCGCAGGCGCGGCGGTGTAGCCGGTGTAGAAGCCCTCGGCGCCGCCGACCCCCCAGGTCCAGTCGAGGGCGCTGCGGTAGGGCTCTTGCGCGGCGCGAGCGCGCACCCGCGCGACGTCGTGGCGCAGCGGCTCGCGGCTGGCGAGGAGGAGCAGGTCCACCTCGCTCACCTGCCAGCTCTCGATCGAGGGGAAGACCGTGCCCAAGGTGGCGTAGACGGTGCGGACGAGCTGCGCGTCGACCTCGTAGCCCTGGAGCCACTGCGCGAAGATGCCGCCCGGCGCCAGGCGCTCGATGGCGGCGCGGTAGAAGTCCTCGGTGAAGAGGCTCGCCACGCCGGCGCGGTAGGGGTTCGAGGGCTCGGAGAAGATGACGTCGTAGCGCTCGCCGGTGGTGAGCAGGAGCTCGCGCCCGTCGCCGATCTCGACCCGCACCTTGGGGTGCGAGAGGACGTGGTGGTTGACGCCGTCGCAGGCGCGCGCCACCTCCAGAACCGCTGGCTCGAGCTCGACGACGTCCACGCGCTCCATCGTCGGCACCTCGGCGAGCCACCCCGCGGTCGAGCCGGTGCCGAGGCCGATGACCAGGCTGCGGCGGGGGTGGGGGTGGAGCATGGTGCCGACGAGGCCGCTCATCACCTGCGTCGGCGCGTCGCCGCGCGCGCTGCCGTCGGACTTGCCGTTGACCAGGAAGGCGTAGTCGTCGGCGGCCATCAGGGCGACGCTGCTCTCGACGCCGTCGCGCTCCCAGACCATCCCCTGGCGCCGCTCGTGGATGGCGCGCCGCAGGTCGTTCGGCCCGTCCCAGACGGTGGGCATGCGGCCGGCGCCGATGGCGCCGTGGCGCCAGAAGGCGGTGGGGCCGACGGCGGCGCAAAGGAGGAGGGCGAGGGCGCCGGCTGCGGCGGGGAGGAGGGCGGCGCGGCGCGGCGCGCCGGCGCGCAGGTCGGCGAGCGCCGCCAGCGCGGCGAGCGCGACGAGGAGGACCGCGACCAGCCGCCAGACGCCCGGCGCCGTGAGCAGCGGCAGGAGGCCGAAGCCGCCGGCGATCGAGCCCACCACCGCCCCGACGGTGTTGGCGGCGTAGGTGATGCCCACCTCGCGCCCCACCCGCCGCCGGCCGCTGCCGAGGAGGCCGATCAGGAGCGGGAACTGGTAGCCGGCCACCAGCGCCGCCGGCAGCACGACGACGATGGTGACAAGCGCCCAGGCCAGGACGAGGGCGGCGAAGCCAGCGTTGCCGAGCGGCCGCAGGATCGCGGCGAGGACCGCCAGCCGGTCGCCCAGGGCGAAGGGCAGGACGAGGAAGAGCGCCTCCAGCGCGCAGGTGCCGGCGAAGGCGAGCAGCGTCGGCCGCCGCCGGCGCGGCTGCGCGCCGTAGACGAAGCCGCCGAGGCCGATGCCCAAAAGCGCCACCGCTAGGATCAAGCCGAAGGTGTAGGAGGAGCCGCCGAGGATCGGCGCCAGCATGCGGTACCAGACCAGCTCCATGAGCAGGAACGCGAAGCCGACGAGGGCGGCCGCGGTCGGCACCAGCCAGCGCGCCGGCGTGACCGCGCCCTCGGCGGGCGGCACGTCGACGGCCGGCGGTACCTCCACGGCCGCCGGCGCCGTCTCCACCGGGGCCGGGGCGGCCGGCGCTTCCGCGGCCTCCGCCGCCGCCGGTCCGAGCGCCATCCGCCGCGCCGCGAGCGCGACGAGCAGGTTGACCAGCGCCGCGACCCAGATGCTCTTCCGCGTCCCCAGGACCTCGAGCGCGAAGAAGGTGGTGACGACGGCGCCGGCGACCGCGCCGAGAGTGTTGGCGGCGTAGAGGAGGCCGACCAGGCGCCGGCCGCGGTCGGCCGTGCGCTCGACCGCCCGCGCCACGGCGGGGAGCGTGCCGCCCATCAGGAAGGTGGGGACGCCGAGGACCAGCGCCGCGAAGAGGAGCCGCACGCCGGTGCCGGCGGCGAGCCCCATTCGCGCGCTGCCGCCGAGCGCGATGTAGAGGTCGCGAACGAGGGCGATCAGCCAGGGCGAGAGCCCGGCCGCGACGGCGATCCCGGCCTCGAGGTAGGCGTAGAAGAGGAGCGGCACCGGCTTGCGGTCGGCGCGCGGGCCGAGGAGCAGGCTCCCGAAGCCGAGCCCGGCCATGAAGATGGCGAGGACCGCGGCCGACGAGGCGGTGGATGCGCCGAACACCAGGCGCAGCATGCGCAGCCAGGCGGTCTGGTAAACGAGGGCGCAGAAGCCCGAGCCGAAGAGCAGCAGGGAAGCGCGCGCGGGAAGGGAACACATCGGGGCGCGGCGTACCCTACCACCGCCTCCTCGGCGGGCTTGGCGGCGCGCGGCGCTTACGCCGCGCTGGGCCGGCGGCCGAAACCGGTCTTGAGGATGCGCCCGGCCAGGCGCCGGTCGCCCGCCTCCGCGTACGCCTGCCGCGCCGTCTCGAGGAAGGCCTGCGCTTCGGCGGCGCGGCCGAGCTCGCTGAAGAGCGCGGCCCGGTGTTCGAGCAGCAGGGCGCGCAGCAGCGGGTCGCCCGTCCCCTCGCGGCGGACGACCGTGGCGTGGGCGAACGTCGCCTCGGCGGCGAAGAGGTCGCCGGCGGCGCGGTAGGCGTCCCCGACCTCCATCCAGGCCCGCGCCTGGAGATCGGCGACCTCGTCCGATCCCAGGAGCTCCTGGTCGAGCGCCTCGGCGAGGTCCGCGGCGCGGCGCGCCAGCTCGACCGACTGCGCCGGATCGTCGTCGCGCAGAGCGCGGCTACGGTGGAAGAGGTCCAGGACGTCGGGCAGCGCGGCGCGGGAACCGGGCTCGCAGATCATGCGCGTTTGCCTCTGAAGTGGGCCGAGTGTACGCGCAAGCTGTCAAGCGAGATTGTCCGCCGCTTCGCACCGACTGCTCATGGCGTGAGCAGCGGCGTGCGCGGGCTACCCCTCCGCGGCGGAGAGGGCGAACCAGGGCTCGTAGCGGCCGAACTTGGTCGCCAGGGTGGCGCCGACGCCGATCAGGCTGGCGGCGGTCCACGTCCAGACGCCGACCAGCGGCACGAACTTGAGCGCGCCCAGGAGGAGCAGGCCGAGCGTCGCGGCGTTGATCGGCCGCGGCCGCGGGCGGCGAAAGAGGCGGCGGGCCGTCCAGTCGCCGAGGGCGCAGAAGACCGCCACCATCCCCCAGAGCTTCAGGAGCAGGGCGAGGAGGACGACCAGCACCAGGAGCGGCAGGGCGAGGACGGCGCCGGCGAAGGCGCTGAAGAAGAGCGCGGTCAAGAGAAGCGCCACGACGCCCGTCAGGCCGATGAAGAAGCCGCGGAAGGGCTCGCGGCGGACGCTCGCCGCGGTGCCCAGGAGCTGCCGGCCGGCGGTGGCGAAGAGGAGCATCAGGAGCGCGGCCCAGGCGGCGAGGAGGGCGAGCTTGGCGCCGAGGACGAGCGGCGAGTGGGCGGGGAGGCCGAGGCTGGGGCCTTCGAGGAGGGTCAGCCAGGCCGAGGAGGCGGTCGGGTAGGAGACGCCGCGCCCCTCGATCCGCGCCCCCGGCGCGGCGTGCAGCGTGCCGCCGACGACGAAGACGTCGCCGCCGACCCGCGCGGTGGGCCCCAGGCGGGCGTCGCCCGAGAGGACCACGACGTCGCCCGCCACGCTCCCCGAGACCTCGACCGACCCCTGGAGCGCGGCGACGTCGGCGAGCGCCTTGCCTTCGACGACGAGATCGCGGCCGACGGCGACGAGCTGGCGGCGGGCGACGCTGCCGGCTTCTAGGCGGAGGGCGGGGTCGGAGGAGGAGGGCGCCGGCGCGGCGGCGATCAGGAGGAACGCGGCGAAGAAGGCGATCAGGTGCCGGCTGGTCATCCCGAGCGCATCATCGCACCGTCGATCGCCGTTCCGGCGGGGACGCCGTCGCCGGCCGCCGCCGCCGCAGGAGCGAGATCAGCAGCAGGTCGAGGCAGAGGACGAGGAAGCCGAGCGCGGCGACGTCGAGCGGCGAGTCGAGCAGCTCGGCCATCGCCAGCCCGACGCCCTTCCACGAGGCGCCCAGGAGGCCGGCGCCGGCGAGCAGCGCGGCGCGGGCCATCTCGCCCAGGGCGGCGAGCGCCGCCACCACCGAGACCTCGGGCCCGAGCTGCGCCGAGGTGCCGCCGAGAAGCGCCGCGGCCAGGCCGCCGAGGAGAGCGAAGGCGGCGAACGGCAACCGCCAGGTGCGCGGGTGGCGCCCCTCCCAGCCGGCGGCCGGCAGGCGCTCGACGACGCGCTCCCGGAAGCCGGGCTCGACCGCGACCTCGGTCTCGCGCAGCAGGGCGCCGAGCCGCGCCAGGGCCCGCCGCTCGTCGCGACAGCGCGCGCACTCGGCGGCGTGGGCCTCCAGCCGCGCCCGCCGCTCGGGGGTGAGGAGGCCGTCGGCCTCCATCTCCACCCACTCTTCGTAGACTTCGTGCCGCTGCCTCATCGTGCCGTCCGTCCTCGGTCCGCCTTCAGTCCACCAGGAAATCCGCCAGCCGCTCCTTCAACATCTGGCGGCCGCGGAAGAGCTTGTTCTTCACCGTCCCCAAAGGCATGCGCTTCAACTGCGCGATCTCCTCGTACGGGAGCTCGCCGAAGTGGCGCAGCAGGATCAGCTCCCGGTACTCCCAGGGCAGCGCGTCGATGGCCGACTGCAGCGCCTCGCCCCGCTCCTGGTTCCGCAGGTGCCCGTAGGGTCCGCGGTCGGGGCTCGGCAGGTCCCAGTCCCGCGACTCGCCCTCGGCGTCCTCCTGCGCCAGCGACACCAGCTTCAGGCGCCGGCGGCGGATCTGGTCGATGGCCGCGTTCTGCGCCACCCGGAACAGCCAGGTGGAGAACTTGTACTGCGGGTCGTAGCGGTCCAGGACCTGGTGCACCTTGAGGAAGACCTCCTGCGCCAGCTCGTGCGCCTCGTCCAGGTTGCGGAGCAGCCGGAACAGGTAGTTGACGAGGCGGCCCTGGTAGCGCTCGACGAGGTCGCCGAAGCGCTCGCGATCGCCCCCGAGGATCGCCGCGATCAGCTCGTCGTCCGACAGCTGCTCGGCGCCCCGTGTCATCGCAGGATACGCAGGCTGGGGGTCAAGGTTGCGAAGGGGGGACTCAGGGGGGCGCTAGCCGCTCCGCGCCTGCAGCCAGCGGCCGAGGAGGAAGATCCCTCCCCCGACCCCGAGGAGCCCCACCTCGAGGCGGACCTGATCGTAGACCAGCCCGACCAGCAGAGCGCTGCCGACGACGACCAGGGCGAAGAGCTGGAGCCACCAGGCGAGGCGGTCGCGCATGCCCGGCGCGGGGGCTACGGCTGCGGCGGCTGGAGGTCGTCGCGGGCGCTCACGACGCCGCGGGCGCTGCCGTCGAGGAGGGCGAGGAGGTCGCGCTCGACCCCGTGCGGCGACTCCTCGACGATCCGCCCCACCTCGCGGCCGTCGCGCTCGACGACGAAAGTCGGCACGTAGAGGAGGCCGGCGCCTTCGGTGAGCGCCGCCGGCTCCTTCTTGTCGCGCCCAACGGCGACGTAGCGGAAGGCGACGGGCGCGGCGCCGCCGGTCTCGTCCAGGGCCCGCCAGAGCCGGGGCAGCTCGCGCTTGCTGTCGCCGCACCAGGTGCCGAGGTAGACCGTGACCTCGGCGCCGGGCGGCACCGCGGCGAGCGCCCGCGCCGCCGCCGCGTCGGGCTGCGCCGCCACCTCCTCGGCGACCCAGTCCGGCATCGACTCCTCGATCTGCTCGCGGGTGACCTCGCCGGTGAGGACGGGCTCAGCCGGCGGGGCCTCGGTCGTCGCGGGCGGCGGCGGCTCGTCAGGCGGCTTCGCCCAGGCGTACGTCGCCACGGTGACAAAGACCGCGATCGCCACTCCGTACCGCCGGGACCTTGCGCTCATCGCGCGGGAGTCTAGCAGCGACCTCAAGGCACCTCCCGCACGCGTTCGATCGCGTCCCCCTGGAGGAGCTGGTCGAGGAACTCCATGCCGGAGACGACCTCGCCGAAGACGGTGTAGCCGCCGTCGAGGTGGGGCTGGGGGGTCAGCGTGACGAACCACTGGCTGCCGCCGGTGTCGGGGCCGGAGAGGGCCATGCCGAGGACGCCGCGGCGGTAGCGCAGGCGGTTGATCTCGTCGCGGATCGAGTAGCCGGGGCCGCCGCTGCCGTCGCCGCGCGGGTCGCCGTCCTGGACCACGAAGTCGGGGACGATGCGGTGGAAGCGGAGGCCGTCGAAGTAGCCCTGGCCGGCGAGGGTGAGGAAGTTGAGGCAGGTGAGCGGCGCCTGCGGGCAGGCGAGGCGGAGGCGGACGGGGCCGCGGGCGGTGACGAGCTCGACCTCGCGCGGGCGGCGGGTGCGCTGCACGATCTCCTGGTAGGTCTCGAGGGTGTTGCCGGTCTCGAACGGCCGGCGCGGCGGCTCGGGGCGGTCGAGCTCGACCAGGCCGGCGGCCGCCGCGCGGCGCAGCGGCAGGTCGTTGGCGGCGGCGATCTGCTCGAGGAGAGCGACGACCGCGCCGCGCTCCAGCGGCTCGGCCTTGCCACGGGCGGCGAGCGCCTGGACCGCCGAGACGCCCGACTCGACCTCGCGGTCGGTGAGCGCCGCGCGCGCCGCCGGGTCGAGGACCTCCAGCGGCACGACCGGGTGCTCGGCCAGCCACCCGAAGGCGGAGGCGCGGACGCCGTGGTCGGGGTCGGCGAGGGCGAGGCGCGCGACTGCGGCCGCGGCCGGCGAGGCCGCTGTGTCTGTCTCGGCGGCGTCCCCCCCCGCCGCCTCCAGGCGCGCCGCGACCGCGGCGCCGCGCACCATCGCGGCGGAGTCCGCGGACAGCCGCTCGAGGAGCGCGGCGGCGCCGAGCCGTCCGGCCGCTTCCGCCGCCCGCGCCCGCAGCACCGGACCGGAAGCCGCGGCGGCGGCCTCGACCAGCTCGCCGGCGCGCGGGTGGCGCGCCGCGGCGAGCGAGAGGAGCGCCACCTCCCGCTCGCGCCCGGCGCCGGAAGCCGCCCGCGCCGCCACCGCCTCGCCGAGCGCCCCCGCGAGCGGCCAGGCGCCCGCCGCTTCGAGGGCGGTCACCCGCACGCCCGGCCGCGGGTCGGAGACGAGCTCGAGGAGGCGCGGCTCCCACTCGGCCGGCGCCGGCGCTTCCTGCCGAGTGATGAGGCTCTGCGCGGCGCGCAGCGCCTGGACGACCGCGCTCGCGTCGGCGTCGTCGAGCAGCGGGCGGAGGCGCGGCAGGTCGGCCGTCACCCCGATCGCGCCGAGCCCGCGCGCGGCCCAGGAGCGGATCCAGCCGTCCGGGTCGGCGAGCAGGAGCCGGAGCGGGCCCGTCGCGGGGGGCAGAGCGTCGCGCCCGAGCGCGTACGCGGCCTGGGCGTGGAGCTCCGCGCCGGGGAGGGTCAGCGCGCGCTCGGCGAGCGCCACCCGCGCCTCGTCCTTGAAGCGGAAGAGGTGCGGCAGAAGGCGCGCCCAGCGCTCCCCCTCGTCGAGCGGCAGCAGCGCCTCGGCCACGTCCACGGCGCGGCTGCCGAGCTTGCCCAGCGCCTCGACCGCCAGGACGCCGGTCTCGCGGTCGGGATCGCGTAGCGCCGTTGTGAGCGCCGGGACCGCCGCCTGGTCCTCCAGCTCCCCGAGCGCGAAGGCCGCGGCCCGCCGCACCCGCGCCTCCTCGTCGATCAGCAGCCCCTCCAGCATCCCCCGCCCGCGCGAGTCCCCGGCCCGGCCGAGGGCGTCCGCCAGATCCTCCCGCAACGCCGCGTCCCCGCGCGCCGCGCGGTCGACGGTCAGCGGCTCGAACCACTGGCGATCGACCATGAGGAGCAGGAGGGCGCGGACGTCGGCGTCCGCGACCGCCAGCTCCGGCAGGTCGGCGGGGCCGGCGGGCGGGCGGGTGGAAGTGCAGGCGAGAAGGAGGCTGGGGAGGAGAAGGCCGGCCAGGCGGCACGCGCGCATCACGGGAGACATGCGCGCATCCTAGCTTCCCTCCGCCCAGGGATCAGACCCCTCAGACCAAACTGGCTAGGTATCCTTGAACGGAACGATGGGCAAGGCGGTCTCGCTGAAAGGCTTCGCCCACTGTAAGCAAATTGCCAGTAAGGGAATCGTACATGCGCTGAGCCAGACATATAGGCCCGGGCCGTAGTGAGTGATGTCGCTCATGTTGGGTCCTGTGTAGAGGCTCTTGACGAAAAAAGAAGTAAGCGCCACCGCCAGAGTGAGGCAGGCAGAGATCAAACTAGAAGGGAACTTTCGACGAACCATTAAGGAAAGCGTAAGAAAAAGGAGCGGATTGGCGAGCCAAGCCGGGCAGGCACTGGCGACACCTACGGGCCCCCAAAGGAAAAGCATGAGGCCAATGAAAACCGTGCCATCTTTGCAAACGAAGACAGGCAAGGCGAAAGAAACCACGTAGAGCACAAGTGACGCGCCCACGGGCAGCCAGAGATTTCTCTGCGCGGTAGCCATTTTCACAGTTTCGGTCGCCGTTCTCCTCGCCTTGGTCAAGCCCTGGTCCAGCAGGGTGCAAATTGGCGACCTGCAGCGGATTCGTTTTTCATGCTCCGATTTCGCCGCATAGCCGACCCTTCAGTGGGTCCTACGAGGCACGCGCGTGCTCGACGATCTCCGCTTCGAGGCGATCTCCAAGGCGGTCCTTCTCCACCTCGAGGTCGTACCGCGTCTGGAGATTCATCCAGAACCTCTCGCTCGTCCCGAAGAACCGGGAAAGCCTGAGAGCCGTGTCCGCCGTGATGCTCCGCTTCCCGTGAACGACTTCGTTGATGCGGCGTGCGGGAACGCTGATGCTCTTCGCCAGCCGGTACTGGCTGATCCCCATCGGGCCCAAGAACTCCTCTTGGAGAATCTCGCCGGGATGGACAGGAGGAAGCTTCTTCGCCACTGGGTGCTCTCCTAGTGATAGTCCGTGATCTCCACGTCGTCGGCATTTCCCTCGGACCAGTTGAAGCAGATCCGCCACTGGTCGTTGATCCTGATGCTGTACTGGCCCTCCCGATCCCCCTTCAGCTTCTCCAGGCGGTTGCCGGGCGGGATTCGGAGGTCCTGGAGGGTCTCCGCGGCATCCAGAACGGCCAGCTTGCGCTGAGCCTGGCGTTGCAGCGCCGAGGAGAACATCCGCGAGCCCTCCCGGCGGAACACCCGTTCCGTCTCCTGGTCACGGAAGCTCCGGATCATCCTCGCGCATAGTAACGCGCTACGTCATTATCGTCAACGGTCACGAGTGCAGAGCCGCATCGCCTTCGCGGCCTTACTTCAGCTTGCACTGTCGTTATCGCAAACGATGCCAGAGTCATCGATTAACTTGACCCACTCGTCGCCTATTTCCCTTCCCTCAACCATTGTCGTCAGACCTTGACGGAGACGTCTTAAGACTGGGCGCAGGTCTCGAGACAATTTCTCGATCGGTTCGATAGCAGTAATCATTCCCTCTACAGCATCGAGCCCCTCATGCGCAGCGACAGCGAGAGAACGCACGGCATTGAAAAAGGTGCATATGCCTGACTTCGCGTCGGCGTCTTGCTCGACTTCAACGATCGCACGGTCGATAATAGCACGGAATCCCTCATCAAGCGTATGGAGTTGTGATACGAACTCATTCCCACGAGACCACACACGCTCGGCTGGTTCCTCCAACTGGCGCGCGACTTTTCGGGCCGTGAGTAGGCGCGTAGCAACACCCTTCGCTTGTTCATCACCCTGCCGAATTTCCTCTGTCGCATTCTTCATAGTCTGCCCAATAAGCACAATTTCCCGGCCTATAGTCTCGATCGTCTCCTCTAGTTTTGGTAACGCTTCCTCCGCTGATGCAATTTGGTCAAGAAAACCAGGCGAATCATCCCCAGTGCCATCGAAGATTTCACTGGCCTGGGCGATGGCGACAATGGAGGTTTTCTCGACCTGCTTGTTGGCCTCCACAATGCGGGCTGCAAGACGAGCGACTCCCTTGCGATATGCTTCTGAGGAGACATCCGCAAACCGCAATTCCTGCCAGTCTTCCCACTGAAACGTGCGAACTAGTGTAACCAAGTCGTCCTTCGACGTTTCGTCATGAAGGGCCGGAACGTCAACATATAGCAGTGGGAGTACGAGCTCCTTGATCCCTAACCGCGTGGCTCGCCGCGCGAAGAACTGCAATTCTCTCCGGCACTCGGGACTCATGAAGTATCGAGGGGTCATAACCGGCACAAAGAAAGCAACGGACGCAAGGCTGGAATCGATCTTGTCGTGCCAGTCTTCACCCCATTTGATCGCATCTCTGTCGAGAAATAGGGAAATTGTCTCGCCCGTCAACAATTCGAACTGGGCGACGACATCTCGCGCAAGGCGTGTGATGCGTTCGCCCTCGGCCTCATCATCGGCATGAACGTAAGACCAGAATCCCTGCGAATTTGCCATCTCGGCTCCATCTAACGCTTGGTGCAACGATTTCTGTTCTAGACCCTCCGTAGCCCGAGCGGGATAGGTTGCCAGGGCGAAGTGTAGCAACCCGGCTCCCGCCTCCGCTGCCCCGGGCGCCGGCCCTTCCACCTTTACCCAATCCAAGGAGAACTGACGCTCTTCGAGCTCCTCGAGGGCTCGGGGGGGCCGGCGGTCGTCGCCGCGCTGGAGCGGCGGGCGGCGGGAGGAGAAGAGCGAGCGGGCGCGGGCGGCGGGGCGCCGGTCGGGGACGGTTTGTGGGCGCTGGACCGGGAGCGGGCGCGTGCCGGACCTGCGACTGTCGGGGCGATGGTTGCGGGCGGCGGGGTTTGGCCTTGGGCAGGCGTATGAGGTGGAGGTGCGGGCGGGGAGGGCTGGTCGTCCGCGCGGCCTGAGCCTCCGGCCGGCGGCAAGGTAATGCCCGCGGGCGCGGCGGTGTACTACTTTCAGACGAAAAGGTGCGATTTTCGGACCGAGATGGACGCCTTTCGGACGGCGGCGAGGGCCTGAGGGCTCCAGGCGATCGCCGTAGGCGCCGCGTAGGCACATTTTCGGACCGACTGGATCGATTCTAGGACCGTTTGGTACGCCTTTCGGACCGCGGCGAGGGCCGCGGGGCTGGCGGCGACCGCCGCGGGCGCTGCGGTGGAAGGTTTTCGGACCGCGGTGGTCGCCTTTCGGACCGCGGCGTATGCCTTTCGGACGGCGGCGAGCGCCGCGGGGGCGGCGGCGGTCGCCGCGGGCTCCGCGGTGGAAGGTTTTCGGACCTCGGTGGTTGACTTTCGGACCGCGGCGGATGTTTTTCGGACCGCGGCGAGTGCCGCGGAGCCGGCGGCCACAACCGCAGGCGCCGGGGAGGTTGGTTTTCGGACCGGGGCGTTTGCTCTTCGGACGAGGGCGCTTGCTCTTCGGACAGGGGCGGGCTCCGCTAGACTCCTCCTCATGCCCGGGACATCGCTCCGCTTCACCGGTCTCCGCCGGAGGTTCGGGCGGCTGGCGGTGCTGGAGGGGGTGTCGGGGGCGGTGGCTGAGGGGGAGGCGCTCCTCGTCACCGGCCCGAACGGCTCGGGAAAGAGCACCTTGCTGCGCTGTTTGGCCGGCCTCCTCGCCCCGGACGCCGGGACGGTCGAGCTCACCGAAGAGGGCCGCCTCCTCGACCCCGCCGGTCGCCGGCGGAGCGTCGGGTACGTCGCCCCCGATCTCGCCTTCTACGAGGAGCTGACCGCGGGCGAGAACCTGGCGTTCTTCTCCCGCCTCCGCGGCGCGCCGCCGGCGCGCGGTCAAGACCTCCTCGCCCGCCTGGGCCTCCCCGCCGAGCGGCAGGCAGGCGCCCTCTCCTCGGGGATGCGCCAGCGGCTGCGCTGGGTCTGGGCCCTCCTCCACCGGCCGCGCCTGCTGCTCCTCGACGAGCCGTTCCAGAACCTCGACGCCGGCGGCGAGGCGGCGGCGCGCGCCCTCCTCGCCGAGCACCTGGCCGCCGGTGGCCTGGCGGTGGTCGCCAACCCCTCTCCCCTGGAGCTCGGCCGTGCCGCCCCCAACCTCGCGCTCGGCTGACTGGCTGGCGGAAGCCGGGGCGGTCTTCGTCAAGGAGTGGCGGTGCGAGCTCCGCACCCGCTACGCCTTGAACACCCTCGCCCTCTTCGCCTTCACGACCCTCGTCGTGGCGAGTGCCGGGCTCGGACCGCTCGGCGCCTCAGCGGCGGTCGGCACCCCCGTCCTCCCCGTCCTCCTCTGGCTGATCCTCCTCTTCGCCGCCGCCGCCGGCCTGCCGCGCAGCTTCGTCCAGGAGGAGGAGACCCACACCGCGACCGCTCTCCGCCTCGCCGCCACCCCCTCCGCCCTCTTCTGCGGCAAGCTCGCCTATGGCGCCACCCTGATGGTGGCGCTCGAGGCGCTGGTGGCGCCGCTCTTCCTCGCGATGATGCAGCTCGACGTCGCGGCGCCCGGCCTCTTCGTCGCCACGCTCTTGGGCGGCGGCTACGGTCTGGCCGCCGCCAACACGCTGATCGCCGCGATGATCGCCCAGGCGCGGGGCCGCTCGACCCTCTTCGCGGTCCTGGCCTTCCCGGTCACCCTGCCCCTCCTCCTGCTCGTCGTCGAGCTCACCCGCAACGCGGTCGCCGGCGAGCCCTCCGGCGGGGCGCTCACCCAACTGCTCCTGTATGATGCGACGGTCACCGTGGCCTCCCTGATGCTGTTCCCGGTGGTCTGGAACCCGTGAAAAACCTCCTTGCCGCGCTCCTCTGGCTCTGGATGTGTCTCGTCCTCGTGGGCGCCTTCTTCTACGCGCCGGCGGCCGCCGGCTTCATCGGCTACTCAAGCCGCATCCTTTTCTTCCACGTGCCGCTGGCCTGGACCGCCTTCGTCGCTTTCCTGGTTGCGGCGGTGTGGAGCGGCCTCTACCTCGTGCGCGGCCGGCCGGGGGACGACCGGGCGGCGGCGGCGGCCGTCGAGCTGGGGTTCGTCTACTGCCTGCTGGCGACGCTGACCGGCGCGATGTGGGCGCGCACCATGTGGGGGGCCTTCTGGAACTGGGACCCGCGCCAGTTCTCAATTGTCCTGGTGCTGCTCTTCTACGGCGCCTACCTGGCGTTGCGCGGCGCGGTCGACGACCGCCAGCTGCGCGCGCGGCTCGCCGCGGTCTACGCCCTGCTCGGCGTCGTCGTTACGCCGTTCTTCTTCTGGGTCGTGCCGCGCATGAAACGGTTCTTTTCGCTCCACCCCGACTCGGTCGTCAACACCCGCGGCACTATCGACATGGAATCGCACATGCTGCAGGTCTTGTTGGCGTCCTGGGTGGGATTCAACGCCCTCTTCTTTTGGCTCCACGACCTGCACCGCCGCGCAGCCGCCCTGCACGAGGCGGAGGAGGCCTGAGTGGCCGAGGGGGCGCTCTGGTGGGTGGTGGCAGTCAACCTGGTGATCTGGACCGGCCTCTTCCTGGTGGTGCTCCGCCTCGACCGCAAGCTGCGCGACCTGGAGAAACAACGATGAACCGTAAACGCCTCTACCTCCTCGGGGCCGTGCTGCTGCTGAGCTTCGCCGCCTTCTCGCTCTCCTCGTTCAGCGCGAGCATCACCCCGTACGTCTCCTTCGCCGAGGCGCGATCCGCGACCCGCATGGTGCAGGTGGCCGGCGGGCTCGAGAAGGCCAGCAGCCGCTACGACGACGCGGCCGGAAACCTCCACTTCACGCTCCTCGACCTCAAGACCCGCGAGGCGATCCCGGTGCGCTACAACGGGCTCAAGCCTGCGAACTTCGAGGACGCCGTGAGCATCGTCGCGATCGGCCGCTACGACCGCGGCGACCAGGAGTTCGTGGCCAACCAGCTCCTGGTGAAGTGCCCGAGCAAGTACCAGGGGGCCGAGGTCAAGACGTACTCCTGATGAGCACGCTGTCCCAGCTCTACCTCCCCGGCGCCCTCGCCCTCTGGTGCGCCCTGCTCTTCGGCCTGGCGTCGATCTGGGGGTACTCGCTGGTGCTGCGCGGCGACGCGGCCTCCCTCCCTTTCGCCCGCCGCGCCTACGGCTTCTTCGCCGTCTCGATCGGCACGGCGTCGCTGCTGCTGGCGCTCCTCCTCATCTTCCGCGACTTCCGCATCGAGTACGTGCAGCAGTACTCGGGGCTCGAGCTGCCGATCCACTACCAGTTCGCCGCCTTCTGGGCGGGCCAGAAGGGGAGCTTCCTGATCTGGCTCCTCTGGGGGGCACTCCTGGGGCTCCTCCTCCGCCGCACCGCCGGCCGCGCCGAGGCGAGCGTCATGGGACTCTACGTCCTGACGCTCTTGGGCCTGCTCTTCATCCTGGTGCGCGAGAACCCGTTCGTCATGCTGAGCGAGAGCCCGCTCGACGGCGCGGGGCTCAACCCGCTGCTCCAGGACGACTGGATGGTCATCCACCCGCCGATCATGTTCGTCGGCTACGCCGCCTCCGCCATCCCCTTCGCCTTCGCCATGGCGGCGCTCTGGCGGCGCGACTACGACGGCTGGGCGGCGCGCGCCTTCCCCTGGGCGCTGGGCGGCTTTCTGGTCCTGGGCTGCGCCATCCTGATGGGCGGCTACTGGGCCTACAAGACGCTCGGCTGGGGCGGCTTCTGGGGCTGGGACCCGGTCGAGAACGCCTCGCTCATCCCCTGGGTCTTCGGCACGGCGCTGATCCACGGCCTCTACATGGAGCGCACGCGGAAGCGCTTCCGCCGCGCCAACTACCTGCTGGCGGCGCTGGTCTACCTCTCGGTCCTCTACGGCACCTTCCTCACCCGCTCGGGCGTCCTCGCCGACTTTTCGGTCCACAGCTTCGTGGACCTCGGGATCTCCGGCTGGCTGGTGGCGCTCATGGGCGGCTTCGCGCTGCTCTCGGTCTACCTCCTGGCGACGCGCCTGCCGAAGGTGCCGACCGAGAAGAACGAGGACCCGGGGCTCTCGCGCGGCACCTTCCTGGTGCTCTCGACGACCACTCTGCTGGTGGCGGCGGCGGTCATCACCTTCGGCACCTCGGCGCCGCTGCTGACCCGCGTCATGAAGAACCCCGGGCAGGTGGGGCCGTCGTTCTACAACCAGGTGCTGCTGCCGGTGGCGCTGCTCATCGGGCTGCTGGTGTCGCTGGTGCCGTTCCTACCCTGGCGCGGCACGACCGGGCGCGAGCTGCTGGTCAAGCTCCTGCCGGCCTCGGTGGTGAGCCTCCTGGTCGCCGCCGGCGCCGCGGCGGCCGGGGTGCGCGACGTCCTGCACTTCCTCTTCATCTTCCTCGCCGCCCTGGCCCTCGCCACCAACCTCCAGAAGGTGGTGATGAAGGCGCGCAGCGGCGGCATGCGGGCGGCGGGCGGGTATCTGGCGCACGTCGGGGTCGGCATCATGCTGCTGGGCTTCCTCGCCTCCTCGGCCTACGACCGCAGCACCAAGGTGACGCTCGAGCAGGGCGTGCCCAAGGAGGCGGACGGGCTGACCCTCACCTTCCAGCGCTTCGTGCCGCGCTCGGCCGAGGACACCAAGGAGAAGATGGAGATCAAGGTCGTGCGCGCGGACGGCTCGAGCTACCTCGCCTACCCGCGGCTCTTCGTGAACGACCGCACCAAGCAGATCATGGCCAACCCGCACATCCGCAGCCTGGCGCTCCAGGACCTCTACATCTCGCCGATCGAGTTCGACCCCGGACAGCCGCGGCTGGAGCTGGAGCGCGGCGAGAGCGGGCGGGTGGCCGGCATCGGCGTGCGCTTCGTCGACTTCGACTTGAACGTCGAGGGCAACGCGCTGGCGGCGATGCAGGCGATGCAGCCGGTGACGGTGGGGGCGGTGCTCGAGGTGACGCGAGACGGCAAGACCGAGCGCGTCCGCCCGCTCTACAAGATGGACCCGTCGAGCGGCCGGGTGGAGACCCCGCCGGTGGCGCTGCCCGGGGGCGGCCAGCTCTTCCTCGCCGGCATCAACGCCTCGACGCGCAAGGTGCAGATCGAAGTGGCCGGCCTGGCCAACCCGGCGCACCTCGCCGTCGACGTCACCCGCAAGCCGCTCATCAAGCTGGTCTGGTACGGCCTCTACGTCGTCCTGGCCGGCGGCGCCCTGGCCACCGCCAACCGCCTGCGCGAGAGCTTCGCGCGCGAGCGGTCGGCGGGCACGTAGGCCGGCGCTACGCCCCCACCGCCAGCCGGTCGGCCAGCGCCGCCGGCAGGCCGGCGGCGCGGATGCGGGCTTGGGCGCGGCGGACCGGGTAGGCCACCCGGTACCAGCGCACTACGGCGCGGTCGCTGTCGTAGGTCATGAAGGCGGCGCGCGGGTCGCGGTCGCGCGGCTGGCCGATCGAGCCGGGGTTGACGAGGTAGCGCCGAGCGGGGTCGAGGGCGATCCGCCCGGAAGCGCCGCGCAGCGCCCGCACGCCGATGCCGCGCCGCTCGAGGGTGAAGAGCGAGGGGATGTGGGTGTGGCCGAAGAAGGTGACCGGCGCCGGGTGCGCGCAGAAGATCTCGTAGGCGTCGACGTCGGAGAAGACGTAGGCGTCCTCGTCGAGCGGCGAGCCGTGGCAGATGACCAGGCCCGGCGCCACCTCGATCGGGCCCAGCGGCAGCTCCTTGACGAAGCGGAAGTTGGGGCGCGTCAGCCGGCCGGCGGTCCACTGCGCGGCGGCGAGCGCGGCCTGGTTGAAGCCGCCGCCGGTGTCGATCCCGGTCACCACCTTGTCGTGGTTGCCGCGCACCAGCCAGACCTTTCCGGGCAGCGCGCGCACCCCCTCGACCACCTGGTTGGGCGCGGCGCCGTAGCCCACCAGGTCGCCGAGCGCCAGGACGGCGTCGAAGCGCTTCCGCCGCGCGCGGTGGAGGACGGCCTCGAACGCCTCCCAGTTGGCGTGCATGTCGGAGAGGATCAGGTAGCGCATCGCCGCTCCGCGAGCCGCAGCACGATCCGCGCCGCGACCTCCTCGGCCGCCTCCGCCGGCCCGACCTCGACGGCGAGGTCGGCGGCGGCGCGGTAGGCCGGCAGGCGCTCGCGGTAGAGGGCGAGCGCCTGGGTCTCGTCGCGGAAGAGCGGCCGGTCCTCCTTGCTGCCGGCGCCGATGCGGGCGCCCAGGGTGGCGAAGCTCGGGTTGAGCCAGACGGTGATCCCCTGGGCGCGGAGGAGGCGGGCGTTGGCCGGGAAGCAGACGGTGCCGCCGCCGGTGGCGACGACGACCTCGTCGCGCGCCGCCGCCCGCTGCAGCTCCTCCGCCTCCAGGCGCCGGAACTCCGGCTCGCCCAGCGTCTCGAAGATCCGGCGCACGCTCATCCCGGCCCGCCGCTCCACCTCCTCGTCGAGGTCCACGAACTCCCGCCCCAGCCGCGCCGCCAGGTGGCGGCCGACCGTCGTCTTGCCGGCCCCCATGAAACCGGTGAGGAAGAGCCGCACGGTGGCGCCTCAGCCGGCCGCGGCCGCGGCCAGCAGGCGCCGGCAGTTGGCGGCCACATCGCCGCGGCAGACCGCGGAGAGGACCGCCGCCGTGTCCACTCCGGCGGCCAGCACTCGCGCCACGTTACCGGCGTCGATGCCGCCGATCGCCACCAGGGGCTTCGCCGTGCGCGCCCGCGCCGCGGCCAGGAAGGGGAGGCCGACGTCCGGGTCGGGGCGCTCCTTGCCCCGGGTCGGGAAGACCGGCCCCACCGCCACCACATCGACCGCAGCGTCGTCGGCGGCGGCCGCGAGCTGCGCGCCGTCGTGGGTCGAGAGGCCGATCCAGGGGCCCTCGCCCACCACCTTGCGGGCGGCGGCGGCGGGGAGGTCGGTCTGACCGAGGTGGACGCCGGCGAAGGGGAGGAGGGCGGCGAGGTCGGCGCGGTCGTCGATCCAGAGCGCGGCGCCGGTGCCCTCCAGGGCGGCGAGGCAGTCCTCCGCCAGCCGGAAGAGCTCCGCTCCGCTCGCCCGCTTGGCGCGCAGCTGGATCCAGCGGATACCGGCCCCGGCCATCGCCCGCACCGCCTCGGGCGCCGGCGTGGGGGCCAGGGCCTCGGCGTCGGCGATGGCGTAGATCGGGCCGGCCAAGGCGCGAAAGCTTTCGCGCCGTGTCCAACCGGCCCCTGGGGTCATAAGGCGGAGCGCCGCCGCTGCCGCTCGGAGAAGCGCTCCATGAAGCGGGTGGAGAGCCGGCCGGCGGCGAAGTCGGAGTCGCGCAGGATGCGCTGGTGCAGCGGGATCGTCGTCTTGATCCCCTCGACGACGAAGAAGTCGAGCGCCCGCGCCATCCGCGCCATCGCCTCGGCGCGGCTGCGGTCGTGAACGATCAGCTTGGCGACCAGCGAGTCGTACCAGGGCGGGATGACGTAGTCCTCGTAGCCGTGGGTGTCGACGCGCGTCCCCGGCCCCCCCGGCAGGTGGAAGGTCTTGAGCGGGCCGGGGGAGGGGGCGAAGGTGTCGGGGTCCTCGGCGTTGATGCGGCACTCGATGGCGTGGCCGCGGGGCTTCAAGCCGCTCGGCAGCTTGAGCGGCTCGCCGGCGGCGATCTCGATCTGGAGCTTCACCAGGTCGATGCCGGTGACCATCTCGGTGACCGGGTGCTCGACCTGGATGCGGGTGTTCATCTCCATGAAGTAGAAGCGGCCGTCGCCGTCGAGCAGGAACTCGATGGTGCCGGCGTTCTGGTAGCCGACGTTGGCGCACAGGCTCACCGCCGCCTCCCCCATCCGCTCGCGCAGCTCGGGGGTGAGCGCCGGCGAGGGGGACTCCTCGATCAGCTTCTGGTGGCGGCGCTGGATCGAGCACTCGCGCTCACCCATGTGGATGACCTTGCCGTGGTGGTCGCCGAAGACCTGGAACTCGATGTGGCGCGGCTCGAGGAGGTACTTCTCGAGGTAGATCGAGCCGTCGCCGAAGGCCTTCTCGGCCTCGTCGCCGGCGGTGGCGAGCTGGCCGGCGAGCTCGGAGGCGGCGCCGACGATCCGCATCCCCCGCCCGCCGCCGCCGGCCGAGGCCTTGAGGATCACCGGGTAGCCCACCTCGGAGGCCAGCCGCTTGGCCTCGTCGAGGTCGGCCAGCGGCTCCTGGCTGCCGGGCAGCACCGGCACGCCGGCCTCGACCGCCGTCTGCCGCGCCTTCGCCTTGTCGCCCATCAGGCGGATCACCTGCGGCTGCGGGCCGATCCAGGTCAGACGGCACTCCTGCAGGACCTCGGCGAAGTGGGCGTTCTCGGCCAGAAACCCGTAGCCGGGGTGGACGGCGTCGGCGCCGGTGATCTCGGCGGCGGAGAGGAGGGCGGAGATGTTCAAGTAGCTCTGGTTCGAGGGCGGCGGACCGATGCAGACCTCCTCGTCGGCGTAGGTGACGTGGAGGCTGTCGCGGTCGGCGGTCGAGTAGACCGCGACGGTGCGGATCCCCAGCTCGCGGCAGGCCTGGATGATGCGCAGGGCGATCTCGCCCCGGTTGGCGATGAGGATTTTCTTGAACATCACGGGGGGACCGGAGGCCCGGGCGCCCTAGCTGGGGCGGATCGCGAAGAGGGGCTCGCCGAACTCGACCGCCTGGGCGTTCTGGGGGTAGATCTTGTCGATCACCCCGTCGGCGTCCGACTCGATCTCGTTCATCAGCTTCATCGCCTCGATGATGCAGAGCACCTGCCCCTTCTTGACCCGCGAGCCCACCTCCACGAAGGTGTCGGCCCCGGGCGCCGGGGCGCGGTAGAAGGTGCCGACGATCGGGGAGTTGAGGATGTGGTCGCCCGGCGCGAGGCCGGCGGCGGGAGCGGCGGCACCGAGGGCGGCCGGCGGCGGCGCGGCGGGGCCCGCGGCGGGAGCGGGGAGGGCGGCCGGGGCCGCCGTGGAGGCGTCCGCGCCGGCGGCGGACGGCGGGGCCGCGCTCGGCGCCGCCCGGCCGTCGATCTTCAGGCGGAAGCCGGAGCGCTCGATCTCGAGCCCCGAGAGCCCCCGCTGCGACACCAGCTCGACGAGCTCCTTGATCTGATCGAAAGTCAGCAACGCTCCCTCCCGGTCGATGCGGCAAACGGCAAGACGGCTGGCTAGGCGAGGTCTTCGTCGAGGAGCAGGCGCGCTCTCCGCAGCTCGAAACGGGCCCGGCCGTAGTTCCCCTCGGGGCCGAGCACCAGCAGCAGATAGTAGCCGCCGGCGAGCGAGCTTACCATCAGGGTCAGCCGGTCCGTGGTGACCGCGAACTGCTGCAGCTCCCCCACCGCCAGCTCGCGGTGGTCGTCGGCGATCGAGCGCACCTGCGCCACCATCTCGGCGGCGAGCACGTCGAGGTCGAGGTCGGAGCTGTAGTTGACCGCCTCGATCG
Organism: Thermoanaerobaculia bacterium; assembly: GCA_035536455.1. Taxonomy (GTDB): domain Bacteria; phylum Acidobacteriota; class Thermoanaerobaculia; order Multivoradales; family UBA5704; genus DASUNQ01. Next base: position 215,808 of record DATLOC010000041.1, on the reverse strand, counting down.
GGATGCCGTCGTGCGCCACCAGGCCGAGCGCCAGCGTCCCCTCGATGCGGTCGGCGATGCGCGACAGGCGCTCAAGGAACATGCCGCGCGCTCCCCCGCCGCAGGCGCTCGAGATAGCGGGTCAGGGCGAAGGCCCGGCGCGCGGCCAGGGTGTCGCCGGCGCCCCGCTCCACTCCCGCGAGGGCCTCCTGGGCGGCCCGGTTGTCCGGCTCGCGGCGGAGCACCTCGGTGAAGATCTCCTGCGCCTCGGCCGCGTGCCCCTGCTCCAGGTAGAGCTGGCCGAGGGTGACGGTGGCGGCGGGCGCACCCGCCGGCGGGGGCGCCTCCACGGGCTCCACGGGCGGCGCCCCCGGCAGGTCGAGGAAGAAGATCCCTTCGGCGGTCAGGGCCTCCAGATAGCGGCGGCGGCTCTCGGGCGTGTCGAGGCCGGGGAAGGGATCGCCGTTCGGGCTCTCCACCGGCTCCGCCTCGGCCTCGGGCTCCGGCTCGGGCTCGGGGGCTGCCGCCGGCACGGCGGCGGCCGGCTCGGGGACAGGAGGAGCCTCCGGAAACAGCAGCTCCGGGGGCGGCAAGGGCCGCGGCGTGAGGTCGAAGACGGCGCCGTCGCGCCGCGCCGCCGGCGCGGAGGCCGCCGCCGGCCCCTCGAGCGCCGCGATCCGCGCCTCCAGCTCCTGGGCCTCGGGATCGCCGCCGTGCAGCAGGCCGTAGCGCTCGAGCCGCTCGCGCGCCTGCCGCGCCTCGCCGGCGGCGAGGTGGGCGCGGACCAGGAGCTTGGTGGCCACCGCCTGGGTGGGGTCCTGGCCGACTACGCGCTCGAGCGCCTCGCGCGCCGCCGCCGGCTGCCCCAGCTCCAGGAGGCAGCGCCCCTTGGCGACCAGGGCCGCCAGGTAGCCCGGCTGCTGGCGCAGCCCCTCGTCGAGCAAGCCCAGGGCGTCGGCCAGGCGGCCGTCGCGGCGGTACTCCTCGGCGATCTGCAGGAAGCCCCGCGAAGAGGGCTCGGCGCGCCAGCGGTCGCGGAGCTGGTCGAGGCGGTCCGGAGGCGGCAAAGTGCGGCGAGTATAGCAGGCGGACGACCGCCCGCATGCGCCTCAGCCGTCGAGAGTTGCGGGCTTCGGCCCGGGGTGCTACTGCACCCTGACCGTGGTCGTGTCGTCGAGCAGCGTGCCGGTGCCCGACGGGGTGCTCGCGGTGACGCTGAAGCTGGTCACCCCGGCGAGCTGCTGCTGGGTCAGGGTGAGCGTGTTCGTCGCCACCCCGGAGGTGTTGGTGAAGACGACGCCGGTCGTCTCCAGCGTGCCGCGCTGCGACTCGAAGGTCACGGGCGCCCCCTGCACCGGCTGCCCCTGGGCGTTGGCCACGAAAGCGGTCAGGGTCGTCGAGCCGCCGCCCTGGGGGACGGTCGCCGGGTTGGCCTGGACGCTGATCGCGGTCGGCGCGTCGCGGATCGTGACGTCCGTCGACTTGGGATCGCTCGCCCCGACGATGGCGGTGATCGTCGCCGTCCCCGCCTGCGCGCCGGCGGTGAGGGTCGAGGTGGCGGTGCCGTCGGCGCGGGTGGTCGGACGGCTCGGGCTGAGGCTGCCGAGCGTGGTGGTGAGGATCACCTGCTGGCCGGCAGCGACGGGCGAGCCGTCGGAGTTGCGGGCGATGATGGTGATTTCCGAGGTGCCCTGGACCGGGATGTTGTTGGGGCTGGCGGAAACCAGGACCACGGGCTTGGTCTCCGGCGTCTCGCCGACCTGGATGTCGATCGTCACGCTGGTGCTGCCGGAGGAGGGCGCGCCGCTGGTGCCGCCGCCCCCGCCGCCGCTGGTGCCGGTGATGGCGCTCACCTTGGCGATCCCGGAGCGGCCGTCGGCGCGGAAGGTGGCGGTGGCCCGGCCGTCCCGGAACTCCGACACGGACGGGGTCACCGTCCCCTTGTCGGCCACGAAGCGGACCTCGGTGCCGTCGTTGAGCGCCCCGCCGGTGGGCTTCCGCCCCTCGACGGTGATCGTCGAGGCGCCGGTCAGGCCGACCTTGGTCGGGCTGGCGCTGATCGTCAGGAAGGACCCCTGGGGGGCCACCGGCGAAGCCTTGTCGCACCCCGCCGCGGCGAGCAGCACGAGGGCCGAGAGGGTGAGGAGGGGGGTGCGGAACTTCAGGGACTTCATGGTCTGGCGAGTATACGGACCGGGTCGCCGGGCCGTCCAGGGACAACTTGGGGGCGGCGCCTCGCGGCCACCGCCCCCGGGATCTGGATGAGCTACAGGAACGCCACGGAGAGCCTGTTTCTTCCGGCGCCGGGTCTCCTAGCTCGACTCGCTGTTGTCCGAGGGCCCGCTGCACTGCGGGTCCAGCTCGTCGACGAAGGTGTCGCCGTCGTTGTCGAAGTTGTCCGTGCACTGGGTCACCGGCGGCGGCGGCGGCGTGGAGGTGTCGCCGGTGCAGGTGGTGTTCTGCGGCGTCAGGGTGAAGCCGTTGGTCAGGGTCGCCGTGCACTGCGCGTTGTCGAGGTTGCGCACCACGATGGTGATCGGCGTCGGGATGTTGCGGGTGCCGCCGGCGATGCCGTCGCCGTTGCCGTCGCAGGGCTCGGTGGCGAAGGTGAAGTCCGCCGGGGGCGTCGGCACGCGGATGCCGATCGAGGTCGCCGAGTTGGAGAGGATCTGGGCGGCGCTGCCGCTGGCGCCGCCGAAGAGGACCTGCACGTTGGCGGCGAACCCCGAGCCGGTGACCGTGGCGAGGGTGCCGACGGTGCCGGAGGTCGGGCTGATGCCGAAGATCACCGGCCGCGGCACGGTGAACTGGAAGACGAGCGCGGGCTCGTCGTCGAAGTCGCCGGTCTCGATGTTGACGACTCTCACCCCGCGCCCCTCGATGAAGCCGTTGGGCGGGCACTCGGTGACCAGGACGCCGACGGTGCGGATGACGATCTCGGTGCCGGTCACCGAGATGACCTGCTGGCCGATGCCGCCGATCGAGACCGCCACCGGCTCGTCGAACCCCTGGCCGGAGATGGTGACGATGGTGCCGCCGGTCGCCGGGCCGACGCCCGGACCGAAGGCGGTGATGAGCACCCGACTGCCGTAGCGGAAGGCGTCGGGGCGGATGGTGGAGAAGCCGGTCTGCACGTTCTTGACCAGGATGTCCACGTTCTGGTTGACGTTGTCCTGGCCGAAGCCGCGCGCCGGCGGCGTGACGACGACGATCTGGCCGGCGCTCACCGACTCGACCGTCGCCTCGACGCCGCTGAAGTCGTTGGCGGTGGTTCCCTGGCCGAAGAAGACCTGGACCGGCGCCTGGAAGCCGGTGCCGAGGAGCGTCACCCGCGTGCCGCCGTCGTTGGTGCCGGAGGCGGGGCTGACGGAAAAGATCTGCGGCTGCACGACCGGACCGCCGCCGAGGGCGAAGGTGAAGCCGCGCACCAGGTTGTCGGTGGCCTGCCCGGGCTCGTTGAGGTTGATCGTCACCGCCACGTCCACCTGCGCCGACTCGCCGACCCCGGGGTTGACCCCGGCGGCGACGGCCGAGGGAGTGCGGACGCGGATCTGGGTCGGCGAGACGGAGAGCACCTGGGCGGTGGCGCCGCCGAAGGTGACCCGCACCGGACCGTCGAAGCCGCCGCCGCGGATGATCACTTCCTCGCCGCCGGCCGGGTTCCCGACCCCCGGGCTGAGGCTGGCGACGAAGAAGGTGGCCGGCCCCTCGATGCGCACGTTGGTGGCCCCGACGCTGGACCCCACCCGCGCCTGGACGGTCGCCGTCCCGACGTCGGCGCCGGGGAAGAGGAAGGCCTGCGCCTGCCCGCCGACGAGCTGCAGGGTGACGGTCTGCACGCCCGAGCCGACGCTGTTGAAGCTGCCCAAGGTGGTGGTGAGGACGACTTCGGTGAGGTCCGGCGGCGGCTGGCCGGTGTCGCTGCGCACCACCCGCACGGTCACCGCGCTCCCCTCGGAGCCGCCGGCAGTGATCTGCGGCGGGTTGGCGGTGACGGTGACGTTGAGCTGCGTCACCGGTGCCGGCGGGATCGGGTTCGTTGGCGGCTGCGTCGGCTCCGTCGGCGAGTCCGAGGTGCAGCCCCAGGCGGCCAGCAGGACCGCCGTCAGGGCGAGGGAGCGTGCGAAGCGGGAGCGGTTCATGCTCGGTACTCCTGGGCCGCCCTCAGGGGACGACCTCGATCGTGAAAGACGCCGGCGCCGAGGCGATGTCGTCGCCCGACAGGGTGCGGCCGAAGAAGCGCATGGTGACGTTCAGAGGGATGACGGTCGAGTTGGTCTCGCGGTCGCGGCCGAAGTCGGCGAGGTCCGACAGCGGCGGGTTGGCGAGCTGGTTGGCGCGCAGGAAGGGGAGGTTCTCGTAGAGCGTCGTGCCGTTGACCGGCACCACCCCGAAGACCGCCTCGACCAGCGGCGGCGGCACGCGCGTGCCGGTGTCGAGACGGGAGTAGCGGACCTCGTAGGAGCGGATCTCGATGTCCTGCAGGTCACTGGTGACCCCCGTCGGGTCCTTGGCCACGTTGCGCAGCTCGATCTCCTCGACCGAGAAGGGGCCGGCGGAGGCCGAGACGACGACCGGCAGGCCGTCGAAGTCCGAGACCGACAGGATCACGGTCCCCTCGCTGCGATCGGTCCGCGCCCGGCAGGCCGCGAGGAGGGCCAGCGGCAGGAGCAGCAAGAGCAGGTTCCGGCGCGAGTTCATGGGTGCACTCCAGGTTAGAGCTTCATCACCCGCGGGGTGATGAAGATGAGCAGCTCTTCGTTCTCGTCCCGCCGCGTCCGGTTCCGGAACAGGTAGCCGAGGATCGGGATGTTGGCGAGGCCGGGGATGCGGTCTTCCCCCTCGTCGGAGGTGAGCTTGTAGATGCCGCCGATGACCGTCGTGCCGCCGTCGCGCACGATGACCCGGGTGCTCGCTTCCTTGGTGGAGATCGGGGCGTTGGTCGCCCCCGGCACCACCAGGCCGAGCTGCGGCTCGCGCTTGCGGATGTCGATGTCCATCAGGATCGTCCCCTCGGCGGTGACGTGCGGGGTGACGTCCAGCGACAGGGTGGCGTTGACGAACTGCACGGTGACGGTGTTGTTGGCGATCGTCTGGATGGGGATCTGGAGGCCGCTCTGGATCGAGGCCGCCTGGTTGTTGAGGGTCGCCACCTTGGGTGCCGAGAGGATGTTGATCAGCCCCTCGTTCTCGGCGGCGTCGAGCGCCATGTCGAGGGTGAAGGTGTTGAGGACGTTGCCCAGGCGCACGTTGAGCAGGCCGCTGGTGCCGCCGGCGCCCAGGTTGACGTCGCCGCCGACCGTGGCGTTGTTGGGGAAGACCAGGCCGGTAGTGTTGCCGGTGGCGGCCGAGGCCACGGTGTCGAAGCCCCAGTCGATGCCCAGCGAGCGGGTGAAGCTCTTGGTGGTCTCGACGATCCGCGCCTCGATCATCACCTGCGGCTCGGGGGTGTCGAGGTTCTCGATCACCTTGAGCACCGTGTCGAGGAAGGCGGGGAGCTCCTTGATGATCAGGGTGTTGGTGCGCAGGTCGACGATGACGTTGCCGCGCTGCGACAGCAGGCCGCCGGCGGCGCCGGAGCGCAGCAGGGTGGCGACCGCCTGGGCGTCGGCGTAGGAGAGGCGCTTGATGACCGTGCGCAGCGGGATCGCCAGGGAGCGGGCCTGCGCCAGGTCCTGGCGGTCGCGGGCTTCCTGGCGCAGCACCGCCACCGGCGCGATGCGCATGACGTTGCCCTCGACCTCGTAGCCCAGGCCGTTGATGCGCAGGATCTGCTCCAGCGCCTGGTCCCAGGGGACGTTCTCCATCTCGGCGGTGACCGTGCCGGTCACCCCGGGCTGGACGATGATGTTGAGGCCCGAGAGCTGGGCGAAGGTGCGCAGCACGTCGTTGACCTCGGCGTTGGTCACCTTGAGGTCGATCGGCTCGCCGGAGTAGACCCGCTCGGTCTCCCCCACCGCCTGCGCGGAGAAGGTCTCGGCCGGCGGGCGGGCGGTGACCAGGCCGGGCTCGGACGCCACCGGCGGCTCGATCGCCTCGGGGCGGCGGGTGACCTCGACCTGGGAGGGGCCCCGCGGCGGCGGCGGCGCGGTGGGACGGATCGTCTCGGGCGGGGTGTCCTCCTCCTCGATCTCGACCTGCGGCGCCTGGGCCGCTGCGGTCTGGAAGGGCGCCGGGCGCTCGGGCGGCGCCTCGGCCGGGAAGACGGACGGCGGCGGCGCCGGCATGGCGGGGCGCGCCAGCGGGATCGCGGCCGGCGTGCCGAAGCGCACGAGCAGCGCGTCGCTGGTGCGCTCGATGCGCGGCACCAGGCGGGTCGCCAGGTCGAAGACCACGCGCGACACCGGCCGCGGCAAGGGCTGGAACTGCGCCACCCGCACCCGGTGGACCGGCCCGCCGGAGAGCGGCAAGGTGCTGCGGGGGCTGCGGTTGATCACGCCCGACAGATCGATGACGAAGCGGTTCGGATCGTCGAGCAGGAAAGTCGAGTAGGGGAACTCGCCGTCTCCGGTGAGCCGCACTACGGTGTCCCCGTCGCCGGCGCTCAAGGCCTCGATGGCCTCGAGGCGCGTCGCCGACACGCCGCGCGGCTCGGGGGCGACGGCCGGGTCCTGGGGAGTGCCCGGGAGCCCGGGCTCGGCCGCCATCGCGACGGCCACCTCGTCGGCGGTCGGCGCGGCGGCGGTCTCCGGGGCCGCGCTTTCGGCGGTCGCGCTCTCCTCCGCCACCGGCTCGTAGGTGAGAGTCGGCGCGGCGGGCGCTGCGCGCTCGGCCGGCGGGGCGGACGGCGCCGGGATGGCGGCCACCGTCTCCTCCTCGACCGGCATCAGGCGCAACTGCAGGCGCGGGCCGTCGGCGGTGACGCCGTGCTCGACCTGCTGGCGGGTGGCCACGACCAGCCGGGTCAGCGGCCGGTTGCCTTCCTGGCCACGCTCGATCGCGACGCCCTGGACCAGCCCCTCCACGGGCGAGAGGTCGGCGAGGCCGGCGGCGGGGACGGCGTTGGGCAGCTCGAGGACGACGCGCCCCTCGGGGTCGCGGTAGCTGGTCCAGACCACGGGCCCGCTGGCCTCCAGGTTCAAAAACGCCTCGGGCGCGCCCTCGGCGAGGTCGAGCGAGCGGATGGTGATCGGGGCGGTCTCGCCGCCGGCCGGCGTCGCGCCGGTCTCGGCTGCGGCTTCCGCCGTGCCCGCGGCCGGCGCCTCGGCGACCCGCACCGGCTTGCCGGATGCGCAGCCGACGGCCAGCGCGATGGCCAGCCCGGCGCCCCAGAGGACGCAGGTCCGCCGCCGCCGCTCGGCGCCGCATTCGGGTGTGACGACATTCCCCATGGCACTCGCCTCCCTTTCGGGGCTCGCTTCCCGTTACGCCGGGTTCAGCTTCTTGACCACCTCGCGGAACGGTTTGAGCGCAGTGGGGTCCTGGACGGTCTGCTTGAAGACCACTGCGTCGCCGCTGATGCTGAGGACCTCTCCGTCGTAGAGCCGGTCCCCCTCCTTGATCAGGTAGCTCTTGGCCTGGTTGCTGGCCTTGACCTGGGCCGCGTAGCCGCGGCCGGTGCGGAAGATGCCGGTCAGGTCGATCTCGTCGATCAGCAGGCCGGGGATCCCCTCCGGCCGCGGCCCCTTGAACTGGGTGCGCTCCGGCCCGGCGAGCAGCGACTTGAAGGGGTCGCGGCGGTTGCCGGGATCGTAGGTGTAGCCCTCGCCCGACAGCACGTCCTCCTCCTCTTCGAGGATCTGCTGGATGCCCTCGGTCGGCGTCGGCTGCGTCTGCTCGCGCGCGCGCTCGGCGGGGGTGGCGCCCGGCGGCGCGGGCCCCTGCCGCGCGGCGCTCGGCGCGGCCAGGAGCGCGAGGCTGGCGAGCCCGGCGAGCAGGGCCGCGACGAGGTGGGCTGGACGGCGCTCGATCGACACGGTCTTCCTCACTGGCCCTCGGGCCGGCCCGCGAGAGCGGCGGCGGCCGGCGAGCCCGGCGCCGGCGCCTCCGCCGTCACCGGCGCGGGCTCTTTGTAGACGAAGGTCTTGGCCTGGAACTCGGCGGTGATCGTGTGCCCCCCCTCGGTCTGGGTGAGCCGCTGCTGCTGGGGGTGGGCGGAGACCTTGAGGTCCTCGATGTTGATGATGCGCGAGAAGCGGCCGATCTTGTCGAAGAACAGCGCCAGGTTGTGGTAGGTGCCGTCGACTCCCACCTGGATCGGCCACTCGCTGTAGAAGTCGCGGTCGCTGAGCTGCGCCGGGGTGAAACGCTTGAGGTTGAAGTTGCCCTGCTCGGTGAGCGAGCGGATCTTCCGCAGCAGGTCGGGGGTGTTGCGCCGCGTCGGCAGGATGCGCAGCAGCTTGTCGAGCTCGAGCTGCAGCCGCCGCACCTCCTCGCGGAACTTGGGCAGGTCGCGCTCGGCCGCCTGCGCCTCCTGGATGCGGTTCTGCAGGTCGGTGAGCGTCGCCTCCTGCGCCGCGATCTCGTCCTTCATCTTGCTCAGCTTGAAGAAGTAGACGCCGCCGAGCAGCAGGCCGCCGGTGATCAACCCGACCGCCAGGGCGTAGTGCCAGGGCTTCCCCTCGAGGCCGGTCTTGATAGCCATCGCGCCGGCTTCCTAGCTCGCCCCGGCGCCCGGGGCGGCGCCGCCGGCCGCGCCGGCGGGGACCGCGGGAGGGGTCCCGGGGGCGGCCGTGCCGGCGATCGCCGGCGGCGGCGTGAAGGAGTAGCGCAGGTTGAGGTTGAACTTGTAGACGCCGCCGGTCTGCTCGATGGCCTCCTGCAGCGTCGGCTCCTCGAACTCCGGCACCCGGTCGAGGTTCTCGATGAAGTTGGCGACGGCGTTGGTGTTGAGCGCCCGCCCTTCGAGCTCGATCGTGTCGAGGGTCATGTGCATGCGGTCCAGCCAGAGCAGCTCGGGCAGGCTGCGCGAGATGTGGTCGAGGACCCGCACCGGCCCGCGCTGCGCCAGCTTGAGCTCCTTGATGACGCCGATCTTGCGCTCCAGCTCGGCCTTGTCCGTCTTGTACCCCTCGACCTCCTTGCTGATCGACTCCAGCCGTTTCCACTCCTCCTCGGCGGCCGCGATCTGCTCCTGCTGGGTCTCGATCCGGTTGTCCAGCACCCACCACCAGACGAGCGCCGCGAGCAGGCCGACGAGCAGTCCGCCGACCAGCATGTAGGTGCCGACGTCCCGCCCTTCGAGCAGGGCCGTCGGGCGCGCCTTGCGGACCGCGGCGCGCTTGCCCTCGGCGAGGAGGTTGATCTTGACCACTTAGTCGCCGACCTTGCGGATGCCCAGCCCCACCGCCACCGCCATCATCGGCGCCACCGACTGCAGCCACTGGCCGTCGAAGTCGCTGTCGCGGAAGTGGATCCGCTTGAGCGGGTTCATCACCTCGGTCGGCACCTCGAAGCGCTCGCGCAGCACCTGCAGCAGGTTGGGGGTCAGGGCGCAGCCGCCGGAGACGACCAGCTCGTCGACCGGCCCCTCCGACGAGGTGGCGGAGAAGAAGTCGAAGGTCTTGCGGATCTCGCCCGCCAGCTCGCTCGAGACCGTGTCGAGGACCGGGCGCGCCTCGCCGGCGCCGTAGCGGTCCACCTGCTGGCCGCGCTTGAGCGCCTCGGCTTGGTCGAAAGAGAGGTTGAACTCGCGCTGCAGCGCCTCGGTGAACTGGTTGCCGCCGAAGGAGATGTCGCGCCAGAAGACGGTCGAGCCGCGGGCCAAGATGTTGATGTTGGTGACCGAGGCGCCGGTGTTGATCAGCGCCACCACCTTGCGCGGGTCGAGGTCGTAGTTGACCTCGTAGGCGTTCTGGACGGCGAAGGCATCGACGTCCACCAGGGCCGGGCTCTTGCCAGTCTGGCTGATCACCGAGACGTAGTCGTTGACCTTGTCGCGCTTGACCGCGACGAGGAGGACCTCCATGGTGTCGCGGCCCGGCTCGCCCTCGGAGAGGACCACGTAGTCGAGGCGTACGTCGTTGATGTCGAAGGGGATGTACTGCTCGGCCTCCCACTGGATCGACTCGGCGAGCTCCTCCGGGGTGACCGCCGGGAGCTGGATCTTCTTGATGATGACCGAGTGGCCGGAGAGAGAGGTGGCGTACTGCGTCCCCTTGACCTTGGTGTGGTCGTTGAGCTTGTGGATGGCGTCGACGACCAGGGAGGAGTCCATGATCGAGCCGTCGACGATGGCCTCGGGAGAGAGGGGCTCGACCCCCAGGCGCTGGAGGTGGAATTCGTTCGGCCGGCGCTCCTTCAGCTCGACCAGCTTGACGGCCGAGCTGCCGATGTCGAGACCGACGACGCCCTTGGGCCTGGAGAACAGCACGATTCCTCGGTGGCTCCCCCGGAAAGGCCAGTGTTCAACGTAACTTAGGTGTGGCTGCTTAAAGCTTCGCTGGAAGCTAGCAGCAACACCTAATGGTGTCAAGACGCCAATACGTCTATGGCTATTTGTCCGCTGGCGCGCACTCTACCTCACGCCCGGAGGGCGAGAAAGGCTTTTGGCGTCAAGTCCTTGCGAAGTGACGGGCGCCGCCGCGCCGCGGTTGCGGGGAGCGGGGCCGATCTGATATCTTGCCGCGTCCCCTCGCGGGCGTTTCAGGAGAGTCAAGTCATGGCCAAACAGTGCGACATCTGCGGCAAGGGAACGGTTACCGGCCGCAACATCAGCCACGCCCACAACGTCACCTCCCGCACCTGGGAGCCCAACCTCCAGCGGGTGCGCGCGATCATCGACGGCACCGTCCGCCGGGTGCGGGTCTGCACCCGGTGCCTCCGCAGCGGCAAGGTCCAGAAGGCCCCGGTCCGCCGCTGGACCCCCGAGGAGGGGGCGGCAGGCTCGTAGCCTCCAACTCCAGAAGAACCTGTAGCGCCCGGCCTGCGTGCCGGGCGTTTTTGTTTCCGCACTCCCGGGGGATAACGCCCGCGAGCCTCGGGATGACCCGCGACGCCCGCCGCATGGCGCCCAATGGCCTCCAGGAGGCGTGGAACGTCCTCCGGCGGCTTCGGAACCCTTTCCCGGAGCGTGGGAATGGGTTGCGCGGACCAGGGAATGGGTTGCGCGGGCCGGGGAACAGGTTGCGGAGCGCCGGGAATTCTTTCCGAGCGGCTCGGAGGAGATTCCGCAGCGCGCGCAACCCGTTCCCGGCGTCGCGCAATCGATTCCCGGCGCCGCGCAAGAGGTTCCGGAGAGCGCGCAGGAGGTTCCGAGGTTCCGGGAGGACATTAGGAGGCTCCACCGGGGCGTCTGAAGGTCGCGTGGGGACATTCCGGGGCTTCCGACAGGCGTTACGCCACCTTCTCCAGGGCCGCCGTGAGCTCCAGCTCCTCCGGGAGTCAGGGCGCGGGCGGTCTGGGCGGTGGTGAGGGGTGAGGGTCACGGCGCCGGCGGCGATCTGGACGCCGCTACGCGCCATTCCGGCAGGGGGCCCCTAGTTGAACGCCTCCGCCCGCGTCGTGCCGCCGGTCATTCGGCGGTCGACTCGGAGGACGCCGGCGACGGCGCGGATCTCGCGGATGAGCTTGTCGAGGTGCTTGCGGTTGCGCAGCTCGACGACGACCTGGATCTGACCGCGGCCGGTCTCGCGGGTGTCGGCTTCGATCTGGGTGATGTTGCTGTCGGCCTTGGCGATGGCCTCGGTCAGGCGGGCGAGCATCCCCGGCTGGTCGGCGGTCTCGATGGTCAGCGCGATCTGGTAGACGTCGTCCTTCTGCTTCGCCCACTGCACCTCGATCTCGCGCTCCGGGTTGTAGAGCAGGTTCTTGACGTTGCGGCAGTCGAGCGAGTGCACCGAGACGCCGCGGCCGCGGGTGACGTAGCCGACGATCTCCTCGCCCGGCAGCGGGTTGCAGCACTTGGCGAGGTAAGCCAGCATGTCCCCCTGCCCCTTGACCGTGATCGGCCCGTCGCCGCCGAAGGGGAGAATGCGCGACACCGCCTGCCGCAGCAGCCCCGGCTTCGGCGCCTCGGACGGCTCCCCCAGCCGCTCCTCCCCCACCACCCGTGCCAGCACCTGCCGCGCCTCCAGCTTGCCGAAGCCGAGCCGCCCGTAGAGGTCGTCCAGCCGGCTCAAGCCCTCGTCCTTGAGGTACTTGAGCATCTCCGGGGTGTCCAGCACCCGGCGCGGGCTCAAGCCGTACTTCTTGAGCTCCTTCTCGAAGACCCGCCGCCCGATCTCGACCGCCCCCTCCTTCTGCTGGGTGTTGAGCCACTGCCGGATCTTGCTCTTGGCGCGCGAGGTGGCGACGAAGTTGAGCCAGTCGCGGGAGGGGTTGCGGGAGGGGTTGGTGATGATCTCGACGAGGTCGCCGTTCGACAGCGGGGTGCGCAGCGGCACCAGTTTCCCGTTGACCCGCGCCCCGGCGCAGTGGTGCCCGAGCTCGGTATGCACCTTGTAGGCGAAGTCGAGCGGGGTGGCGCCGCGGGGGAAGGAGAGGACCTCCCCCTTGGGGGTGAAGGCGTAGACCTCGTCGGGGTAGAGGTCGATCTTCAGGGTGGCCAGGAAGGTGCGCGGGTCCTGCACCTCCTTCTGCCACTCCAGGAGCTGGCGCAGCCAGAGGATGTTGGGGTCGCTCTCGGCGGGCTCGACCTTCCCCTCCTTGTAGCGCCAGTGGGCGGCGATCCCCTCCTCGGCGAAGAGGTCCATCTCGAGGGTGCGGATCTGCACCTCGAAGGGTTGCCCGCGCTCGTCCACCACCGTCGTGTGCAGCGACTGGTAGAGGTTCGGCTTGGGCATCGCGATGTAGTCCTTGAAGCGCCCGGGGATCGGGCGCCAGCCGCCGTGCACGATGCCGAGCGCCGCGTAGGTGTCCTTGAGGCTCGGGGTGACGATGCGGAAGGCGAGGTAGTCGTAGAGCTGCGAGATGTCGATGCCCTGGCGGCGCAGCTTCTCGTAGATCGAGTAGTAGCGCTTGACGCGGAAGCTGATCTCGGCCTCGATGCCGTTCTTGCCCAGCGTCTCGGCCAGCTTGTCGCGGATGCGCTGGGTGGCCTGCTGGCCGAGCTTGAGCTTCTCGGCGATCTTGCTGTGCAGCTCGGCGAACTGGTGCGGGTAGAGGTGGTAGAAGGCGAGGTCCTCGAGGTCCCCCTTGACCCGCGCCATCCCCAGGCGGTGGGCGATGGGGGCGTAGATCTCGAGCGTCTCGCGGGAGATCCGCCGCCGCGCCTCGGGCGAGAGGTGGTGGAGCGTCTGCATGTTGTGCAGGCGGTCGGCGAGCTTGACGACGATCACCCGGATGTCCTTGGCCGAGGCCAGGATCATCTTGCGGAAGGTCTCGGCCTGCGCCTCGTCGTGCCGCACGTAGGCGTGGCGGCCGATCTTGGTCACCCCGTCGACCAGCTCGGTGAGCTCGGGCCCGAAGGTGGACTCCAGCACCTCGCGGGTGGTGAGCGTGTCCTCGAGGACGTCGTGGAGGAGCCCGACGGCGACGCAGATCTGGTCGAACTTGAGGTCGGCGAGGAGGAAGGCGACCTGCAGGGGGTGGGTCAGGTAGGGCTCGCCGGACTGCCGCAGCTGGTCCTTGTGCATCTCCGCCGAGAAGTCGTGGACGGCGCGCAGGAAGGGGACGTCCACCTGCCGCTCGTTGGCCTCGAGCCGGGTGAGCACGTCCTCGAAGCGGACGCGCGGGCGCGGCTGCACCGGCGGGGGGACGCTCTTCGTCGCGAGGTTCTTGCCGGCGGCCATGGCGGGCCCCCCGGCGGGAGGCCCTCGGCGGGGGGAGGCCCGATTATAGGGCCGCGCGGCGGTCGCGCGGCGGCGGCGAAGCGCGGCGGTTGCGCCTCTCGCCGCCGAAGACCTGGTCCCAGAGCAACGCGAAGGGGCTGGCGACGTAGATCGAGGAGTAGGTCCCGACCAGGATGCCGACGAACATGACGAAGGCGAAGCCGCGGATGACGTCGCCCCCCCAGATCAGCAGCGAGCCCACGGCGAGGAGCGTCGAGCCGCCGGTCAGGATGGTCCGCGACAGGGTCTCGTTGATGCTGCGGTTCATCACCTGGATCAGCGGCTCGCGGCGGTTCTTCCGCATGTTCTCGCGGATGCGGTCGAAGATCACGACCGTGTCGTTGACCGAGTAGCCGATGAGGGTCAGAAAGGCGGCGATCGTCGTCAGGTTGAACTCGAAGCCGGCCAGGGCGTAGAGGCCGAGGGTCACCAGCACGTCGTGGATGCAGCCCATCAGCGCCCCGACCCCGAAGCGGAGCTCGAAGCGGAACCAGATGTAGACCAGCATGCCGAGGAGAGAGAGGAGGACCGCCAAAAACCCCTTCTGGCGCAGCTCCTCGCCTATCTGCGGCCCGACGTTCTCGACCCCGAGGACCGCGAAGTCGCCGAGCGCCGCGGCCCCGCGCAGCGCCGCGGCGGCGCGCGGCGAGACGCCGGAGATGCGCGCCACCTCCTCCCAGGAGGCGAAGAGGCCGGCCTCGCGCCGCGCCTCGATGATCCGCCGCGCCACCCCCGCGTAGTGCGCCCGCGCCGTCGCGGCCGGAACGCCGTCCGGGTTGCCCGCGGCCAGGAGCTGGGTGAGGCGCTCGACGCCGATCGCGTTGACGTCGGGCTTGCCCGCCGCTTGCGGGCTGAACTCGCGGGTGACGGCGGCGATCACCCGCTCGCGGCTCCCCTCCTCGGTCCCTTGGAGGATCGGGGTCTTCAGGATGACCTCGTTGTCCTCCTCCTCGCCGAAGCCCTGGACCTGCACCTCGCCCAGCCCGGTCGTCGCCAGCACCGCGCGCAGGCGGTCGACGTCGGGGCGCTGGCGGAACTTGAGGTTCATCTGGGTGCCGCCGGCGAAGTCGATGCCGACGTTGAGCCGGCCGTGGACGAAGACCGAGAAGATCCCGAACGCCACCAGGAGCAGGGAGACCCACACCCAGAACTTCCGGTACTTCATGAAGTCGAAGTTGGTATCGCGGAGGAACTCCATCGTCGGCTCCTAGATGGACAGCTTCTGCAGGCCGTGGCGGCGGGCGAGGACGAGGTCGAACATCCAGCGGCTGACGACGATGGCGGTGAACATCGAGGCCAGGATGCCGATCGACAGGGTCACCGCGAAGCCGCGGATCGGGCCGGTGCCGAACTGGAAGAGGAAGAGGGCGGCGATGAGCGTCGTCAGGTTGGAGTCGACGATCGACGACAGCGCCTTCTCGAAGCCGAGCTGGATCGCCGACTTGACCGTCCGCCCGGCCCGCAGCTCCTCGCGGATGCGCTCGAAGATGAGCACGTTGGCGTCCACCGCCATGCCGATCGTCAGGATGATGCCGGCGATGCCGGGCAGCGTCAGCGTGCCGCCGAAGAAGCCGAGGCCGCCGAAGACCAGGAGCACGTTGAGGGTCAGCGCCAGCACCGCGTTGATGCCGGAGAGGTTGTAGACGACGAGGATGTAGAGGACGACCAGGACGGTGCCGATCAAGCCGGCCTTGAGCCCCTTCTCGATGGCGTCGCGGCCGAGCGACGGGCCGACGGTGCGCTCCTCCAGGGTGACGATCCCTGCCGGCAGGGCGCCCGAGCGCAGCACGGTCGAGAGGTCCTCGACCTCCCGCTGGGTGAAGCCCCCCTCGATGACGCCGCTGTCGGTGATGCGCGCGTTGATGACCGGCGCCGAGACCACCTTGCCGTCGAGGATGATGGCCAGGCCGCGGCCGATGTTGTCGCCGGTGGCGCGGCCGAAGAGCTCGGAGCCGCTGGCCGAGACGGTGAAGTTGACGACCGGCTCGTTCATCTGGCCGAGGCCGGGGCGGGCGTTCTTCAGGTCGCGGCCGGTGATGACCCGCTGCTTGCGCACGGCGTAGAAGCGCTGGCCGATCAGGCGCCCCTGCTCGTCGCGCTCGTCGCGCGGCAGGACCTCCAGGTTCTCCGGCAGGCGGCCGCCGAGCTGGGCGAGGACCGCCTCGCGGCTGTCGAAGCCGCCGCCGCCTTCGCGCGGCAGCTCGGTCAGGCGGAACTCGAGGAAGGCGGTGTTCTTGATCAGGCGGCGCACGCGGTCGGGGTCGTCGACGCCGGGGAGCTGCACCAGGATACGCTCGTTGCCGATCTCGGCGATCACCGGCTCGGCGACGCCGAACTGGTTGATGCGGTTGTCGATCGTCGTCTTGGCCTGGGTCACCGCCAGACGGCGGATCGCGGCGCGGTTCTCCGGGGTCATCTCGAAGCCCAGCCGGTCGCCCTGCCGCTGCCAGCTCCAGCCGGGGAGGAAGTCGGCGGCGGCCTTGGCGATCACCTCGTCGGAGGTGGGCGGCACGCCGCGCACCTCGAAGCGGTCGTCGCCGGTGCGCTGGGTGGTGAGCGAAGTCAGCCCCTCCTCGGAGGCCTGCTGGACGAGGCGCTCCATGTCGCCGTCGGTCTCGGCGCGCAGGGCGTCCTCGCTCTTGACCTGGAGCACCAGATGCATGCCGCCGCGCAGGTCGAGCCCGAGGTTGATCTTCTCTTGCGGCGGATAGACCGCGGCGATCGAGGCGACGACGACCGCCAGGATCAGCACGCCGCGCCAGACGAGACTGCGGTTCATGAGCTCACCTCTTCCTTGCGCTCCTCGAGACCGGCGATCGCCGACTTGGCCACCCGCAGGCGGACGTTGTCGGCCACCTTGAGCAGGATGACGTTGCCCTCGATGCCGGCGACCTCGCCGTAGATGCCGCCGTTGGTGACGACCTTGTCCCCGCGCTTCAGCGCCTCGACCGTCTGCTGCAGCGCGCGCTGCTTCTTGCGCATCGGCGCCACCAGCATGAGGTAGAAGATCGCGAAGATCGCGACCATCGGCACCAGCCCCAGCCAGGGGCTCTGCGCCGGCGGCGACCCCTGGAAGGCCAGGGGGGAAACCAGAAGGTCGTATACGTTCATCGAGACGCTCCCACCGGGTGCGGCGAACCGTAAGTCCCTGATTCAGAGGGGTGGAGCAGCGACCGGTCGGCCAGCGCGATAGCCTGCCGGAGGTCCCGCATAAAGTCAAGGTAAAAGCGCAGGTTGTGGAGGGTGGAGAGCACCGCCGCGGTCAGCTCGCCGGCGCGCGTCAGGTGGTGGAGGAAGGCGCGCGAGACGCGCGCGCAGGTCGGGCAGGCGCAGCCGGGATCGGGGGGGCGCGGGTCGTCGCGGAAGGCGGCGTTGCCGATCTTGAGCGGCCCCTCGCGCGTGAAGAGGACGCCGTGGCGGGCGTTGCGCGCCGGCAGCACGCAGTCGAAGAGGTCCACCCCCTGGGCGACGGCGTGGCGGATGTCGTCGGGGTAGCCGACGCCCATGAGATACCGCGGCTTGTCGGCGGGCAGGAGCGGCGCCGTCCACTCGACGACCGCCCGCCGCTCGAAGGCCGGCTCGCCGACCGCGACGCCGCCGATGGCGTAGCCCGCGAAGTCGAGCGCCGAAAGCTCGGCCGCCGCGCGCTCGCGCAGGCCGCGGAAGACGCTCCCCTGGACGATGCCGAAGAGCGCCCCGCTCCCGCGCCGCGGCGCCTCCCGCGACCGCCGCGCCCAGGCGAGAGTCCGCCGCCAGGCGCCGTCCGCCAGCTCGCGCTCGACCGGCCAGGGCGGGCACTCGTCGAGCACCATCGCGACGTCCACCCCCAGCCGGTCCTGCAGCTCAACCACGTCCTCGGGCGTGAAGCGCACGAGCGCGCCGTCCAGGTGGCTGCGGAAGGTGACCCCGTCGGCGTCCACCTGGCGCAGCGCGGCGAGGCTGAAGACCTGGTAGCCGCCGCTGTCGGTGAGGATCGGGCGGTCCCAGCCGCAGAAGGCGTGCAGGCCGCCCAGGCGCTCGATCGCCTCGACGCCGGGGCGGAGCGCCAAGTGGTAGAGGTTGGCGAGAAGGACCTCGGCGCCGGCCGCTTCCAGCTCCTGCGGCGCCACCCCCTTGACCGCCCCGAGGGTGCCCACCGGCATGAAGGCGGGGGTCTCCACCACGCCGTGCGCGGTGGTCAGGCGCCCGCGGCGCGCCGCGCCGCAAGTGGCGAGGATTTCGAAAGTCAGCCTTTGGACTCCCGCCCCACCTCGATCGTCCGCACCTGCACGCCCTTGGGCAGCTTGAGCACGAAGCGCTCGGGCGGGATCTGGGCATTGACCTTGACGTCGCGGAACTCGTACTCGGTGACGTCGCCGTCGGCCTCGACGTAGCGCAGCCGCACCGGCAGGTAGGTGGAGTCGTCGATCCAGATCTCCATCTCCTTGAGCCGCTTCTTGATCCGCGCGAAGCGCGGGTCGAGGCGGAGCTTGAACGGGTTGCCGCGCTTGCCCGGGGTGGTGAGGTAGACGGTGAAGTACTCCTTGAGCTGTTCCATCGAGCCCTTGGCGCCGAGGTACTCGAAGACCCGGTTCGAGTAGCGGCCGACCTTCAGCTTGTCGGCGCGGTTGAGGTCGCGGTACCAGGTCGTCATCTGGTCGCCCTGGATGACGATCGAGATCGGGTTCGGCGAGGTGTACTCCCAGCGCACCCGGTCGGGCGCGGCGTAGGAGAAGGTGCCCTGAGACTCCTCGGGCTGGAGGAGCATCGAGCTCTCCTGCCGCTGGACGAAGCGCGCTTCCAGGGTGCGCAGCTTCTTCTGCTCGATCTTGACGCGGTCGATCAGCGTCTTGAGACGCTGGTTCGCCGGCAGCCCGGGGGCGCGCGGATCGGGAAGCGCCTTGCCGCCTTGCGCCGCGGCGGGCGAGAGGGCCGCGAGTAGCGCGAGCAGCGCCAGAGCGGGGGCGGAGGACAGCGAATGGAGACGTCTCATGGCGTGGGGGCTCCTGCGGACGGAACGGGCATCGTACCGCAGGGCGCCGCGCGTTGACAGCCCAGGGGGCGGGTGCTACCTTCGCCGACCGATTTTTTCGGCGAACCGGGAGGAGCAGCGATGGCGATGGCCGAGCTCAAGCTGGGAAACAAATTCGAGTGCTTCCGTTGCGGCACCAAGTTCTACGACCTGGGCAAGCCGAGCGCCCTCTGCCCGAAGTGCGGCGCCGACCAGAAGGACGCGGCGCACCAGGAGTCGGCGGCCGCCACGCAGGCGGCGCGGCGGAAGAAGAAGGCGGAGGTGGTGCGCGTCCCGGTCGAGGAGGAGGAGGAGAGCACCGAGACCATGGAGGTCCTGGAAGCCGAGCTCGAAGGCGCCGACCTCGGTACGCCCGTGGTCGAAGAGGAGGAGGAAGAGGAGGCCGAAGACGAGTGAGGGGCCGGAGGGCGACGCCGGCCTCGTCGCCTTCGGGCTGGGAGGCAACGAGGGGCCGGTCGAAGACACCCTCCGCCTCGCCCTCGCCCGCCTCGCCGCGACGCTCGGTCCGCTGACCGTCGCCCCGCTCTACCGCACCGCCGCCGTCGTCCCCGCCGGCGGCGCGCCGCAACCCGACTTCCTCAACACCGCCGTCCTCGCCCGCACCGCGCTGCCGCCCGCCGCGCTCCTGGCGATCGCCAAGGCCCTCGAGCGCGCGGCAGGCCGGCGCGCCGGACCTCGCAACGCCGCGCGGCCGCTCGACGTCGACCTGCTCCTCTGCGGCGCCGCGCTCTCCGCCTCCCCCGAGCTCGTCCTCCCCCATCCGCGTCTGCGCGAGCGGCGCTTCGCGCTGGCGCCGCTGGCGGCGATCGCGCCGGAGCTGCCGGTGCCGCCCGACGGCGCGCGCGTGGCCGAGCTGCTGGCGCGCCTGCCGCCCGGGGAGCGGGTGGAGCGGGTGGGGACCTGGACGGGGGAAGGCTGGCGGCCGGAGTGAGCGTCCTCGACCCGCTCCTTCTGGCTCTCCTCCTGGCGGCACTCGGCGCGCACGCCGTGGCGCCCTGGAGCGCGGCCGGCGATTCGGCGGCGCGCGGGCGCTGGCGCCTGGTCGCTCTGCCGCTGCTTCTCGCCGGCGCGCTCGCCGCGCTCCTCCACGCCCGCCTCCACCCCGACGCCGCCCTCGCCGCCGGCCTCCTGCCGCTCCTCGCCGGGCGCGGCGGACGAGCGCTCGCGGTGCTCCTGCCGGCGCTCCTGGCGGTGGACCTCCTCGCGCTCCTCGGCTGGCGGCGGCTGCCGCCGGCGGCCTCGCGCATCCAGGGCGTCTTCGGCGCGGCGCTCCTCGCCGCCGCCTGCTGGACCGGCGAGCTGCTGCGGGTGGGAGAGGGGCCGGCCGACGGTGTCGCCGCGGTGGCATTCGCCGCGGCCGCGCGCCTGCTCGTCGCGCTCGGCGCGGGCGAGATCGCGGTGCCCCGCCGCCCGCTCGCCGCGCCCGCCGCCGGCGCGGCGGTGGCGCTCTACACCTGGCTCCTGCCGCCTGAAGTAAGCGGTCCGCTCTGGGCGGCGGGAAGCCTCTTCACCCAGGCCGCGGCGACGGTGCTCTTCGCCGCCGCGCCGTTCCTGCCGCGGCGCTTCCGCGTCCCGGCGCTCGCCGGCGCGACGCTCCTCGCCGCCGTCGTTTTCGCGCAGGCCATCGCTGTCTCGCAGGCCGTCTCCGCCCAGCCGCTGCCGCCGCTGCCGGCGCTGCCGGTGCCCTGAAGCGCGGGCCTAGCGGCGCAGCAGGACCGCCACCCAGACGGTGCGCGGGCGACCGGCCACCTCGCCGTGGGCGACGCCGAGGCCGAGGCGGCGGTAGCCCGCCTCGCGCAGGTCGGGCGCCGGCTCGAGGGCGAAGGTCGCCGCGACCGCGTCGGTCGCCGAGGGGGCGTCGAGCACGATGCTGCTGCCGAGCGACGCCATCTTGGGCTCGATGCGCCCCTTGCCGACGCCCCAGTACGTGTCGCGCTCGACGCCGCGGTAGCTGCCGATGCCCGCCTGCGCCGCCTGCACGCGGTCGGCGAGGTGCTCGACCGACTCGGGTGCGTCGCCGCGCCGCAGGGCGGCGAGAAGGGCGTCGGCGTGCTCCTGCGCCGGCCGGTCGAGCGCCGGATCGTGCTGCAGCGGCAGGAGGCCTAAGTCCGCCCGGATCGAGTTGACCCGCGCCAGGTACTCCGCCCGCGCCGGCGCGCGGTCGGCGAGCGTCGTGCCCAGCGCGCTGGCCGCCGCCTCGCCCGCCGCGCGTCCGAGGACCAGAGCGTAGGTGACCTGCTCGCCGCGCGCGGCGATGCCGACGCCGAGGTGGCGCGCTTCGGGGTGGAAGAGGCTGCCGGCGTTCTTCTCCCGCTCCGCGTCCCAGCCCGCAACCAGCTCCTCGGCGGTGCGGGCAAGCGGCGCCTGCGCCAGCTTCTCGCCGACCAGCGCGGTGAGATAGCCGGTCTCGTCCACCCACTGGTCGACGCTGCCGCCGCTCGGGCTGGTGAAGCCGAAGTAGCCCTGCGCGACCATGTCGTCGGCGTGGCGCTGCGCCACCCGGTCGAGGGCGGGATCGGGCGCCAGGGGCGCCAGCCCGGTCGCGGCGCGGGCCGCGCTGAGGAGAGCGACGAAGCGGGCGCGCAGCTCTTTGACCGGCAGGGCCGCGGGCGCGGCGGGCGCCTCGATCGGCGCCGCGACGGAGGGGGTGAGCGAGATCTCGGTCGGCGCCTCCGGCGGCGGGGCCATGAGGAGAACGAGCAGGGCGAGCATTCCTAGCCTCCGTGCTGTTGCAGCAGCGCGCGGGCGTCCTCGCGCACCTTTTCGACCTCGACGACGCGGTCGGCGGGCGGCGGCGCCTGGACCAGTCGGCGGAGGATGGCGACGGCCTCGGCCTTCTTCGCCGGCTGGTGCTCGAGCAGCGCCTCGGCGAGGAAGAGCTGGTTGTACGGCTCCTCGGGGCCCAGCGCCACCGCCCGCCGCAGGTGCGCGACCGCTTTCTCGCGGTCCACCCAGCCGGTGACCAACGGCACTTTCGGTGCCAGCGCGTGAAGGCGGCCGAGGACGCGGTGGCCGCCGCCGGCCTCGTGCCGCTCGTCGAGCGCGACGACGGTCTCCGAGTAGCGGCGCACCTTGTCGCCGACCCCCTGGCGGGCCGCGGCGAGGCGGCCGAAGGCGTCCCCCCAGAGGCCCCAGTGGACCGCCGCCCAGAGGTGAAGGTCGGCGGCGCCGGGGGTGCCGGCGAGCGCGCGCGCCGCGGCGGCCGGCGTCATCTTGTCGAGGCGCGCGCGCCCTCCCGACGGGACGGCGAGGCGGTCGAGCCCGGCCTCGGCGACCTCGCGGCCGCGCTCGAAGGCCCGGCGCCGGGCGTCAAGGTCGGGGGCGGCGTGCTCGCCGCGGAAGTGGAGGGCCTGGAGGAGGCGCGAGCGGGCGGCGACGTCGCCGGGGCGGGCGGCGACCGCCCGCTCGTAGGCGGCGACGGCCTGCTCGATCGCCGCCGGCTGGGCGCGGCTGCCGCGGTGCCCCTGGGCGCGGCGGGCCCACGCCGCCGCGCCGCTCGCCATCGCCGCGTCGAAGTCATCGGCGGCGGCCGGCGCGGCGAGCGCGAGGAGCAGGACGGCGACGGCGGCGGTGCGACGCACGGCCGGATTGTCTCACGCTCCTGGCACGTCGCCTGCTATGTTGGCGCTCCATGAGCGAGGTCCCGAGCGCCGGCACCCGCCTCCCGCTTTTCCCGCTGCCCGACGTCGTCCATTTCCCGCGCACGCACCTGCGGCTGCACATCGAAGAGCCGCGCTACCGCCGCCTGCTGCGCGAGCTGGTGGACGGCGACGAGGAGTCGCGGCGCGTCGGGATCGTGCTGCTCAAGCCGCCGCAGGGCCGGGCGGCGAGCGACCCGCCGGAGATCTTCCCCGGCGGCACCGCCGGGCGCCTCGAGGACGTCGAGTTCCTCGCCAACGGCCGCATCAACGTACTGCTCTACGGCGAGTTCCGCTTCCAGGTCACCGCCGAGGCCGGAGGGGAGCCGGTGCGGCACGGCGTGGTGCGCCCGGTCTTCGATCCCCCGCTGAACGAGGAGGACGCCGGGCTTCAGGTGGTGCGCGGCGCCGTCCTCTCGCTCGCCCACTCCCTCGCCGAGGACCTCGGCGAGAGCTTCCCGCTGAGCGGCGAGGAGCTCGAAGACATGGCCGGCCGCTGCGGCTTCGAGGAAACGGTCAACCGCATTGCCGTCGAGCTCGACCTGCCGGTGCTGCGCAAGCTTCACCTGTTGACCGAGGCCGTCCCCGAGCGCGCCTTGACGCTCCTCGCCATCCTCCGCGGCCGCCGCCAGGTCGTCGACCTCTTGAGCCCCTACCGGCACCTCGCCGGCAAGTCCGACCAGAACTGATCGCGAAGCGATCATCCTGAGCGCAGCGAAGGATCTGGGCGGGGGGCTGCCGCGCGGAACGGCGTTTCCCACCGTAGACTCCTCCAGTGCTCTCGTTGCGCGACCCGGTGCACGGCTTCGTGCGCGCCGATCCGCTGGAGGCGGCGCTGGTGGGGAGCCGGGCGGTGCAGCGGCTGCGCTCGATCCACCAGCTCGGCCTGACCTTCCTCGTCTTCCCCGGCGCCGAGCACAGCCGCTTCAGCCACGTCCTCGGCGCCATGCATCTCGCCGGGCGCGTCTACGACGCGCTCGCCGCCAAAGGGGAGGGACTGCTGCCCGCCGCCCGCGACGCGCGCGAGCGCCGGCTGGTGCGCGCCGCCGCCCTCCTCCACGACCTCGGCCACGCCCCGTTCAGCCACTCCGCCGAGGAGCTCTTCGAGGACGGGCTCGACCACGAGGCGATGACGCTGCGCCTCCTCGCGCTGCCCGAGATGGAGGAGATCTTCGCGCGGCACGGCCGCGGCCTGGCGACCGCCGACGTCGCCCGCCTGCTCGCCGGCGGCGAAGGGCCGGTCGAGCGCCTGCTCGCCCAGGTCGTCTCCGGCGAGATGGACGTCGACAAGATGGATTACCTGCTGCGCGACAGTCTCTACTGCGGCGTCCGTTACGGCAGCTACGACTTGGAGCGCCTGCTCGACACGCTGATCCCGGTCGAGGACCCGGCCAGCGGCGAGTGGGGGATCGGCCTCGAGGAGGGCGGCGTCCACGCGGTCGAGGCGCTGGTCATGGCGCGCTACTACATGTTCACGCAGGTCTACTTCAACCTGACCGGCAAGGTGCTCGAGCTCCACCTGACCGCCTGGCTCGCCGAGGAGGGCGTGCGCTGGCCGGCCGACCCCGAGCGCTTCCTCGCCGAGGACGACGTTGCGGTGCTCTGGCGGATGCGCCGCTCCGGCTCGGTGCACGCGCGCGCCGTCGTCGAGCGCGACGCCTTCCCGCTCGCTTTCGAGACCCGTGAGCACCTGGCGCCGGAGGAGAAGGCCCGCTTCGAGGCGCTGCTGCCGGAGCTGCGCGAGCGCTTCGGCGCCGGCAACCTCCTGGTCTCGAACTCCGCCAAGGACTCCCACCGGCTCGGCGAGAGCCGCGTCCTGGTGCGCCGCTTCGACGGCGCGCTCGAGCCGCTGGAAGAGGCCTCGCAGTTCATCCGCCACCTGGCGCGCATCGACCGCTACCGCGTCTACACGCCCTCGCCGCTCTGCCACCGGGTGCGCGAGGCGGTGCGCGAGCTGCGGGAGCGGCCGGCCGCGGTCGGCTGATGTCGTCCAAGCCGCTGGATCGCGTATCCGGCGACTTGGATGAGGGTCCTCGTCGGCGCCCGTAAACCGCTGATTTCAAGATGTTTAAGTTGGTCGTTGACAACCTCCGATCGCGGCACGAGAATTGCCGCTCCGGCAGCTAGTGCTTTCCCCAATGCTTTCCGCTGAATCGAGCCCGCCCGGTCGCGGCGGGCCAGCGGTCTTTGAAGCCCTTCCCTGTCGAAGGGCCATGTTCTCAGAGGAACGGATACGGAAAGGAGCACGGATGAAACCGACCAGAACCTGCCTCGTGCTGGCCGGCGTGCTGCTGGCGGCGCTTCCTGCCTTCGGGCAGGGGCTCCCCACGGCGACGCTGCGCGGCCGGGTCACCACCGCGGAGGACGCGGCGCTCCCCGGCGCCACGGTGACGGTCTCGTCGCCTTCGCTGCAGGGGACCCGCTCGACCACCTCGGAGGCGAACGGCTCGTACATCATCGTCCAGCTGCCCCCGGGCGAGTACAGCATCACCTACGAGATGCAAGGGTTCGCCAACGCCGAGAAGACGGCCAAGCTGTCGGCGGCGCAGACCACGACGCTCGACCAGGAAATGGTGCTCGAAGGGGTGACCGAGGAGATCGTCGTCACCGGCAGCTACGAGACCATCTCGGCCGGCGGCCAGGCCTCGACCACGTACAACTACAAAGAGGTGATCGAGAAGCTGCCGGTCAACCGCGACATCCGCGACGCGGTGCTGCTGACCTCGGGCGTGGCCGGCACGGGGCCCGGCCGCAACATCTCGATCTCGGGCAGCCAGTCGCACGAGAACCTCTTCCTCGTCAACGGCGTGGTGGTGACCGAGAACCTGCGCGGCCAGCCCTTCGACCTCTTCATCGAGGACTCCATCGAGGAGACCACCACCTCGACCTCGGCGGTCTCGGCCGAGTACGGGCGCTTCGCCGGCGGCGTGATCAACACGATCACCAAGTCGGGGGGGAACGAGCTGCACGGCTCGTTCCGCACCAACCTCACCAACGACGACTGGATCGGGCGCAGCGACCGGGAGACCAGCACCGGCGCCCGTCTCTCCCCGGTGCGCGATGACGCGATCAACGAGACCTACGAGGCGACCCTCGGCGGCTGGCTCTGGCGCGACAAGGCCTGGTACTTCCTGGCCGGCCGCGACCTCGAGCGGACGCTGACCCGGACCACGGGCGTCGTCAACGTCCGGTCGCCGACCAACAGCGTCGTCTCCACCCCCGCCATCCCCTTCCCCGAGGGGCGCGAACAGCAGCGCTACGAAGGGAAGCTCACCCTCTCCCCCTTCCAGGGGCACCGCCTCACCGCCTCGTACATGGAGATCGACGACCTGGAGCTCGGCAACCGCTTCATCGTCAACGTCCTGGACCTGGCGAGCCTCAACGACCGCGAGACGCCGCAGGAGCTGCGCGCCCTCAACTACAACGGCGTCATCACCGAGAACTTCTTCGTCGAGGCGCAGTACTCCGAGCGCCAGTTCACCTTCATCGGCTCCGGCTCGCGCTTCACCGACCGCATCCTGGGCACGCTCTTCGTCGACCAGCCGTCGGCGGCGCGCTGGCACAGCCCGACCTTCTGCGGCGTCTGCCGGCCGGAGGAGCGGGACAACGAGAACCTGCTGGCCAAGGCCTCTTACTTCCTGACCACCGAGTCCCTCGGCTCGCACGACCTCGTCGCCGGCTACGACACCTTCAGCGACATCCGCGCCGCAGACAACCACCAGTCGGGGAGCGACTTCCGCATCCTGCTGTCGAACACCATCCTGGCCAACGGCCAGCTCTACCCGACCTTCATCCCGGAGGCGGGAAACCGCGCCGGCACGATCATCCAGTTCAACCCGATCCTGGTCTCCAGCAAGGGGACGGACTTCACCACCAACTCGATCTTCCTCAACGACCGCTGGCGGCTCAACGATCACTGGAGCTTCAACCTCGGCGTGCGCTTCGACGAGAACGACGGGGTCAACGGCCAGGGTCAGGAAGTGGCGAGCGACAGCAAGGTCAGCCCGCGTCTGGGAGCCACCTGGGACCCGAAGGGCGACGGCAACTGGCTGTTCAGCGCTAGCTACGGCCACTACGTCGCGGCGCTCGCCAACACGCAGGGCGACTCCACCTCGCTCGGCGGCAACCCGGCGGCCTTCCAGTGGTGGTACCGCGGCCCGGCGATCAACGTGCCGGGGAGCGGCGCCCCCCTGATCCCGGCCGACCAGGCCCTGCAGTTGCTCTGGGACTGGTTCGACGCGCAGGGCGGCGTCAACAACACGAGCAATATCCGCCTGATCGACATCCCGGGCGGCACGACCGTCATCGGCGGCGGCTCGCTCGACTCGCCGCACACCATCGAGTACTCGCTCGGCGCCACCAAGCGGCTGGGCGGCAAGGGGCTGGTGCGCGCCGACCTCGTGCACCGCGACGCGCAGGATTTCTACGTCGGCCGCATCGACCTCTCGACAGGCAGAGTCACCACGCCGGCCGGCACGCCGGCGAACCTCGAGGTCGTCGAAAACAACGACAGCGTGCTCGAGCGCGAGTACAACGGTCTCCACACGCAGTTTCAGTACCGCTTCACCGACCGGCTCAACGTCGGCGGCGTCTACACGCTGTCGCAGGCCAAGGGGAACTGGGAGGGGGAGATCGGCACCTCCGGCCCGATCCGCTCCGACGCGCTGGCCTTCCCCGAGTACAAGGACGCCAGTTGGAACATTCCGAAGGGCGACCTGTCGATCGACCAGCGGCACCGCCTACGCCTTTTCGGCACCTACGACGTCTTCCGCAACGAGCACCACTCGCTCAACGTCGGGCTGCTCCAGGTGTTCGCCTCGGGCACGCCGTACGGCGCGGTGGGGAACATCCCGGGGAACTTCCGCACCAACCCGGGCTACGCGATCCCGCCGGCGACGGTGGCCTACTGGTTCACCGACCGCGACGAGTTCCAAACCGACGACATCACCAGCACGAACCTGTCGTTGAACTACGGCTTCACCTTCGGGGCCCTGGGCAAGCAAGTCGAGATCTTCATCCAGCCCGAGGTCCTCAACGTCTTCAACGACGACGGCCAGGAGATCGTGAACCAGCAGATCCTGACGGCTGCCAACGCCGGCAGCGGTCTGACCCCCTTCAACCCGTTCACCACCACTCCGGTGGAGAGCGTGCAGACGGGAGTCGATGCGCAGGGACGGGCGGTCTTCAGTCCTGGCCACTGGCGGAAGGGCGTGAACTTCGGAAGGTCCACCAACGAGGCCGACTTGCAGCTGCTGCGGACCTACCGCGTGTCGGTGGGGTTCCGCTTCTAGACTCCAGCCTGCCGTCGTCCACCTGGGCCCCGGTCGCGAGACCGGGGCCTTTGTTTTTTCAGGCGACGACGGCGGCGGCGAGCCGCTCCAGGGCCTCACGCCAGCGGCGGCGGTAGGCCTCCCAGACGGTCAGGCAGGCCGACAGCGGCAGGCGCTCGAAGCCTTGATGCAGGACGTCCAGCTCGCAGCCGGCGGCGGCGGGGTGGAGCTGCAGGATGACGCGCGTCGGCGCCGGCCAGCCGGCCTCTTCCCAAGCGAGAACGACGCGATCGGACGGGGCGGTCTCGAGGGTGCGGCGGCTCTCGCCCGCCGCGGCGGGCAGCCAGCGCTCGAGGCGCTCGGGCTCGACGAGCCAGGCCCACGCCTCGCCGCAGGGCAGAGGCAGGAGCTGCCGGCGGCGGAGCTGGACGCCGGGGATGTCCCCCTGGCGGATCGCCTCCATCGGCCTCAGGCGGCGTGCGGGCGGCGCTTGCCGAGGAGGTCCGCGAGCGCCGCCTCGATGCGCGGAAAGCGGAACGTGTAGCCGAGCTCGAGCAGGCGCTTTGGGACCGCCCGCTGGCCGGTGAGGAGCATGTCCGCCATCTCGCCGAGCGCCAGGCGGAGGGCCGGCGCCGGGGCCGGCAGGAAGCTCGGCCGCCCCATCACCCGCCCGGCGGCGCGCGCGAACTCGCGGTTGCTCACCGGCTCGGGCGAGGTGAGGTTGAAGGGGCCGGTCGCCTCCCCGCGCTCGAGGAGGTGGCGGATCGCCCCGACCTCGTCGGCGAGGTGAATCCAGGAGAGCGGCTGGCGTCCGCTCCCCACCGGCCCGCCGGCGAAGAGCTTGAAGGGGAGGAGCATCTTGGGCAGCGCGCCGCCCCCGCGTGCCAGGACGACGCCGCTGCGGATGATCGGCCGCAGCACCCCGAGCGTCTCGGCTTCGGCGGTCGAGGCCTCCCAGTCAACGCAGACGCGGGCGAGGAAGTCGTCGCCGGCCGGCGCGCTCTCGTCCACCGCCTCGTCGCCGCGCGGGCCGTAGTAGCCGACCGCGGAGGCCTGCACCAGGACCGGCGGCCGCGGCGCGGCCTGGCGGATCGCCGCCAGAACGGCCTCGCCCGAGCGCACGCGGCTGTCGCGGATGCGCCGCTTCCGCTCCGCCGTCCAGCGGCCGGCGCCGATGTTCTCGCCGGCCAGATGGACGATCGCGCCGGCGCCGCTCGCCAGGTGCGCCCACCCTTCGACGGTGCGGCCGTCCCATGCCGCTGCCGTAATTCCAGGAGGAAGCCCGCCGGCTTGCGCCGGATTTCTAGTAAGGACGACGACCTCGTGCCCCGAGCCGGCCAGCTCGCGCGCCAGCGCAGAGCCGATCAGGCCCGTCCCGCCGGTGATGAGGATCCTCATAGCTCCGGGGCCTTTTTTCCTTACCCGGCTCTTTTTATACAGCCGCCAGCTCTTCTTCCAGCAGCTGCCGCTGGTGGAGGTCGGCGTAGAGGCCTCCCTGGGCGAGGAGCTGCTGGTGGCTGCCGCGCTCGACGATCCGCCCGCGCTCGAGGACCAGGATCTGGTCGGCGTCCTTGACCGTCGAGATGCGGTGCGAGACGAGGAACACCGTCCGCCCCTGGAAGACGCGGCGCAGGTTGCGCAGGATGCGCTCCTCGGTCTGCGTGTCCACAGCCGAGAGGCAGTCGTCGAGCAGCAGCAGGCGCGGCTGGACGAGGAGCGCGCGCGCCAGCGCAACGCGCTGCTTCTGCCCGCCCGAGAGCGTCAGCCCGCGCTCCCCCACCAGGGTGTCGAGGCCGGCCGGGAAGTCGGCGAGGTCGGGCCCGAGGCCGGCCAGCTCGGCGGCCTCCAGCACCTCTTCGGCCGTCGCCTCCGGCCGCCCGAAGGCGATGTTGTCGCGCACCGAGGCCGAGAAGAGGAAGGTCTCCTGCGGCACCATGCCGATGGCGCCGCGCAGGCGCGCCAGCGGCAGGCGGCGGCTGTCGGCGCCGTCGATGAAGAGGCTCCCCGCCGGCGGGTCGAGGAGCCGCGGCAGGAGCGCCAGGAGCGTGCTCTTGCCCGAGCCGGTGCGGCCGACGAGCGCCACCCGCTCGCCCGGCGCCACCCGCAGGTCGATGCCCGCGAGAGCCGGCGGCAGGCCCTCGCCGTAGCTGAAGTGGAGGTCGAGGAAGCGGACGGCGCCGCCGATGGCGCCGGGATCGACCAGCGGCTCCTCGTCCTTGATCGCCGGCTCGGCCTCCAGCACCTCGCGGATGCGCCCCAGCGAGGCGCTGCCGCGCTGCGCCAGGTTGGCCACCCAGCCGATCGCGATCATCGGCCAGATCAGCTTGCCCAAGAAGAAGTTGAAGGTCACGTACTCGCCCAGCGTCAGCGCGCCGCGCGTCACCAGCAGGCCGCCGTACCAGAGGACCGCCACGAAGCCAACGCCGACCAGGCCCTGGATCGCCGGGTGGAAGGCGGCCGACCAGGCGATGAGCTGGCGATTGCGCTCGACGTACTCCTCGTTGGCGCGGGCGAAGGCGGCCTCCTCGGCCCGCTCGCGGGCGTAGGCGCGCACCACCCGCACGCCCGCCAGGCTCTCCTGCACGCGCGCCGAGAGGTCGGAGAAGCGCCCCTGCACCTGCTCGAACGTCGAGTGGATGCGCTCGCCGAAGACCTTGGTGACGACGGCGAGGAGCGGCATGGCGAGCAGCGCCACCAGCGTCAGCCGCCAGTGGATGCGGGTCATGAAGAAGAGGGCGCCGGCGGCGGTGAAAAGGGTGTTGGCGGAGTACATGATCGCCGGGCCGCAGAGCATGCGCACCGCCTGTAGGTCGTTGGTGGCGCGCGCCATGAGGTCGCCGGTCGGGTGCTCCTGGAAGTAGGCCGGGGCCTGCCGCTCGAGGCTTGAGAAGTAGAGGTTGCGGAGGTCGTACTCGACGTCCCGGCTCATCGTCACCAGGAGCATCCGCTGCGCGTAGCTGAAGACCCCCTGGAGGGCCGAGACGAGAAGCAGCAGGCCGGCGTAGCGGAGGAGGGCCTGGCGCGTGACCTCGACGCGCAGGGTGTCCACGGCGCCGCCGACGAGGAGCGGCGTCACCAGGCCGAGCGCCGCCGCGGCGAAGATGGCGAAGAGCCCGGCGGCGAGCTTCAGGCGGTAGCGGCGGAAGAACGGGAGAAGGTAGGCGAGGCGCCGGTAGAGCGGGGCGTCCATCGGGGAGGCGAGGCTATCACCCGCTCTTTTCATCGGCGCTATGCGAGGACGGCCGCGGCGCCCTCCGGATGGAGGGGCGCCGCGGGCGCGGCGAGCATCGCTTCGAGCCGCAGGATCGGCCGTCCCTCGGCGGCGTACTTCGCCTCGTAGTTGGTGCGCGGGCCCTCCGGCCAGGCGTCGAGGCGGCGCGCGGTCAGGCCCGGTACGCCGGCCAGGATCGCAGCGACGCGCTCGCCGTACTCCAGGAAGTCGGTGGCGAAGGCGAGGGTGCCGCCGGGGGCTAAGAGCCCGAGGACGAGATCGACGGTCGCCGGGTCGAAGAGGCGGCGTTTCTGGTGCCGCTCCTTGGGCCAGGGATCGGGGAAGTAGACGTGGACGGCGGCGGCGAAGCCGGCGGGCAGCACCGCCGCCAGCAGGTAGAGCGCCTCGCCGCGCAGCGCCAGCCAGTTCGTGAGCCCGCGGCGGCGGGCGCGCGCCGCGAAGAGCTGCTGGTACTTGGCGGCCACCTCGACGCCGAGGAAACGGCGCTCCGGCACCTCCGTCGCGCGCCGCAGGAGGTAGCGGCCCTTGCCGAAGCCGAGCTCCACCTCCCAGGGACCCGCGCCGGGGACGAGGGCGTCGAGCGGAAGCGGCGCGGGCAGGGAGGCGAGGGGGCGGTCCCCGGCGGGGAGCGCGACATGGACAGGGACCATGGCGGGCGTGCGGCGCGCGTCAGAGGAGGTCGTCGCGGCCGCGTGCCGCGAGCTCGGCGACGATCCGCCGCACCTCCTGCGAGCGCTCCTTGGGCAGCACCAGGACCGCGTCGGCGGTGCGCACGACGACGAGATCGCGCACGCCGAGGACCGCCACCGTCCCGGCGTCGGCGAGCAGCAGGTTGCCTGCGGCGTCGAGCGCCACGGAGTCGCCGCAGACGGCGTTGCCGGCGGCGTCCGGCGGCAGCACCTCGGCCAGCGCCTCCCAGGAGCCGAGGTCGCTCCAGCCGCAGTCGAGCGGCAAGGTGCCGAGGTCGTCGAGCTTCTCCATCAGCGCGTAGTCGATCGAGATCGCCGGCAAGCGCGGGTAGAGGTCGGCGGCGCGCGCCGGGGCGGCGGCGATCTCGGCCACCCCGGCGGCGAGCGCGCGCTGGTGGCGCGCCAGCAGCTCGAGCAGCGTGGCGCCGCGGAAGACGAACATGCCGGCGTTCCAGAGGTGGTTGCCGGAGCGGACGAAGCGCTCGGCGGTCTCCGGCGGCGGCTTTTCGACGAAGCGGGCGACGCGGCGGAGCTCCGGGTCGCCGGGGAGCGGCTCGCCGAGCTCGAGGTGGCCGAAGCCGGGCTCGACGCGGTACGGCTTGATGCCCAGGGTCATGACGCGGTCGTCGCGCTCGACGACCGCCGCCGCGCGGGCGAGGACGTCGCGGAAGGCGGCGGGGTCGGCGATCCGATGGTCGGAGGGGAGGACCGCGACGACGCCCTGCCGCGCTTCGGCAGGCATCGAGGCCACCGACCAGGCGATGGCCGGCGCCGTGTTGCGGCCCACCGGCTCCTCCAGCACCTGTTCGGGCGGGACTTCGGGGAGCTGGCGGCGCACCGCGTCGCCCAGCTCGCGGGTGGTGCAGACCCAGAGGTCGGCGGGGGAGGCGAGCGGCGCCAGGCGCGCCGCGGTCTCCTGGAGGAGCGAGCGCTCGCCGTCGAGGGCCAGGAGCTGCTTGGGGCGGGCGCGACGCGACAGGGGCCAGAAGCGAGTGCCGCTGCCGCCGGCCAGGATCAGCGCGCGCATGCGGGGCCGGAGTATAGCTACAGGGCGTGTAACGGCCCGGCGCCTCACGGCGCCTAGCTTTTCGCCATATCTTCCCGGGGAGTCCCGGGAGAAGGGGTGGTCGAAGTGAGCTCGTTCTGGAACCGCGAGCACACCGCGATCCTGACCGAGGCCACGTTCGAGGTCGAAGACACGGTGGTCGGCGTGGCGCCGGCCTACCTCACCCTGCGCACCTTCGGCGGCCGCGTCGGCGACCTCCGCATCGAGGCCCACGGCTTCCCGCGCTTCGTCCTCGGCGAGAAGCTGCTGCTCTTCCTCGAGCCGGAGCAGGAGGGCGCCCACAAGGTGCTCGGCTACCTGCAGGGGCAGTACCGGGTGCGCAACGACGGCCAGGGACGGCCGATCGCCGAGCCGCTCTTCGACACCGGCGCGCGCATCCTGCGGCCGGACGGCACGCTCGCTCCGGCGCCGCGCCCGCAGGCGCTCGCCGAGCTCAAGGGTCAACTGCGCGAGATCGCGGGTCGGGTCGGCCGGCCGGCGGTCCGCTGAGCGGAGAGGAGACACGGCCATGAGAAAGCTCGGTCTCTCCCTCGCCTCCCTGACCCTCGTCGCGCTGCTCGTCCTCCTCGCCGGCAGCGCCTCGGCCTACGTTCTCCTCTCTCCCAACCGCACCTGGGACTGCGCGCCCGACTACATCGTCGACAACCGCGCCGGCGGCGTCCCCTCGATCCTCGACGCCGACGGCGGGCGCACGAAGACCCTCAACGCCATCACCTCCAACGCCGACGCCTGGAACAGCGAGAGCTCCGGCACCGTGATCAAGGCCCACGCGGGGTCGGTGGCGGGCTTCGCGCTGGGGGACAGCATCCCCATGCTCAACTTCACCGACCCGCTCTCGGCCTGCACCGGCACCTGCCTGGCGGCGACCTTCACGGTTACTACAGCGAGCGGAGCGCCGGTTCGAGTTCCTGGCGGATCACCGACGCCGACATCGTCACCAACTCGACCGGCTACAACTGGACCTCGCAGGGCGAGGACCCGGGCGGCGCCGGCTGCTCGAGCGAGATCTACGTCGAAGGGGTGATGGTGCACGAGATCGGGCACGGCCTCGGCCTCGGCCATAGCGCCGTCGTCGGCGCCACCATGTACGCCTCCGTCGCCTACTGCAACAACAACCCCGCGACCACCGAGGCGGACGACGCGGCCGGCCTCAACGCCCTCTACGGCTCGAGCTTCGGCTGGTGGTACGACACCTACACCAACTACCTGACCGGCACCGGCACGAGCAGCTACCAGCCGTGCGGCACCTACTACTGGAGCAACGCCGGCTGGAACTACGGCCGCCTGCGCGGCACCGGCGGCGCCAACGACTTCGACCTCTACCTCTGGAAGTGGAACGGCACCTCCTGGGTGCAGGTGGCGAGCGCCACGAGCGTCAGCTCGAACGAGGACATCAACTACAACAACACGAGCGGCGCCTGGCTCCTCTGGGGGGCCTACTCCTACAGCGGCAGCGGCACCTACCACTTCTACCTCGACCGGCCGTGACGGCCGGGTGACGACTCGGTGGGCGGAGCTTCCTCCGCCCACCGCTCTTCCCTCCTCCCGGCCCGGCGGGGTACAATCCCCGCGCCCCATTTCCAACAGACTCTTCCCCGGGAGGACCGAATGCACCACCGTAGCGCCCCACTCGTGCGCCTGGCGCGCCTGATCGCGCCCGCCGTCCTGCTCCTGCTGGCGGCGCTCCCCGCCGCCGCCGCGACCGAGCTCTACTTCACCGAGTACATCGAGGGCTCCTCGAACAACAAGGCCCTCGAGATCTACAACGGCACCGGTGCCGCGGTGAACCTCGCGGCCGGCGGCTACAACATCCAGATGCACTTCAACGGCAACCCCGTGGCGACGCTGACGATCAACCTCACCGGCACCAGCCTCGCCAACGGCGACGTCTATGTCGTCGCCCAGAGCTCGGCCAACGCCGCGATCCTCGCTCAGGCCGACCAGACCAACGGCTCCGGTTGGTTCAACGGCGACGACGCCGTGACGCTGCGCAAGGGGGCGACGGTCCTCGACGTCATCGGCCAGATCGGCCTCGACCCGGGGACCGAGTGGGGAGCGGGGCTCACCTCGACCGCCGACAACACGCTCCGGCGCAAGACCACGGTCACCGGCGGCGACACCAACGGCAGCAACTTCTTCGACCCATCCGTCGAGTGGAACGGCTTCGCGACCGACACCTTCGACGGCCTCGGCTGCTACCCGGGCGACGCCGTCGGCTCCTGCGTCGTCGTGCCCCCGCCGACGGAGAAGGAGATCTGGGAGATCCAGGGCAACGGCCTCGCCTCGCCCTACGTCGGGCAGACGATCCTGACCAAGAACAACGTCGTCACCGCCGTCGTCTTCAACGGCTTCTTCATCCAGGACCCGACCCCCGACGCCGACCCCGTGACCTCGAACGGCATCTTCGTCTTCACCAGCTCGGCCCCGACGGTCGAGACCGGCGACCTGGTGGACGTCACGGCGAAGGTCTCCGAGTTCTTCAACATGACCGAGCTCGACGGCACCGTCACGGTCACCGAGCTCTCGCACGGCAACCCGCTGCCGGCACCCGTCCTCTTCAGCCCCACCGTCCCCTCGCCGAACCAGCCGCAGCCGGCGACCGAGATGGAGCGCTTCGAGGGGATGCTGGTGCGGGTCGAGAACGGCACCGTCTCCGGCCCGACCAACCAGTTCAACGAGGCCTCGGTCGTGGCCTCGGCACAGCGCCCCTTCCGCGAGCAGGGCATCCTCTACCCGGGCGAGCCGGGGCTCCCGGTCTGGGATGGCAACCCCGAGATCTTCGAGATCGACACCGACTTCCTCGGCGACGAGCAACTGGCGGCCGGCGCGATCGTCGTCGAGGCCGAAGGGCCGCTCGCCTTCGCCTTCAGCGACTACCAGATCTGGCCGACGGAGCTGACCGTGGTGGGCACCATCACGCCTGCCCCTGTGCGGGCGCGGGAGGCGGGCGAGCTGACGGTGGGGAGCCAGAACCTCTTCCGTCTCTTCGACACGGTGAACGACCCGAACTGCGGGGACGTCGTGTCCACGCCGGCCGCGTTCGCGAACCGCCTGAACAAGTTCTCGCTCCAGATCCGCGACGTGCTCGGCTCCCCGGACGTCCTGGCGGTCTCCGAGGTCGAGAACCTCGGCACCCTGCAGGCGCTGGCGGCGAAGCTCAACGCCGACGACCCGAGCCTCAACTACACCGCCTACCTCGAGGAGGGGGACGACATCGGCTGCATCGACGTCGGCTTCCTGGTGCGCGACACGGTGGACGTCGACTCGGTGACGCAGTTCGGCAAGGGCGACACCTTCGTCTTCAACAGCACGGTCTTCCTGCTCAACGACCGGCCGCCGCTGGTGCTCGAAGGCTCCTACACCGCCAACGGCGCGGCCTTCCCGCTGACCGTCATCGCCGTCCACCAGCGCTCGCTCGGCGGCATCGAAGATCCTACCGACGGCCCGCGGGTGCGCGAGAAGCGGCACCAGCAGGCGTTGCGCCTGTCGCAGTTCATCCAGACGCTCCAGACCGCCACCCCGGGGCTGCGCCTGATCGCCATCGGTGACTTCAACGCCTTCGAGTTCACCGACGGCTACGTCGACGTCATGGGCCAGGTGACCGGCAACCCCGACCCCGACGGGGCGATGATCCCCGCCACCGACGAGGTCAACCCCGATCTCACCAACCAGACCTTCTCCGAGACGCCCGACCAGCGCTACTCCTTCGTCTTCGACGGCAGCGCCCAGGCGCTGGACCACGGCGCGACCTCGCAGGGTCTCGACGTCTTCATGCGCGGCGCCGAGCACTCGCGCGGCAACGCCGACGCGCCCTTCTCCTTCGACGCCGACCCCTCGACGCCGCTGCGCTCGGCGGACCACGACGGCCTCGTGCTCTTCGTGATGAGCGACTTCGACGCCGACGGCGACCCCGACGACGCCGACAACTGCCCGACGACGCCCAATCCGGATCAGGCCGACGCCGACGGCGACGGCGTGGGCGACGCCTGCGACAACTGCCCGATGACCCCCAACCCCGACCAGGCGGACGCCGACGGCGACGGTCTGGCCGACGCCTGCGACGACGAGTGCCTGGGCACGGCCATCCCCGAGACGGCGCCCTCCGCCGGTCTCAAGCCGAGCCACTGGGTGCTGCTCGACGGCGACACCATCTTCGACACGGTGACCCCAGGCGGCGGCTCGCCGACGCCCTTCACCCTGCATCAGACCGCCGGCTGCTCGTGCGAGCAGATCATCGCCGCGCTGGGCCTCGGCAAGGGGCACGGCAAGCACGGCTGCTCGACGGGCGCGATGGAGGACTGGATCGAATCGCTGGAAGAGTAGGAAGGGGAAATGCAGGGGCGCCGCTCTTCCGAGCGGCGCCCCTGAGGTCACCTACGGCAAGTACGTCACTTCCAGCACCGGCCGGTTGGTCGCGGTGCCGTTGTCGCCCGAGTAGAAGCCCAGGTAGTCGTTACCCGTGTCTTCGTTGTCGTCGAGCGTGAAGTAGACGCGGAACTGGGTGGTGCCGGTCTTGTTGATCGCCGCCAGACCGGCGGCGTTCAGGGCCCCCTCCGAGAGCGCGCCGTTGACCGTGGGGTTGGTCATCGTGGCCACGCCGGTGGCGGTGGCCGCGGCCTGGAAGTCGCCCGCCGCGAGCGTCGTCGAGCCGCCGAAGGCGCCGGTGACGATGTCGGCCAGGCAGCTGCTGTGGGTGCTGAAGGGGTTGGTGCCCGTCAGGCTGCCTCGCCGCAGGCGCACGGTGGCCGATTGGATCGTCGCGCCATCGGGGATCGACGAGGTGTCGAAGGAGACGACCCCCTTCTGCTGCCGGTCCTGCTGCGTGTCGCCGACGCGGATGGCGTTGGCGTTGGTGTCGTTGCTGTCGGCGCTGCCGCCGACGTTGGTGTTCTCGCCGGACTCGACGACGTAGCCGTCGTGGGTGCTCACCGAGGTGAAGGTCTCGGTCACCGGCTGGGGCACACCGGTGGTGCAGGTCTCAAGCGCCACGTCGTCCACCCAGAAGCTGGTGGTGAGGGTGACGTCGTTGACGGCGCGGAAGGCGATGCGCACCGTCTGCCCCGCCCACGGCGTCAGGTCGAGGTTCGCGGCGTTCTGCCAGAGCGACTGCAGCCAGCCGTCGTTGCGGTTGTCGAGGACCGCGAGGACGACGCCGGCGGTGGTCCGGATCTCGGTGCGGAAGGAGTCCCAACCGAAGCCGGAGCTCCCCTCGTTGGTCGTCATGTACCAGAAGTAGGTCAGCTCAGCCTTCTTGGCGTCGGAGGGGATGGCGACGTCGCGCGTCGCCTCGTGGGTCGAGCTGACGGTGCCGCCGAGCCGGATCGAGAAGCTGCCGTGGCCGGCCGCCGGGGCGGCCACCCGCGCCGCGCCGCCGGTCAGGGTCCAGCCGTCGTTGCCGGTCTCGAAGCCCCAGCTGGTGGTGCCGCAGTTGATCGGGTCGTACTCCGCCGCCGCGGTCGTGTAGACCAGGGCGTAGGCCTGCGGGTTCTGCGGCACCGCGGTGCCGGTCACCCGCACGGTCCAGGTCCCGACCGCCGGGTTCTCGACCAGCACCTGCTCCTGGTTGTCGAGGTCGTTGGCGCCGGTCGTGGCCGGCAGCTCGGGGTTGCCCGGGTCGAGCACCCAGGCCTGGTGGACGGTCGAGTCCGGGGCCACCAGCTCGAGGGTGAGGTCGTTGACCGGCGCGACGGCGGCGAAGGCGGCGGCCGCGAAGTCGTCCCAGGCCAGGGTGGCCTTGAGCACGGCGGTGCCGGCGGGGACGTCGAAGAAGTAGGTGTCCACGTCGGTGTCGTTGACCGCGTCGGTGCCCCAGACGACGGGCCCGGCGCCGCCCAGGGCGCCGGTGCCGGCGCGCAGGAGGTCCACCGCCGCCTGCGCGTCGACGCCGCCGTAGCCGTGGACGTAATCGGGCCCGTCGTGGCCGAGCTCCTTGGCGGTGTGCACCAGCCAGGCCTTGACCAGGGCGGGCAGCGGCCGGTCGTTCGCCGCGCCGTGCCCCTCCGCCCGCCAGTCCTCGGTCAGCAGGCTGACGAGGCCGGCGACCGCCGGGGTGGACATCGAGGTGCCGCAGAACAGGCCGTACGCGGAGTTGTTGGTGTTGAACGAGGAGTAGACGGCGGTCTCGCCGGTCACCCGCCCGCTCTCGCAGCCGGGGGCCGAGACCACCGGTTTCATCCGTCCGTCGTCGCACGGCCCCCAGGAGCTGAAGGAGGTCATCGACGAGCCGTCGGAGTTGAGGGCGCCGATGTGGATCGGGTTCTTGGCGCAGGAGGGCTCGGCGGTGGTGTGGAAGTTCGAGCCGCAGCGGCCGCGCGGCGTGCCGCCGCTGCGCTCGTTGCCGTTGGCCCAGGTCATGGCGACGGCGCTGCCGACGGTGGCGTTGTCGCCGCGCACGATGCCGTCGAGCAGCGCCGCGGACACGCCGTAGTCCCCCTCGCGCTCGCAGGGGTAGCCGTTGGACGCCGTGTTGCTGCCGATCGAGTTGGTGCCGAGGTCGGCGTTGTGGGTGTTGCGGGCCAAGGAGTAGTCGGCCTCGATGTCGCCGGCGTTGTCCCAGAAGAGCATCGTGCCGAGGGTCTGCTCGTAGCCGGACGAGAGGATCGAGGCGCCGGGAGCGACGCCGCGGCCGCGGCCGCCGGAGCTGCCGCTGCCGTCGCCGGCCGCGGTGCCGGCGACGTGGGTCGGGTGGTCGTCGGAGGCCTGGGCGTCGAGCAGCGTCACCCGGCTGCCGGTCCCCGGGTTGAAGGTCTCGTGGGTGGCGCGCGCCGTGCCGCCGTCGAAGACGAAGAGGCGGACGCCGGTGCCGTCGAGGTCGTAGGGCGGGTTGTTGACCGGGTCCACGCGCATCGTGGCGCGGACGCCGTCGTTGGTCGGGGTCAGGGGCGGAGGCCCCTCCTCGATCCACAGCACCTCCTCGCGGGCGGCGAGCTCGGCCACTCGCGTCTCCGGGAGCCAGACGGTCGCGCCGTGGAGGCCGGCGACCGGCGGCATCGCCACGCCGCCCGCCGCCGCCGCCACCGCTTCGACGGCCTCGAGCGGCACGTCGTGGTGGAGGAGGACGAAGGTCATCACCAGGCCCGGCCGCTCGGGATCGCGGGTCCAGGGGGCCCAACTGCCGGCGGCCACCCGCGGATGGAGCTTGCGGGCGGGGTCCCAGGCGGTGACGAAGCGGACGTCGGGGCGGTGGGAGATGGCGGTCAGGAGCCCCGGGGGCACCGCGGCGATCCAGGCCCGGTCCGGAACGTAGGCGCCGAGGTCGACGCCGTCGCGCCGCAGGGCGTGCTTCTCGGCGGCGGACGGGAGGGCGTGGAGCTGGAGGAGAACGTGGACGCGCTCCTGGCCCTGCGCCGCGGCGGTCGCGGCGGCGTGGGCGAGCTTCTTCTGCTCCGGTTGGGGGGTTCCGGCCGGCGGGGTGAAGCTCCCCGCGAGCAGGCGGATCTGGTATGGGGCCGGGCGGTCCGCGCGGACCGCTCCGGTCCCTGCCACGACGATGGCCGCGAAGGCCAGCGCGGTGACGGCATACGGCTTGGACATCGTGCACCTCCATGAAAAAGGTGAACTAGTATAGCTGATTCGCTATGAAGCGACTTGGCGCGGACTGGCGGGCTGCTCAATCTGCCTGCGCGCAGCGCCGCCACTCCTTCGCGCAGGAGGCGCCAGGCGGTGGCGACGTGCTCCTCCTCGGTGCGCAGATTGCCGATGGCGACGCGCAGCACGGTGCGGCCAGCGAGCGCGGTGTGCGAGAGGAAGACCGGCCCCACGGCGTTGACGCGGGCGAGGAGCCGCTCGTTGAAGCGGTCCTCCTCCGCCGGCGCCCCGCCGGTCAGGGCGCGGAAGCAGACGGTCGAGAAGGGCACCGGCGCCGACAGCTCCCACCCCGGCTCGGCCGCGATCCAGGCGGCCAACCGGCGCGCCAGCGCGCAATGGGCTCGGATCCGCTCCGCCAGCCCCTCCACCCCGAAGGCCCGGATCACCATCCACAGCTTGAGCGCGCGAAAGCGCCGGCCGAGCTGCGGTCCGAGGTCCATCAGGTTGGTGACGCCGCTCTCTTCCGTGCGCAGGTACTCCGGCACCAGCGAGAAGGCCGCCTTGAGCGCCGCCGGCTCGCGCACCAAGAGCACCGAGCAGTCGACCGGGGTGAACAGCCACTTGTGGGGGTTGACGACGATCGAGTCCGCCCGCTCCCAGCCGGCGAAGAGGGGGCGCAGCTCGGGGCAGACCGCGGCGCTGCCGGCGTAGGCGGCGTCGACGTGGAGCCAGAGCCCCTCGCGCCGGCAGAGCTCGGCGACCGCGGCGATCGGGTCGACGCTGGTCGAGGAGGTGGTGCCGGCGGTCGCCACCACCGCGATCGGCAGCCGCCCCGCGGCCCGGTCGCGGGTCACCATCGCGGCGAGCGCCTCCGGGTCCATGCAGAAGGCGCCGTCCACCGGCACGCGGCGCAGGTTCTCGTGCCCGAGCCCGAGGAGGATCACCGCCTTGTCCACCGAGGAGTGCGCTTGGTCGCTGGCGTAGACGGCGAGCGGCGGCACCTCCGGCCGGCCGGCGAGCCCGCGGGCCCGGACGTCGAGCGTCTCCCCCGTCGCGGCGGCCGCGCGGTGGCGGGCCGCGGCGAGGGCCACCAGCGTGCTGGTCGAGGCGGTGTCGTTGATGTGGCCGTGGAACCCCGCCGGCAGCCCCAGCATCTGGCGCAGCCAGTCGCAGACCCGCTCCTCGAGCTCGGTCGCCGCCGGCCCGGATTTCCAGAGCATGGCGTTGACGTTGAGCGCCGCGGCCAGCGTCTCGCCGAGGATGCCGGGCCCGGAGCCGGTGATCGCGAAGTAGGCGAGGAACCCGGGGTGGTTCCAGTGAGTGCACGCCGGCTCGATGAGACGGCGATAGTCGTCGAGGACGCGCTCGAGCGGCTCGGCCGCGGCGGGGGGCGACTCCGGCAGCGCCGCCGCCACGGCGCCGGGCTCGACGCGCGGCAGCACCGGGTACTCCTCCACCCGCTCCAGGTAGTCGGCGGCCAGGTCGGCCACCCGGTGCATCGCGCTGCGAAATTGGTCGGGAGGGAGGTCGCCGGGCAAGGGAAGGAGGGGGGAAGCGGGTGGGCCGCCGTGCGGCCCACCCGAGTTTCACAGCCGAGCGCTACTTGGCGGCGGTGTTGACGCCCTTTCGCTTGAGCTCGTCGTCGACCACCTTGGCGATCTCCTCGAACGGCACCGCGCCGTTGATGAAGCGGCCGTTGATGAAGAGCGCCGGGGTACCGGAGACGCCGGCCTGCGAGCCGGCCTGCAGGTCGGTGGTCACCTGCTGGCCGTACTTGCCGGAGTCGAGGCAGGCGTTGAACGTCTCGCCGTTGAGGCCCAGCTCGGCGGCCTTGGCCTTGAGGGTGTCGACCGCGTTCTTCCCCGTGTTCTGGAACATGGCGTCGTGCATCTGCCAGAACTTGCCCTGGTCGTTGGCGCAGAGCGCCGCTTCGGCGGCCTTGCGGGCGTTGGGGTGCATGTCGAGCGGGAACTGGCGGAACACCAGGCGCACCTTGTCGCCGTACTTGGCGACCACCTGGTCGAGAGTCGGCGCCAGGCGCGCGCAGTAGGGGCAGTCGAAGTCGGAGAACTCGACGATCGTCACCGGCGCCGACTCCGGCCCCTTGGCCGGGCCGTCAGCAGTCACTTCGACGCGCCGCGGCTCGATCTTGTAGCTGACCTCGTGCTGGGAGGCGAGCTGGGCGAGCAGCTTCTCGCGCGCCTCCTGCTGCCGCTGCGTGGTCAGGTACTGCTTGATCTGCCCGACGAGCTGCGCGTCCTTGGGCCGGGGGATGCGGGCCTTGTTCTCCTCGTAGAACTTGTCGGCGTCGGCGTCGGTCACTTCGACCACCGCCCCCTCGGTCTTGAGGTAGTCCTCCTTGGACACGCCCTTGGCCTTGGCCGCCGCGTCGATCATCCGGTTCTGGATGACCTGCTCCAGGCTCGACTCGAGGACCTCGTGCTTGCCCTTCTCGTACTGGGCCTGGCACTGCGCGAGCTGGTTCTCCAGCATCTTGAAGTTGTCGGACGCCTCCTGGCGGACCTGGGCCTCGGTCACCGGCTGGCCGTCGATGGTCGCGAGCACCCGGTTGGGGTCGCTGGCCTCCTCGGCGGCGCCGGCCTGCTGCGGCTCCGCCGCCGAGCAGGCGGGGAGCCAGGCGCCCAGCGCGAGCAGGGCCGTCATGGCGGCGGCCAGCCGCGCGGCGCGGGGGGTACGGTCGAATACGCTCATCGTCGAACTCCTTGCGTCTTATCAGTGGGAACGGTGCGGCACCCGTGCGGGCGGTGAAAACGGAACGAGGAGTTTAGCACAACCGCGGGTTAATCAGCCCAGATGGCGCGCGACGAGCCCCTCGAGGATGCGCTCCGGCGGGATCCCGCGGAGACGCCAGGGGGCGGCCTCGAGGAGCGCCTCGGCGAGGGCCAGGAGCCGGCGGCGCTCCCCCGTCTCGGCCGCGGCGGCGAGGACCGCGGCGGCGGCGTTGGCCCAGGGGCGGCCGGCGCGCGGATCTTCCCAGGTCTTGGGGTCGCCGAGGAGGGCCTCGGCCGCGGCCAGCAGGTAGACCGGCGCGCCGCTCGCGGTCCATGCCGCGACCGCCGCCGCGAAGGCGCGCGCCGCGCCGGCCACCGCCGCCGCGTCGGCCGCCTCGGCGCCGCCCAGGAAGACCGAGAGCGAGCGGCTCCGCAGCGTCGGCAGCAGGTCGAGACGCGACGGCGCCAGGAGGAGGAAGTGGCGCGGC
The DNA here is from genome assembly GCA_035536455.1 of Thermoanaerobaculia bacterium. GTDB lineage: Bacteria > Acidobacteriota > Thermoanaerobaculia > Multivoradales > UBA5704 > DASUNQ01. The sequence continues at coordinate 172,467 of DATLOC010000041.1, read as the reverse complement.
GCGCTCGCCGGCGGCTCCTCGAGCATCTTGAGCAGGGCGTTGGCCGCCTCGCCGGTCAGGCTCTCGGCGCTCGCCAGGACGAAAACCTGGCCGCGCCCCTCGAAGGGCGAGAGCTGCGCGGTCCTGAGCAGCTCCTTGGTGGCGTCGACCGAGGTCGCGGTCTTGAGGTCGCGCTCCAGCACCTGCACGTCGGGATGGAACGGGGCGTCGGCGCCGCCGGGCCAGGCGATCCGCCGGCAGTGGCGGCAGGCGCCGCACGGGCGCAGCGCGGGCTCGGCCGTGCAGAGCAGCGCGCGCGCCAGCTCGACCGCCGCCTCCCGTCGCACCGTCTCCTCGCCGCCGTGCAGGATGACCGCCGGATAGAGGCGGCCGGCGCGCGCCGACTCGAGGACCTGCGCCGGGATCACGTCCCCTCCCCCGCCAGCAGCTCGGCGAGCGCCGCGTCCACCGCGGCCGCCGTCGCCGCCGTTTCGCGCGCCGAGTCGACGACCCGGAACCGCCCCGGCTCGCGGGCGGCGATTTCGCGATACCCTTCCCGTACGCGGCGGTAGAAATCGAGCGCCTCGCCGTCGAGCCGATCGACGCCGCCGCTCCGCCCCGGCGCCTGGCCGCGCGCCTGCGCCGCCTCGGGGTCGAGGTCGAAGAGGAGGGTACGGTCGGGGACGCGGCCGCCGGTGGCCAGGCGGTCCACCTCGTCGATGAGCGGCAGCGGCACGCCGCGGCCGTAGCCCTGGTAGGCGCGCGTCGAGTCGGTGAAGCGATCGCAGAGGACGTGAAGGCCGGCGGCGAGGGCCGGCTCGATCACCTCCTCGAGGTGCTGGCGGCGGCAGGCGAAGACCAGCAGCAGCTCGACCCGGCCGTCAACCGTACCGAGCCGCGGGTCGAGGAAGACGCGGCGCACCGCGTCGCCGAGCGGCGTGCCGCCGGGCTCGTGGGTGACGCGGAGGGGCACCCCGAGGGACTCCAGGCGCGCCGCGGCGCGCTTGAGGTGGGTCGATTTGCCGCTGCCATCGATGCCCTCGAAGGTGACGAAGAGCGGCGGCATCGCGAAGACGATAACATTGGCGTCATCGGCTCCCGGACGGGCCGGGAAATTGCATCTTCTCGGGATGGCGCGCGCGGACCGCGCGTCCCCAACGCAGCCAGACCGCTACCTTGGAGGACAGGAGGACTCATGGCGAACAAGAAACCGCAGGGGAGGAGCAACCCGCAGTTCATGAAGCCGCTGCAGCCGGACGACGCGCTCGCCGCCGTAGTGGGCAGCGAGCCGCTGCCGCGCACCGAGGTGACCAAGAAGATCTGGGACTACATCAAGAAGAACAACCTCCAGGACCCGGCGAACAAGCAGATGATCCGCGCCGACGACAAGCTGCGTCCCATCTTCGGCGGCAAGGACACGGTCAGCATGTTCGAGATGACCCGCCTGGTGAACAACCACCTGAAGCAGAGCTGATCCAGCCGTAGAGCAGCAGAGCCCCTGCTAGACTCCGCGCCGCTCCGCCGGCGGCGGCCGGCGCGGACCGTCTTCTTCCTCCATGCGCGACCTCGGCTCCCCTCTGCAGTGGTTCCTCTTCCTGGGGTTCGTCTTCGTCATGCTGGCGCTCGACCTGGGCGTCTTCCACCGCAAGACCCACCGCATCGGCTTGCGCGAGGCGGTCTTCTGGAGCGTCGTCTGGACCCTCCTCGCCTTCGCCTTCAACGGCTGGATCTACTTCGAGTACGGCGGCACGCCGGGGCTCGAGTTCCTGCTCGGCTACGTCATCGAGCGCTCGCTCTCTTTCGACAACATCTTCGTCTTCATCGTCATCTTCAACTACTTCGCGGTGCCGGCGGAGTTCCAGCACCGCGTCCTCTTCTGGGGCATCCTCGGAGCGCTCATCTCCCGCGGCATCTTCATCGCCTTGGGCGTCGCTCTGCTCGAGCGCTTCGAGTGGATCATCCTGGTCTTCGGCGTTTTCCTCGTCTGGACGGGCTGGAAGGTGCTGCGCGGGCACGAGGCCGAGGTCCACCCGGAGAAGAACCCCGCGGTCAAGCTCTTCCAGCGCTTCGTGCCGCTGACCTCGCACTACTCCGGCAAGGACTTTTTCGTGCGCGAGGGGGGGAAGCTCTTCGCCACGCCGCTGATGCTGGTGCTGATCGTCGTCGAGGCCACCGACGTGGTCTTCGCCGTCGACTCGATCCCCGCCGTCTTCGGCGTCACCCGCGACCCCTTCATCGTCTTCACCTCGAACATCTTCGCCATCCTCGGCCTGCGCGCCCTCTACTTCCTGCTCGCCGGGCTGATGCACAAGTTCCGCTACCTCTCCTACGGCCTCGGGCTAGTGCTGATGTTCATCGGCGTCAAGATGGTGATCCACGACTGGCTCGAGATCCCGAACCTGCTGTCGCTCGGCGTGGTGCTGGGGATCCTGCTGGTCTCGGTCCTCGTCTCGCTCGCCCGGCCGGCGCCGCCCGAGTCGATCCCCGACCCGACGGAGCAGACGGTGGGCGACTTCGAGCACTCCGAGGCGGCGCACATGCTGCGCGAGGAGCAGGCGAAGGAAGAGAAGGAAAAGAAGGAAGAGGAGACGGCGACGCGCCGCTGAGCGGGAGGGAGGAGATGGCCAAGGTCTTCGTGCCGAAGGAGAGCCGGCCGGGGGAGACGCGGGTCGCCGCCACGCCCGAGACCGTGAAGCGCCTGACGGCGGCCGGCCTGGAGGTCGTCGTGGAGGCCGGGGCCGGCGAGACCGCGTACTTCGCCGACGCGGCCTACGAGGCGGCGGGCGCGCGCCTCGAGCGCGACGCCGCCGGCGCCTGGCGGAGCGCCGACGCGGTCCTCAAGGTGGCGCCGCTCACCGCCGACGAGGCCGCCGCGCTGCGCTCGGGGGCGGTCGTCGTCGGTTTCCTCGCCCCGTACCGCGAGCGCGAGACGGTCGAGCGCCTCGCCGCCGGCGGCGTCACCGCCCTCGCCATGGAGCTGGTGCCGCGCATCACCCGCGCCCAGCCGATGGACGCCCTCTCCTCGCAGGCCTCGATCGCCGGCTACAAGGCGGCGCTGCTGGCCGCCGCCCGCCTGCCGCGCTACTTCCCGCTGATGATGACCGCCGCCGGCACCATCCCGCCGGCGCGGGTGGTGGTGATGGGGGCGGGGGTGGCCGGCCTGCAGGCGATCGCCACCGCGCGCCGGCTGGGCGCGGTCGTCGAGGTCTCCGACGTGCGCGCCGCGGTCAAGGAGCAGGTCGAGTCGCTCGGCGGCCGCTTCATCGAGCTGCCGCAGGCCGAGAGCGGCGAAGGCACCGGCGGCTACGCGCGCGAGATGGGCGAGGAGTTCCTGGCGCGGCAGCGACAGATCGTGGCCGAACGGGTCGCCGCCGCCGACGCGGTCGTCACCACCGCCCTGGTGCCCGGGCGCCCGGCGCCGCGGCTGGTCACCGCCGCGATGGTCGAGTCAATGCGGCCGGGGTCGGTGGTCGTCGACCTGGCGATCGAGCAGGGCGGCAACTGCGAGCTGTCGGAGGCCGACCGCGAGGTCGTCCACGGCGGCGTCCTGGTACTGGCGCCGTCGAACCTAGCCGCCACCGTGCCGCACCACGCGAGCACGCTCTACGCGCGCAACGTCCAGGCCCTCTTCCAGCTCCTCCTGCGCGACGGGAAGCTGGCGGTCGATCCGTCCGACGAGGTCGTCGCCGGCTGCCTCCTCACCCACCAGGGAGAGGTGCGCCATGCGCCGGCGGCGCCTCCGGCGCCCGCTCCATCGGCCTGAGCGCCCGTTCCAGGGCGCCTTCCAGATAGACCCGGGAGAGGCCGCCGGACCAGTACTCGGCCGCGGTCTGGTTGGGCTGCGTCGTCTCGCGCTCGGAGCGCAGCACCGCGTCCTCGCCCTGGGGCTCGAACTCGAGCCACCCCTCCCAGTGGTTGTCCACTGCGCGCCCGCAGGCGCGGGCGAAGTAGCGGACGCCTTCCCGGCTGACGACAGGGTCTTCGAACGTGCGGAGGACTTGTTCCATTGGTCCCCCCTCCTGGCCCGGCCTCTGTGCAACCGCCGGGCCAGGAGGGCTCGAAATATACTCGCCGCCACGACCCCCGATGATGAGAATCGCCATTCTGGGCGCCGGCAACACCGGGACCTGCGCCGCCCTCGAGCTGGCCGGCCGCGGGCTCGACGTCGATCTCTACGATCAGTGCGACGAGCCGATCCGCCGGGCCAGCTTCCACAACGAGGGCAAGGTTCACCTCGGGATCCTCTACGCCAAGGACCGCACGTTGCGGACGGCGGAGCTGATGATCCGCGGCGCCCTCTCCTTCGCCACGCTCATCGACCGCTGGGTGGGCTTCGACCGCGCCCGGCTGGAGATCTCGACACCCTTCCTTTACGCCGTGCACGTGGGGACGATGGTGGACGTCGACGGCCTGCGGGCGCACTACGCGAGCTGCCAGCGGCTGTTCGAGGAGCTCCACCGGGCTTGCGGCGCCTCCTACCTCGGCCTCGATCGCGCGCTGGAGATCGAGGAGCTGAGCCGGACGGAGATGGAGTCCACGGTCGCCGCCGAGCACTTCGTGACCATGTTCCGCACCTCCGAGCGGGCCGTCGACCCGCGGACCGTGGCCGGGCTGCTGCGCGCGGCCGCGCTCGCGCATCCGCGGATCCACTGCGTGTGGGGCGCCCGGGTGACGGAGGTGGCCCGCCGCGACGGCGGCGGGCTCGCCGTGTCGTTCGAGAAGGACGGCCACGACTACATCGAGCCCTACGACCAGGTCGCCAACGCCCTCTGGCACGGCCGCCTGCACATCGACGCGCAGATGGGATTGGGCCAGGACCACCCCTGGCTCTACCGGTACAAGTTCGCGAATCGAATCATGGTGCCGCTGTCCAATGGGGACATCCCGTCGATCATCTGTGTCCTGGGGCCCTTCGGCGACATCGTCAACTACGGCAGGAACGGTCTCTTCCTGTCGTGGTACCCGGAAGGGATGATCGGTACCTCGCGCGCCCTCCAGCCGCCCGACTGGGAGCGCGAGCTCACGCCCGAGCGCCGGTACGAGGTGTTCCGCCGCAGCCACGCGGAGTGGCTGAAGCGGTGCCCGCTGCTGAAGTCGCTGGATTTCCGCCCCGCGGACGTGGATCCGGGCGGCGGCGTGATCTTCGCCTGGGGCGACACGGACGTCGACGATCCCCGGAGCAAGCTCCACGAGCGCCACGAGATCGGCGTGTACTCGGCCGGCAACTACCATTCGGTGAACACCGGCAAGTACACCATGACGCCGTACATGGGGATGAAGACGGCCGAGAGGATCCTGGGCCTGTCATGAGCCGGCCCCCCAGGGTCTCGGTCGTCATCGCGACCTACAACCGCAGTCAGGTGCTGAAGCACGCCGTCCGCAGCGTCATCGCGTCCACCTTCACGGATTGGGAGCTGATCGTCGTCGGGGATTGCTGCACCGACGACACCGAAGAGGTCGTGGCGTCGTTCCGGGAACCGCGCATCCGCTTCGTCAACCTGCCGCGCAACACGGGCGAGCAGAGCGGGCCCAACAACCACGGCATCGCCTTGGCCGGCGGCCGCTACATCGCGTTTCTCAATCACGACGACATCCACCTGCCGGACCACCTGGCGACTTGCGTCGCCGAGCTCGACCGCGAGGAAGCGGACCTCGTCTGGGTGCCGGCCGCCGTCGCCCACGGCGCCCCCGATCGCGGGCCCGGCCAGGCGCCGTTGAGCTTCGGGCTAGCGGGGGTCCCTCCGCCGGGCGGTTACAGCCCGTTCGCGTTTTACAGCGCCTCGACCTGGGTCTTTCGGCGGGAGCTGGCGGGCTCCGTGGGCCCCTGGCCCGCCGCCGATTCCGTGTACGTCACACCCTCGCAGGCCTGGCTGTTTCGCGCCTGGCGCTCCGGCGCCCGCCTCAGGTTCATCCCCCGGGTCGGCGTGATCGTCCTGTGGAGCGGGGAGCGGCGCGGCAGCTACGCCCTGCGCGAGAGCCCCGATCACGAGCTCCTGGCACGCTGGATGGAGGAGGACGGGAGCTTCCGCGAGCGGATGCTCGAGGAGGCGGCGATCCACGGCGCGGAGGTCGCCGTGTGCGACCTCTACCACCGGCCCGGCAGGGCGATCCTGCGCACTCTGGCGTACCCCGTCTACGCGGTGCTGGCCGTGGGGATGCACCCCTCATCGCTGCAGCGTGCCGTTCGCTACGGTGCCAGGGGGGGCTACATCCGCTACCACCGGCAGTTCACCGGCCAACGCCGCTAGGCCCCGCCGAGCGCCTTCTGCGCCAGGCCGCGCCAGCCGGTGAACTCGACCGGCCGCGGCAGGCGGGTGAGGATCCAGCACTCGTGCGGCGGCTCGGTCAGCGGGCGGTGCTCGGAGCCGGAGGCGTAGACCCCGTAGGCGCCGCTCTCCCAGCGACCGTGGTCGTCCTGGTAAGCGCCGGACAGGACCACCACGTCCTCGCCGCCCGGGTGGCGGTGGCGCGGGAAGGGGCGTCCGCCAGGCATGTGGCCGATGAGGAGCGTCGTGCCGGCGGCGCGGTCGGCCCAGAGCGTGGCGATGCGGGCGCCGCGCACGAGCGGCCACCGCCAGGCGAGCGCGTCGAGCTCCGGCAGCTCGGCGCGCGCGGCGGGCGGCACCGGAGTGCCGGCGAGGGGCGAAGGAGCGGCGGCGGCCGGCGCCGGGAGGCGCGCCACCAGGCGCTCCCAGAGCGCCGCCGGCGGCGGCGTCTCGCCGACCGCGCGCAACAGCAGCCCGCCCGGCGCCGAAAGCGCCGCCAGCTCCTCGCGGCAGGCCGCGCAGGAGGCGGCGTGGGCCTCGACCAGCGCCCGGTGGGCGACGTCGGCTTCGCCGGCGGCGACCGAGAGGAGCGTCTCTTCGGGTGGGTGCATCGCTACGCCCCCGGCCGCCCTTGCAGCACTCCGTGCATGGCGCGCAGCCCGGTGCGGATGCGCGACTTGAGGGTGCCGAGCGGGAGGTTCAAACGGTCGGCGGTCTCCTCGTAGGTCAGGCCGCCGAAGTAAGCCATCTCGATCGCCCGCCGCTGGTCGGGGGCGACGCGCGCCAGCGCCTGGCGCACGGTCAGGAGCAGCTCGGTCGCTTCCGGCCGCTCCGCCGGAAAGCGCTGGAAGTCGAGCGCCTCGACCGCCTCCGCCCCCTGGCCGGCGCGGCGCCAGCCGTCCACCAGCTTGTTGCGGGTCATCGTGTAGAGCCACCCCGCCGCGTCGCCGCGCTCGGGGCGGAAGCTCGCGGCCTTGCGCCAGACGGCGAGGAAGACCTCCTGCACCACGTCCTCCGCCCCCTCGCGGCTGCGGCTCAACTGCTGGACGTAGGCGTGGACGCGCCCGGCGTAGCGCTCATAGAAGAGGTGGAAGGCGTCGAGGTCGCCGGCGGCGACCCGCTCGAGCAGGGTGGCGTCTTTCGGCTCCGCGGCGACCGGGCGTGGCGACTGCAGCGGCGATGTCCTCTCCGGTGGTGGCCTCGGAATATACGCCAGAGGAGGCGGAGGCGCGGGGAGCGCGTAGGCGCCGCTGTCGGTGGTTTGCACGGCAGGCTCTCGCTGCGGGCATACCCGCGGCTGCCACTTCTACGCGCTCGCCGGAGTTTCGGATGGAGAAGGAGAAGAGGCCCGGGTCAGCGGCTGCTATTGCACTTCCTGGTGTTGCGACTCTCGCGCCGCCGACCCGCCTCTGCCCTTCTGTAATCGCAAGAGATGTGCCATGCGCCGCGGCGCATGCCCCCGGGGGAAAGGAGCGCGACGTAGCGCTGCGCGCGCTCGACGCCGATTCTTTTTTGCAAGCCGGCGCGGCGATTTACCACGCGGGCGGGGGCGCATCGGGAGGGGCCGACTCGAACACCGGCGGCTCGCCGCCGTCGGTCCCGAACGGCGGCGGCGGATCGGCGCCGTTCTCGACCGGCTCGGGGGCGACGACCGGCTCCAGCGTCCCGACGGCCTGCGTCTCCGGCTCGGCCGGTGCCGGCACGGGCTCGATCCGGCGCGACGGCCGGCTCGGGCGGATGTCGATCTCCCCTTCGCCCTCTTCCAGCTCCGGCTCGCCGGCCGACGGCCAGCGGCGGAGCATGCGGCGGAAGGTCCCCTCGTCCGGCGGCGCCACGCCTGCCGCGCCGGCCTCGAGCGGCGCCCCTTCGAGGTCGCCGTAGCCGTAGCCCGCGTAGCCGCCGCCGGCGTAGACCGGCTCGCCCGTCGCGGGGTCCAAGGCGCCGCCACCGTAGAGCGTCGGGTCGTACGAGGGGTCCATCCAGGCCATCTGCGTCTGCCACGAATGGAGGCGGCAGGGCTGGCTCGGCACCTGCCAGTCGGCGAAGACCTCGGTGACGCGCGTCGGGCAGAAGTCGGACGCCAGCTCGCCGGTCATCGGGTCGATCACCGCGGTGGCGATCCCCGGCGGCTGCGGCACCGGCCGGAAGCCGCCAGCCGGGCGGACGGCGCTGACGAAGCGGGCCCAGAGCGGCACCGCGGCGCGGGCGCCGGAGAGGCGGGTGCGGGCGTTGTCGTCGTAGCCCACCCAGACGACCGTCACCCGGTCGCCGCTGTAGCCGGCGAACCAGCTGTCGCGCCGGCCGTTGGTGGTGCCGGTCTTGCCGGCCAGCGGCCCGCGCACGCCGAAGCTGCGCGCCGAGGCGCCGGTGCCGTGGTCCATGGCGCCTTGGAGGAGCGCGGTGACCAGGTACGCCGGCTGCGGGTGGAGCACCCGCTGCGGCGCCGCCAGGTCCTCGCCGAGGACATTCTCGCCGAAGCGGTCGAAGACCGTAGCCAAGCCGTGGAGCTGCGGGCGGGCGCCGCCGCTCGCCAGGGTGGCGTAGACCTCGGCCAGGTCCCAGGGAGTGACCGAGGCGGCGCCGAGCGCCAGCGCCGGCACCGGGTCCAGCGCCTCGGAGATCCCCATGTCCCGCGCCAGCGCCGCGACGCGCGAGAGCCCGACCTGCATCGCCAGCCGCACGGTCGGGATGTTGAGCGACTGCTCGAGCGCGCGGCGCACCGTCACCGGGCCGCGGAAGCGGCGGTCGTCGTTCTGCGGCCGCCATTCGGTCGTGCCGTAGCGCACCACGATCGGGGTGTCGCGCAGCACGCTCGCGGGGTACGCCACGCCCTCGGAGAACGCCGCGGCGTAGACGACCGGCTTGAAGGCGCTCCCTACCTGCCGCTTGGCCTGGGCGACACGGTCGAACTGGCTCTCCTTGTAGTCGCGGCCGCCGACGTAGGCGAGGATGGCGCCGTCGCGCGGGTCGGCCGAGACGAGCGCCGCCTGGAGCGGCTCCTTGCGCCGCCGCCGCTCCCAGCGCCGCTCGAGCGACGGCAGCGTCTCCCCGACCGCCTCCTCGGCGAGCCGCTGCTCGCGCCAGGCGAGGGTGGCGAAGAGGACGTAGCCGCCGCCGGCCAGGTCGTCGACGTCGAAGCGCTCCCGCGCCTCGGCGGCGGCGTAGTCGGCGAAGTAGGGGGCGCGCCGCGGCGCCGCCGGCTCCGGCGACACCGCGAGCGGCAGCGCGGCGAGCCCCGCCGCGCGCTCGCGCTCGATCCAGCCTAGCTCCGCCATCCGCCCGAGCACCCAGTTGCGCCGCTCGACCGCCGCCTCCGGGTGGGCGAGCGGCGAGTAGGTGGCCGGGGCGCGGATCATGCCGGCCAGGGTCGCCGCCTCCTCCACGCGCAGGGCGCGGGCATCCTTGCCGAAGTAGGCCCGGGAGGCGGCGCCGAGGCCGATCAGGTTGGTCGAGCTGGCCGACCCCCAGTAGATCTCGTTCAAGTACGCCTCGAGGATCTTCTTCTTGCCGTAGCGCGCCTCGAGCAGCACCGCGATGACCGCCTCGCGCGCCTTGCGCGCCAGCGTCCGCTCGGGCGAGAGGTAGAGGTTCTTGACCAGCTGCTGGGTCAGCGTGCTTCCGCCCTGCTGCACCGCGCCGCCGCGCAGGTTGGCCCAGGCGGCGCGCCCGATGGCGACCAGCGAGAGCCCGGGGTGGCTGAAGAAGGCGTGGTCCTCGGCGGCGAGCACCGCCTCGACGACGTCGTCGGGCAGCTCGGCGAGCGTCACCGGCCGCCGCTCTTCCATCTCCGGGCCGTAGAAGGTGGCGAGGAGGGCCGGCTCGAGATCCACCCGCTGCGCCGGGCTGCCGGCGATCAGGATGCGCGCGACACGGCCGCCGTCGAAATCGACGAGCACCTGCCGGCCGCCGCCCGGGAGGCCGCCGCGCGCGCGGTCGGGGAAGCTGCGGAAGTGGACCGCCAGTCGCTCGCCCGAGCGGCGGAAGGTGCCCTGCGGCAGCGGGCCGCCGTCCTCCGACTCGCGGTAGCCGACCGCGCGCAGCTCGCCGACCACCGCCCGCGGCCCGGCCGGGCGGCCGACGGCGAGGAGCGTCGGGCGAGCGTAGAGGCGGGAGGGCTGGCGGAACGGCGCCTCGGGGAAGCTGCGGGAGACCTGGACCAGATAACCGGCGAGCCAGAGGCCGACCAGTACCGACAGAGCAAGCAGCGCGAAGCCGCCGATGACGGCGATCTTCTGCCGGCGCTCCATCTCCGCGAGGTCGCTACGCACCATCGCCCAGGAGGCGCGCTGGCGGATCGGGGGGCGCCGCTCGTCCACGCGACGGCCGTTGCGCAAGGCGCGTGCCACGTCCACGGGGCACACGGGTTGCAGCCTTTTCGGGGGCTGGAGAGGAGAGCGAAATGGCCCGCTGCGACACCTGCGGCAACGACTACGACAAGAGCTTCCAGGTGATCACCGCCTCCGGTGAGCGCCACACCTTCGACAGCTTCGAGTGCGCCGTCCACGCCGTCGCGCCCGAGTGCCCCCACTGCCACTGCAAGGTCCTCGGCCACGGCGCCGAGGCCCATGGCGTCATCTACTGCTGCGCCCACTGCGCCAAGGAGTCGGGGGAGACGGGGCTCGACGACCGCGTATGACCCTTCACGCCGGCTCCGCCAACCCACTGACGAAGATGGTGACCGTGCGGCTCCTCGACTGACCGGCCCGCGGTCCGCGAATGGGGCGGGTACGCGGGCGGATGGGACAGGTACGCGCGCGATTGGGCTGGGTACAGCGGCGATTGGGCTGGGTAGGCCGACGATTGGGCTAGTTACGCCGACGATTGGGATAGGTACAGCGGCGATTGGGCAGGGTACCCGGCATACCAAGCCCAATCGTCCGCGTACCTGTCCCATTCGCTAAAAAACCCCCTCCATCCGACGGCCGTCCCTCGGGTTCACGGGCAGCCGGCCCTCCAGCGCCGGGCAAACCGTCAACCCCTTGAATCCGTCCTCTCGGATAAGATCCGGCTCATTGGATCTCAGCCGCCGAAATCGCCATTTTCCCTGGGTTTTCGCCCGATTCAAATTTCCGTGGCGGTGGCACGGACTGTGCTCTAGCCCGGCGGCGTAGCGCCCAGGTTCTAGATGACCAAAGTCCGCACCTTCCGCTTCGCGCTGGCGCTCGTGCTGGCGCTGGCCGCCGTCCTGCTGGCGGCGGGGAGCTTCGACCGCAAGGTCGAGAGCTTCCAGCCGGTCGGCTTCGCCGGCGTGCCGGCGGGGGCCGGGCTGCGGGTGGCGGAGGTCGGGCCGCACGCCCAGGGGCTCGAGCCGGGGGACGTGATCCTCCTCGCCGGCGGCGGCGACGTCGCCTCCGAGGCCGCCCTCCGCCAGCGGCTGCGCGAGAGCCCGGAGACCACTCTCCTCGTCCAGCGCGGCGACCGGCTCCTCGAAGTCCCTTACGAGCGCCCGCCGCTCGACCTCGATTTCCCTTATTTGGTGATGGCGCTGATCGGCGCCATCTACCTGCTGATCGGCCTCTACACCCTGGTGCGGCAGCGCGGCCAGGGGCAGGGCTTCCTCTTCTACCTCTGGACGCTGCTCTCGGCGACCGCCTATCTCGTCACCGCGACGCCGCCGGTCGACGCCGTCTACCGGCTGCTCTATACGGTGGACGCCTGCGCGCTGATCCTGCTGGCGCCGGTGACCCTCCACCTCTTCCTCGAGCTGCCGGCGCGGCTGGCGCCGGCGCGGTGGAGCCGCCGCGTGCTCCCCTTCCTCTACCTCCCGGCCGCCGCTCTCCTGGCGCTCCAGCTCGACTACAGCCTGAGCGGCGGCCGGTTCCTCTTCGGGCGGCCGACCGCGGCCTCGATCCTCGCGCTCGACCGCCTCGTGCTCGCCCAGCTCGCGGTCTACGCCCTCGCCGCCGTCGCCGTGCTCGTCGCCCGCCTGCGCGCCGACCGCAGCTGGCACGAGCAGCGGCAGGCGCACTGGATGGCGGTTGGGCTCGCCGGCGGCTACCTGCCGTTCCTGGCGCTCTACGGGCTGCCGTGGATCGCCGGCCTGCGCGCGCCGGAGCTGCTGACCGCCGCCGCGGTCGTGCCGCTCGCCGTCGTGCCGCTCACCTTCGCCTACGCCATCCTGCGCTACAAGCTGTGGGACATCGAGCTCGTCGTGCGCAGCGCGGTGGCCTCGACGCTGACCCTCCTGCTCGGCCTCCTCGGCTTCTCGCTGGTCAACGCGCTGATCAACCGCGGCGTGCCGTCGGAGCTGGCGCTGGCGCGCAACCTTCTCTCCTTCACCGCCGGCCTGGGGATCGCGGCGCTCCTGGTGCCGACGCGCAAGACCCTCTCGTCGGCCTTCGAGCGCCTGCAGTACCGCGGCACCTTCGGCAAGCGGCGGGCGCTCTCGGAGCTGGGCAACGAGCTGCTGCACGAGCGCGACCTCGGACGGCTGTGCGCCGCGCTGCTGCGCCAGATCGAGGAGGGCGTGGCGCTCGAAGGCGCGAACCTCCTGCTGACGCAGAGCGGGCTCCTCCGCCCGGTGCGGCCCGATCCGCTCCTGCCGCAGCCGCTGGCGCTCGACGCGTTGGGCGACGAGGTCTGGTACGCCGGCCACCGCCCCATCTCCGGCCTGACGCTGCCGACCGAGCCGGACTCGGCGAACCAGGCGCTCTACCTCGCCGGCTACCGCTACATCTTCCCGCTCACCGTGCGCGGCACCCGCGTCGGGCTCGTGCTCGCCGGCTGGAAGGACGAGCAGCAGCCGCTCAACAGCGAGGACCTGGAGCTCATCCGCCACCTCCTGAACCAAGCGGCGCTGGCGATCGAGAACGCCCAGCTCCTGGGGCAGCTCAACAGCCAGCTCGAGGAGGTCACCCGCCTCCAGCGCTACGCCGAGCAGATCTTCGAGTCCTCGCCGGCCGGCATCGCCGTGGTGGACGCCGAAGGGCACGTCGTCTCGGCCAACGCCGCCTTCGCCGCGCTCGCCGGCGTGGCGCGCGCGGGGGTGGCGGGGCGGCGCCTCGGCGAGCTGCTGCCCGTCGAGCCGCTGCCGGACCTCGGCACCGGCCCGGTCGAGGTCGGTTTCTGCGACGCCGCCGGCCGCGAGCGCTACCTGCAGCTCTCGGTCTCGGCCTTCGAGCACGGCCTGGGCGCGCGCTACCGCGTGCTCGTGGCGCTCGACGTCTCCGACCGGATCGCGATGGAGAACCAGCTCAAGGAGAACGACCGGCTGGCAGCGCTCGGCATGCTCGCCGCCGGCGTCGCGCACGAGGTCAACACGCCGATCACCGGCATCTCGAGCTACGCCCAGATCCTGCTCTCCGAGACCGCCGAGTCCGACCCCCACTATGACCTGCTCAAGAAGGTCGAGCGGCAGACCTTCCGCGCCGCGCGCATCGTCAACAACCTGCTCGAGTTCGCGCGCAACCGGCGCAACGAGGCCGGCCCGCTGGCGCTGCGGCCGGTCTTGACGGAGTGCCTGGAGCTGCTCACCGACCGCTTCGCCAAGCGGCGGATCGAGGTCGCCTGGCGGCCGCCGGCCGAGGAGGTCGTGATCGTCGGCTGCGAGGGGGAGCTGCAGCAGGTCTTCACCAACCTGTTCATGAACGCGCAGGACGCGATGGCCGAGACCGGCGGCACGCTCACCGTCGAGCTCGAGGCCGACGCCGAGCGGGCGCGCGTCCACGTCCGCGACACCGGGCCGGGGGTGGCGCCCGAGAAGCTGGAGCGCATCTTCCAGCCCTTCTACTCGACCAAGCTGGCGCGCGGCGGCACCGGCCTGGGGCTCTCGATCAGCGCCGAGATCGTGCGCCGCCACGGCGGCGCCCTCTCGGTCGCCAGCCGCCCCGGCGAAGGGGCCTGCTTCACCGTCGAGCTGCCGCGCCGCGCCACCGCGCCCGGCGCCGTCCTGCCGCCGCCCGCCGCCGCCCCGGAATGAACGTCCTCGTCATCGACGACGAGGAGGTCCTCCAAGACGTCCTCACCCACCTGCTCCGCCGGGAGGGGCACAGCACCTTTTCGGCCCTTTCCGGCGAGGAGGGGCTGGAGGTCCTCGAGCGCGAAGAGGTCGACCTCGTCCTCCTCGACCTCATGCTCCCGGGCATCAACGGCCACGACGTGCTGCGCGAGATCCGCCAGCGCGACCCCGACCAGGTGGTCGTGGTGATCACCGCCTTCTCCTCGATCGAGAGCGCCATCGCCGCCATGCGCGAGGGGGCCTTCCACTACATCCCCAAGCCGTTCAAGAACGAGGAGGTGCTGCTCACCGTCCGCAAGGGGCTCGAGCAGCGTCGCCTGGCGCGCGAGAACCGCTCCTTGAAAGAGCAGCTCCGCCAGCGCTACGGCTTCGACAACATCATCGGCAAGTCGAAGCCGATGCAGCAGGTCTACGAGCTCGTGCAGCTCGCCGCGCCGGCCAAGAGCAACATCCTGATCCTGGGCGAGAGCGGCACCGGCAAGGAGCTGGTGGCCAAGTCCATCCACCACCACTCGCGCCGCGCGCAAGGGCCGTTCGTCACCGTCAACTCCGGCTCGATGCCGGCCGACCTCCTGGAGAGCAACCTCTTCGGCCACGTCAAGGGCGCCTTCACCGGTGCGATCTCGAACAAGAAGGGGCTCTTCGAGACCGCCACCGGCGGCTCCATCTTCTTCGACGAGATCGGCAACATCCCGCTCGACACGCAGTCGAAGCTCCTGCGCCTGATCCAGGAGAAGGAGTTCATGCGCCTGGGCGGCGTCGAGACCCTCAAAGCCGACGTGCGGATCATCGCCGCCACCAACGCCGACATCCAGGCGCAGGTGCACGCCGGCCTCTTCCGCGAGGACCTCTACTACCGCCTCAACGTCATCACCGTCACCCTGCCGCCGCTGCGCAAGCGGACGGAGGACATCCGGCTGCTCGCGCAGCACTTCCTCGCCCAATACGCGCGCGAGAACGAGAAGTCGCTGGCCGAGATCTCGCCGGGGGCGATGGAGATGCTGCTCGACTACCACTGGCCGGGCAACGTGCGCGAGCTCGAGAACGTGATCGAGCGGGCGGTGGTGCTGTCGACGGGGGAGGTGCTGGACGTGGACCTCCTCCCCTCCTCGGTGCGGCGGGGCGAAGGGGCGCCGCTGGCGCCGGCGGCGCTGCCCGCCTCGGGCATCGCGCTCAAGGACGCGGTCTCGGACTACGAGCGCCAGCTCATCGTCAAGGCGCTGCAGGCGAGCGGCGGCGTGCAGAAGCGCGCCGCCGAGCTGCTCCAGGTCAAGCCCACCACCCTGCATGAGATGATGAAGCGGCTCGCCATCTCGGCCGAGAGCGTCGTCTCGGCCTCTTGATCTCACTTCCCGGGACCCCTCACATGCCGCGTCGACTCGCAACGCTCGTCGCCGTCCTCTGTCTCGCCGCGCCCGCCGTCCGGGCGCAGGCGCCGGCCGCCGCTCCGCCGCCGCTCCTCGCGCCGCTCTCCGGCGGCCAGGAGCTGCCGCTGCCGCCGGCGGCGGTCGCCGTGCCGTCGCCGGCCGCGCTCCTCGGCTACCCGCTCGGCACGCGCTTCACCCACTGGGACCGGATCGTCGAGGCGCTCGGGGCGATCGACGGCGCCTCCGACCGCGTCGCGATGTGGGAGTACGGGCGGACCTACGAGGGCCGGCCGCTGCAGCTTCTGGCGATCTCGGCACCCGAGAACATCGCGCGCCTCGAAGCGATCCGCAAGGAGCGCCTCCGCCTGGCCGACCCCGAGGCGCTCCCGGCCGACGAGCGCGAGCGGCTGGTGCGCGAGCTGCCGGTCGTCGTCTGGCTGGCCTACGGCGTCCACGGCAACGAGTCGTCGTCGGCCGAAGCGGCGATGGCGACCGCCTGGGTGCTGGCCTCGGCCGGCGGCGACGTCGCGGCGCTGCTGGAGGAGGCGATCGTCCTCATCGACCCGCTGTGCAACCCCGACGGCCGCGAGCGCTACGTCCACTCCTTCGAGCAGCGCACCGGCAGCCGCCCGAACCCCGATCCCGCGGCCGCCGAGCACTTCGAGCCCTGGCCCGGCGGGCGGACGAACCACTACCTCCTCGACCTGAACCGCGACTGGGCCTGGGCGAGCCAGCAGGAGACCCGCCACCGCATCGCCGCCTACCGGCAGTGGGAGCCGCAGGTCTACGTCGATTTCCACGAGATGGGGTCCGAATCGACCTACTTCTTCCCGCCGGCCGCCGAGCCGATCCACCCGCGCATCGACCGCCAGCTCGTCTCCTGGCTCGACACCTTCGGCCGCGCCAACGCCCAGGCCTTCGAGCGGCAGGGCTGGATCTACTACACCGGCGAGAACTTCGACCTCTTCTATCCCGGCTACGGCGACTCCTACCCGAGCCTGCGCGGCGCCGTGGGGATGACCTACGAGATGGCCGGCGGCGGCCGCGCCGGGGCGGCGCTGACGCTGCCGGACGGCAGCACGCTGACCCTCGCCGACCGCGTGGCGCGGCATCTCACGACCTCGCTCGCCACCGTGCGCACGGCGGCGCAGAACCGCCGGCGCCTGCTGGAGGACTACGCCGCCGGCCGCGCCGCGCCGCACGACGACGACGGGCGCACGTTCCTCTGGCCCGCCGACCAGCAGGAGGCCGGGGCGCTCGCCGACCTGCTGGCCCTCCACGGCGTACGCGTCGAGCAGCTCGCCCAGGACGACACGCTCCCGGCGCGCCCGCTCATCGGGCCGGCCGCCGCCGAGCCGGCGCCGCGGCAGTTCGCGGCCGGCACCTACGCGGTCTCGACCGCGCAGCCGCTCGGCGACTTGGTGGCGGCGCTGATGGAGCTGGAGGCGTCGATGTCGCCGGTCTTCCTCGAGCGGCAGCGCAACCGCATCGAGCAGGACCTCTCGCCCGAGTTCTACGACATTACCGCCTGGTCGCTGCCGCTCGCCTTCAACGTCAAGACCTGGGTGGCGGCCGGAAGGCCGCGCGGGCTGCGGCCGGCCGCCGCGGCGCCGGCGCGTGGCGCCGTCCGCGGCAGCGGCGAGCTGGGGTGGCTGGTGCCGCCGCAGGGTGTGGGCTCCTACAAGCTGGCGGCGCGGCTCCAGGAGAAGGGCGTCGCGCACCGCATCGCGCTCCAGTCCTTCACCTCCGGCGGGACGGGCTTCCCGGCCGGCACCCTCTTCGTACCGCGGGCGCGCGCCGCCGGCGACGCGGAGGCGACGCCCGCCGGGCTGATCGAGGAGAGCGGATTGACCGCCCATCGCATCGGCTCCTCCTACGAGCTCAAGGGGCTGTCGCTCGGCTCCGACGACATGCCGGCCGTCCGCCGCTCGCGCATCGGCCTCGTGGCCGGCCGCGGCGTGGACCCGACGTCCTTCGGCTTCCTCTGGCACCTCCTCGACCGCGAGGTGGGCGTGCCCCACCGGCGGGTCGAGGTGGAGCGGCTGGGCGACCTCGACCTCTGGAGCTTCGACGTCCTGGTCCTGCCCGACGGCTTCGACTACGACGGCGCGATCGGCGAGAAGACGCGCGAGCAGCTCGCCGCCTGGGTGCGCTCGGGCGGCGTGCTGGTGGCGATCGGCGGCGCGGTCGGGTGGTTGCAGGAGCACGAGCTGACCAAGGTGCAGAAGTGGAAGGCGCCGGAGAAGGACCCCGAGGAGGGGGACGACGAGCGGCGCGAGAAGGGCCCGGAGGACCGGCCGCTCTTCACCCCGGGGGCGGCGGTGGCAACGACAATCCGCTCCAGCCACCCACTGACGCTCGGCATCGAGTCGCCGCCGGCGGTGCTGGTCGAGGGCACGACGGTGCTCCTGCCGACCGGCGAGCCGCGGCAGGACGTGGTGCTGGCGGTCGAGGACGACCCGGTGATCGCCGGCTTCGCCTGGCCCGAGGCCGAGGAGCGCCTGGCGGGCGCCCTCCTCGTCGGCACCGAGCGCCTCGGCGCCGGCAGCCTCGTCCTCTTCGCCCAGGACCCGTCCTTCCGCCTCTTCTGGCGCGCCACGACCCCGCTCCTCCTCAACGCCCTCCTCTACGGGCCGAGCGTGGGGCTGGGAGGGAGGGGGTAGCAAGGCGGTAGCATGTAAAGTAACGGTTGCCCTTCAACTCACACGGACCCCGGAGAAGCAAGGTCAAGTCTTCAAGACCTCTCCTTTCTTGAGATTTCTGCGCATTTCCCGAATAAAACCTCGTCTGTCTTTGTCATCTAGAATGCGATAAAACTTGCTTCTCCATTCCTCGCTTGCAGTCGTCCAGTCAGCAGACAGATCCACTTGCATTCCGAGAAAAGCGTCGAAAAACTCGTCGAAGTAGATAGCCTCGCGAAACAACCGTGAGACAAAGCTATGTAGGCGTCTCAGCGAGCGGAGATTCGAAAGGCTCTGGTACGAGCGCTCCTTAAAGATTCCGTGGACTAGCCGATTGCGCATGCTGCAGAAACGGTCGAGTCTTTGCCGGAGTGGAGCTTTAAAGATTCCGATACGCTGTTCAACATCCTGAAGTTTTGCTAAGGTATAGCCGACACAGGCCATCACCTCTGCTTGGTACTCGAAATGCTTTGGCAGAGTGGAACGTGTTCTCTCTTCGAATGGTAACCCTCTCACTGTAGTTACTCCGCTGTCCGAAGAAGAAGCGATAAGGATCGGCAGGGAAGATGGTTGGGCTCATGCTCGTGACGCTGGTTGTTTCGTCCGGTTCTCACGAACTCATCAGCAGGCTGGGCCTGAACGACCAGTGGGACTCGGCACTGACGCTAATGCGCAGATCAAGGGCACAGCGAAGAGACACGAACGCATTCTGAAGCATGGCGGCACCTCCTTTCAGGAAACAACGCACTCGGAGACACACGATCAGGAGCGATGCCATCGTCAGTACCAGGAGTCCCAGCCTGATAGACGCACAGATGTGCGTTTCGGCGACGCGGATTATACCGCAGGGCCAGCCTTCCAGACTCTCGGCCGTCGGAGGAGAAGTCGACGAGGCCATCGCCAATCTCGACGCCGCGCGACGGCTCAGGCTCAAGTACGCCTCGAAGACGGGCTTCCGATCGAGGAGCCGGTGCGGGAAGAGGAGTGCAGTGGCCGGATCTCTCCGCATTCCGCCCAGCCTGCATGCCGAGGTCGGACGGCTCGCACGCCGCGAGAAAACCAGCTTGAACTAGCTCCTGAACAACATCCTCGCGGAGATGTGGTCGCTTCCCGCATGCAACGCCAGGTCCCTGGAAGTCGTGAGTGAGCTGAGGGACGTCGCCGCTCTCGCGAAGCGCTAGAGGAGGCGCTGCGGATCGCGGAGGTCCGGCGCAGAGACTCGGTGCGGAGCGATCGCGCGGATCGCAGCTTCGTCGTCGGGCGTCGGCGCCGGCGGCGCGGTCTGAGCCTCCGGTGCCGGGGGATGCCGCCGCGGCCTGGGGATGTCGCGGCGGTGCACGGAGATGTTCCGGCATGCACCGGGAATCGATCCCCAGGTGCAAAAGATAGATTCCCAAGCCCTGGAGATACATTCCGAGCGGCTGGAGATATATCTCCGGGGCCTGAAATATATCTCGGATGGCTGGAGATGCATCTTCCGTGGCTGGAGATCTATCTTTTGGTGCAAAAGATCGATTCCCGGGTGCATCCGGAACATCTCCAGGCGCTGCCGGGATATCTCCCGGTCCCGCCGGGAGATCCCCAGGGCCGGCGGGGATGTCCCCAGCCCCTGGCGGAACGTCCCGCGGGGCTGCGGCGGGATCCCCAGGTCTCGCGGCGACATCTTCCGGTGCCACACGGACATCTCCCGGCGCCGCCGGGACGTCCGCCGCCGTCGCTATCGCAGCTCCAGCCCCGTTACCCAGAAGCGTCGGCGCGCCGAGCATGCCGGGACGCCTACCCAGGCGGCCGCGGCGGGGCGACCGGGGTGTTCTGGAACGCCGCGATGGACCAGCCGTCCGCGCCCTTCGTCAGCACCCAGGTGCTGATCGCGTCGCTTTCGACGGGCTTGCCGTCGCTGGTGAAGCGCAGGTGCGAGCGGACATGCGCCACGGCCACGTCCGGCCGGAGGAAACGCACGCTGTCGACGGTCAGCTCGTTCCGGCTCCCCTTGAACATCGTGTCGAAGATCCGCTGGAAGTTGTCGGCGATCGCCTGCCGGCCCTTGATGCGCATGCCGGTGCCGACGACGGAGTCGGCGTCCTCGACGAAGGGCGCGGCCGAGGCTTCGCCGCTGCCGGTGTTCCAGCCGGCTTCCACCCGCTCCACGACCGCGCGGATCGCGGCTTCGTCGCCGCTCGGGCCGTTGGCGCCGGCGGCGACGGGCAGAAGAAGCATCAGGGACAAGGCGATCAGCGCGGCCCTCGGTCGATACACGTGTGGCCTCCCTTTCACGGATTCTTTCGCCGTCTACCCCGCCGCCCGTTCGGCGACGGCCGGGATGCGGAGGAAGTTCTGCCGTCAGCCCGGCGAGCCGGAAGCCTACCCTGGCGGCCGCGGCGGGGCGACCGGGGTGTTCTGGAACGCCGCGATCGACCAGCCGTCCGCGCCCTTGATCAGCACCAGCGTGGTCACCGCCTGGGCTCCCGGCGGCGCGGCGCCCCCCCGCAGGGTCCAGCGGACCTGCGTCACCGCCACGTCCGGCTGCAGGAAGCGGAGGCTGAGGACCTCGGGCGTGTTGGTGCTTCCCTTGAAGACGGTGTCGAAGAGCTGCTGGTGCCCGGCGGCGATCGTCGGGCGGCCCTTGATCAGGCTGCCGTCGAACGCCACGTAGTCGGCGTCCGCGGCGAAGGGCGCGGCGAAGCCCTCGCCGCTGCCGGCATTCCAGCCGGTCTCCAGCCGCCGCACAACGTCGCGGACCGCGGCCTCGTCGTCGCCCTGGGCGACGGAGACGCAGGTCAAGAGCGCGATGGACAGGGTGAGGGACAGAAAAATGAGCGCCGTTCTCGATCGCAACACGGCAGGTCTCCTCCCTGAGATTTAGTTCGATTCTACAGCGATTGATCAAGCGCCGGGGGCGCCGGCTTCGCTACTGCAGGGTTCCGAACCTCTCCGCGGCGGCGAGGACGCGGAGGAAGTTCTCGCCGAGGATCAGGCGGACGCCGGCGCGGTCGAGGCCGCGCTCCAGGAGGGCGGCGGTCAGGGCGGGGTAGCGCGACACGTCCTCGAAGCCTTCCAGCACCTCGGTCATGCCGTCGAAGTCGCTGCCGACGCCGACGTGCTCTTCGCCGGCCAGCTCGACGAAGTGGAGGAGGTGGTCAACGAGGCGGTCGAGCCCCGCCGTTGGCAGCGGGTGCGCGGCGAGGAGGCGCGTCACCTCGCGCGCCGCCAGCCCCGGCTGGCCGGCGTAGGCCTCGTCGAGCGCCTCGATCGTCTCGCCCAGCTGCGCCAGCCGCTCCTGCTGCGCCTTGGCGACCTCCGGCGACAGGAACGGCGGGTACGCGGCGGCCATCACCACGCCGCCGCGGCGGGCGATCTCGCGCACCAGCTCGTCGGGGAGGTTGCGCGGGTGGTCGCAGAGGGCGCGCGCCGAGCTGTGCGAGGCGACGACCGGCAGCGGCGAGACCTCGACCGTCTGCCGCACCGCCGCGTCCGAGACGTGCGAGACGTCCGGCACGATGCCGCGCCGAGCCATCGCGCGCACGATCTCCACCCCCTGCTCCGACAGCCCCCCGTGGCGCGGCGCGTCGGTCGAGGAGTCGCACCACTCGTGCGTCTTCATGTGGGTGAGGGTGACGTAGCGCACCCCGAGCTGGACGCAGGCGTCGAGCGCCCCGGGGACCAGCAGCGGCCGCCCGTTCTCGAGCCCCCAGAGGACCGCTACCGCCCGCTGCCCCACCGCCCGCCGCAGCTCAGCCACCGAGACCACCTCCCGCAAGCCGTCCGCCGAGAGCTGCTCGCCGGCCAGCTCGCGCAGGCGGAGGGCGTGCTTCCACCCGGCTTCGGGGTCGAGGGACCCGGGCACGTAGAGGGCCCAGACCAGGGCGTCCACCCCCCCTTGGCGCAAGCGCGGCAGGTCGATGTGACGGTCCGGGCAGGGCCGCGACAGGTCCGCCCCCTCTTCGAGCAGACGGGCCGGCACGTCGGTGTGCCCGTCGGCCACCAGACAGTCGTCGTGGAATGCCATGCCGTGCCGCGTAGTTTAGTGGAACGAGGAGATCTGCGGGGTTGCCAGGGGGAGCCTCCCTGCGCTAACCTTCGCCGTTCGCCCGGGCCCGCCCGGGCCTCCCCACTCAAGACAAGGGCCCCGAACCGTGAAGAAGACCATCCATCCCGTCCGCCATCTGGTCACCGCCGTCTGCGCCTGCGGCAACACCTTCCAGACGCACTCGACCAAGGACGAGCTGCGCCTCGAGATCTGCAGCGCCTGCCACCCCTTCTTCTCCGGCAAGCAGAAGCTGATCGACACCCAGGGGCGCGTCGAGCGCTTCAAGCGGCGCTACGCGAAGTCCGCGTAGGTGCTCGAAAAGCTCGCGCTACTCGAGAAGACGCACGCCGAGCTGACCGCCAAGCTCGCCGACCCCGAGGTCCTGGCCGACCGCAAGGCCTACACCGAGGCGAGCAAGAAGCTGTCGGAGATCGCGCACGTCGTCGGGCTCTACCGCGAGCACTCGCGGCTGGCCCGGCAGCGGGCGGAGACCGAGCAGATGCTCGCCGGCCTGGGCAAGGACGACGAGCTCTACGGCATGGCGCAGGAGGAGCGCGAGGCGCTCGCCGGGCGCCTCGCCGCGCTCGAGGAGGAGCTGCGCCGCGAGCTCACCCCGAGCGATCCCAACGACGCTCGCAACGTCGTGCTCGAGATCCGCGCCGGCACCGGCGGCGACGAGGCCTCGCTCTTCGCCGGCGAGCTGTTCCGCATGTACAGCCGCTACGCCGAGCGCCAGGGGTGGCGGGTGGAGGTCATCGACCTCTCCGAGTCGGGCGTGCGCGGCGTCAAGGAGGTCTCGGCGATCGTCGAGGGGCGCGGCGCCTACAGCCGCCTCAAGTACGAGGGGGGGACGCACCGCGTGCAGCGGGTGCCGGAGACCGAGGCCTCGGGGCGCATCCACACCTCGGCGGTGACCGTGGCGGTGCTGCCCGAAGCCGAGGACATCGAGGTCGCGGTCGACGAGAAGGACCTGCGGATCGACACCTTCTGCGCCTCCGGCCCCGGCGGCCAGGGCGTCAACACCACCTACTCGGCGGTGCGCCTGACCCACCTGCCGACCGGCATCGTCGTCTCCTGCCAGGACGAACGCAGCCAGATCAAGAACAAGGCCAAGGCGCTGCGCGTTCTGAAGGCGCGCATCCTGGAGGCCGAGCGCGAGAAAGCGGAGGCGGCGCTCTCCGCGGAGCGCAAGCGGATGGTGGGGAGCGGCGACCGCTCCGAGAAGATCCGCACCTACAACTTCCCGCAGAACCGGGTGACCGACCACCGCATCGGCGTCACCGTCCACCAGCTCCCGAACGTCCTCGAAGGGGACCTCGACCCGCTCATCGAGCCGCTCGTCGCGCACTTCCAGGCGCAGCGGATGGACGAGCAGGCGCGCGCCCACTGATCCCTTAGAATTGGCGAAGGTCAGGGGAGACTTCGTCATGCGGTCCCGCGCTCTCCGCTCCACCCTCGCGGCGCTCCTCGCGCTCGCCGCCGCGCCCGGCACCGCCGCCGGCGCGACGCTCGAAGTCACCGGCGAGGTCAAGGACGCCCCCCGCGCGGCCGCCGCCGTCACCGTCGAGCTGCTGCCGCTCCCCGGCGGCCCGCAGCCGCCACCGCCGCCGGTGCGCGCGACCGCCGGCCCCGACGGGCGGTTCACGCTCGCCGCCGCCGCGCCGGGGCTCTACCGGGTCGTCGTCTCGGCGCCGGGACACCAGTCGATCGAAGTGCCGATCGTGCCGCTGGTCGAGGACGCGCGGCTCGTGCCGGCGGCGCTGCGGCGGGAGAGCGAGGCATTCCGGCCCGATCACACCAAGCGCCTGCCGGGCGACCAGGCGGGCCCTCCCGTCTGGGTGCCCGCCGGCCGCATGGGCCCCGCGGCCGCGATGCCGCGCGCGGCCGCGACGCCGCGCGGCGAGGCCGTCCCCGTCGGCGGGCTGGTCCTCGACGCCGAGACCCGGCAGCCGCTCCCCGGCGCCCTCGTCTGGTGCACGTCCTGCGATCCCTTCGGTTGGGCCTTCACCGGGCGGGACGGCGCCTTCCGCTTCACCGCGGCGCCCCACGTCCGCTATCAGATCGAGGCCGCCGCCGCTGGCCACCTGGCGGGGTTCGTGGGGGATGCCGTCTCCGCCCAGCCGGTGACCCTTCTGCTCGAGCCCGCCGCCGCCCTCGCCGGGATCGTCGTCGACGCCGCCGGCCGCCCGGCCGCCGGGGTGCCGGTGCGGGCCTCGCCGAGCGGCCAGTGGGACTTCCGGCGCAGCCCGCGGGACGCCTCGCCGCTGACCGCCAGCGGCGCCGACGGCCGCTTCCGCTTCCCCCGCCTCCTGGCGCGCCAGCTCTACGAGGTCTCCGCCCACCCGGAGGAGAGCGCCCCGGCCCGCCGGCGCTGCCCGGCTTCCATGTGCAGGCGGCCCCGGACCTCGAGGGCGCCGAGGCGGAGGGGCTCCATCCGCTCCGCCAGCCCGGCTTCGGCGAGACCGACGCCGACGGCGCCTACCGGCTCGAAGCGCTCCGGCCGGGGCGCTACGAGGTCGAAGCGCGCGGGGATAGGCAGCGGATGGCGCGCGCCGCCGTCCGGCTGACGGCGGGAACGGAGCGGCTGGACTTGGTCGTCGAGGCGGGGACCGAGGTCTCGGGACGCATCGTGGACGCCGCCGGGCGGCCCGTCGGCGGCGCCGTCGCGCGGCTGCACATGATCCCCGGCGGCGCGGCCTTTCAGGCGACGAGCGCCGCGGACGGGTTGTTCGCCTTCGACTGGGTGCCGGAAGGGACGTACCGACTGCTCGCGGAGGCGCGCGGCTACGCCCGCGCCGACGCGCCGGGCGAGGTGCAGGTCGCCGGCGCCGCGGTCGGCGGGCTTGAGGTGCGGTTGAGCGAGGCCGGCGGCGCGATCTCGGGGCAGGTCCTCGGGCTCGACCCCGCCGACCGCCGGCGCGTCCAGGTCCGGGCGCTGCGGCTCGACGATAAGGCGGGCTTCTCGCGCGTGGGGCCGGACGGCCGCTACCGCATCTCCGACCTCGCGCCGGGCGATTGGCAGGTCGTCGCCGCGACGCACGACGGCCGCCAGGCGTCCGGCGAGGTGACCCTCGAGCCGGGGCAGGCGGAGGCGTTCCTGGACCTGGAGCTCGAAACGCGACCCGTGCTCGCCGGACGCGTCACCTTCGACGGCCGGCCGGTCGCCGGCGCCGACGTGCGGCTCCACGGGCCCAGCGCCCCGGCCGCCCGGACGGCACAGGACGGCAGCTTCCGCGTCGTCGTGACCCCCGGACGCTACACGCTGATCCTGCTCGAGCCGCGGCAGGGTCTCGGCTACAGCCGCGCCGTCGAGGTGGGGCCCGACGGCGCCGAGGTGACGATCGACCTCGAGAGCGCGAGCCTCTCGGGCCGGGTGCTCGACGGCGGCGGCGCGCCGGTCGCCGGCGCCGCCGTCGTCACCGAGGGGGTCAACCCCGCCCTCGACCTCTCCTACTCCGGCCCGGCGACGCGCACCGACGATGCCGGTCTCTTCGCGCTGCGCCTGGCGCCCGGGCACTACCGGCTGACCGTCTCGGCCGACGGCTTCGCGCCGGCGACGACGGACGTCGAGCTGCCCGAAGGACGGACGGTCGAGCTGGAGGTGCCGCTGGCGCCGGCGGCGGAGACCGCGGAAGACACCGGCGCGGAAGACTCGACGTAGCGCCCGGCCCACGTGGCCGGGCGTTTTGGCTCATACACTCCGCCGCGTGCCCGCCACCATCGGCGATCTCCTCGCCGCCGCCCGCGCGCGGCTCCTGACAACACCGTTCGGGGCGCCGCCGCGCGAGGCGGCGCTGCTGCTCGGGCGGGTCCTCGGCCTCTCCGAGGCGCAGCTCCTGGCGCGCGACCGCGAGCCGGTGGCGGCGGACGCCGCGGCGCGCTTCGAGGCGCTGCTGACGCGCCGCCTGGCCGGCGAGCCGGTCGCCTACCTGACCGGCGAGAAGGAGTTCTGGGGGCGGCCGTTCCGCGTCGATCGCCGGGTGCTGATCCCGCGCCCCGAGACCGAGCACGTCGTCGAGGCCGCGCTCGCCGAGCGGCTGCCCGAGCGCCCGCGCCTCCTCGATGTCGGCACCGGCTCCGGGTGCCTGGCGGTGACGCTGGCGTTGGAGATCCCCGGCGCGCGCGTCGCGGCGACCGACCTCTCCCCCGCGGCGCTGGCGCTCGCCGCCGCCAACGCCCGCGCCCTCGGCGCCGCCGCCCGCGTGTCCTTCCTCGCCGCCGACCTTGCCGCGGGCCTCGACCTCGCGGCCTTCGACCTCGTCGTCAGCAACCCGCCGTACGTCGATCCCGCCGAGTGGCCGCTGCTCTCGCCCGAGGTTTGCGCTTTCGAGCCCCGTCTGGCACTCTCCCCCCCCGGCGCGGGCGATCTCCTGCTCGCGCGACTCTTGCAACAGGCTTCCGGGATGCGGCGGGGCGCACGCCTGATCGTCGAGATCGGCGCCGGGCAGCGCGACGCGGTCGTGCGCCACGGCGAGGCGGCAGGCTTGCCCCTCGTCGCCCAGCGCGCCGACTACGCCGGCATCCCGCGGGTCCTGGTCTTCGAGAAGGCTTAACGGAGGGAGAAGCCGCGCAGCGGCGCCTGCCGCGTTAGCGGCGATCGGATCAATGGTATGGACCGGTTCCTGATCCACGGACCAACACCTCTTTTCGGAAAAATCCGCGCCAGCGGCGCCAAGAACGCCGCCCTGCCGGCGCTCGCGGCGTCGCTGCTGACCGACGAGCCGCTCGAGCTCCACCGCGTGCCGCGGGTGCGCGACATCCGCACCATGCGCCGCCTGCTCGAGCACCTCGGCATCGCGAGCATCGACGACCGCGAGGCGATCGTGCTCCGCCGCGAGGGCCCCTACGCCAGCCTCGCCGACGCCCCCTACGAGCTGGTCAAGACGATGCGCGCCAGCGTCCTGGTCCTCGGGCCGCAGCTCGCCCGGCGCGGCCACGCGCGGGTGTCGCTCCCCGGCGGCTGCGCCATCGGCGTCCGCCCGATCGACCAGCACCTGAAGGGCCTGGCGGCGCTCGGCGCCGACGTCCACCTGACCCACGGCTACGTCGAGGCCACCGCCGAGCGGCTGCGCGGCGCGCGCTTCCGCTTCGACATGGCGACCGTCACCGGCACCGAGAACGTCCTGATGGCCGCCGTCCTGGCGCGCGGCACGACGGTGCTCGAGAACTGCGCCCGCGAGCCGGAGGTGGCCGACCTCGCGGCCCTGCTCGTCGCCATGGGGGCGCGGATCGAGGGCGCCGGCACCGACCGCATCGTCGTCGAGGGCGTCGAGGCCCTGGGCGGCGCCGTGCACCACGTCATCCCCGACCGCATCGAAGGGGGGACCTACCTGATCGGCGCGGTGATGACCGGCGGCGACGTGCTGCTGGAAGGCGCCGAGCCCGCCGATCTGGCGCCCGTCCTCGAAAAATTGGCCGATTCCGGGGCGCGGGTGGAGGTCACGGCGGCCGGTATCCGCGCCGCCGCCGGCGGCCGGCTGGCGGCCCGCGACCTCGAGACCGCCCCCCACCCCGGCTTCCCCACCGACCTCCAGGCGCAGTGGATGGCGCTGACGACGCAGGCCGCCGGGGCGGCGACGATCCAGGAGCGCATCTTCGAGAACCGCTTCCAGCACGCGCCGGAGCTGGCGCGCATGGGGGCGGACATCCACGTCGACGGCGGCAGCGCGCGCGTCCAGGGCCCGACGCCGCTGACCGGCGCCAACGTCATGGCCACCGACCTGCGCGCCTCCGCCTGCCTGGTGCTGGCCGGCGTCGCCGCCCACGGCACCACGGTCGTCGAGCGCATCTACCACCTCGACCGCGGCTACGAAGGCATGGAACTCAAATTGCAGTCACTCGGCGCGCAGGTGGAGCGACATCCAGAGGCGACGGCGGCCTGACGGCTGCCGCCGCCTTCTCTTCCGCGCCGCGCTTCGCCGCGTCCGCCCCCCGAGCCGGCTGCCCAGCCGAGCGGTCCGCGATGAACGCCGCCGCCGCCACCCTCCTCCTCGCCCTCCAGGCCGCGCCGCCCGTCGCGGACGACCCGCGCGCCGCTCTCGTCGCCCTGCAGCTCGCCGGCCGCCCGCGCGAGGCGCTGGCCCGCGCCGAGCGCGAGCTCGCCGTGCGCCCGGAGGCCGCCCGCGCCGCCGGGCTCGACTACCTGCGCGGGCACCTGCTCGACCTCCTCGGCCGCCCCGCCGAGGCGATGGACGCCTTCGGCGCGGCGCTGACGCACACGCCTCGCCTCACCCTACACAGCCGCTACCGCATGGCGCTCGACCAGGAGCGCATGGGCCACCCCGAGGTGGCGGCGGGAGTGATCGCCGGCGGCATCCGCGCGCAGCCCGAGTCGCCGCTCCTGCCCGACGCACTGCGCCTCCTCGAGCGCACGCTGGCGCAGGGGGGTGACTGCCGCGTGCTGCGCGGGCTTTTCCCGTCGCGCCTGCGCCCGGCGGACGGGCGGCGCGTGGCGCTCCTCCAGGCCGACTGCGCGCGGCGCGCCGGCCAGCGCGAGGCGGCGCGGGGGGTCTACCTCGCGCTCCTCGAACGCGACGTGCGCGACGAGACGGCGCGCGACGCCGCCGAGCGGCTGGCGGCGCTGCTGCCCGCCGGCACGGGCGGGCGGGCGGCGCTGCGCCTCGGTCAGACCTTCCACCACCACCGGGAGTGGGAGGAGGCGCTGAGCTGGCTGCGGGCGGCGCTCGCCGGCGGTGGCATCTCGGCCGCCGAGCGGCTGGAGGCGCAATACGCCGTCGGCCGCGCGCTCTTCTTCCGCGACGACTTCGCCGCCGCCGCGGCCGCCTTCGCCGAGTCGGCCGCGCGCGTCGCGGCGCCCGCGGCGCGGGCGAGCGCGCTCTACCAACAAGCGCGCGCGCACGAGCTGCTCGGCGAGCGGGGGCGTGCTATCGCCGCCTTCCGCGCCGCCCACGCCGCGAGCCCGGACGGGGAGTGGGCGGCGGCGGCGCTCGTCGCCGCCCTCCGCCTCCACTGGCTGGCCGGGCAGGAGCGCCCGGCGCTCGGCCTCTACGCCCTCCTGCAGTCGCGCCGCGAGTGGCGCGAGCAGGCCGCGCGCGCCGCGCTCTTCCTCGCCGCCTCGGACCTCGTGCGCGGCCGCCACGACCGCGCGCGCGGGTGGCTGGCGCAAGCGGCGCTGGGCACCCCCGAGGACGCGGTCGAGCTGGCCTACTGGCGGGGGCGGCGCTTGGAGGCGGCGGGCGATAAGATCGGCGCGGTGCGCGCCTACGCCGCGGCGGCGCGCGAGGAGCCGGCGAGCCCGTTCGCGCGGGCGGCGCTGGCGCGCGCCGCGGCGCCGGCCCTCGCGCCCACCACTGCCGTCGAAGCGCGGCGGCTGGCCGCCTCGCGCGCGCCCGGCGATCTCCACGCCGCCTGGCTGCTGGCGCCGGGCTCGCGCACCGGGCAGACGGCGCGCGCCCTGCTGCTGCGCCGGCTGGCGGGCGATCCGGGCACGGCGCCGTTCGTGCTCCTGGCGCAGGTGCCGGTCGAGCGCTGGCCGCTCTGGACGGAGACGCCGGCGACGCCCGAGGAGGTGCTCTTGGGGCTCGGCCTCTGGCGCGAGGGGGCGCCGGCGGTGGGCGCGCGCTTCCCGCCGTCCGACCCGTCGCTGGCGCTCACCGGGAGCATGCTCCTCGCCCGCGCCGGGGAGGCGGCGCGCTCGATCCGCCTCGCCGAGGCGATCCGCCTGCGCACCCCGGACCGCGTCCCTCTCGCCCTCCAGCCGAGCGTCTTTCGCGCCGTCCTCTACCCGCTGCCGCACCGCGAGACCCTGCTCGCCGAGGCGCGGCGGCGGGGGGTCGATCCGCACCTCCTCGCCGCCTTGGTGCGCGAGGAGAGCCGCTTCGACGCGCGGGCGTTCTCGGGGGCGGCGGCGCGCGGGCTGGCGCAGCTTGTCACCCCGACGGCGCGGCGGGTGGCGGCGCAGGCCGAGCTGCAGCTCGCGCCGGGCGACCTCTACCGGCCGGAGGTGTCGCTCGCCCTGGGCGCCGCCTACCTGGCCGAGCTGCTGCGCGAGGTCGGCGGCGCCGAGCACCTGGCGGTCGCCGCCTACAACGCCGGCCCGGCGCAGGCGCGCCTCTGGCGCGGTTACTGCGCGAGCGACGAGCCGGCCGAGTACCTGACGAAGGTCGGCTTCCGCGAGACCCGCGCCTACCTGCGCAGGGTCTTGACCTCGCGCGAGCACTACGAGCGGCTGTACGGCGGCGCGCGCTGAGCCGGCGCAGGCGCCAGCGAAGGATTTCCCGCCCGCCGGCATCCAACCCCGCGAGGCTGTTTTCCGCGAAAGGAGATCCCTCGATGCGATCGACCGTCGCCGCTGTCCTCGCCGCCGCCGCGCTCACCCTCGTTCCCGCCGCCCCGCCCGCCGCGGCCCAGCGCTTCGACCTGGGCCTCCGCGGCGTCATCGTGGCCGCCGACGGCGAGCCCGCCAACGACATCCCCGGCTACGGCGCCTTCGGCCACGCCCGCCTGGGCGACCGCTGGAAGCTCGGCTTCGGCGTCGACACCACCGAGTACGACTTCGAGGAGCCGGCGAAGCTCGTCGGGCTGGCGCAGAGCCCGGCCCTCGAGCCGATCGACGTGCTCGCGGAATCGACGACGATCAGCGCCTGGGCCGAGCGCCTCTTCGGCAACCCGCAGGGCCGCACCGAGTGGTTCCTCGGCGCCGGCCTCGGCCTCGCCACGATCGACGTCCCCGACGCCGTCGGCCCCCTGGCCAACGGCGGCCGCTTCGACATCCACACCGAGGCCGACGACGAGGTCGTCGCCCAGCTCTCGGCCGGCGTGCGCCGCCTGCTGGGGCAGCGCTGGGCGTTCGAGTTCGCCCTGCGCGCCGACCAGCACCTGGCCGACTGGCAGGTCACCGACCGAGTCTCCGGCCGCACCGCCACGGTCGACGACTACCTGGCCCTCGGCGGCCACTTCGGGTTCCTCTTCCGCTTCTAGTCGGCGGCGAGGAGCCCACGTTCTTCAGGGCTTCTCGATCGTCTCCACCACCGGCGGCAGCGGCCCCTGCGGCTCGTCGGGGAAACGGGAGACGTCGGCTTCGCGGCGGAGCTGCTCGGTCCAGGTCTCGACCTCGCGGTTGAGGCGCTGCTCGCGGAGGAGCTCGCGGATGTCCTCGCGCACCTCTTCGATCGGCGGCACCGGCGCGCCCTGCGCCCGGAGCTGCGGCACCAGGACCTTCTCGTAGTACTCGTTGATCTCGTCGAGGGTGATGAAGACGCGCACCGCCAGCCGCTCGTTGACGTACTCGAGGACGGAGAGCTGCCGCGCCACGAGCTGGCGCAGGCCCTCGAGGTCGAGGTCCAGCTCCTCGAGCCGCCGCCGGAAAGCCTCCTCGCTCTCGAAGCGCGAGCGGATCTCGGCGACGTGCTCGTCCACGAGCTTTACGTCCACCTGGCCGAGCCCGAAGCGGTCGATCTCGTGGGCGCGCAGGCGCTGGTCGATCAGCCCTTCGAGGACGCGGCGGCTGAAGGCCTCCTGGCTCTCGCCGGGCTCGCGGTTGGCGAGCCCGAGGGCGATCACCCGCTCGACGTCGGAGGCGAGGATCGGGTCCTCGTCCACCACCGCGAGGATGCGGTCGCGGAGCTCGTAAGGCGCCGTCGGCGACGCGGACGGCGCGGTCTCTTGGGCGGGAGCGGCGGCCGGCAGGAGCGCCGCGGCGAGGAGCCAAACCGCCCCTCTGGGCGCGCCCGGGCGATGCATGAGCGCATGCTAGCATCCCATCTGATGAGCACCGGCGGAGCCCTGCGGGTCGGCCTGGCCCAGGTGGACTCCCGCTTGGGCGACCTCGACGAGAACCTCGCCCGCCACCTCGCCCGCATCGAGGAGGCGCGCGCCGCCGGGGTCGAGCTGCTCGTCTTCCCCGAGCTTTCCCTAACTGGCTACCGCCTCCTCCACCTGACGCCGCGCGTGGCGCTCGCGCCGCAGCGGTCGCCGCACCTGGCGCGGCTCGCCGCCGCGGCCGCCGGCATGACCGTCGTTGTGGGTCTCGTCGAGGAGGACGAGAACGGCACCCTCCACAACAGCGCGCTCGTCCTCCAGGAGGGCGCCGTCGTCCACACCCACCGCAAGGTCTATCTCCCGACCTACGGCATCTTCCAGGAGGAGCGCTTCTTCGCCCGCGGCCGCACGCTCGGCCTGGTGCCGATCGACGGCGGCAAATTCGGAGTGCTCATCTGCGAGGACCTCTGGCACGCCGAGCTGGCGCGGCGGATGGCCCTCGGCGGCGCCAAGCTGATCGTCGTCCCGTCGGTCTCCCCCGGCCGCGTCGGCCCCGGCCCGGTGCCGGAGAACTCCGACACCTGGGAGGTGCTGACGCGCTCGACGGCTCTCCTCAACACCTGCTGGGTCGCCTACTGCTCGCGCGTCGGCTGGGAGGAGGGGACGTTCTACCCCGGCGGCAGCCACCTCGTCCGCCCCGGCGGCGAGGTCGCGGCGCGGGCGCCGTTCCTCGAGGAGCACCTGCTGGTCGCCGAGGTCGACCTGCGCGAGGCCGACCGCCTGCGCTTCCGCCTGCCGCTCCTCGACGACGAGCGCACCGACGTCGTGGGACCGGCCTGATGCGCCGCGGCGAGGTGGCGGCGCGCCTCGAGCTCCACGCCCCGCTGGCGACGGCGGTGCTCACCGATTTCGTGCGCGACGCGATCGAGAACGCCGGCGCCGCCGGCGTCGTCGTCGGGCTCTCGGGCGGCGTCGACTCGGCGCTCGCCGCGGCGCTCGCCGCCCGCGCCCTCGGCTCCGAGCGGGTGCACGGCTTCCTCCTCCCCTACCGCACCTCGACCGCCGACTCCGCCGCGCACGGGCGGCTCGTCGCCGAGCAGCTCGGCATCTGCTGCAAGAGCTTCGACATCTCGCCGATGGTCGACGCCTACTTCGCGCAGGCCGGCGCCGCCGACCGCGTGCGCCTGGGCAACAAGATGGCGCGCGAGCGCATGGCGATCCTCTTCGACCAGGCCAAGGCGCTGGGGTGCCTCGTGCTCGGGACCTCCAACAAGACCGAGATCCTGCTCGGCTACTCGACCGTCTTCGGCGACAACGCCAGCTCGCTCAACCCGCTCGGCGACCTCTACAAGCAGCAGGTCTGGCAGCTGGCGCGCCACCTCGGGCTGCCGGAGGCGGTGGTCGCCAAGCCGCCGTCGGCCGACCTCTGGCCGGGGCAGACCGACGAGGAGGACCTGGGGAGCGACTACCCGACCGCCGACGAGGTGCTCTACCTCCTCTACGACGTCGGCCTGACGCCGGCCGAGGTCGTCGAGCGCGGCTACCCGCAGGCGGCGGTCGACGGCATCGTCCAGCGCGAGCGGCAGAACCGCTTCAAGCGGCGCCTGATGCTCATCGCGCGCCTCTCGGGCAGCGCGATCAACCTCGATCAGGAGATCCCGCGCGACTAGAGGACGGGCGCCGGCGCTGCGGCCGGGCCGCGGCCGAACCAGGCCTGGGTCTCGGGCTTGAACCAATAGACCATGAGCGGGATCGAGACCGGCATGCAGCAGCAGCTCGTCATGCCGAGCGCGATGAGCACCAGGTGGTAGATCCACGTCCACGGCTTCGGCGGCAGGAAGAGCGCCGCGACGAAGGCGGCGGCGAGCAGCACGCCGAGGCCGGTGAGCAGCGCGCCGTAGACGATCCAGAGGGCGGCCGGCATCTCGTCGTCGGCGGCGGCCAGCTCGTCGGCGAAGAAGAAGAACGCGAGGCCGCCGAAGAAACAGAGGATGTAGAGGGCGGCCATGGCGACCGCGTAGGCGCGGTACCAGGGGAGGACGCGCGGGGGCGGCGGCGGGAAGGGGGCGGGGATCAACGGAACGGGATTCTACTCGTCGTCTCGACCCCGATCGGCAACCTCGACGACGTCTCGCCGCGGGCGCGGGCCGCCTTCGAGCGCGCCGATCTCGTCGCCTGCGAGGACACCCGCCACACCGGCCGGCTCCTCGCCCGCCTCGGCTTGAAAAAAACGCTCGTCTCGCTGCACGAGCACAACGAGCGGCAGCGGCTGCCGCGGCTTCTCGCGGCACTCGAGGACGGCGCGACGATCGCCCTGGCGAGCGA
Source organism: Thermoanaerobaculia bacterium (assembly GCA_035536455.1). Taxonomy (GTDB): domain Bacteria; phylum Acidobacteriota; class Thermoanaerobaculia; order Multivoradales; family UBA5704; genus DASUNQ01. The sequence continues at coordinate 138,145 of DATLOC010000041.1, read as the reverse complement.
CGCCGGCACGCCGCTGCTCTCCGATCCGGGGTACCTGCTGGTACGGGAGGCGGCGGCGCGCGGCGTGCGGATCGAGCCGGTGCCGGGGCCGTCGGCGCCGCTCGCGGCGCTCGTCGTCTCGGGGCTCCCGCCCTACCCCTTCACCTTCGCCGGCTTCCCGCCGCCCAAGTCCGGCCGCCGGCGTAGCTTCTACCGCCGGCTCGCGACGCTCGGGCACACGCTGGTCGTCTTCGAGTCGCCCCACCGGTTGCTCGCGAGCCTGGCGGACGCCGTGGCCGAGCTGGGCGACCGCCCGGCGGCGATCGCACGCGAGCTGACGAAGCTGCACGAGGAAGTGCTGCGGGGAAGGCTGAGCGAGCTGGCCGCCACGCTCGCGGCGCGGCCGGCGCTCAAGGGGGAGTTCGTGCTGGTGATCGCCGGCTCAGAAGCGCCGGCGGTCCTTCCGCAACCGTAGCCAGGAGCCGCTCGCCAGCAGCAGCGGCGGCGCGGCCAGGCAGGCGGCGATGCCCCCGAGGAGCGAGCCGAACCACTGCCCCCAGGAGATCTCCTGGGGCCCCTGATAGAAGGCGTAGAGGCTCACCCCCAGCCCCCAAACCACCGCGGCGACCACACCCACCGCCAGGGCCGTTTCCTTGTCCTCGGGTCGGATCTGCGCCAGCACCGGAGAGCTCCTTTCGAGCGAGACGGGCAGGTCGACCTGCCGCGATCGCAGCACCGGTGCGAGCGGCGTGCCAGCGCGCCAGCTACCGCAGATACCCCAGCGACCGCAGCTTCGTGATGTGGTTCCACTCGAGGTAGGTGGCGCCGAGGGCGTCGCCGGGGAGGTAGCGGCGGCGGGCGGCGGCGCGGGCGGTTAGCTCGCGCTCGCCCCAGGCGCGGAGGGCGGCGGCGACCTCGGGCTCGGCGGCGGCGCGGTCGCGGGTCTCGCCGGGGTCGTCGGCGAGGTTGTAGAGCTCGGCGGCCAGCGCCGGATCGCGGGGGACGATCAGCTTCCAGGGGCCCCGCCGCACCGCCCAGCGCTCGGGGCCGTGGAGGATAACGTCGGCGAGCTGCGTGGCGCGCGGCAGGGGGTGGCCGCCGAACGCAGGGCGCAGGTGCCTGCCTTGCGACGGCGACGACTCGGCGCTGACCAGGTCGAGAAGAGTCGGAAAGAGGTCGGCCATCCGCACCGGCTCGCGAATCACTTTGACCCCCACGCCCGGCCCACGCAGCAGCCCCGGCACGCGCAGCAATTCTTCGTAGTGCGTGTGGCCGTGGTCGGCGTTCGCCTCGTAGCCGAGGGCGCGCTCCTGCGGCAGGCGGGTCCAGAACTCCTCGCCGTGGTCGGAGACGACGAGCAGCACCGTGTCCTCCGCCATCCCCAGCTCCACGAGGCCGTCGAGGAACCGCCCGAGCGCGCGGTCGGTCGCCGCCACCTCGGCGCGGTAGAGCGCCTCGTGCCACCGGCGGTCGGATTCCGCCGGGATCGGGTTCTCGGGTCGGCGGTCGGCGGCGCAGCCGAGCGGGCCGCGGTAGCCCGGCTGGAGCCGGCGGGCAACGTACCGGCAGTCCTCGGCCGACGGCTCGTAGGGGTTGTGCGGGTCGAAGAGGTGGAGGTAGAGGAAGAGCCGCCGCTCGTACCGATACCGGCGGAGCCGCGCCAGCGCCTCGCTCACCAGGACGTCCGCCCGCTCCTCCCGTGAGACGTACTCGTCGAACCCTTGCGACAGGCCGAAGGCCGGGTTGACGTAGATGTTGTGGTAGACGCCGAGGTTGTAGAAGCCGTCGCCGCGCAGGACCTCGGCGAGGGTCGTGGCCCCCTCCGCGAGGCCGGTCGGCGCGAACTCCCCGAAGCGGCGCCCGGCGCCGTGGGTCTGCGGCTCGAGACCGGTCATCAGCGTGGCGACGCTCGGCAGCGTCCAGGGGGCCGGCGCCGAGAGGTCGGCGAAGCGCGTGCTCTGCTCCGCGAGAACGTCGAGGCGCGGTGTCACGCCGGTGCGGTCGCCGTACGCGCCGAGGACGTCGGCGCGCAGCGTGTCGATGAGGACGATCACGAGGTGCGACCCGAGGCGCCCGCCGTCGGCTGCGATCACCGGATTGCCCCAGACCGCGACTCCCTCGGGGAGCGGGCGGCCGTTGCGCGTAGCCTCGACCTCGAGCAGCAGCCGCCCGCCGCGCGGGATCTCGCCGCCGACCTCGGACCAGCCGCGCGTACCGCCCGGACGCTCCGCCACGAGGACGGGATCGCCGTCGCCTTCGAAGCGGGCGCGAAAGCGGGCGACGACGCCCGGCTTGTCGTACTCCGGCACGAGACCGAGCCGGGCAGTGAAGCGGGCATCGCGCGGCAGGTCGTCGGGCACGTCGATGGCGATGGAGGCAAGGCCCGGAAGCGAGGGGAGACACTCCCCTTCGAGGCACATCAGGCGGTAGGGGTCGGTAGCCGGTCGCCCCTTCAGCTCCATCAACTCAGCACGGCCGCCCTCCACCGCCAGGCGGAGCGCCGCCACCTGCCCCGTCCAGTAGGGCTCGCGCGCGAGGTCGACTTCGTAGGTTTGGGGTTGGCCGTCCGGGACGAGCGGAAACGAGAGGGTGCGATAGGGCAGGAAATGAGGGTCCTGCGCCAGCCGCCAGGAGAGCGTGGCGAGCCGCGCGTCGCCGCGCGCGAGAAGTATGAGCTTCGCAATCCGCGCGGCCGAGAGCTCCGCGGGGATCGTCCGCGGTTGCTCGTCGAGCACGCCTCCCGCGGGGAGGACGACCTCGCTACCGGCAGGCATCTCCGCGAGCAAGTCGCCGAGGCGGATCAGGCGCTGGGGTTCACTGCGACAGCCACCTAGGAAAAGCAGAAGAGCGGTAGTGATGAGCACCGCCTGGCGGCGTGCGCTCTCCTGCGGCACCGGCGCGCGCATTCTGTGGACTGCGGGATCTGAGGCGCGCGCCTCCGCTTCGCTGCGCGCCGGACCGGCCGTGGCCTCCACAGGGCGTTGCCAGCGCTTGCTCAGAGGTGCCTCCGGAGAGCGCACGCCGCCAGGCTACCGGAGTCGCGACCCCCTCCCTCAGACGGGTTTGGGGGGAGCCACCGAACTCGCGCAAGTCGGTAGCCCTCCGCGGTGCGCTCACCAGAGGGACCTCTCCGCAAGCGCTGGCAACCCAACAAGCAGGCCATGATCGATCCGGCGCGCAGCGGAGCGGAGGCGCGCGCCTCAGATCCCGCAGTCAACCAACGCGCGCGCCGTTCCCGGCGGGGAGCGCACCGCGGAGGGCGGAGGTTATCCAGCACCCCCCCAACACGCGCGTCCCCTGGTAAAAGACCGCAGCCTGCCCAGGCGTCACCCCCCGCTGAGGCTCCGCGAACTCCACCTCCACCTTCCCCTCCACTCCGGGCCTGATCCGCGCCTCCACCCCAGGATGCCGCGACCGGATCTTCACCGTCGCCTCGACCACCCCAGCCGGCGGTTCCCCGATCCAGTGCACCCTCTCGCCCACGAGCCCCGGCGCCAGCAGTTCCTTCTCTCCGCCCACCACCACCCGGTTCGCCCCCGCCTCGATCCCCAGCACGTATAGCCGTTCGCCAGCCGCCACCCCCAGCCCGCGTCGCTGCCCCACCGTGTAGCGGTAGAACGGCTCCCCCCGCCCGCGCGCCGCCCCGTCCGCCGCCACCAACTCCGCCGGCTCGCCCAGCGGCAGCGCCATCCGGTAACGCTCCGGCGCCGCCGCCACCTCTTGTTCCACGAACTCGCGCACCGAGCCGGCGACGAAACAGACCTCCATGCTCTCCCCCTTCCCCGCCACGCACAGCCCCGCCTCCCGCGCCAGCTCCCGCACCTCCGGCTTCGACCGCTCGCCGAGCGGGAAGAGCGAACGGGCGAGCTGCTCCCGCGTCAGCTCGAAGAGGTAATAGCTCTGGTCCTTCTCCGGCGCCGCCGCCGTGTGCAGCTCCGGCCCCTCCGGCCCCTCGACGATCCGCGCGTAGTGCCCCGTCGCCACCTTCTCGGCGCCCAGGCGGCGCGACCGCTCGAGCAGCAGGTCGAACTTGATCCACGTGTTGCAGCGCACGCAAGGGCTCGGGGTGCGCCCCTCGAGGTAGTCCTGGACGAACGGCTCGACCACCTGTCGCCGGAACTCGCGGTCGAGCCGCAGCGTGTAGTGCGGGATCCCCACCTGCCGCGCCACCCTCCGCGCGTCGCCGAGATCTAGCGCGCCGCAGCAGCGCCCGTGCTCGGCTTCGCTTGACCGGTCCCAGAGGAGCATCGAGAGCCCGACGACCGGCGCGCCGCTCCGCGCCAGGAGCAGCGCCGCCACCGACGAGTCGAGCCCGCCGCTCATCGCGACGGCGATCCGCCCGCTCACGCGACCTCCATCAGCCGCCGCACCTCGGCCACCTCGCGCTCCAGGACCTCCAAAAACGCATCCACCTGCTCTTCCGTATTCGAGATTCCGAAGCTCACCCGCAGCGACGACAGCGCCACCTCCCGCGAGAACCCCGCCGCCAGCAGCGTATGCGAAGGCTCGACCGCGCCCGAGGCGCAGGCGGCGCCGGTCGAGACCGCGAAGCCGGCGAGATCCAACCGGATGAAGAGCGCCTCGCCGTCGGCGCCGGGAAAGCCCACGTGCGAGGTGTTCGGCAGGCGCGGGGCGCCGGCGCAGTGGACCTCCGCCCCCGGGATGCGCCCGAGGCCGCGCTCGAAGCGGTCGCGCAGGGCCGCGAGCCGCTCGGTCCGCGCCGCCCCCTCCTCGCGCGCCGCCGCGGCCGCCGCGCCGAGCCCGACCAGCGCCGGCACGTTCTCGGTCCCCGCCCGCCGCCGCCGCTCCTGGCCGCCGCCGACGAGGAGCCCCTCGAGCTCCACCCCCTTGCGCACCCACAAGGCCGCCGCGCCCAGCGGGCCGTAGAGCTTGTGCGCGCCGAGCGTCAGGTAGTCGGCCCCCAGCTCGTGGACGTCCACCGCCACCTTCCCTACCGCCTGCACCGCGTCGCAGAGGAGCGGCACGCCGCGCTCGCGGCAGGCGCGCGCCACCTCGGCCACCGGCTGCAGCGTCCCCAGCTCGTTGTGGGCGAGCATCAGGCAGACCAACCGGGTGTCCGTCCCGAGCGCCTCGACGATCGCCTCTACGGGGACGACCCCGTCGCCTTCCGGGGACACGACGGCCACCCGCAGGCCCCGCCGGGCGAGCCGGGCCGCCCCCTCGCGCACCGACGGGTGCTCGAGCGCCGAGAGGACGATCGAGCCGCGCCAGCCGGCGCGCTCCCCGACGTGCTCGAGGACGGCGTTGTTGGCCTCGGTGCCGCTGCCGGTGAAGACCACCTCCGGGGGGCGCGCCCCGAGGAGCGCCGCCACCTCCTCGCGTGCCTCCTCGACCGCCCCGCGCGCCGCCTGGCCGAAGGCGTGGCGCGAGGAGGGGTTGCCCCAGCGCTCGTCCAGCCAGGGGAGCATCGCCGCCCGCGCCCAGGGATGCAAAGGCGTCGTGGCGTTGTGATCGAGGTACACCGGTTGCATGGCGCGGGATAGTCTAGCGCGCGCTTCCGCACCGGCCGGCCGATGAGACGCCTCCCGATCGCCCTCGTCTGCGCCCTCTCCCTGGGCGCCGCCCTGCTTTCCGCCCCGCCCCCCGCCGCCGCGGCGGAGAAGAAGCCCTCCCGCAAGGAAGTCAAGGCGCAGGAAGAGGCGATCAAGAAGCTGCCCGAGAAGTACCGCGCCTGGCTCGAGCAGGTGGCGGTGATCATCTCGGACGAGGAGCGCGCCGCCTTTATCGCCCTCGAGAAGGACTACCAGCGCGACGCCTTCATCCAGGAGTTCTGGGCGGCGCGCGACCCCTTCCCCGAGACCGCCCGCAACGAGCTCAGGGACCGCTTCGAGGAGCGCATGAACGAGGCGCGCTCGATCTTCGAGGTCCTCGACGACCGCCGCGCCGAGCTGTTCCTGACCAACGGCCCGCCGGCCGACCGCATCGTCTCGCGCTGCACGGCGCTGCTGCAGCCGCTGGAGGTCTGGTACTACCGCCGCAGCGAGATCGCCCAGTTCGAGTTCTTCCTCGTCTTCTACAAGCACTGGGGGGCGGGAAAGTTTCGGCTCTGGGAGCCGTCGGAGGGGCTCGACGCGCTCTTCCAGCACGGCGAAGAGCCGAATATCCGGAAGATCGCCGACGGCTGCATCGACGGCGACAAGCTCGCCGCCGGCATCGGCTGGGTCTACCAGCAGGGCATGTTCGGCTACGCCACGATCCTGCAGAAGATCGAGCGGCCGCCCGACCCGCCGAAGGGCGAGTGGGTGGCGACCTTCAAGTCCTACTCGACCGACCTGGCGCAGGGGACGCCGACCTTCCCCGCCAAGCTGGCGGTCGACTACCCCGGCCGCCACCAGGCGCGCACCGTCGTCCAGGGCGTCGTCACCGTGCCGGTCGCAGAGGCCGCCGCCGTGCAGCTCGGCGAGCACCGCTCCTACAACTTCGTGCTGACCGGCGAGGTGCTCCAGGAGGGGAAGCTCTTCGAGAGCTTCCGCTACAAGTTCGACTTCCCGGCCGACGAGGTGGCGGGCGACGAGCTGCCGATGATCTTCGAGCGCACCCTCCGCCCCGGCGACTACACGATGACCCTCAAGCTCGAGGACCTCAACGGCAAGCGCTTCTTCCGCGAGGAGCGGCCGCTCGCCGTGCCGCAGATGGCCAAGGACCTGCCGCCGCCGCCCCCCGCCGACGCCGAGAGCGCCCGCCTCCTCGCCGAGGCCAACGCCGCGATCACCACCGGCGAGCGGACGATCCAGCTCGTCGAGCCGCCCGGCGACCTCCACACCGGCATGCTGCGCTTCGAGACCCTGACCACCGGCCCCGGCATTGAGAAGGTCACTTTCGAGCTCGACGGCAAGCCGGTGCTGACCAAGCGGAAGCCCCCCTACAGCGTCGAGCTCGACCTGGGGTCCCTCCCGCGCACCCACGAGCTCGCCGCCGTGGCCTTCGACGGCGGCGGCCAGGAGGTGGCGCGCGACGCGATGACCCTCAACGCCGGCGACCACCGCTTCGCCGTCGAGCTGGTCGAGCCCCGCGGCGGGCGCAACTATGCGCAGAGCCTGCGCGCCGCCGCCGAGGTGCAGGTGCCGGAGGGCAAGGCGGTCGAGCGTGTCGAGTTCTACCTCGACGAGACGCTGGTCGCGACCCTCTACCAGCCCCCCTTCGCGCAGCCGATCCTGCTGCCCGAGGGCAACCCCCTGGCCTACGTCCGCGCCGTCGCCTACCTCGCCGACGGCGCCACCACCGAGGACACGGTCTTTGTCAACGCCCCGGACTACCTCGACGAGCTGGACATTGAGTTCGTCGAGCTCTACACCACGGTCGTCGACCGCCAGGGGCGGCCGGTCGAGGGGCTGACGCAGAAGGACTTCACCGTCGTCGAGGACGGCGTCAAGCAGGAGGTGGCGCGCTTCGAGACCGTCGCCGACCGGCCGATCCACGCCGCCGTGCTGCTCGACGTCTCGGCCTCGATGGAGCCGGAGATCCAGAGCGCCCAGGGCGCGGCGCTGCGCTTCTTCGAGAAGACGGTGCGGCCCAAGGACCGGGCGGCGCTCGTCACCTTCAACGACCGCCCGGCGCTGGCGGCCAAGTTCACCAACGAGCAGAAGACGCTGGCGGCGGCGCTCGCCGGGCTCAAGGCCGAGCGCGGCACCTCGCTTTACGACAGCCTGATCTTCGCCCTCTACTACTTCAACGGCGTGCGCGGGCAGAAGGCGGCGATCGTGCTCTCCGACGGCAAGGACGAGTCGAGCCGCTTCGCCTTCGACGACGCCCTGGAGTACGCGCGGCGGGCGGGGGTGACGGTCTACGCCATCGGCCTGGGCGCGGACGTGGACCGCAAGAAGCTCGTGCGCCTCTCCGAGGAGACCGGCGGCCGCGCCTTCTTCCTGCAGAGCGCCGCCGAGCTCGACGGCATCTACGCCACCATCCAGCGCGAGCTGCGCTCGCAGTACCTGGTGGCCTACCAGTCGACCAACACCACCGGCGAGGGGTTCCGCACCGTCGAGGTCAAGCTCGCCCGCGGGCTCGAAGCCAAGACGATGCGGGGGTACTATCCCTAGCCGGATGTCGCTCGCGCAGGCCCGGACCCTCCTCCTCGCCCTGATCCTCTGCTCCACCGGCGCCGCCGCCGCCGAGCCCGCGAGCTCCGCACCGCCCCCCGACCTCCCGCCCCGCTACCAGCAGTGGCTCGCCGAGGTGGCGCCGCTCCTCGACGCCGCCGAGCGCGAGGCGTTCCTCGGGCTTTCCCAGGACTACCAGCGCGATGCCTTCATCCGCCAGTTCTGGCAGGTGCGCGACCCGTACCCCGAGACGGCGCGCAACGAGCTGGCGGACGGGTGGACCGAGCGGGCGCAGGCGGCGCGCGACCGCTTCGGCGGGCTCGATGACGGGCGGGCGCGCGTCCTCCTCTTCCTGGGCGAGCCGGCCGAGCGCTTCGACGTGCGGTGCTCGGACGTGCTCCTGCCGCTCGAGGTCTGGCGCTACACCGGCGCCGAGCGGGTGGCCGGGAACTTCACCCTGGTCTTCGTCCGCGGCTACGGCGCCGGCGGCAAGCTCGGGGCCTGGGTGCCCGGCGACGGGCTCCGCCCGCTGGTCGCCGCCGACTTCCGCCTGGCGCAGGCGGGCGACCGGGAGATCCTCGAGGCGATCGTCGAGCAGTGCGCGCGCGGCGAGGAGGTGGCCGGGAGCCTGATGCGGGCGGTGGACTGGCGGGAGCTGGAGGCCCGGCTCCTCCCCGACCCGGGCGGCGAGTGGGTGCAGACCTTCCTCTCCCGCTCGACCGACCTGCCGGCCGACGCCAGCCCGCTCCCCGCCCGCCTCGAGCTGGCCTTCCCGGCCAAGCGGCAGAGCCGCACGATCGTCCAGGGGGTGGTGACCGTGCCGCGCGGCGAGGCGCGGCCCGAGAAGCTGGGGGAGGTCGGGATCTACAGCTTCCTCCTCGACGGCGAGGTGGTGCGCAAGGGGGAGCTGTTCGATCGCTTCCGGGTCAAGTTCACGCTGCCCGAGGCGGCCGCCGCGGGCGACGCCATCCCGCTGATCTTCGAGCGCTCCCTCCGCCCCGGCGCCTACCGGCTGGTGCTGCGGGTCGAGGAGACGACCTCGCGCCGCTTCTTCCGCCAGGAGATGGACCTGGAGGTGCCGGACGTCGTCGCGGCCGCGGCCACGGCAGGCGAGCCCGCCCCGAACGCCGCCCCCGGCGTGCCGCTGCCGGCGCAGCCCAACGCCCATCCGCTGCTCGTCGAGGCCAACGCCGCCTTGTCGCGAACGCCCGCCGCCGACGACGAGAAGGAGCGCACGATCCGCATCCTGCCGCCGCCGCCGGGGCTCCTGACCGGGCGGGCGCGGGTCGAGGCGATCGTCGCCGGCGAGGGCATCGAGCGGGTGCGCTGGGACCTCGACGGCCGGCCCGTCCTCTCGAAGAGCCGCCCGCCCTACAGCGTCGAGCTGGACCTCGGCCCCGACCCGCGCCTCCGCCGCCTCGCCGCCGTCGCCCTCGGGCCGGCCGGCGAGGAGCTGGCGAGCGACGAGCTGCAGCTCAACGCCGGCCCGCACCGCTTCTCGCTCCGCCTGGTCGAGCCCGAGCCGGGGAAGACCTACAGCGCCAGCCTGCGCGCTCAGGCCGAGGTCGAGGTGCCGGAGGGGGAGAAGCTCGACCGCGTCGAGTTCTTCTTGAACGAGGACCGGCTGGCGACCCTCTACCAGCCGCCGTTCGCGCAGCCGATGGTGCTGCCGGCGGCGAAGGCCATGAGCTTCGTGCGGGCGGTGGCCTACCTCGCCGACGGCAACTCGACCGAGGACCTGGTGCTGATCAACGCGCCGGAGTACGGCACGGCGATCCAGGTGCAGATGGTCGAGCTCTACACGACCGTCGTCGACAAGCGCGGGCGGCCGGTGGAGGGCCTCGGGCGCGAGGACTTCGCGGTGCGCGAGGACGGCGCGCCGCAGTCGATCTACCGCTTCGAGAAGGTGACCGACCTGCCGATCTACGCCGGCGTCATGCTCGACAACTCGTCGTCGATGAGCGAGGAGCTGGACGGCGCGATCAAGGGCGCGCTCACCTTCTTCCAGACCGTGATCCAGCCCAAGGACCGGGCGGCGGTGGTGACCTTCAACGACGAGCCGAGCCTCGCCGTCCGCTTCACCAACGACGCGCAGGTCCTCTCGGCCGGCCTCGCCGGCCTCGCCGCCGAGGGCAACACCTCCTTCTACGACAGCCTCATCTTCACCCTCCACTACTTCGGCGGGCTCAAGGGGAAGCGCGCCCTCATCATCCTGACCGACGGCGTCGACGAAGGCAGCCGCTACGGCTTCGCCGACGCCCTGGAGTACGCGCGGCGGAGCGGCGTGGCGATCTACCCGGTGGGGATCGGCATCGGCACCAAGGACGCCGACGCGCGCCTCAAGCTCGAGCGGCTGGGGGCGGAGACCGGCGGCCGGCACTTCTTCATCGACCGCGGCTCGGACCTGAAGCGCGTCTACGAGCAGGTCGAGACCGAGCTGCGGACCCAGTACCTCCTGGCCTACCAGTCGGCGAGCGAGGGGAAGGGGGAGAAGTACCGGACGGTGGAGGTGGAGGTGAAGAAGCCGGGGCTCGAGGCCAAGACCCTGAAGGGTTATTACCCGTAGAGCTTGAGCCTCCCCGACCTGATCCTCGCCTCCGGCTCGCCGCGCCGGCGTGAGCTGCTGGCCGGGCTCGGACTCCGTTTCGCGCTCCGGCCCGTGGACCTCGACGAGACGCCGCTTGCGGGCGAGGAGCCGGCGGCGACGGTGCTGCGGCTGGCGGCGGCGAAGGCGGCGGCGGTCGCCCACCCCGGCGAGCTGGTGCTCGGGGCCGACACCGTCGTGGTGCTCGACGGGGTTCTGCTTGGAAAACCGCGCGACCCCGAGGACGCGGCGCGGATGCTCGCCGCCATCGCCGGCCGCGAGCACACGGTGCTCACCGGCGTGGCGCTCTGCGAGCCCGGCAGGGACCGGCAGGCGGCGGCGCTCGAGACCTCGCGCGTCCGCATGGCGGCGCTCACCGCAGAAGAGGTCGCGTGGTACGTCGCCACCGGCGAGCCGCTCGACAAGGCCGGCGCCTACGCGGTGCAGGGACTCGGGGCGCTCTTCGTCGAGGAGGTCTTAGGGAACTACACCAACGTCGTGGGATTGCCACTACCGGCGGTGCGGCGGTTGCTGGCCGAGCTCGGCTACGACGCGAGGGACTTCCTGCGCTGAGCCGCGCCCGGTAACGAACCACAGAGCTCCGCCGCCGAAGACTTCAGATCCCGGGCGCCCGGCTGGCGCTTCACCCGGGAAAGGAGTCCCCATGGTCGAGCGGATTGCGCGGTGTGCTTCTCTGGTAGCTCTTCTCCTGCTGACCGCGAGCTGCGGCGAAACGCTGTTCCGGTCGGACTTCGATCAGGCGCCGGCCGGTCAGCCGCCCACGGCGGCTCAGGGGGTGGGCACCGCCGCCATCCAGGGCAGCGTGCTCGTCGTGGCGCCGCCGGTGACGCCGTCGGGCAGGTGGGTGGAGATCAGCCGCCCCAACCCCGACACAAACGTCGCCGCCTTCCAGGGCAACTTCTCCGCCTCCCGCGGCGACGGCGAGTACACGTTCACGACCACCGTCTTCATGCCGACGGGGAGCGGCGTCGCGACCATCCAGTTCGAGCGGTTCGGGCAGCCGATCGGCGACTTCGCCGGCTTCCTGCACCTCGACCTCCTGCCGGACAACACGGTGCGCATCGACGACCTCGAGGCCACGAAGTTCGGCGAGTTCCCCCGCGACCAGCCCTTCATCGTGCAGGTCACGCTCGACATCAACGAGTCGTCCAGCGCCCACATCGTGCTGTCCGGCGCGGGTGCGGCAGGGACCGCGGACCACGCCATCCTGCCGCCCTTCCGCCCGATCGCGAGGCGGTTCGGCGCCGTCAGGCTGTGGATGGGGTTTCCCCACACCGGTCGCTTCGACGCCACGAACATCGTCGTGAAGCGCGAGTGACCCTAGCCTTCGAACTTGACCGGCTCGCCGAGGGCCTGCAGGGAAAAATTGGCCATGATCTGGTGCCCGTTGAAGTCGAGGACCCGGAGGTCCTCCTCGCCGTTCACCAGGTCTTTGGCGATGTTCTCGTAGGAGTGCCGGTAGCGGTCCTGCACCGCGCCGAGGTCCACCTCGTAGGCGATGAACTTGTCGATCCCCTTGTAGCGGAGCTTCTGCACCAGCCGCGGGTCGGTGATCTGCGGGTAGGTGGAGAGGACGAGGATCGGCCCGGTGCCGGTGAAGATCAGGTAGGCGCGCGTCGCGGTCTCGGTCATGGAGCGGCGGCGACGCTAGCCCGGCCCCCAGCGCCTGTCAAGAAATAGAGTGCGCCGCATGGGAACCGAGTGGAGCGCGCCGGCGGTGGTGCTGGTGCGGCCGCGCGAGGAGGGCAACGTCGGCGCCGCGGCGCGCGCCATGGTCAACATGGGGCTCGCGCGCCTGCTGCTCGTCGAGCCGGCGGCGCCGCTCGGCGAGACCGCGCGCGCTTTCGCCGTCGGCGCCCGCCACGTGCTCGAAGGGGCGGAGCGCCACAACACTCTCGAGTCCGCCTTGGCACCCTTCCGCCGGGTCGTCGGCACCACCTCGACGCGCGACCGGCGGCTGGCGCTGCCGCTGCTCCTGCCGCGCGAGCTGCCGGCGCTCCTCGCCGGCGATCCGCCCGGCACCCCGACGGCGCTGGTCTTCGGGCCGGAGGTCGGCGGGCTCACCAACGAGGAGCTGGCGCTGGCCGGCGCGGTCGTCCACGTCCCCTGCGCGCCGGAGCAGCCGACGCTCAACCTCGCGCAGGCGGTGCTGCTCCTCGCCTACGAGCTCTACCTGGCGCGCCTGGAGGCCGGCGCGGCGCAAGCCGCGGGCGTCGCGGCCGCGGACGAGCCGCTCGCCGCGGCCGGCGACCTCGAAGGGCTCTGCGGCCAGCTGACGGAAGTGCTGGTCGCCGCCGGTTTCGCCCGCGACGACACCTTCGCCGGCGTGCTGCGCGACCTGCGCGCCCTCGCCGCCCGCGCCGCCCCGCGCGAGCGCGAGGTGCGCATCCTGCGCGGCATCTGCCGCCGATTGCAGCACGCGCTGGAACTACGAGGTCGCTGAGCCTAGGGAGCCTCCCTCCCCGCGCAGCGGGGAGGGCCGGGGAGGGGTATCGAAGTCAATCGCCTTTCGGGCGGGGGGCAGCAGGCCCTCGCGCCTTAATTCGATTTCGGGGTATCCCGCGTCAGCAGCGCTCTCGTCAGCGCCATCAAGCACCGCCGGCTCACCTTGCGCACGCTGGAGGGGTGGTAGCCCATCTCGGCGGCCACTTCCTGCGGGTCGTAACCCAGGTGATAGCGCAGGCGCAGCAGCTGCCGGCAGCGCGGCGACAGCTCGTGCAGCAGGTGCGCGAGGTCCCAGCGCAGCTCGTCGCGCTCCTGCGGCGCCTGCTGCGGCTCGGAGAGCAGCTCCAGGATCGCCATGTCCACCGAGTTGGTGAGGCTGGCGCGGCGCTTCCGCCAGTAGATGACGCAGCGGTTGCGCAGCGTGATGAGCAGCCAGGCCTCGGGGTCGTCGATCGTGTCCCACTTGCGGAAGGTGGCGATCAGGGCTTCCTGGATCAAGTCCTCGGCCTCGTGGGCCGGCACGCGGTAGCGGGCGAGGATCTGCTTGAGGCGCGGGCGCACCCGCGGCAGCAATTCCTCGAGCGTCTCGCGCTCGATCGGTTGCTCTGGAATGGCCATTGGGCGAGCCGCTCGCCTCCCGGGGTGAAAGGAAGCCGATGATAGACTCCCCGCCCGCATGGTGACAACTCTCGGCACGCGGACGGACGTGGGGAGGAGCGTGCGGCGGGCGCCCGTGGTGGCGGTGGTGCGCACCCCCTTGCCCGAGGAGGCGCTGCGCCAGGCGCGGGTCTTCGCGGCGGGCGGCGCGGAGCTGGTCGAGATCACTTTCACCGTCCCCGGCGCCCCCCGGCTGATCCGCGAGCTGATCGCCGCCCGCGGCGGCGACGGCCCCCCCTGGTACGGGGCGGGGACGGTCACCACCGCCGCCCGCGCCCGCGAGGCGGTGGCCGCCGGGGCGGAGTTCCTGGTCACCCCCAACGTCAGCCGCGAGGTGGCCGAGGAGGCGCGGCGCGCCGACCTCTTCCTGGTCATCGGCGCCCTGACCCCGAGCGAGATCGTCGCGGCGCACGAGCTGGGGGCCGACCTGGTCAAGGTCTACCCGCTGCCGCCGGTCGGGGGGGCGGACTACCTCGCCACCGTGCGCCAGCCGCTGGGCGACCTGCCGATGCTCGCCGCCGGCGGCTTCGGGGTCGAGGAGATCCCGGCCTACCGGGCGGCCGGGGCGGTCGCCTTCGGCATCGGCGCGCCCCTCCTGGGCGACGGCGCCGAGGAGACCCGCCGGCGGGTGGCGCGGGCGATCGAGCTGGCCCGCGCGGCGGAGGCGGGATGACCGCCCCCACGACGCCCCCCCGCCAGGTGGTCTTCGACTCCACCCCGGAGATCTTCGCCACCGACACCGCGGGCGCCTTCGCCTTCCCGCTGGTGGTGGCCGGCAAGGCCCACCTGCCGACCAGCCCCTACGACGAGGTGCGCTTCGTCTTCTCGGTCTGGCACCCCTCGGGGCAGCGCACGATCGACCTCGACCGCGCCTACGTCGAGCTGCGCGCCTGCTTCGACCCCGACGACGAGCACTGGACCAAGATCGCCGAGATCGAGCCGGTCGTCCCGCCCTACGCCGGCGGCGAGAGCTTCGACGGCTGGATCGTGCTGCCGATCCTGGGCGCCGACTCGGCCTTCACCCTGGTCGGCAGCGGCTTCGAGCCGCGGGCCCGGCTGCAGGTCCGCGCCAGCGCCTACTTCGTGCCCTAGTCCAGCAGTCCCCGTGCGCCACCAAGAGATCCTCGCCCGCCTCGCCCAGCCGGCCGGGACGCGCATCGTCCTGCTGGTCATCGACGGGCTCGGGGACATCCGCACCGCCGACCAGCCGGAGACCGCGCTCGAGCGGGCGCGGCTGCCCAACCTCGACGCCCTGGCGGCGCGCTCGGCCCTCGGCCGGATCGTTCCGGTCGCGACCGGCGTCACCCCGGGGAGCGGCCCCGGCCACCTCGCCCTCTTCGGCTACGACCCGACCGAGCCCGAGGTGGACATCGGCCGCGGCGTCCTGGAGGCGATGGGGGCGGGGCTCCAGCTCGGGCCCGAGGACGTCGCCGCGCGCGGCAACTTCGCCACCGCCGACGCCGCCGGCAACCTCGTCGACCGCCGCGCCGGCCGCATCTCGACCGACGAGTGCCGCCGGCTCGTCGCCGTGCTGCGCGAGGCGCTGGCGCGCGAGCCGGTGCCCGGTCTGGAGATTCAGCTCGAACCGGGCGAGGGGCACCGCTTCGTCGCCATCCTGCGCGGCGAGGGGCTCTCGCCGGCGGTCTCGGCCACCGACCCGCAGCGGCTCGGCGTGCCCCCGCTGCCGCCCGAAGCCGAGGCGCCGGAGGCGGCGGCCACGGCCGAGCGGCTGCGGCTGGCGATCACGGTCATGGAGCGGGCTGTCGCCGCCGAGCCGAAGGCGAACCGGGTCCTCCTCCGCGGCTTCTCGCGCCTCCCCCACCTGCCGCAGCTCGGCGACCTCCACGGCCTGCGCTGCGGCGCCTTCGCGGGGTACCCCCTCTACCGCGGCGTCGCCGCCGCCTGCGGCATGCGCGTCGTCCCCTGCGGCAAGAAGTTTTCGGAGACGGTGGACGCCGTCCTCGCCCACTGGGAGGACTTCGACCTCTTCTTCCTCCACGTCAAGCAGACCGACGCCGCCGGCGAGGACGGCAACCTGGCCGAGAAGGTGCGGGCGCTCGAAGAGGTGGACGCCGGTCTGCCGCCCCTGCTCGAGCGGCGGCCGGAGGTGGTAGCGGTCACCGGCGACCACTCGACGCCGGCGCCGCTCAAGGCGCACTCCTGGCACCCGGTGCCGCTCCTCCTCTACGGCCCCTACTGCTTCGTGGACGGCTCGACGGAGTTCGGCGAGACGGCCGCCGCGCGCGGCCACCTCGGGACCTTCCCCTCGCACCACCTGATGGGGTTGCTGCTGGCGAACGCCGGCCGGCTGGCGAAGTACGGCGCCTGACCCCACCTCTCTCTGGGCATCAAGGTGGTCCCGCCGTCGCATCTGAGGCCGGGCGCGTCCAAGCTCATTTCCACTTGGTATAATTACGAAAAACATAGCAGAGGCTCCTCACCGGCTCGGCCGCGGGTCCAGCGGTGGAAAGCCGATGGGAGGAGCAGGATGTGTCAAGCGCCTTTTGCCGCTCAACGTTTACCGAAGCCAGGCGCGTTGGGTCTCCGCCTGTCGTTGGCCGGTTTGGCTCTAGGCCTGCTCCTCGTTGGGGTCGGCTTCTGGCAGCCGGCACTCGCCGAGGAGTGCTCGGCCTACCCGGTGGTCACCGCGCCGGTGACGCTCCTGGAGGCCTTCACGACCGAGCCCGACGCTCGCGCCGTGCAGACCCAGGCCGCCTTCCTGCTCGTCGTCGCCAACCTCCTCCGAAGCCCGACTCGTGCGGAATGCATCAAGCAGCCGCATAGGGACATGGCGCCCCCGGAGGACCTGGCCGTCCTCGGTGTTCCCTCGACGATTTATGTCCTGGAGACGGCTTGGCGCAAGCGCTACCCGCTGCGCGAGCTGCAGGAGGAATTGCGCCGACGCGGGTTCGCGGGCGCCGGCGGGATGGGTGTGCGCTCCGATCCGCGTCTCGCGGCGGAACTGCGAGCGTTGACCGCCGAGCTCCTAGCTGAGCCGGAGCGGCGGGCGGCGGCGCTCCTCGCCGTGCATTCGCTCCAACACCCCGATCCGTTGGTACGCGTCGCAGCAGCAACCGCGACAGCCGAGGTCGTGAAGCATGGAGAGGAGCTGGCCGTCCAGCACCTGCGAAGCAACGTGCGGGAGCGCGACCCACTGGTGCGCCTTGTCGCCGCGACTCGCCTGGCGCGCCTCGCGCCAAGGGACCCGTTCCTCAAGCAACTCGCAGCAGCATCACCTCGGCCATCTGGCAGCGACCCCATCCTCACTAGCACCATCGTGCATGGCGCCTCGGCGGACCCCGGCGATTGGCGGCAACCGCAGGAAAACCTTCACGGCCACCTCTTGGGCGATGTGGCGCCCGATCTTTACGCCGGCGACCAGTTTCTCGACTGGACTGGCGCCTGGACGAACTCGGCTTGGCGGAAAGACGCCAAAGTCCTCGCCGCTTGGGCCGAAGCCCACAAGTCGCCCGGCCTCACTCTCGTCGCCCATGGCCACGGCGCCAACCTCGCGATGCTGGCCACCCGCCGCGGTCTCGAGATCGGCCGGCTGGTTCTTCTTTCCTGCCCGGTGCACTGGACGAAGTATCAGCCCAAGCCGGGCAGCATCAAAAGCGCTCTCTCGATCCGCACTCGTTTGGATCTAGGGATCCTTGCCGGCGCCGGCGGCCAACGCTTTCCCAGGGGCAGCGGGATAAGCGAGTACATTCTCCCGGTCTGGTTCAACTCCGTGTCGCACGACCCGGAAGTTTCGAAGGCGCGCCATCTGCAGCAGGAGCTGCCCCCTCGAGGCGTCTGTTTCGATGTCAACGTCGTCGAGGACGGCGTTGCCGGCAGAAGCGAGCTCATTTATCCCTCCTCCGCGGGCGATGCCACGCCGGCGGAACACCTGCTGTTCGACAACGTCTGCTTCCGCCCCAGAGCGTGCGCGGAGGCCACGGCTTCGGTGCTGAGGCAGATAGGCGGCCACCTCGGCACGCCGGAGTACCCTTGCCCGAATGACTGCATCACCATAATCCGTGAAGCCGGCGAGCATAAACGCTGCACCGGGGAAGTGGCGGGTAATCCTAGGGCTCCGGTGGTTGAATACATTAAAGGGACCGGGGACCCCGCGAGATGCGATCCCGGAGTGGCTCTCGACATCGAGGAACGCCATCGGCTTTTCGTGCACGGCCTGCACAGCAATCGCGAAGCCTGGAATTATTGGTACGACCGGGTGAAGCAGCAGATGGATTTTAAGGACAAGAGGACGGTGAGGGATAACACCGGGAGGTCGGCATTTTATGGCGACGGCACCATGCCCCTGCTGTCGCAGGTGGCGGAACTCGCCTCGCAGATCAACGTCGGTTTCGCTGGGTTTCCGAACGGTCCGGTCGACGTTTATGCCCATTCCCTCGGTGCACTGAAAATAGAGGCGCTCCTGCAGCTCGGCTATGACCGAGGGCCGGGTGACCCGTGGTTCCAGGCCGCGCGGAAAATCGCCCGCGTCTACATCTTCCAGGGAGCACACGGTGGATGCCTCGCCACCTCTTGGTACGCAAACGGAGATCGCCCGAACCACGGAACCGGACCTGGCTGTCCGGCCAGCCTCGACATCGGCCGTGTCAACGATTTCCCATCGCTCATTCCGGGCTCCGTCACTAGTTGGGACATGAACAAGATCGTCTGGGGAGGTCAGAAGCGCATTTACTACGTGGTCGCTACTTCAAACGGAGGGAAAATCGACGGCAAAGTGGTCCACTGTGACGGCGCGGCAGGATTCATCTGCGACGACACTGAGGATCACGACGGTGTCGTTTATGAATCGCAGATGGTCCCGAGCTGGTACAAAAATTTCGAGGTGGCTAAGGCTGCGGGATATGTGAGCGTGATCAAGGCCCCGTTCCACTATTGCCATATGTCGGGTGACAAGTACGAACCGCCTCGTCTCAGCACCCGTCTGATGAATCAGTACGTCGGGATCAAGGACGTAAGGTACCGTGTGGCGAAGTGGCATACCTTTACACTGGAGCGGGCTGTGACCAGCTGCGACGAGCGTTGTTTCTGCACGGAGGATCAAGTGGGAGCATGCCAAAATCGGCTCGACTGCTCGCGTTATTCCCCGGACCTCCCCAACTGCATACCCCCTGGGGGCGACTGGCACGGCGACAATGGCAAGCCGGTAGGTCCCGAGATGGATCAACTGCCAAAGGGCCTCGAGCCGACCTACACGCCAGGACACGAGCCGGTCCCTGATTACGGTTATGACGTGCAGACGACCAACCTGAGAGAGTTGGCGTCGTGGAGCCACTGTGCAGTCGAGGGGGCGGTTTGCGCCTTCTCGGGCACGCGGCAGGTCCGCTACGGAGCAGCCGGAACCTACACGACCCGAACGATCACGGACGGTACCCCCTGCAACAACGAGGTATTCGGAGATCCCGTGCCGGGCGTCGCGAAGTCATGCGAGGTGTGGGTGCCCTAGAAGTCAGTGTCGCACCACAAGAGCCCGGTCCTACCGCTCCATCGGCACCACCGAGATCCCGCCGTTGCGCTCCAGCACGGCGTACTTGACCTGGTCCAGCCGCTCCAGCCCCTCGTGCTGCCGCGCCGCCTGCAGCACGTCCTCCTCGTCGACGTGCTCGCGCCGCATGTGCGCCTCGATCGGCTTGCCGTTCTCGACGACCAGGATCGGCAGACCGTCGATCAGCTTGTCGGCGAGCTTCGACTTGTCCTTGAGCCAGGCGAAGAGCTGGTCGAGGACGCAGAGGGTGAGGATCAGCAGGAACGCCCCGGTGACTGAGAAGTCCTCTCCCAGCAGGGCCTGCTGCGTCGTCTCGCTGATGATCAGCAGCAGGACGAAGTCGAAGGTCGTCGCCTGCGAGAGGGAGCGGTTGCCGGAGACGCGGAAGACCAGCAGCAGGAACAGGTAGACGGCGGCGCCGCGCAGAACGGCATCCATGACGGCCTCCTCTCAGGGGTAGACGAATTGAGCGATCGGCACGGCGGGGCCGCCGGCCAGGCAGACGGCGCCGCGCACGGGTCCGAAGGAACGCGACCTTAGATCCAGGACCGCCTCCAGCCCTTCGCCCGGGCGGGCGAGCGCGAAGACCAGCGTCAAACGATCGGCGGTGGTCTCCATCCGCTCGGGCTCGGGGGTCACCGCCTCGACCTCCATCCGCTGCGCGTACGGCGCGTCGATCCAGAGCCGCACCTCGGGGCCGGCGGCGGCGCCGGGCGCCACCTTCAACGTCAGGCGGTTCTCCCCGAGCCGACGGACGAAGCGGTCGTACTCGACGGTCAGCCGCTCTCCGTCCCCGGCGCTCGTCTCGCTGAGGGGCCCTGTGCCGACCAGCCCGGCGAGCGCGGCGAGCACGACGAGCGCCATCGCCATCCGCCCCACCCGCTGCGCCGCCCAGGTCCGGCGCTGGAAGTCGGGGTCCTGAAGGAGGTCGAACCCCGGCAACTTGTTTTTCGGCTTTGGGGTTTTTTCCCGCCGCGCCATGCCGAGGGGGGCGGCAGCAAGGCACGCGCCAGCGACGGGCGCGCGGGCTACGGGGTCGGCGAGAGGACGGCGGCGCCGTCGCGGGGCGCCGCGCCGCGTGGGTCGGTCGAGGCGGCCACGCGGCCGTCGGGCAGGCGTCTAACCGCGGTGATCTTGGGGATGTCCTTGAGCTGAGGAACCACGATCGCGTGGCCGCGCCGCTCGAGCTCGGCGCGGGTCTCGGGGGCGAGGGCGTCGGCCTCGGCCTCCAGGCGGTCGGGGAGCCACTGGTGGTGGACGCGCGGGCGGGCGAGAGAGGCGGCCAGCTCGTCGCCGTCCACCAGGATGTTCAGGAGCGCCTGCGCGGTGCCGGTGGGGATGCGGCGGCCGCCGCGGCCGCCGACGACCAGCGCCTCGCCGGCGCGCCAGGCCAGGGTCGGGGACATCGAGGAGAGCATGCGCTTCCCCGGCGCGACGGCGTTCGCCTCTCCCTGGCCGGCGGCGCCGGCGCGGTCCGGGTTGGTGGCGAAGTCGTCCATCTCGTCGTTCAAGAAGAACCCCGCCCCTGGCACGTAGAGGCCGTTGCCGAAGAGGTCGTTGATCGTCGTGGTCAGGGCGACGAGATTGCCGTCGCCGTCGACGACGGAGAGGTGGGTCGTGTCGGCGCCCTCGGCGCCGCCAGCGGCGCCGGCCGCGCCCGCCCAGGGCTCGACCGCGGCCGACGGCGTGGCGCGCGCCCGGTCGAGGCGCGTCACGAAGTCCTCCAGCCGGCGCGGCGCGAGCAGCTCGGCCGGCGTGGCACGGGTGGTCGCCGGGTCGGCGAGGAGCGTGCGGTCGGCGAAGGCGCGGCGGAAGGTCTCGGCCAGGAGGTGCCAGCGGTCGGCGCCGAAGCGCGGCAGCTCGCCCCAGCGCAGGCGCTCGAGGACGCCCAGGGTCTGGCCGACGATGGTGCCGCCGGCCGAGGGAAGGGGCATGGCGGCCAGCTCCCACCCCCAGGCGCGGAAGCGCAGCGGCTCGCGCCAGGCCGGGCGGTAGGCGGCGAGGTCGGCGGCGCGCAGCACGCCTCCGTGCTTGCGCGCGGCGGCCTCGACGGCGGCGGCCACCCGCCCCTCGACGATCCCGGCCGGCCCGCGCTCGGCGTAGAGCGCCAGGGTGGCGGCGAGGTCGGACTGGCGCACGCGGGCGCCGACCGGCAGCGGCTCGCCGTCACGCAGCCAGAGGGCGGCGGTCTCGGGGAAGCGCGCGAGCCCTTCGCGGAAGTCGCCGAGCACGCGGTGCAGATGCTCGCCGACGACCAGCTCTTTGCCCGCCAGGCGGAGCGCCGGCGCGACCACCCGCTGCCAGGGCAGGCGCCCGAACCGCCGGTGCAGGTCGTAGTAGCCGGCCGGCGAGCCGGGGACGCCGGCGGCGAGCCCGCCGTAGCGCGAGGCGTAGGGGATCGGCTCGCCGCGCTCGTCGAGGAACATCGTGCGGTGCGCGGCGGCCGGCGCCGTCTCGCGGAAGTCGAGCGTCGCCAGCTCGTCGCCGATCTTGACCACCGCGAAGCCGCCGCCGCCGAGGTTCCCGGCCTCGGGGAAGACCACCGCCAGCGCCAGCGCCGTCGCCACGGCGGCGTCCACGGCATTGCCGCCGGCGCGCAGCGCTTCGAGCCCGGCGGCGGTGGCGAGCGGGTCGTTGGAGGCCACCGCGCCGCCGGTGCCGGAGACGGCCGGCGGGTAGAAGGCGGCGAGCGGGGCGGAGCTGAGAAGGAGGAACAGCGGCAGGCAGGAGCTACACCAAGTGCGCCTCATGGCCGCGGAGTGTACAAACGAAAAAGGCCCGGCGTGCGCCGGGCCTCCTCGCTCTGCCGAACCAGTCCGACTTACAGGTCGGCCGCCTTGATGCTGGCGACGAGCTGCTGGATGACCGGCTTCATCACCTTGTCGAACATACGGTCGTCGTCCACGCCGCCGCCGAAGCCGCCGACGTTGACCTTGACGCTGCTCTCCTCGCCGCGCGCCTCGTCGGCCCACAGGATCTCGCCGGTCGAGGTGTCGATCAGGCGGGCGTTCATCGCCGCCACGAAGTTGCGCTTGCCGGCGGAGAAGCCGGGGAGGCGGCGGATGCCGGGGGCGTGGCCGCCCATGTCGGTGACGCCGTACTCGGTGACCGCGCCGGTGAGCAGGTAGTTGACGCCGAGGAGCTTGCCGACCCGCACGGCGGTGGCCGGGTCGAGGTCGCCCGAGAGGGTGAGGTTCTTCTCCTGCATCAGCGCCGCGAGCTGCTCGCGCTCGACGACGCGGAACTTGCCGCTCTTGACCAGCTCGGTGACGAAGACGTCCTGGGCGGCCGCGGAGCCGTTGTGGTACCACCACTGGTTCTCGGCCTTGCTCTTGAACTCGAGGACGGCAATGCGGGGCTTGGTGCTGGTGTCGGCGGCGAGCGCCGGCAGCGCGGCGGCCGCGACGAGCAAGGCGGCGACCACGGCGAGGGACGAGAAACGCTTCATCTGCTTGACCTCCTGAGACTTGGGGCCGCTAGACGACCCCCTTGGTTGCTGGCTCGGTTCTCGGAAGCGCGCATTGTACCTCAGACCGCCCCGCGGCGCGCGGGTATGATCCTCCCCGTGCCGCTCACCTACGGCGACTACCTCAAGCTCGACGACCTCCTGGCGCTCCAGGCCCCTCAGTCGGAGGGGCCGGAGCACGACGAGATGCTGTTCATCGTCATCCACCAGGTCTACGAGCTCTGGTTCAAGCTGGTCCTCCACGAGGTCGAGCGGCTGCAGCCGGCGCTGGAGGCCGGCGAGGCAGCGGTCGCCATGGCCGGCTTCAAGCGCGTCCTCACCATCTTCAAGACGCTGGTCGGGCAGGTGGACATCCTGGAGACCATGACGCCGGTCTCCTTCCTCTCCTTCCGCCACCGGCTAGACACGGCGAGCGGCTTCCAGTCGCTGCAATTCCGCCGGCTGGAGCTCCAGCTCGGGGCGCGGCAGGCCTCGCTCCTCCGCCACTACCCGGAGGCGGCGCCGGAGCTCGAGAAGCTCTTCGCCGGCAACAGCCTCTGGGACTCCTTCCTCCTCTACCTCGCCAAGAAGGGCTACCCGGTCCCGCAGTCGGCGCTCGGGCGCGATCGCACGCAGCCGCCGCAGGAGGACCCGGCGGTCCAGGACGTGCTGGTCGGCATCTACCACGACGACCCGGCGACCCGGGAGGTCTGCGAGCGGATGGTGGACCTCGACGAGGGCTTGCAGGAGTGGCGGTACCGGCACGTCAAGATGGTCGAGCGCACGATCGGCACCCGCCGCGGCACCGGCGGCTCGTCGGGGTCGGAGTACCTGCGGACCACACTCTTCCAGCCGCTGTTTCCCGATCTCTGGGCGATCCGCCCGCGGCTGTAGAGAGTCCGTCATCCTGAGCGAGAGCGAAGGATCTGGGCGGCGGGCGGCGCGATTGCGCCCCGAAAGCCTGTACGCCTCACCCAACGCCCTAGCTCCCTTCTACTCCCGCTTCCGCGTCTCCGAGCGCCTCCTCCTCACCGGCCACTCCCACCAGGCCTGGCCCGACCGCGGGCTCGCCGGGCAGGTGCGCGCCTGGGAGGACGCCGCCGAGCACGTGGACGGCAAGTGGGACCGCGCCTTCGCGGCGGCCGACCGCGTGCGCGCCGGCTTCGCGCGCCTGCTCGAGGAGCCCGGGAACGAGCGCGCCTATGCGCTGGCCGGCAGCACGCACGACCTCGTCGTGCGCTGGCTCTCGGCGCTGCCGCTGCGCGAGCGCCCCCGGCTGGTGACGACCGACGGCGAGTTCCACACCCTGCGGAGGCAGCTCGACCGGCTGGCCGAGGAGGGGATCGAGGTCGTCAAGGTGCCGGCGGGGCGGCCGGACGAGGTGGCCGAGCGGGTGGCGGCGGCGGTCGACGGGCGGACGGCGGCGGCGCTGGTCTCCTCCGTCCTCTTCCAGACCGGCTGGATCGTCGAAGGGCTCGAGAGCGTGGCGGCGGCTTGTGAACGGGCGGGGGCCGAGCTCCTCGTGGACGCCTACCACGCTCTCAACGTCATGCCCTTCCCGCTGCGCGCGCTCGGGCTGGAGGGGGCCTACGTCGTCGGCGGCGGCTACAAGTACTGCCAGCTCGGCGAAGGGAACTGCTTCCTGCGCGTGCCGGCGGGCTGCACGCTGCGGCCGGCGGTGACGGGCTGGTTCGCGGAGTTCGAGGCGCTGGCCGAGAAGGTGGAGGGAAGAGTGGCCTACGGCGAGGGTGGCGCCCGCTTCGCCGGCGCCACCTACGACCCGACGAGCCACTACCGCGCCGCCGAGGTCTTCGACTTCTTCGCCGAGCAGGGCCTCGACCCGGCCGTGCTGCGCGAGGTCTCGCAGCACCAGGTGGGGCTCCTGGCGCGGCGCTTCGACGAGCTGGACCTGCCGCCGGAGGTGATCGACCGCGACGCTAGTGTTCCACTCGATCGTGTCGGCGGTTTCCTATCGCTCCGCACCCCCCACGCCGGCGATTTCTCCCGCGCCCTAGCCGCCCGCGGCGTCTCGACCGACTTCCGCAACGACCGCCTCCGCCTAGGCCCCGCCCCCTACCTCTCCGACGCCCAGCTCGAAGCCGCGATAGCGGCCCTCGGCGAGGTCGCCAGACCCACCTAGCTCAGATACGGCTTCTTCAGATACCCCTTCGCCCGGCTCCGCACGTCGCCGTCGGCGGCGTCGCCGCGGAGGGAGAGGACGGCGCGGTAGGAGCGGACGGCGTCCTGGCGGCGGCCGAGGGCGTCTAGGGCCATTCCCTTGCGCAGGCGGCCGAGGGCCTTGTACTCGGTGACGATCGGGCGCGACGCGGTGAGCTGTTCCAGCCGGTCGAGGTAGGCGAGCGCTTCGACGTTGCGCCGCTGGCGCATTTCGACGCGGGCGAGGAGGTAGAGCGCCCGCTCGGCCATCGCGTCGGTGTAGCCGCTCTGCCCTTTGGCGTGGCGGTCGAGCACCTCGCCGAGCGCCCGCCGCGCCTGCGCGAGCTTCCCCAGCCGCTCGTAGACCCTCCCCTCGTAGAGGTGGAAGATCGAGTTGTCCGGGTAGCGGGCGCGCAGCCAGAGCACGTAGCGCAGGCTCGCCGCGTAGTCCTTCTCGAAGAGGTAGTGGATCTGGAGCAGCGAGTAGGCCGCCTCCGCCGAGACGAACTGCCCGCCGTTCATGGCGCGCTCCAGCTCGCCGATCCCCTGCTGCCGGTCCCCCTTGGGGAAGAGCCGTGCGAAGGGGCGGAGGACCTTGTACTCCTTCGGCACCACCTCCACCAGGTAGTGGAAGAGGCCGAGCCCGAAGTAGAGGTCGTCGTTGCCGGGGTCGCGCCGTACGACCTCGTGCAGGGCGTGGAGGGCCAGCCGGCCGTCGCGCGCCGCCCGCAGGTAGCGCCCGCGGTCGGAGTGGAGCCGCCCGCGCAGGGCGTGCGCGCCGGACTTGAAGAAGAGGGCGTCGAGGTCCTCCGGGTCGGCCGCGAGCCGCCGGTCGCAGAGCTCGATCACCCGCTCCATGGCGTCGAGGACCAGCGGGTCCTGCGACGGGTCGTCCGGCTCGAGCTGGATGCCCCACCAGGGGAGCAGCGCCTCCAGGTACGGCCCGACCGGGTGGTCGGGGTAGCGCGCGGTGATCCGCCCGAAGACCTCGTCGGCGACGCCGAGCTCCATGTCGTACATGTGGTTGAGCCCCTGGCGTGCTTCGTCGCGGAAGAGCGGGTCCTGGAGGATCGACGTCCGCGCCGCGGCCGCCGGGGCGGCGGCGAGGAGAGGAAGCAGGAGCGCGGCAAGGGCGGGCAGGCGTCTCATGGAGGGAGGAAACAGGAACCGGAGGGGCTTTCATCCAGGGCCGGGGACAAGCCCCCGCTGGTCGGAGAGAGCCGGGGAGGCGCCGGAGAAAGACCCGCGCCTGGAGAAATGCACCACTTTCCGGGAAAAATGCACCACCGAGGCGCAGGGATGCACCATCGGGCGCCCGGGAATCCATTCCGAGGCGTCGGGAATCGATTCCGGAGCGTTGGGGTGCTGTCCTAATTGTGTGTGGGCGCTCTGGCGCTCCTGCTCCTGCCCTACCCTCGTTCGCGGGGAGCTAATTCCCCTACAGACAGGCGCGCTCGGCGGAGGTGTCACCCTCCGCCGAGCACTTGCCGAGCAAGGGAGCAAGCCCATGCCCGACCAGGACGATCCTACCGCCCCGCCCGAGCAGCCCGAAGAGCCGGAGCCCGCCCCGCGCCCCGCCGTCCTCCCGCCCACGATTGACCCCGCCCGATGGGAGGACTTCCCGACGTTTCGGGAATCGCTCCTACGCCACTGCACAGGACCGGAAGCGAACGCCGCGATGCGCGCCTTCGGCGATCTCCTCTTCGAGATGGTCCTCGAATGGAACAACACTCAGCCCGACGACCCGGAGGGCTACGTGCGCCACGATCTACGCGCCGCGCTCGCCGACCTGCGCGCCGTTGAAGGCTTCCTCGCCTACATCGGCCGCGAGACGGAGGACTTGGACGAAGACGACCCGGAGGACGCGGACTCGTATCAGCTTTGCGAGCTGGCGGAGCGGATGGCGCGCAGGGTCGCGCGGATTGCCGGCGAAATCGAAAAGGCGCTCGCGTGAGGGAGCTGCGGGTCGCTAGCTTCCACGTGCGCGCGACCGCGGCGCAGTCCGCACGCTGGAAACAGGCGAGCGAGGCGGAAGGCTTCGCCAGCGTCGGCGCTTGGGTCGCGTGCGCCGTTGATAGCTACTTGAAGGCGAGAGCCCGCGCCGGAGCGCCGATCCCCTTGGCGTGGCGGCGCGGGCGCTTCGCCGTTCTCCTGGAGGACCGCGAGGCGATGGTCTACGGTCACGTCTCGCCGCCGTTCGCTGCCTTCCGCGGCGACGGCACGGGCCGGCAACGGCGCTACGCCAACGTCTACCGGCTCGTGTACCTGCCGACGCGCCGCGTCCTCGCTACGCTCCGCTACTTCCACGACTGCAAGGCGCTGGCGGCCGACCTCGCGCGCCGATGGGTCCGTGAGGAAATTCCCGGCTCCGTAGAAGCGTAGTGTTATCATCGGCGGCATGAGAAAAGAGCCGGTAGAGCCCGCAGAAGCAGAGGTTTCCGTGACGGTCGGAGGGGAGCTGGCGTACCAGTTCTCCTCCGACGACATGGTGACTCTTAAGAACGATCCCGACGCGCTCGGGACGGCGCGACGGTTACTCGACTCCGCGGTCGCGTACTTAGACGAATTGGACTCGGGGTGTACCTCTTCCACGGCAGAGCTTGCCACGGCACGGATGCAAGGAACTTAACGAGATCCCGTCGGCCGCGGTAGGTGGGGATGCCTTTCGCGTCCTGTGTCATTAGGACAATGGGCATTCCTGAGAAGTTCTGATACTGAGCAAATCCCGCCCTAGTTTTCCTGACCGCATCAGGGCTCTGGACGGCTGCCGGCTTAACGGTAATAACCGCGAACGTGACTCCCTGCTCCTTGATTACGGCGGCATCGAAGGGGCGCATACGGCTCCTCCTTGTGGGCACTCGGACCCTTGACTCGGAGCCGCCGGGAATGGCAGGATGGGGATCGCCTGATCGCCCACCCCTCGGACTCCGGGGGAACTGCTTTGCGGAACTAGACGCCTCGCCTGCCAGCGAGGCGTCGCTGTTTTTACGGCTCCTCCTGTCAATAAATCCTCGCCGTGATTGTAGCAGGCTCCCTGCCTTAGAATAACGCTCAGGCGCGGCTAGGACTGGCCGCCGAAAGCCGGGAACCCACCGCCCGGCCCGCCGCGCCACCTTCCTTCTCCGGTGGGCGCCTGGTGGGGGTGCGAATGGCAGGGTCCAAACGCCCGCCGAAGCACAAAGGTGGACGCCCGCGCGGTAGGACGAAGCGCGACTACACCAGACCCCTTCGCCGCGTGGCGGCGCTGGTGCGCTCGGGGATGGCGGAGCGAGCGGCTACCAGGGTTGCGGCGGCCGAGTTTCAAATCCCCTTCGGCACCCTGCGCCATCAATTCGAGCAGCACAGGGAGAGATTGATGGCGCCGCCACCGCCAGCGCCGCCACTGGCCGCCGAAGCCGCCCCGCCCCCGATCCCCCGCCCTCCTCTCACGGATGAGGGGTTGAGGCAGCGAATCCGGGCGGAAATCGAGAAAGCAGAGAAGGAGAAGGAGCGGCGCCAAAAGCTCGACTGGCGCGGCCAGGGACTTCTCTAGTGGCCCAAAAACTGGCCCAAAAACCCCGGTCTACGGGGGGGAGTTTTTGGGCCACCCCGCCGCGCTAAATCACTGCTTGACAATGGGTTAGGAGGTAGCCTAAAACATGAGAGCCCGAATGCCTGCCAGGGCATCGGGCTCTCGAAACCGACCTGAGGGGGGTGTCCCCGGCGGCCGGCACCACTAGCGAGTGCCATCCTAAGCCGCGGCGCCCCCCAGGGTCAACCCAGGGGGTGCCATGCGCCTCTTCTACCGCAGTCCCCGCCCACCGTTCCGTTGGCAACTCGGGCTGCTCTGGCCGGGCCTGCCGCGCCGCCCGATAGACCCGCTAGCGGCGCTTCGGCTTCACCGCCGCCAGCTCCGCCTTCGCGGCCCGGACAAGCCGGTTTCTGATCCAACTGGACAGGGGCCGGCCGTCCAACTCGGCCGCCCGCTGGAACAGCTCCTTTTCTGCCGGCTCGATACGGAGGTCTACGCGGGCGTCTTTGGGGGACTCGCTCTTGGGTCTAGCCATATCGGAAACTGTACGGCAACTTTCCGCCAACTTCAAGCCTAGACCCCTTGACTCCTCCGGTTTGTGTGTGTACGATAACCGCCATGATGAGAACGGCGAAGACGGACTGCCCGCACGAGCAGACGATTGGATGGGGAAAGGACCGCTACGGCAATCCGCGCCGGAAGTGCAAGGCGTGCGGCGCGACCCGCGGCATCATCCCGGCGCGCCCGCTCGGCCGCATGCGCCTGTCGCTGGACAAGGCGACGGAGGTGCTTAAGCAACTGACGGAGGGTTGCTCCATCCGTGCGACGGAGCGGATTACGGGCGTCCACAGAGATACGGTCTGCAAAGTCCTGCGCGCCACGGGCGCCAAGTGCGAGGCGCTTCTTTCCCGGCTCGTGCGCGACGTAGAAGTTAAGGACGTTCAGGCTGACGAAGTTTGGTGCTTCGTCGGGATGAAAGAGAAGACGAAGACGCGGCTGCAAAACTTCGATCCCGCGCTAGGCGATGCCTATACGTTCGTCGGGATCGAACGCTCCTCGAAAGTCATCCTCGCGTGGCACCTTGGGCGCCGCACCTACGAGGACACCTCGGCCTTCATCGGCAAGCTGGCGCGCGCTACGCGCGGCGCGCAGAACGGCAGCGAGAAGGAAGAGACGTGGCACCTCTCGACGGACGCGTGGAAAGCCTACCCTGGCGCCATTGACTGGCACCTGGGCGGGCGCGTCGATTACGGACAAGTGATAAAGACGTATGGCGGCAGCGGTACGGACGGCGAGCGGCGGTATTCTCCGCCGCAGATAATACGCACGGAGAAAATCGCCGTCAGTGGACGGCCCGACGCGTGGCGCGTTTGCACCTCGCATATCGAGCGCCAGAACCTGCACGTCCGCATGCAGATGCGCCGCTTCACTCGGTTGACCAACGGTTTCAGCCGGAAGCGGGAGAACCTACGGGCGGCGCTCGCGCTGCACTTCGCCGCCTACAACTTCACGTGGATGCACTCGACTATTCGGATGACTCCGGCGATGAAGGCGGGGATCGCGCGGAAGCCTTGGACGGTGCGCGACCTTCTGCTAGCGTAGTCGCTGCCGGGAGGGCAGCCAATGGAAGCCGCGGGCGAACTTGTTACGACTATCGGCGGAATGGCGGGGGCGGCGAAGGCGATAGCGGACGCAATCAAGACGATCCGGGATCAGGTCCAGAGCAAAAGCAATCCGACTGTCGACAAGGCGATTGCGGAGGCCCTACAGCAGACCAGCTCTTTTCTGGCACGCCAGATAGAAATTCAAGCAGCTATTTTGCGCCTTCAGGCAGAGAATGCCGAGCTTGCCAAAAAAGTTCGCGGCTACCAGGATCGGGCTCGCGCACAGAAGAAGTACCACCTTAAGAAAGTCGGCCAGTCGTGGATTATGCGCCCGAAGGATGGAACGGACGCCTATGGCTGCCCAAACTGCCTTGAATCCGAGGGCCATCTAATCGTCCTACAGCGGCACCCCAAAATGGGCGGTTTCCTTTTCGTCCACACGCCTACGCACCTCTGTCCGCGCTGCCGAACAGAGTTCTTTCTTACCGAGCCGATCCCCTCTCGCACTATCGTCGCGCCCAAGGAGTAGGGTCGCCGCGCTCAATGCTTGGGGCGCCGCCGCACAAACTCTACGCACAATGCGCGAAGGTCGGCCAGCTCTGTCAAAACGGATGCCTTCTTATGGAAGGCCAGCGCTCTTCGCTGGCAGCTACGGCTAAGCCACGGAAACGCGGCAGTGCTCTTGCCGAAATAGGCTATCAGTCTCGCGACCTCCGCCGCCTGGTCGATTCGTACCACGCCAACTTTCGCACGATCTATTTCTTGAATCAGCCGGCCCGCCTGGCACTGCATGAAGTCGGGATCGCGCCGCATATGGCTGTACTGCTTGATGGGAAAAGAGGCTATGGTCGATTGCATCTGCCGTCTACGCTCGCGTTTGTGCGCAGTGACTAGGTTCCAGCCAAAGAGCAGGACGCCGTAGATGAGCAGCGTCGTGACGGCCACCGCTACGCCAAAGGCGGCGGCCAGCGTCCAGTCTTGTCCGATCCTGTTCGCCCAAACGGTGCTCGCGAGGATCATCGCGGCGGCCAATAGAGCCTCTTGGACCGCCCACTCCCGGAGGCGCCGCCGCGTCTGCTCGGCAGATAATTCGATTCGCTGAGACACCTCCAGCCGTAGACAGAGCCATGCAGTGGGCGCCACGAAGACCAGCCTAGCCGTGCCTCACCCGGCGCTCCAACCCTATCGACCGCCCTGCATGCGCCGCCGCCGCCCCTCACCGCAACCCCCGCCCACACTGGGCTAGGACAGCACCAGCGTTGGGAAGACATTCCCGGCCGCCGGGATGCACCTCTTTTCGCTCCGCTGGTGCATTTCTCTCGGCGGGGAGACATTCCGAACGCTTCGGATGCACCACCGAGGCGCTCGGTGGTGCATTTCTGGGGTCGCCGGAGGATCTCCGGCCGTGCCGGGAGGATCCCCGGCGCTCCGGCGCCTGGCGCGGGCGCGGGCGGCGAGATAGCGTCCCTCGCCGTGAGCTTCGACCCCCCGGAGCGCTTCAACCTGGCCGACTGGCTGCTCGACGCGCGGGTGCGGGAGGGGCGGGGGGACCGGGTGGCGCTGCGGCTGGACGACCGGACGCTCTCCTACGCCGAGGTCCAGGCCCTCGCCAACCGCTTCGGCGGCGTCCTGGCGCGGCAGGGCGTGCTCCCCGAGCAGCGGGTGATGATCGCCCTCCCCGACGGGCCCGAGTTCGTCGCCGCCCTCTTCGGGACGCTCAAGCTCGGCGCGGTCGTGGTGATGGTCAACCCGCAGCTCCCGCCCGGCGACCTCGCGCGCCTCCTCGACTACTGCCGCCCGCGCCTCGCCGTCGTCAGCGGCGAAGCCCTCCCCGTCTTCCGCGAAGCCGCCGCCCTCGTCGAGCGCCCACCGGCCTTCCTCACCGTCGGCGCCGCGGCCGGGGACATCCCGGCCTGGGAGAAGGAGCGCGAGCGCGCCGGCGACGACCTCCCGGCCTTCCCCACCCACCGCGACGACGCCGCCATCTGGCTCTTCTCCGGCGGCACCACCGGGCGGCCGAAGGCGGTGGTCCAGACCCACCTCTCCTTCGCCAACACCACCGAGTGCTACGCCAAGGCCTGCCTCGGCTACGGCGAGGACGACGTCACGCTCTCGGTGCCCAAGCTCTTCTTCGGCTACGCCACCGGCTCCAACCTCTTCTTCCCCTTCGCGGTCGGCGCCAGCGCCGTCCTCTTCCCCGAGCGCGCCACCGCCGAGACGGTGTTCGAGAAGATCCGCCGCCACCGCCCGACGGTCCTGGTCAACGTGCCGACGATGGTGCAGCACATGGTCGCCCACCCCGAGGCGGCGCGGCAGGACCTCTCCTCGCTGCGCTTCGCCACCTCGGCCGGCGAGGCGCTGCCGGCGCCGCTCTACCAGCGCTGGGTCGAGACCTTCGGCTGCGAGCTGCTCGACGGCCTCGGCACCGCCGAGATGTGGCACATCTTCCTCTCCAACCGCCCGGGCGAGGTGCGCCCGGGGACGCTCGGCAAGGAGGTGCCCGGCTTCGAGGTGCGGGTTTGCGACGAGGAGGGTCGCGAGCTGGCGGCCGGCGAGGTCGGCCGCCTTTGGGTGCGCGGCCGCTCGCGCGCCATCGGCTACTGGCAGGAGAGCGAGAAGACGGCGGCTGCGTTCCGCGGCGAGTGGGTGGTGAGCGGCGACCTCCTGTCGCGCGACGAGGCGGGGTACTTCACCTACCGCGGGCGCGCCGACGACGCGCTCAAGGTCGCCGGCCGCTGGTTCAACCCCGGGGAGGTCGAAAGCTGCCTGGTCCGCCACCCGGCGGTGGCCGAGTGCGCGGTCGTCGGCGTCCTCAACGCCGACGGCCTCACCAAGCCGCGCGCCTACGTCGTCGCCAAGGAGACCGCCACCGGCGGCGGTGAAGGCCTGGCCGACGAGCTCAAGGCCCTCTGCCTGCGCGAGCTGGAGCCCTACAAGCACCCGCGCGAGATCGTCTTCGTCCCCGACCTCCCGCGCACCCACCTGGGCAAAGTCGACCGCGGCAAGCTCAAGCACGCTTGACCTTTGGACAAGCATGCTTGACCCGCCGCCGGCTTCATCGCCGCGTACTTCGTGGCGGTCTGGATGCAGGAGTCCCTCTCGCCGCCGCCGGCCGGCGCGGTGGCGATCGCGCTCCTCCCCACCGCCGCCCTCGCCCTCTTCATCGTCACCTGGGTGCGCGCCAGCCGCGAGCTCGACGAGCGGCAGGCGGCGCATCCAGCTCGAAGCCCTGGTGGTCGCCTTCCCGGGGACGATCCTGCTGGCGATCTTCCTCGGCTTCCTCCAGCGAGGTGGCCTGCTCCCCGAAGGGACCGACCTGCGCGACATCTGGGGCTTCCTGCCCTGGCCCTACTTCCTGGGCCTCCTCGTCGCGCGGCGCCGCTACCTGTGACCAACCGCCTGCGCGTCCTGCGCGCCGAGCGCGCCTGGTCGCAGGCCGATCTCGCCGACCGCCTCGGCGTCTCGCGCCAGACGATCAACGCCCTGGAGCGCGGCAAGTACGACCCCAGCCTCCCCCTCGCCTTCCGCATCGCGAAGGTCTTCGGGATGCCGATCGAAGAGATCTTCGCCGAGGACGAGGGGGGAGACTCGAGCGCGCCGCGCTAGCCAGCGGCCCGCCCTGCCGCCGAGGCTTCGGGGAGCTCCTCGAGCTTGCCGGTCTTCACGTCGTAGATGAAGCCGTAGATCTGGACGGTGGGGGGGACCAGGGGGTGGTTGCGGAGGCGGCGGACGTCGGCCACCAGGCTCTCCTTGCGGTCGCGGATGGGCAGCCAGTCGACGAAGTCGCCCTCGGACGCGCCGGCCAGGAGCTGCCGCACGACCTCGTCGGTGAAGGTCGCCATGCCGCACTCGGTGTGGTGGACGACGAACCACTCGCGGGTGCCCAGGAGCTTGCAGGAGATGACCAGCGAGCGGATGGCGTCGTCGCTGGCGCGGCCGCCGGCGTTGCGGACGACGTGCGCGTCGCCTTCCGCCAGGCCGGCGAACTTGGCCGGGTCGAGGCGGGCGTCCATGCAGGTGAGGATGGTGAAGCGCCGGGCCGGCGGCACGGCCAGGCCGGCGCGATCGCCGAAGGACGCGGCGTAGGCGGCGTTGGCGGCGAGGACTTCGTCGAGGGTCTGGCTCATCGACCGCATGCTATCCTCGCCGCGGCAACACTCCCGTCACCCCAAGAAGAACCCGGGGAGCGCGAGGGAGCCTCCCCGGGGCGAAATCGAGAGGAGGCTCGCCATGCGTCCCAGGCTCTTCGTCCTCGTCCTTCTCACCCTGTTCGCCGCCGCGCTGCCGGCCCTGGCCCAGGAGACCGGCTCGGTCTCCGGTGTCGTCCGCGACGCCGACGGCGCGCCGCTGCCCGGCGTCACCGTCGGCGTCCGCGGGGACCTCCTCCCCGCCGGCCGCACGACGGCGACCGACGACGAAGGGGCGTTCAGCTTCCAGCGCCTCCTGCCCGGCGAGTACCAGGTGACCGCCGAGCTCTCCGGCCTCGGCACCGCCGGCCGCGCCGTCGTCGTCGCCCTCGACAAGGACACGCAGGTGGAGCTGACGCTCTCCCCCTCCGTGGCCGAGGACATCACCGTCACCGCCGCGGCGGTGCCGGTCGTGGACGTCAAGTCGACCGAGCTGCAGACCAACTTCCGCCACGAGCAGATCGAGGACCTGCCGATCCCGCGCACCTACAAGGGCCTCTTCCAGCTCGCGCCGGGGGTCACCGAGAACAACCGCCTGACCCCGAACGCCGGCGGCTCGCGCATGGACAACACCTACCTGCTCGACGGCATCAACATCACCAACCCGCACTACGGCGACATCCTACCCAACGTCTCCGAGCTCGACATCGACGAGGTGAGCATCACCCGCGGCGGCGTCACCGCCGAGTTCGGCCGCACCGGCGGCATGGTGATCAACGCGATCACCAAGTCGGGCACCAACCAGCTCAAGGGCGAAGCGCGGGTCGAGATCCAGCCGGCCGACTGGACGGCGGACAGCGAGCTCGCGAACTTGCAGAACACGACCGACCGCGAGGCCTTCGGCATCGCTTTGGGCGGGCCCTTCCTGCGCGACCGCTTCTGGTGGTACGGCTCCTTCATCCAGCCCACTCTCACCGAGACCGACCGCATCAACAACCTCGGCCCCGTCCCCGACCGCGAGCTCTCGACCGACGAGCTCTTCGGCAAGGTGAGCGCGAGCCCGGTGCCGAGCCACACGGTCGTCGCCTCCTACCGCACGCGCGACACGACGAACGAGAACGCCGGCATCGGCTCGAACACCCACCCCTCCGCCGGCAGCAACGACTCGACCGACTACGTGCTGGGGACCGCCGGCTGGACCTGGCTGACCACCCCCAACAGCTTCCTCGAGGTCAAGCTCAACCACAACAAGGAGGAGAACTCGACCCAGCCGCTCTCCGACAAGGGCTACCGGCCGGCCTTCAACGCCGCCCGCCCCGACCTCGTGGGGCGCTTCACCACCACCGCCGACCGCATCATCGGCGGCGCCACCGCCATCGGCCAGATCGTCGGCGGCGCCGACCTGGCGGTCAACAACCAGGACTTCACGCGCGACGAGGTCAAGGCCGGCTTCCAGACCTTCCAGGAGTGGTTCGGCCGCTCGCACGACCTGCGCTTCGGCGTCACCTACAGCGAGGACGAAGAGCGCCTCGAGCGCCAGGGCAACGGCTGGGGGACGATCACCTGGAACCCGACGACCCGGCTCTTCACCGCCACCTACGTCTCGACCCAGCCGCCGCACACCGGGCGGGGCGAGGGCTACGGCGTCTTCCTCCAGGACCAGGTGACGCTCGGCGACCGCACGACGCTGACCGCCGGGCTCCTGCTCAGCCACGACGACTACTTCGGCGAAGGGCTGGGCGCGACCCCCGGCACCAAGGTGGAGAAGAAGATCCTCAGCTTCGACTGGGACCAGCAGATCCAACCGCGGCTGGGCGTCGCCTACGTGCCGCGGCCGCAGATCGGCGACAAGGTCTTCTTCAACGTCGGCCGCTACTTCAACACCGACAACAAGTCGCTGGTGCGGGCCGCCTCGCCGACCCGCATCTTCACCACCCGCGCCACCTTCAACGCCGCCGGCGGCCTCGTCTCCGAAGTCCCCGCCGCCAACACCCAGACCAAGACCGTGGACGCCGACCTCAAACCACAGTACACCGACGAGTTTTTGCTCGGCTACGCCACGCCGTTCGGCGAAGCCTGGTCGCTGGAGGTGTGGGGGATGTACCGCGAGGTCGGCGACATCATGGAGGACATCTCGCGCGACGGCCTGGGCAACGGCCCCTTCCGCGTCGCCCAGCTCGACGACGCCTACCGCGAGTACCAGGCGTTCACCGTCCAGCTTGCCAACGCGCCGCGCGAGCGTTGGATGGGCCTGGCGCTCAACGCCAGCTACACCTGGAGCGAGCTGAAGGGCAACTGGGACATCGACTTCAGCCCCAACGACTCGCCGTTCTACAACTCCTCCTTCATCCACGACGGCCCGGGCGTGCTGATCAGCGACAACCGCGACGGCCTGCTGCGCGGCGACCGCACGCACGTGGCGAAGGTCTTCGCCACGATCCGGCCGGCGGCGGCGCTGCCGGGCTGGAAGGTCGGCAGCTACCTGCGCTACCAGAGCGGCGGCGCCTGGGAGGCCCGCGGCCTGCCCGACGCCAACGTCTCGTCGAGCTCGCACTTCCGCTACCTCGAGCCGGCCGGCTCGCGGCGGATGGAGGACTGGCTCAACGTCAACCTCCTGACCTCCTACGCCTTCGACCTCGGTCCGGTCGAGCTGGAGATCGAGGGGGCGGTGGCCAACGTCTTCGACGAGCAGGTGGCGCTGGCGGTGGACGACCGGCTGATCGTCGGCCGGGCGGCGGCGCCGAACAACCCCAACTTCGGCGCCGCGACCGACGTCGCGGCGGCGCGGGCGATCGTCCTGACCGGCATCGTCCGCTACTAACGATCGAGGGCGGGGGTGCGGCGCCGGCTCCTCCGCCTCGCCTGCCTCGCGCTCCTCGCCGCGTGCGCCACGGCGCCGCGGCGGGGGGCGCCGCCCCTCGACCTCAAGATCGCCGGCGGCCGGGTGATCGACGGCACCGGCGCCCCCTGGTTCCGCGCCGACGTCGGGGTGCGCGGCGACACGATCGTCGCCGTCGGTGACCTCGCCGGTGTGCCCGCCGCGGTCACCCTCGACGCCGCCGGGCAGGCGGTCGCCCCCGGCTTCATCGACCTCCTCGGCTGGTCGCACCAGGCGGCGCTCGTCGATCCCCACCTCGAAGGCAAGGTCCGCCAGGGGGTGACGACCGAGGCGACCGGCGAGGGCTTCTCGCCCGGCCCGGTGACGGAGGCGCAGGCCAAGGAGCAGGCCGCCACGCGCCCCGACGGCCTCACTTGGCGCACGCTCGGCGACTTCATGCGTCTCCTCGAGCGGCGCGGCACGGCGCTCAACTTCGCCTTCTTCGTCGGCGCCTCGAACCCGCGCGCCATGGTGCTCGGGCTGGACGACCGCGACCCGACGCCCGAGGAGATGGCGGCGATGGAGGAGATCGTCGAGCAGGCGATGGACGACGGCGCCGTCGGGCTCTCGACCTCGCTCATCTACGTGCCGGCGGTCTTCGCCGAGACCGAGGAGATCGTCCGCCTGGCGCGGGTCGCGGCGCGGCCCGGCGGCGTCTACTTCACCCACCTGCGCGACGAGGCGGACAGGATCGGCGAGGCGCTCGACGAGGCCTTCCGCATCGGGCGGGAAGCGGCGATCCCGGTCAACGTCTGGCACCTCAAGGTGAGCGGCAAGCAGAACTGGGGGCGGATGCCGGAGGTGGTCGAGAAGATCGAGGCGGCGCGGCGCGCGGGGCTCGACGTCGCCGCCAACGTCTACCCCTACACCGCCTCGGCCACCAGCCTCTCGGCGCTCGTGCCCGTGTGGGCGCTCGAAGGCGGCTACAAGGCCTTCCGCGAGCGGCTGCAAGACCCGGCGCAGCGGGCGCGGATCGCCGCCGAGATCCCGACCTCCAACTTCTACCTCAGGGTCGGCGGTGCCGAGGGGGTGCTGGTGACCAGCGTCCCAGCGCCGGAGCTGGCACCGCACCGCGGGCGGCGGCTGCCGGAGGTCGCGGCGGCGATGGGAGTCGAGCCGGTCGAGGCGCTGCTGCGGCTCTACGAGGCGAGCCCGCACTCGCCCGGGGCGATCTACTTCTCGATGCACGAGGACGACCTGCGCACCGCGCTGCGCCGGCCGTGGGTGTCGCTCGGCGCCGACTCCAGCGCCGTGGTCGGCGCGGCGCGCCAGGAGCCCGCCCACCCGCGCGCCTACGGCACCTTCCCGCGCCTCCTCGGCCGCTACGCCCGCGACGAGGGGCTGATGACGCTCGAGGAGGCGGTGCGGCGGGTCACCTCGCAGGCCGCCTCGCGCTTAAAGCTCTGGGACCGCGGCGTCGTGCGGCCCGGGATGAAGGCCGACCTCGTGGTCTTCGACCCGGCGGGCATCCGCGACGTCGCGACCTTCGAGGACCCGCACCACTTCTCGGAAGGGGTCCGCCACGTCGTCGTCAACGGCGTGCCGGTCCTGCGCGACGGGGCGATGACGGCGGCGTTGCCCGGGCGGGTGCTGCGGCGCCCCGGTTGTAAGGGATGTAAGAACTGAGCCCGCGCCGCGGGCGCCCGCGCGTGCCGCGTCTACACTTCCTTGCATGCGCCGCTGGCTCGATGCGCAACGCCTGGCGCCCGCCGCCGCGGTCCTGCTCGCCGTCCTGCTCGGCGTCCTCGCCGTCCTCCAGTACCGCTGGATCGGCGAGGTCAGCCTGGCGGAGCGGCAGCGGATGCGCGCCGGGCTGCAGGCCGCGGCCGAGCGGCTGGCGGCCGAGGTGGACCGCGAGGTCGGCCGCGTCGTCCACACCTTCGAGCCGGCGGCGCGCGGGGGCGGCGGGGCGGCGGGCGATCCCGGGGAGCGCCTCCTCCGACAGCTCCGCACCTGGCGGGCGACGGCGCCGCACCCGGAGCTGGTCCGCGACCTCTTCGTCGTCCGGCCGCGCGAAGACGGAGGGCCGGCGCTGGAGCGGCTCGACGAGGCCGCGGGGCGGCTGGCGCCGGCCCCCTGGCCGGCGGAGCTCGCGCGGGTCCGCGAGCGGCTGGCTGACGAGCGTCCGGCGGCGCGGCGGCGGCGGGGGTCGCGCGCCTGGGGGATCGAGGCGGAGGCGCCGGCGATCGTCCTCCCCCTCGCCTGGCCGGAGCGCGGCCGGCGGGACGACGAGCGCGGCGTGGTCGTCGTGCGCCTCGACCGCGAGCACCTGACCCGCGCGCTCCTCCCCGAGCTGGTCGCGGCCTGGTTCGGCGGACCGGCCGGCAAGGACGTCCTCGTCGCGGTGACCGAGGGCGGCCGGGCGCTCTACCTCTCCGACCCTTCCCTCCCGGCCTCCCGCTACCTGCCGGGCGAGGTGTCGGCGCCGCTGCTCGCCGCCCGCTGGCCGCACCACCGGCCGCCGCCGCCGGGGCGCTTCGCCGCGGCGCCGGCGCGCGGCGACAGCCGCGGCGAGGGCCCCTGGCGGGTCGTGGTCACCCACCGCGCCGGGTCGCTGGAGGCCGCGGTGGCGCGGGCGCGGCGCCGCAACTTGGCGCTGAGCGGGGCGGTGCTGCTCCTCCTCGCCGGGAGCCTGGCGGTGATGGCCTTCGCGGCGCAGCGGGCGCGGCGCCTGGCGCGGCAGCAGATGGAGCTCGTGGCCGGCGTCACTCACGACCTCAACACGCCGCTCGCGGCCATCCGCTCGGCGGCGCAGAACCTGGCCGACGGCGTCGTCGCCGCCCCCGAGCAGGTGCGGCGCTACGGCGCGCTCATCGAGCGCGAGGGAAGCCGCCTCTCGGCGCTGGTCGCCAAGGCGCTGGAGCTGGCCGGCATCCAGTCGGGGAGCCGGGTCTACCGCCCCGAGCCGGTGGCGCTCGCCGAGGTGGTCGGCGAGGCCCTCGACGCCAGCCGCTGGGCGCTCCAGGAGGGCGGTTTCGCGGTCGAGGAGGACGTGCCGGCCGACCTGCCGCCGGTGCGGGCCGACCGCGGCGCCCTGCAGATGGCGGTGCAGAACCTGGTGGACAACGCGGTCAAGCACGCCGCCGCCGGCCGCTGGCTCGGCCTGCGGGCGCGCGCCGCCGGCCCCTGGGTGACGCTGACCGTCGAGGACCGCGGCCCCGGCATCCGGCCGGAGGACCGGCCGCACCTCTTCGAGCCCTTCTTCCGCGGCCCCGCCGCCGCCGGGCCGGTGCCCGGCAGCGGGCTCGGGCTGAGCCTCGTCCGCCAAGTCGTCGAGGCGCAGGGCGGCAGGGTGAGCGTCGCGCCGGGGGCGGCGGGCCGGGGGAGCGCCTTCGCCCTCCGCCTGCCGGTCCACGCATGAGCTCCGCTCCGGCAGACGCGCCGGCGCCGCGCATCCTTCTCGTCGAGGACGAGCCGAGCCTGGTGGTCACCCTGACCGACCGGCTCGAGGCCGAGGGCTACCGGGTGGAGACCTCCGGCGACGGTGAGGAGGCCCTGGCGCGCGCCGCCGCCGGCGCCTTCGACCTCGTCATCCTCGACGTCATGCTCCCCGGCCGCAACGGCTTCGACGTCTGCCGCGACCTGCGGCAGCGCGGCCTGCAGGTGCCGGTCCTGATGCTCACGGCGCGGGCGCAGGTCGTCGACCGGGTCGTGGGGCTGAAGCTCGGCGCCGACGACTACCTGACGAAGCCGTTCGAGATGCTCGAGCTGCTGGCCCGCGTCGAGGCGCTGCTGCGCCGGGCGCGCACGCCGATCGCGCCGTCGGTGGGCGCGTACGCTTTCGGCGACGTGCAGGTGGACTTCCGCCGCGCCGAGGTGAGCCGCGGCGGCCAGGCCCTCGCCCTCTCGGCGCTGGAGTACAAGCTGCTGCGCTACTTCGTCGAGAACCGCGGCCAGGTGCTCTCCCGCGAGGAGCTGCTCGACCGCGTCTGGGGCTACGACGCCGCGGCGCAGACGCGCACCGTGGACGTGCACGTCGCCTCGCTGCGGCAGAAGGTCGAGCCGAACCCTTCGCGGCCGCAGCACATCGTCACCGTCCACCGCCTCGGCTACAAGTTCGCAGGTTGAGCCCGGGTCGGGGTTTACATCCTTTACAGAGGCCTTGCCCCGGCTTGAAGACCGCCGCCGCCGCCGCGGCTAGATTGGGCGGCCAAAGGAGAGACCACCATGAAGCGCACCTTCCCCCTGATCGCCGCCGCCCTGCTGCTGGCTACCGCCGCCGCCGGCGCGCAGCCCGGTTCGTTCCGACACGACCGCGACGAGCGCCGCGGCCACCGCGCCGAGCGCCTGACCCAGGAGCTGGGGCTGAGCGAGTCCCAGCAGGCCGCGGCCAAGCAGCTCCACGAGCAGCTCCGCGAGACCATGAAGCCGCTGCACGAGGAGCAGCGCGCGCTGCACGAGCAGGTCGAGACCGCCCTCGAGCAGGGCGCCGACGCCGCCACGGTCGGCAACCTGGTCATCACCGCCCACCAGAAGCGGCAGGCGATGCGCGCCGCCCGCGAGGAGCTCGAGAGGGACTTCGCTGCCTTGCTCACTCCCGAGCAGCTCGCCAAGTACGAGACCCTGAAGGAGAAGCGGGAGTCGTTCGGCGGCAAGCGCCGCGGCGGGCGGCACGACTAGGCGGAAAACTGCCCCGTGGCGGGCGCGTGCTAGCATTTTCAGCACCTTGGACGCGCCCGCCCACCCTTCCCCGCCCACCGAGCCCGGCCTCCTGATCGCCATCGGCGGCGCCGAGGACAAGACCCGCGAGCGCGCCATCCTCCGCTTCTTCGTCGACGCCGCCGGCGGCGCCGAGGCGCACATCGTCGTCCTCGCCACCGCCTCCGAGGTGGCCGAGACCGGCGAGCGCTACAACGACCTCTTCTACGAGATCCAGCCGGAGGCGACGGTCGAGGTGCTCAAGGTCCTCACCCGCGAGGACGCGCTGGAGGCCGCCCCCGACATCTTCGACCTGCTGGAGTTCGCCACCGGCCTCTTCATCACCGGCGGCAACCAGATCCGCCTCTCCTCGATCCTTGGAGGCACGGCGCTCGCCGCCGCCATCCATCGCCGCCACGCCGCCGGCATGGTGGTGGCGGGCACGAGCGCCGGCGCTTCGCTCCTCTCGGCCCACATGATCGCCCTGGGCGAAGGCGGCGCCACGCCGCGCCGGCGGCTCGTCCACCTGGCGCCGGGGCTGGGCTTGGCGCCGGAGGTGGTGATCGACCAGCACTTCCGCCGCCGCGACCGGCTGGGGCGGCTGCTGACCGCGCTCTCCTACAACCCGGCGCCGATCGGCCTCGGGATCGACGAGGACACCGCCGCGGTGATCCAGCCGGACGGCACGCTGCGGGTCCTCGGCTCCGGCGCGGTGACGGTGGTCGACCCCGCCGGCCTCCACTTCACCAACAGCCACGCGGTCGGCCGCGGCGAGCCGGTGGCGATGCTCGGCCTCCGCCTCCACGTCCTGACCGCCGGCTGCACCTACGACCTGCGCCGCCGCGTCGCCGCGCCGCCGGCCGTCGTGCCCGTGCGCGACATCGAAGCCGAAGCCCCCACCGAGCCGCTCCTCGCCGAGCCGTAGCGCGGTGCCGGCGGGCGTGCGCCGGTGGCATGGGGCGTGCTCCGGACTCGTCCCGGCATGGAGATCGTCGAGCGGCGCACGTATCGCGGACCCAACGTCCATTCCCTGCGGCCCGTCATCCGCCTGCGGCTCGACCTCGGCGAGCTGGAGGAGTTCCCGACCGGCAGTCTCCCCAGCTTCGCCGACCGCCTCGTCGAACAGCTCCCGAGCCTCGCCGAGCACACCTGCTCCTACGGCGAGGC
Organism: Thermoanaerobaculia bacterium; assembly: GCA_035536455.1. Lineage (GTDB taxonomy): Bacteria > Acidobacteriota > Thermoanaerobaculia > Multivoradales > UBA5704 > DASUNQ01. Next base: position 95,372 of record DATLOC010000041.1, on the reverse strand, counting down.
AGGGGGCTTCCTGCGCCGGCTGCGCGAAGGGGAGGGCACCTGGCTCGCGCACGTCCTCGAGCACGTGGCGCTGGAGCTCCAGTGCCTGGCCGGCAGCCGCGTCGCTTTCGGCAAGACGCGCGGCGCAGGGCTGCCGCCCGGCCACTACGATGTCGTCTACGGCTACCGCGAGGAGGAGCTGGGGCACGCCGCGGGCGACCTCGCGCTGCGCCTCCTCCGCCACCTGCTGCCGCCCGAGCGCGCCGCGCACCTGCCGGGACCGTTCGACCTCGGGCGGGAGCTGGAGGCGCTCCGCCAGCTCGCCGAGGAGCGCGCCTTCGGCCCCACCACCGCCGCCCTGGTGCGCGCCGCCGAGGCGCGCGGCGTCCCCTGGCTGCGCATCAACGACCGCGCCCTCCTGCAGCTCGGCCACGGCCGGCGCCAGCAGCGGATCGAGGCGTCGGTCACCGGCCGCACCAGCCTCCTGGCGGTCGAGATCGCCGGCGACAAGCGCCTGACCCGCGAGCTCCTCGCCGACCGCGGCCTGCCGGTGCCGCGGCAGGAGGTGGCGGCAACGGCCGAGGAGGCGGTGGAAGCGGCGGCGCGGCTCGGTGGGCCGGTCGTGGTCAAGCCCGTGGACGGCAACCACGGCGACGCGGTGGCGGTCGGCCTCACCACGGCCGAGCAGGTGCGCGAGGCCTTCGCGGCGGCGCGCGAAGTGTCGCGGCGGGTGCTGGTCGAGGAGCGCATCGCCGGGCGCGACCACCGCATCCTGGTGGTGGACGGCCGCGTCGTGGCGGTGGCCGAGCGGGTGCCGGGGCACGTCGTCGGGGACGGCGGCGCCACCGTCGCCGAGCTGGTCGACCGCGTCAACGCCGACCCGCGGCGCGGCCCGGGGCACTCGAAGCCGCTCACCCGGATCGAGCTCGACGAGCAGGCCGAGCGCCTGCTGGCGCGGGCCGGGCTGACGCGGGAGTCGGTGCTCGAGGCGGGGCGGATCTTGTACTTGCGCCGGACGGGGAACCTCTCGACCGGCGGCACCGCAATCGACCGCACGGACGAGATCCACCCCGACAACCGGGAGATGGCGGAGCGGGCGGTGCAGGCGATCGGGCTCGACGTCGGCGGCGTCGACTTCGTCACCCCCGACGTCGGCCGCAGCTGGCGCGAGGCGGGCGGCGCCATCGTCGAGGTCAACGCCGGCCCCGGCTTCCGCATGCACGTCGCCCCGAGCGAGGGAACGCCGCGCGACGTCGCCGGGCCGGTCCTCGACATGCTCTTCCCGCCGGGAACGAGCGCGCGCATCCCGATGGCGGCGATCACCGGCACCAACGGCAAGACCACGACGACGCGGATGGTCGGGCACATCCTCCAGCTCGCCGGCTTCACCGCCGGGATGGCGACGACCGAAGGCGTCCACGTCGGCGGCCGGCTCACCGTGCCGGGGGACATGACCGGCCCCGAGGCGGCGCGCCTCGTCCTCACCGACCCGCGGGTGGACGCGGCGGTCCTGGAGACGGCGCGCGGCGGCATGCTGCGCTCCGGCCTCGGCTTCGGGCGTTGCGACGTCGGCGCGGTGCTCAACATCGCCGCCGACCACCTCGGCCTCGAAGGGGTCGAGACGCTCGACGACCTGGCGTTCGTCAAGCGGCTGGTGGTCGAGACGGCGCGCGAGGCCTGCGTGCTCAACGCAGACGACGAGCGCGTGGCGGCGATGGCGGCGCACGGGCCTGGGAGGACGGTCTTCGTTTCGCTGGAGCCGCAGGGGGCGCGGGTGCGCGGCCATCTTCAGGAGGGGGGTGAAGCGGTGGTGCTGGAGGACGGCGCGATCGTGCTGCACGACGGGGAGGCGGCGGTGCCGCTTCTGCGCGCCGACGCGGTGCCGGCCACCCTCCGCGGCCGCGCCCTCTTCAACATCCAGAACGCGCTCTTCGCGGCGGCGATCGCCCACGCGCTCGGCGTCGGCGCCGAGGCGATCCGCGAGGGCCTGCGCACCTTCGCCTGCGAGTTCGAGCGCGCCCCCGGCCGCCTCAACCTTTACGACGACGGCCTCCCCTTCCAGGTGCTCCTCGACTACGCCCACAACGCGCCGGCGGTCGCGGCCCTCGCCGCGACGGTGCGCGCCCTGCCGGTCGCGGGCCGCCGCATCGGCGTCCTCGCCGCCCCAGGCGACCGCCGCGACGAAGACATCCGCGCCACCGGCGCGGCGGCCGCCCCGGCCTTCGACTTCGTCGTGCTGCGCGAGGACGGCGATCTACGCGGCCGCGCGCCGGGCGAGACGGCAGGGCTCCTACGCGAGGGCCTCCTCACCGCCGGCTTCCCCGCCGAGCGGATCGACCCCGAGGTCTACGGCGAGGAGGAAGGCGTGCGGCGGGCGCTCGAGATCGCCGGGGCCGGCGACCTGGTGGTGGTCCTCGCCGACGACGTCCACGAAGTGTGGGAGCAGATCACCGCGTTCCGGCCGGCGGCCGCCGATCAGGAAGCGGCCTTGCCGGCCGCCGCCGTCGCCTCGTAGGCCGCCACGAACTCCGGGTCCCGTCGCCGCAGGTTCTCGTGGCCCACCCGCTCGCTGCGCACCATCGCGCGGTAGGCGAAAGGGAGGGGGTCGAGGTGGAGGTCGGCCGCCGCGCCTTCGAACCAGGCGGCGCTCGCCTCGGCGGCCTCCTGGTAGCGCTCGACGATCGGCCGGCGGGCGGCCTCGAAGGCGGCGAGGGCTTGGGCCAAGTCGGCGTGCTCGTCGAGCGCCCGCGCCAGGGCGATCGCGTCCTCGAGCGCGAGCTTCGTCCCCGAGCCGATCGAGAAGTGCGCGGTGTGGAGGGCGTCGCCGAGGAGCACGGTGTTGCCGTGGCTCCAGCGCCGGCAGCGCAAAGTGGCGAACTGGAGCCAGCGCGAGGCGTTCGAGAGGAGCGGCGCGCCGGCGAGGTCGTCGGCGAAGACCCGCTCGAGGTAGCGCAGCCCCTCCTCCTCGCTCTTCGCGCCGAGCCCCGACCGCGCGAAGCTCTCGGGGTCGCACTCGACGATGAAGGTGCTGCGGTCGGGCCCGTACTTGTAGGAGTGGGCGATGAAGAGGCCGTCGTCGTTGGCGCGGAAGGTCAGGGTCAGGCCGTGGAAGAGGCGCGGGGTGCCGAGCCAGATGTAGCGGTTGCGGCGCTCGTCGAAGCGCGGGCCGAAGGCGTCCCCGGCGCGCTCGCGGACGACGCTGCGCACGCCGTCGGCGCCGACCAGGAGATCGGCGGGCGGCGGCTCTTCGCCCGCGGCGAGCGGGCGCTCGAAGCGGAGGTCCACGCCCAGCTCTTCGCAGCGGCGCTGCAGGACGCCCAGGAGCTCCAACCGCGCGATCCCCGAGAAGCGGTTGCCGCGGATCGTCACCTTCTCGCCGCGATGGACGATGTCGACGTTCTCCCAGCGGGCCAGCCGCCCGTCCAGCTCGCGGAAGGTCTGCGGGTCGGGCTCGGCGAGGTAGGACAGCGTCTGCTCGGAGAAGACGACCCCCCAGCCGAACGTCGTGTCGCGCGCGTTGCGCTCGAGGACCGTGACCTCGTGGCGCGGGTCGCGCCGCTTCATCAGCAGCGCGAAGTAGAGCCCGGCCGGGCCGCCGCCAGCGACGACGATCCTCAAGCCGGTTCCCACAAGGGGGGTGTCAAGCGCCGCCGGCCATCGTTGGCCAGCCGCACCCCCGGCTCGTCGAGCTCCAGCCGGTCCCAGAGCTGGCAGGTCACCTGCTTGTGCTTCTGGTCGAGCCCCTCGCAGTAGTTCGAGTAGACGCAGCGGCGGACCTCGCCGCCGTGCCCGAGGCGCACCTTCCGGTACCAGTCCGGGTCGGCCAGGCTCTGCCGCGCCGCCGCCACGATGTCGGCCTCGCCGCGGCGCAGGATCTCCTCGGCCTGCGCGAAGCCGCAGATGCCGCCGGCGACGACGACCGGCGTCGTGCAGCCGGCGACGCGCACCGCGGCGCGGATGCGGGCGGCGGCCGGGATGCCGCGGCCGAAGGGGCCGCGGGCGTCGGAGATCGCCGTCGGCATGCACTCGTAGCCGGACGGGCCGGTGTAGGGGTAGGCGGCCCAGCCGATCTTGGGCTGCTTGGCGTCCTCGAACTTGCCGCCGCGCGAGAGCGACAGGAAGTCCATCCCGGCGCGCGCCAGCTCGACGCCGAACCAGACCGCGTCGTCCACGGTGTTGCCGCCGTCGAGGCAGTCGTCGGAGAGGTAGCGGCAACCGACGGTGAAGCCCTCCCCCACCCGCTCGCGTACCCGGCGGTAGACCTCCAGGGGCAGGCGCACGCGGTGCTCGCGCGGGCCGCCGTAGCCGTCCGGCCGGTCGTTGAGCGCGGAGAGGAAGCTCGCCATCGTGTAGGCGTGGGCGTAGTGCAGCTCGACGCCGTCGAAGCCGACTTGGCGGGCGCGGCCGGCGGCGTCGGCGAAGAGGTCGGGGAGGACTTGCGGCAGGTCGCGGACGTGCGGGCGGTCGAGGTCGGTCACCCGCTCGCGGAAGCCGAAGCGGAGGTCCTCCAGCTCGCGCGGCGCGAGCGCCCGCTCCAGCTCCTCCGGCGGCAGCGCCAGGAGGCGCTCGCGCACCTCCCCTTCCGGCAGGTCGCCGGCGCCGAGGCCGAGGAAGGCGCGGTGGCGGTCGGTGACCTGGAGGTAGCGGCTGAAGTAGGTCTCCGGCTCCGGCCGGCGCTTGATCGCCAGGAAATCGATGACCTGGATGAAGAGGCGGGTGCGGCCGCGGCTGGCGCGGCGGACGGTTTCGACCAGCTCGGCGAGGCCGGGAAGGAAGCGGTCGTGGCCGATGCGCAGCAAGGGACCGCTCGGGATGTCGCGGATGCCGGTCGCCTCGACGACCAGCGCCCCCGGCTGGCCGGCGGCGAAGCGCTCGTACCAGGCCAGCACCTCGTCGGTGACGAACCCCTCCTCGGTGGCGCGCCAGGGCACCATCGCCGGCACCCAGGTGCGCTCCTCGAGCCGCACGCCGCCGACCTGGATGGGGGAGAACCAGAAGGAGGAGGCCGCCTCCTCGGCGGTCGGCCAGTCGCCCGCCGGCAGCTCGTGCCGGATCCGCTCGGGCGGCTTCCACATGGCCGGGCAGTATAGCGACCGGCAGCGGAGGCGATCAGACCACCGAGGCGCGCCGTTTCGACCAGTACCGAAGCCCCGAGGACTCGAATCGCTGCTCGAGGGCTTCCAGTCCGTGGTCGACGGCGAACCGTCTCTCCGCTCCGGTGATGGGAAGCAGCCAGAGGAAGTGCACGTGGCGGTCGTCGAGCTGGCAGATCTCGAGGTCAGGCCCAAAGGGATAAGGAAGACTGATCAAGAAGTCTTCGCAGTCCGCGCCAGGCAACCAGGGCTCGCCGAAACCGCCGGTGTGACCAGGTCCGAGTCCATGGTCGGCATGGTAGTCGGCCGTCATGGTGAGCAGCTCGACGGCGCGCCGTGTGGGTTTCTCGACCACGACGACGAATTCGAGGAGGGCGTCACGAGGGTTGTCCAAGGCCGAAGCCCCGATCGAGGCGTAGGTCCAGAGCGGCGTTCTCGGGCCCGGCGCGAAGCGCAGGACGGAGAACCATGGAGCCCGCTGCGCAAGCGGTCCCTCGAGCCACACATCTTCGGTTGCCTCGTGACCGCTGAAGAACGTGGAGAGGTGCGCTCGGAGTCTCGGCAGCGCTTGCGTAGTCAGCGTCATCAAGAAACCCGAGTAGCTAATCGGTTCTCAGCAGCTCCCGGGCGATGACGAGGTGCTGGATCTCGGTCGTCCCCTCGTAGATACGGAGGGCGCGGACGGCGCGGTAAAGGCGCTCGACGGGGTGATCGGCGAGGGCGCCCTGGCCGCCTAGGACCTGCAGAGCGTCGTCGACGATGCGCTGCGCCGCCTCGGTGGCGAAGGCCTTGGCCATCGCCGCGGGCAGGGTGAGGCGCTCGGCGCCGCCGTCGCCTTCGGCCGCGGCGCGGTAGACGAGCAGGCGCGCCGCCGCCAGGTCCACGGCCGAGCGGGCCAGCTTCTCCTGCACGAGCTGGAACTCGGCGAGCGACTTGCCGAACTGCCGCCGCCGCCGCGCGTGCGCGATCGCCTCGGCGAGGGCGCGCTCGGCCATGCCGCAGGCCGCCGCCGCCACCGTCGGGCGGAGGCGGTCGAGCGTGCGCATGCCGAGCTTGAACCCCTCCCCCTCCTCGCCGAGCCGCTGCTCGGCCGGCACGCGGCAGCTCTCGAAGACGAGCTCGCCCAGCGGGTGCGGCGCCGAGAGCACCTGCGCGCCGGCGAAGCGGAGCCCGGGGGCGCCGGCCTCGACCAGGAAGCAGGAGATCCCGCGTGCGCCGGCCGCGCGGTCGGTGGCGGCGAAGACGCAGTAGAAGTTGGCGATGCCGGCGTTCGAGATCAGGACCTTGCGGCCGTCGAGGACGTAGCCGTCGCCGTCGCGCCGGGCGGTGGTGGCGAGGGCGGCGACGTCGGAGCCGGCCTCCGGCTCGGTCATGGCGAAGGCGGCCATGGCGCGGCCGGCGGCGACCTCGGGGAGCCAGCGGCGGCGGAGCGCCTCGCAGCCGGCGAGGGCAATCGGCAGCGACCCCAGGCACTGGAGGGCGAAGACGGCGTCGGCGAGCGGCGAGGCGGCGGCGAGGGTCTCGCGGATGAGACAGCAGGCGCGGAGGTCGGGGTAGGGGGAGTCGCCGTCGGCGGCGGGGACGGCGTGGCGGAGGAGGCCGCCCTCGCCGAGGAGGCGCAGCAGCTCGCGGGCTTGCGCGCGGCCGGCTGCGTCGTCGGCGGGGGCGGGTAAGGGGGCGATGGCGCGCGCTGTGAAGGCCGCGGTCTCTTTGGCGAGCGCGCGGTGGCGGTCGTCGAGGAAGGATTGCAGGAGAGCCAGATGGGGCACGACGTCTACCGGAACTTGGGCTCGCGCTTCGCTTGGAACGCTTCGTAGGCCTCGCGGAAGTCGGGGTGGAGCATGCAGGCGGCCTGGATCTCGACCTCGGCGGCGAGCGCCGACTCGACGTCCATCACCGCCTCGCGCAGCAGGAGGTTCTTCGTCACCTCGAGGCCGAAAGCGGGTCCGCGGGCGAGGCGCTCGGCGAGCGCCGTGGCCTCGGCGAGCACCCGGTCGTCGGGCACCACCCGGTTGTAGAGGCCGATCCGCTCCGCCTCGCGCGCCGGCACGAAGTCGCCGAGCATGAGGATCTCCGCCGCCCGCCCCCGGCCGACCAGCCGCGGCAGCAGCCACGAGGCCCCCATGTCGGCCCCCGAGAGCCCGACCTTGGTGAAGAGGAAGGCGATCTTGGCGCTCTCCCCCGCCACCCGCAGGTCGCAGGCGGAGGCGATCACCGCGCCGGCGCCGGCCACCAGGCCGTTGAGCGCCGCCACCACCGGCCGCCGGCAGCGCAGGATGGCGAGCACCAGCGCCCCGGTCGTGCGGGTGAAGTCGAGGAGCCCCTGGTAGTCGCGCTCGAAGAGGGCGCCGATGATCGACTCGACGTCGCCGCCCGAGCAGAAGGCGCGGCCGCTGCCGGTCAGGACGACGGCGCGCACGCCGGGCTCGACGTCGAGCGCCTGGAAGGCGGCGGTCAGCTCCTCGTACACCTCGAAGGTCAGCGCGTTGAGGCGCTCGGGACGGTCGAGAGTGAGCGTGGCGACGCCGGTCACCTCGTCGAGCGCGTAGCGGAAGCTCTCGGGCGCGATCGCCATGGCTCAGGCGGGGAGGACCGCCGTCCCTTCGATCTCCACCCTGGCTCCCGGCTCGAGGAGGCCGCTCACCTCGAGGAGCGCCATCGCCGGGTAGTGCCGCCCCATGACCGCGCGGTAGGCCTCGCCGACGGCGGCGAGGTCGGCCAGGTACTCGCGGCGGTCGGTGACGAAGACGGTGAGGCGCGCCAGGTGCTCGGGAGCGCCGCCGGCGGCGCGCACCACGGCGGCGACGTTGGCGAGCGCGCGGCCGAACTGGGCGACGAAGGAATCGCCCACGAGCTTGCCTTCCGCGTCCCAGCCGATCTGCCCGGCGACGAAGAGGAGCCGGCCGCCGGCCGGTGCGAGCAGGCCGTGCGAGTAGCCGCGCGCCGGCGGGAAGCCCGGCGGCTCGACGGCGCGCAGGAAGCCGTCGCTCACGCCAGCAGCGCTCCGCCGTCGAGGACGATCGCCTGGCCGTTGACGCCGCGCGCCCGCTCGTCGCAGAGCGCCACGACCAGGTAGGCCACCTCCTCCGGCTCCATCAGGCGGCGCTGCGGCGACTGGCGGCGCAGCCCTTCCAGCGCCTCCTCGCGCGAGCGCCCGGTCTTTTGGGCGATCCGCTCGACCGACTCCTCGGTCATGCCGGTGTCGACGTAGCCGGGGCAGACGGCGTTGACGGTGACGCCGGAGGCCGCTACCTCGGCGGCCACCGCGCGGGTGAAGCCGACGACCGCGTGCTTCGACGCGGCGTAGGCGGCGATGTAGGCCGCCGCGGTGCGGCCGGCGACGGAGGCGACGTTGACGACGCGCCCCCAGCCGCGCTCCAGCATGCCGGGGAGCAGCGCCTGGGTGCAGAGGAAGGTACCGGTGGCGTTGACCGCGAAGACGCGGTTCCAGGTCTCGAGGGTGATCGAGCGCAGCGGCGCCGAGGTGGCGATGCCGGCGTTGTTGACCAGGACGTCGGCGTGGCCGAAGCGCTCCCGCGCCGCCGCGGCGAGGGCGCGCACCTGCTCGGGGTCGGCGACGTCGCAGGCGATCCCCCAGGCCTCGGCGCCGCCGCCGCGCAGCTCCTCGGCCAGCCCCTCGACGTCCGCCGCCGTGCGCGCCGCCAGGAGCACCGCCGCCCCCTCGGCCGCCAGCGCCCGCCCGATCGCGGCGCCGATGCCGCGCCCGCCCCCCGTCACCACCGCCTTACGGCCCGCCAGAATCACGGCGGCGACGTTAGCAAGGAATGTCGAGGGCCGCGAGCACGGCCTCTTCGAGGATCGCGGCGAGGACGTCGAGCGTGGCCTCCCCCTCCTGGCGCGAGGCGGCGGCGGGGTCGCCGAAGTAGGCGTCGGGGCCGCCGGCTTCGGCGAAGGTCGTCTTCCCTTCGCGCATCGCCGCCGTCAAGGAGATCGGGTGGGGCGGCAGTGCTCGCTGTACGTCCTCGCGCACGAGGTCCGGGCGGGAGGCGAGGACGAGCGAGCCCTCGTATCGCCCCGCGTGGCAGGCGCCACTCTGGAACTCCTCGGTCAGGCGCGCCGCGAGAGCGCGGCGCGTGAGGTTCGGGAAGGCGACGGCGATCTTCCCCTCCTTGCCCAGCTCTTCCGCGGCGGCGCGCAGCGCGTGCACGTGGGTGGGATCGAAGTGCGCGTTGGCGATGGCGAGAAGCGGGATGCCGGCGGCCGCCAGCGAGCGGCCGATGGCCACGACCGTCTCGGTCACCGTCTCGGGGCGGAGGGAGAGCGTCCCCGCGAACGCCGCCGCAAACGGTGCCGCGGTATAGGCGAGCGCCGGGAGGAGCAGCGCGGTGACACCGCGCAGGTCCAGCCGCTCCGCCGCCGCCGCCGCCATCGCCTCGGCGATCACCACGTCCGTGCCGAGCGGCAGGTGCGGCCCGTGCGCTTCGATCGCACCCACCGGCAGCAGCGCGACGCAGCGAGCGCGGTCGAGCGCCGCGATCTCCGTCCACGGCAGCTCCGCCATGCGCAGCACGGGCATGCGAGGATGCTAGTCGATGATCGTGGTCGACGAAGGCGACGCCTTCTTTCTCGTCACCCAGCCCGACCACGCGCGCTTCTCCGGCGAGCTTCTCGCGCTGTGGCGCGCCGACGGTCTCCCAGCCCACCCGCGCCGCGACGACCTCCTCTTCGCCGCCCGCGAGCACGACAACGGCTGGCGCGAGGCCGACGCCGCGCCGCGCTGGGACGCCGCGCGCGGCCGGCCGCACGACTTCACTAGCCTCCCGGCCGCCGACCGGGTGGAGGTCTGGGAGCGGGGCGTCGCGCGCTACGCGGGGAGCCGCCCCTACGCGGCCCTCCTCATCGTCCGCCACGCCCTGCAGCTCTTCGGCGAGCGGCGCGGCGAGCCGGTCTGGGAAGGGCTCTTCGCGCTCCTCGACGAGCTGGCGGCCGAGCTCTTCGCCACGACCGGCGCCGGCGAGGAGGAGCTGGCCGCCGACTACCGCTTCCTCGACCTCGCCGATCTCGCCTCGCTCGCCGCCTGCGGCCGCTGGCAGGAGCCGTTCCACCGGCACGGCGTCGCCGGGCGGCCGGCGCCCGGGCGGCTCGTCCTCGACCCCTTCCCGCTCGCCGGCACGACCACCTTTGCGATCCCCTGCCGGCGCGTCCCGCGCCGCGCCTACGCTGGCGACGCCGATCTCGGCGGCGAGCTCGCCGCCGCACGCTGGGAGCGCTGGATGCTGAAGGTGGCGGAGCTGGGGGAGGAGGCCTAGCTCGGCTCTTCGCCGCTCGCGGCCAGGCCGGCCGCCAGCCGCTGCTCGCAGACCAGGCGGTAGACGCCGAGGAGGTCCTCCCAGACGCGGGAGAAGGCCTGGTCCATGGCGCCGGGGAGGAGCGGGTTGCCGGGGTGGAGCGAGCGCAGCAGGAGCTCCTGGTCGCGGATCTCGCCCGATGGCCCCTCGGCGGTGGGATAGGCGTCGCCACGTGCCGCGGCGGCGGCGAGGTCGGCGGCGCGCCGGTCGAGCAGGTGCATCGTGTAGAAGAACTCGTAGGGCCCGAGGCGGAGGACTTTCAGCACCTTCGCCAGCGACTCCAGCTTCGGCAGCTCCCGGCCGTTCTCGTACTTCGAGAGCTGGCTCTTGCCGATGCCGGCCTCGCGCGCCACTTCCCCCTGGCTGAGGTCGCGCAGCTCCCGCAGCAGCCGGAGAGTGCGCCCCAGGTTGCCGAACATGTGCGGAATGTAGCCGAAGCCGAGCCCGGCTTACAAGCCTAAGTGTCTCATCAGGAATGACTTAGCGGAAGAGCGTTGGTGCCGTTCCGCGCATCGAAGCGCGTGTTCAACCGCACTCACACGGCTCTTGGTTGTAGAGATCAGCTCTTTCGGGCCGGTTTCGGCACTTGCTCCGAGCCCTTGGGTAGGACACGGAAGACCACCACCACTTCGCCGATCTCGACCATCCCCTGCGCCAGCGGCTGCGCCTCGCGCAGGCTGGTCTCGACGAACGACTCGATCTGGGCGAGCGCGTCGCGCAGCTCGCTGGGCCAGCGCGAGGTCGGCGCTACCGGGTAGGCATCGTGCGTCCCCTCGCGCGTCGGCCGCCGGCCGCGGCGCAGCGCCGATGCCTCGGCCTCGACCAGGTCGTAGCGGTGGAAGAAGTCCTGGCGCGAGACGCCGTGCGCCTTGAGCACCCGCTCGAGGGTGCCGAAGGTGGCCTCCTGCTTGCCGTTCTCGATACGCGAGAGCTGCCCCTTGCCGACCTGGGCCTCCGACCCGAGCTGGGCGAGGGTCTTCCCGCTCTCTTTGCGGAGCCGCCGCAGGGTCTCGCCGATGAGCTCGAACACGCCGCGCAATCTACCGCGCGGCACCCCGCTATTGCAAGTCTAAGTGCTTTTGGATGAGTGACTTACGCGAAGAACCAGGTTACTGGTGCAAGGAATTTTCTCCGCATTCCGTCAATCTTTGTGCCGCTGAGCCGAAGAAATTACGTCCGACCGCTCGGCCGCGGGGCAACGGTGTGATGATCCGGCGCCATGACCGGCCGCTACCCGCGCTACGTCCTCGGCGTCCTGGTCGTCGTCTACGTCTTCAACTTCCTCGACCGCCAGATCCTCTCGATCCTCGCCGAGCGCATCAAGGCCGACCTCGGCGTCAGCGACGCGCAGATGGGCTACCTCTACGGCACCGCCTTCGCCGTCTTCTACGCCGTCTTCGGCATCCCGCTCGGGCGGCTGGCCGACGTCTGGGACCGCCGGCGGCTGATCGCCTGGGGCCTCGCCGCCTGGAGCGCCATGACCGCGCTCTCGGGGCTGGCGCGGAGCTTCCCGCAGCTCGCGCTGGCCAGGATAGGCGTCGGCGTCGGCGAGGCGAGCGCCAGCCCGGCGGCCTATTCACTCCTCTCCGACTACTTCCCGCGCGCCCGCCGCGCCACGGCGCTGGCGATCTACTCGAGCGGCATCTATCTCGGCGCCGGTCTCGGGCTGGGGATCGGCGGGCTCGTCGTCGACCGCTGGGACGCCGCCTGGGCGGGCGCCGCGCCGCCCTTCGGGCTGCGCGGCTGGCAGGTGGCGTTCCTTGCCGCGGGGCTGCCGGGGCTCCTGCTGGCGCTCTGGGTGGCGACGCTGCGCGAGCCGCGCCGCGGGGAGACGGAGGGCGCCGTGACGCCGCCGGAGCCCCACCCCTGGCGCGCTTTCGGGCACGAGCTCGCGGCGGTCCTGCCGCCGCTCACCTTCTTGAACCTGCTCAGGCTGCGGGCCCGGCGGCGGGCGCTCGCGGCGAACCTCCTCGCCGCCGCCGGCGCGCTGGCGCTCGCCACGCTCCTCACCCGCCTCCTGGGCAATCCGGCGCAGTGGCTCTCGCTGGGGCTCGGCGCCTACGCGGTCTTCTCCTGGGCGCAGTCGCTGGCGCTGCGCGACCCGGCCGCCTCCGCCCTCATCTTCCGCAGCCGGTCGCTCGGGGGCGTCGCCCTCGCCTGCGGCCTGCTGTCCTTCACCGGCTACGGCTACGGCTTCTGGATCGCGCCGCTGTTGATCCGCGTTCACGGTGCCGACCTGGCCGAAGCGGGCCTCGTCCTCGGCGGCATCGCGGCGGCCGGCGGCTGGCTGGGGGTGACCCTGGGCGGCCTCCTCGCCGACCGGCTGCGGCGGCGCTCGCCGACCGGCCGCCTGCAGGTAGCGATGGCGAACGCCGTCCTGCCGATCCCGTGCGCCCTGGCGCTCCTCGCCGCGCCGAGCCTCCCCTGGGCCTACGCCGCCAGCTTCCCGTTCTACGTCACGACCGCGCTCTGGCTCGGCCCCGGCGCCTCGACGGTGCAAGACCTCGTCCTGCCGCGCATGCGCGCCGTCGCCGCGGCGACGTTCCTTCTGGTCGTGACCTTCATCGGCCTGGCGCTCGGCCCCTACACGATCGGCCGCCTCTCCGTCGCCTTCGGCGACCTGCGCCCCGCCCTCCTCTGGGCCCTCCTCGCCAACGCCGCCGCCCTCGCCTGCCTCCTCGCCGCCGCCCGCCACCTCGCCCGCGACGAAGAGACCAGGTGGCAGCGAGCTAGGGCCGCCGGCGAGCCGTTGGGTGAAACGATGGGCAACGCCTAGCTAGTCAGAATGACTTCGAGGTGCTCGTGCTCGGTCTCAACGACGGCGGCGAGCGGAATGCGGCGATTGAAAATGGCCGTCATGGCTTGTCGCGGAGCCGATTGACGAGCTCCATCGTCGGCCGAGCGCTCCCCTTCGGCCGTCGTGGCAGCAGCGGCACACCATTGCGTCGCTCAGACCAGTCGGCGGGGCCCTTGAGGTTTAGCGACCTCGCAGTGTCGAGGAACGACCGTGGGGATTGAACGACCGCCGATTCCGTCTCCACGGTGATCAAGACCCGCGTATTCGGAGCGAGCGGAAGGGTCTCTTCGGGACGCAGCACTTCGCCGTCGAAGGTGGCCCGAACAGTTTTCGTCATTGGCTCCTTCACCTCTCCTACCCTACCTCGTGATAGGTGCGTCGCGTGACGCGACGTGGCTTCGGATTGGGCATGCAGCATGAGCTCTGATCTGCTATGCTCCTCGTGGAGGCTTTGTCGGCTTGGCCGGCATTGCCTTTTTCCTTATAGTGGCCCCATTTGCTCTCGGTAGGGTCGCAGATCGTCGATTAGCGCAAAGCTCCAGATCACGAACTCAGGAAAGTTGGGAAGCGCCCGGACGGCGCGATACCGGAGTTCGCAGGCTCGCCTGCCGAGAGCTGCAAGCTCCGGCCGGGGAGGTAACTGGAGTTCATCAGCCGGTCCTAAGGCCACCCCCCAAGCAGTCACATAGGCGATCAGATCCGCCACCTGGATCGCGGTCGTCAAGTCGCTATGGACGAAGAAGGGCTCGGGCACAACGCGAGCGGCTCGCATTCTCCCCTTGCCGGTTTCGCGAAAGTAGCGCGCCATCTGATCGAGAAGCACGTGACTAGCTGCCTTCTCTAGCTCATCGAAGATTACAAGCCCCTGCGTGTCCGCTCCACGATCCTCCAGGAAGTAAAAATACCGCTCAAAGAGATAAGCGTAGTCCTTGCGGAGAAAGTCGCCCGCTGTACGTGGCGCGTCGCGCGGGACGATGCTCGCGAAGGCGCGGCCCTGGAATCTTGCGCAGAGGACAAAGACCTGCTCCACAAAGGCGATCTTCGCTTGAGCCAGCGCCGTAAGCTCTTCACGGGTGGGATTTCCGCCTCCCGGATCGCCTCCTGCTTGCTCACCACGCTGAAGGCAGGAAAGGGCTAGCTGTCGCCGGCGCTCGGCATCGATGGCGGGCAGCTGTGCCGCCAGACGAAATACCTTGGCCTTGAGCAGTTTTTTACCCTTGAGCTCGAGGGCGCCTTCCGAAATGCGCCGGCCGAAGAAGTCCACCTCCGCAGCTTGCACCGCAGTGATGAAGTTCCAGAGGTCACGGTCTTCAATGGCGATTCCGGCGAGCACCTCTCGCGGCGAATCTCTGAGATCTCCACCGCTCTCGTCCATGAAGAGAAGAAAGGCCATCGTAGCTGGAGGATACTCTCAACAGAGCCAAGCTGGTCGTGGCAGCTTGGGGACTTTGGCCACGTCCGTGAACCAAACGAAACGGCCGGCCCGGGTTGCCCGGGCCGGCCGCTCGTGGTGCCGCGTGAAGGTGGTGGTGCGGTCTAGTACATCCCGCCCATGCCGCCGCCGCCGGGCATGCCGCCGCCGCCCTTGTCGTCCTTCTCCTTGATCTCGCAGACGAGGGCCTCGGTGGTCAGCATCAGGCCGGCGATCGAGGCGGCGTTGATGAGCGCCGTCTTGGTCACCTTGGCCGGGTCGATAACGCCGGCGGCCACCAGGTCCTCGGTCTTGCCGGTGGCGGCGTTGTAGCCGGTGTTGCCGTTGGTCGAGAGCAGCTCGCGCACGATGACCGAGCCCTCCTCGCCGGCGTTGTTGGCGATCTGCCGCGACGGCTCCTCGAGCGCCCGGCGGACGATGTTGACGCCCACCTTGATGTCGCCCTCGGCCTGGACCTTCTCGACCGCCGACACCGCGCGCAGCAGCGCCACGCCGCCGCCGGCCACGATCCCCTCCTCGACCGCCGCCTTGGTGGCGTGCATTGCGTCCTCGACGCGCGCCTTCTTCTCCTTCATCTCCGTCTCGGTGGCGGCGCCGACCTTGATCACCGCCACGCCGCCAACCAGCTTCGCCAGCCGCTCCTGCAGCTTCTCGCGGTCGTAGTCGGAGGTCGTCTCCTCGATCTGGTTGCGGATCTGCTTGACCCGGCCGGCGATCACCTCGCGCCGCTTGGGGTCGTCCGAGTCGGTGACGATCGTCGTGTCGTCCTTGGTCAGCACCACCTTCTTGGCGTCGCCCAGGTCTTCCCAGCGGACGTTCTCGAGCTTGATGCCGAGGTCCTCGGTGATGACCTTGCCGCCGGTCAGGATGGCGATGTCCTCGAGCATCGCCTTGCGGCGATCGCCGAAACCCGGCGCCTTGGCGGCGGCGACGTGGAGCGTGCCGCGCAGCTTGTTGACGACCAGGGTGGCGAGCGCCTCGCCCTCGACGTCCTCGGCGATGATCAGCAGCGGGCGCCCCTGCTTGGCCACCTGCTCGAGCACCGGCAGGAGGTCCTTCATCGAGCTGATCTTCTTCTCGTTGAGCAGGATCTTGGCGTTCTCGAGCACCGTCTCCATGCGCTCGGCGTCGGTGACGAAGTAGGGCGACAGGTAGCCGCGGTCGAACTGCATCCCCTCGACCACCTCGAGCGTCGTCTCGAGGCCCTTGGCCTCCTCGACGGTGATGACACCGTCCTTGCCGACCTTGTCCATCGCCTCGGCGATGATCTTGCCGATCTCCTCGTCGTTGTTGGCGGAGATCGTGCCGACGTGGGCGATGTCCTTGCCCTCGACCGGCTTGGCCATCTTGTCGATCGACTCGACCGCGGCCTTGACCGCCAGGTCGATGCCGCGCTTGATCTCCATCGGGTTGGCGCCGGCCGTGACGACCTTCGAGCCCTCGCGGTAGATCGCCTGCGCCAGCAGGGTGGCGGTGGTGGTGCCGTCGCCGGCGACGTCGGAGGTCTTGGAGGCGACCTCGCGCACCATCTGCGCGCCCATGTTCTCCAGCGGATCGGCGAGCTCGATCTCCTTGGCGACGGTGACGCCGTCCTTGGTGATCGTGGGCGAGCCGAACTTCTTTTCGATGACGACGTTGCGGCCCTTGGGGCCGAGGGTCACCTTGACCGCGTCGGCGAGCTTGTTGACACCCCGCAGGATCGCGGCTCGCGCGTCCCCGGAGTAGATGATCTGCTTGGCCATGACTTGTTCTCCTCGTGCTTCGTTACGGTCGTTGAGTAAGCGCGCCGGCTCAGGCGACGACGGCGAGGATCTCGTCCTCGCGCAGGATGACGTAGTCCTCGTCCTCCAGCTTGATCTCGCTGCCCGAGTACTTGCCGATCAGGACCCGGTCCCCCTCCTTGACGTCCATCGGCATGCGCTTGCCGTCGTCGTCGAACTTGCCGGGGCCGACCGCGACCACCTTGGCCTCCTGCGGCTTCTCTTTGGCGGTGTCCGGGATGATGATGCCGCCGCGCACCTGCTCCTCCTGCTCGACGCGCTGGACGACCACCCGATCGTGTAGCGGACGAATGTTCACTCTGGCCTCCTTTGACGTTGATCACGTACTGCCAATGGTTTACGGGAACCTCGAGAATCCGTCACACCCCCGTGCTTAGCACTCAACGGGCGAGACTGCTAACAGTTTAGGAGGGGGGAGGCGGCCCTGTCAAGGCCAGGGGGGACGCTCCCTGCGGCTCACCTGCACCAGCGCGACCTGGCCGGCGGCTTCGGCGACGTGCCACTCCCTCACGCCTTGGCCAGGAAGTACCTGCTGCTCGGCCACCGGCACCTGAAGACCACCATGATCTACACCCACGTCCTCAACAAAGGCGGCCGGGGCGTGCGCAGCCCGGCGGACTTTCTGTAGCGCGGCTCTGTCCCCTGTCCGTGCTTAGCCGACAGAGCCATGCCACATAAGCTCCTCGACAGGTGGTCGGCGCACGGGGCAGGCGCACCCCTTTAGCGGCGCATAGGCGGCGACCATCCGCCGCCTACGCGTCCGCCTCGATCCGCCCGCGCCGGTTAGACGACACCTTCGCACCGCCAGGCGCTCATCGCCAGGGTGGAGGAGCCCCCGCCTCAGCGGGAGCCGGCTCCGGCGTCCGCCTAAGCGCCTGCCGGCGTAAGCCTTAGCCGCAACCCTGGCCGATTCCGAGCTAGCCTTCCCGAGCCGCAGTCGCGCCGCCGCTTCTTTCTGCTATAATCACGTAACTTATAGAGGCGAAAGCATCTGGCAGCCATGGGCACGCTCCCGGAGCAGGAGCATATGCGGACAGTCGAACGGCTGTGCCACCCCTCGTTCGAGAGCCGGCCAATCCGCAGAAGCAGAGGTTGGGCCGCGAAAGCACGCGCGCTATGAAATACTCCCCGCGAACATTCGTTGTTCATCCAAACGACACCCTGTACCGGTTGGCGAGCACGAAGGTTCGCGGGCATGCTCGATAATCCTGGCGTCGTCATGACGAGGGTGTTCAGGATCCTGTTCTTGTGCCTTGGTTCCGCCCTCCTCGCGGCCTGGAGCAGCGCTGCTGCAGCGCAGTGCCGGATCATGCCGATCGGGCTGATCGCGGAGCGTTGGAATGAACTCGACGGCGCGGCGGGACCGCTCGGCTGCCCCACAACGCCTGAGTTCAAAGTTCCCGGGCCCAAGGCACTGCCGAATGACACGACTGACGCAACGCCGGCGATCGCCTCGCACGGTGGCCGGTTGTTCCTTGCTTGGAAGGGCGCCGGGAACGACAACATCAACCTGATGTGGTCGAATGACGGCATCGCTTTCGCAGGCAAGGCGACCTTGCCGGAGACCACCGACGCTGCACCCGCGCTCGCCTCGTTCAGCGGCCGCCTCTACCTCGCCTGGAAGGGGTCCGGGAACGAGAACATCAACGTCGCGAAGGTGACCTTCTTCGCGAGTACCGCCGGCGCCTTCGGGGTCGAGGGGCTCGAGGGTAAGGTCACCCTCGGCGACACGACTGAGGTGGCGCCGGCGCTCGCCGCCCACGCCGGCCGCCTGTTCCTCGCCTTCAAGGGGGCGGGGAACGACGACCTCAACCTCTCCTTCTCGAGCGACGGGATGGCGTTCGGCGGCAAGCGCACCTTCGCCGAATCGAGCGACCGCGCACCGGCCCTCGCCAGCACACCGGGCGGGCTGATGCTGGCGTGGAAGGGGTCGGGCAACGAGAACATCAACGCCGCCCGCGTCACGCTGATCGGCAACACGGCCGGCGGCTTCGGCATCGAGGGGCTGACGCAGAAGGTCACGCTGAACGAGACCACCGAGGAGGCGCCGGCGCTCGCCGCGCACGCCGGCCGCGTCTTCCTCGCCTTCAAGGGGGCGGGGAACGACGACCTCAACATGATGGTGTCGCGCGACGGCGGCGCCTCCTTCGAGGCCAAGCAGATTTTCGGCGATTCCAGCGACCGCGCCCCGACGCTCACCTCGCATGCCGGCCGGCTGTGGCTCGCCTGGAAGGGGTCGGGCAACGAGAAGCTGAACCTTGCCCGCACCATCCTCATCGGCAACACGGCCGGCGGCTTTGGGATCGAGGGGCTCGAGGGCCGCGACGCCATCAAGATGCGGTTCCAGAACGGCGAGGTGGCGTGGTCGCCGGCGCAGGGCGGTCGGATGGTCGTCGCCGGCTACCAGCAGGACGACAACCTCGTCCTCAACTGGGGCGACACCGCGCCGTTCGACTACGACAAGTTCATCGTCCGCTGGGATCGCGACGGCCGCAACGTCGGCCAGGCGGACGTCTCCGAATACATCGACCGGACGAACGGTTTCTTCCGCATCCAGGCGCCGCTGCCGGCGCGCTACAGCCTAATCGTCGAGGGCTGCGACACGGGCCTCGGGGGCTCGGACTGCGAGGAGGGTTGGACCACTCCGGTGGAGGTCGAGTACCGCCTGCCGGAGCTGCCCGCTTACGCCGGCTGCCCGCCAGAGGCGCAGCCGTTCGGGCTGATCGGCGAGCGCTGGGCGCAGATGGGCGGTGCCGAGGGGCCGCTCGGCTGCCCGCTTACGCGCGAGCATCCGGTCGAGGGCCGGCCGGGCGCGGCGCAGTCGTTCAGGAACGGCGAGATCTCGTTCTCGCCGCAGCAGGGCGAGCAGATGCTGCTCGCCGTCCACCTGGCCGGCAACGAGATCGTCGCCGACTGGGGCCCGACCGGGCCGTTCAGCTACGACAAGTTCATCCTGCGGCTCGACAAGGACGGCGCCAACATCCTGCAGACCGACGTTGGCGAAGGCACCGGCGGGCACTGGTCCGCGCCGGCGAGCGGGCCGGGCGTCTACACTGTGACCGTCGAGGGCTGCGACACCGGTATCGGCGGCTCGGACTGTCCGCAGTCGTGGACGATCCCGGCGAGCGTCGCAGTGCCGGTGCCGCCGCCGCCGCCGGCCGTGCCGCCGCCGCCGCCCGGCTCGGCCTGTCAGATCCAGCCGTTCGGGCTGATCCGCGAGCGCTGGCTGGCGCTGAGGGCCGACGCCGGGCCGATGGGCTGCCCGGTCGAGACCGAGCACGACGTGCCTGGCCGGCGGGGCCGCGCCATGCGGTTCGCCAACGGCGAGATCGTGTGGTCGCCGGACCAGGGCGACGCGATGGTGCTGTCAGTCTTCCAGGGGGGCAACGGCATCGTCGTCGACTACGGCGACAGCGGCCCGTTCACCTACGTCTGGTTCATTGTCCGGGTCGACTACGAGGGGCGCAACGTCGGCCAGATCGACGTCACCGGGGCGCGGGGCGGGCGGTACGTCGTCGGCACGACCCGGCCGGAGGAGGAGCCAGAGGTGCCGACCGTCGGGTCGGGCACCGGCTGGTACTCGATCATCGTCGAGGGCTGCGAGGATTCCGAGGTGCCGCCGTTCCGCACCGCGGACTGCGAGCAGGGCTGGACGATCCCGGCGAGCGTGTTCTTCCGCACCGGCGGCACCGACGCGGCCGACTTCTCAGGCCTCGACGTGCCGAAGACGGTGGCGGATGCGCTGCGCGACAAGAGTGAGCGGGCGCGGCGGGCGGCGCAGGTGATGGCCGATCGCGCCTCGCTGGATGGCAACTGGGGCGACGACCAGACGACCGACGCGATCGCGATGCTCTACCTCGTCGACAACCACGTCGCGGCGGGGCAGCCGGCGAAGAGCCTGCGCCGCTTCGGCCGCCGCTTCGGGATGCTCACCGAGATCGAGGACGCGGTGCGCGTGCAGAAGGTCCACGCCCGCTCCGGCACCAGCGGGTGCGGGCGGACCGGCGAGTACGACACCGCGATGAAGGGCTACGCGGCGATCCTCTACCGCTACGGCCGGCTGCTCGCCCCCGACGTGCGCTACCGGATGCTGCGGCTGATCAACCAGACCGGTCCGCACAATCCCGATCTCTCCAGCTTCGGCTGCTTCGGCGTCATCATCCCGGAGACCGAGAACCATCTCTGGATGATCGACTCCTCGCGCTTTCTCGCGAACCAGCTTTGGGCCAAGCGCTCCGCCGATCCGCGCTTCGACAACCGCCGCAACGGCCTCGCCGACTACCTGATCCGCGAGCTGCAGCAGCACCTCAGGAAAGACTTCATCGAGTACAACTCGCGGCCGTACTCGCGATATACCTGGATGGCGATCCAGAATCTCTACGACTACTCCGAGGATCGGGGGGTCAAGACGGCGGCGCAGGCGGTGCTCGACTACCTGTCCGCCAAGGTGGCGGTGTCGATGAGCGACGGCCGGCGCAACCCGCCCTACCGCCGCCGCGTGAGCAACAACCACGCCGACTTCTTCAATCCGCAGTCCGACCGGCCGAAGAAGCGCTTCCTCGTCTACACCGGGCCGACGCGGGTGATGGGCGAGCTCTTGCCCCCGAACCACGTCGAGGACAACGCCGTGTCGGAGATCCTGCTCGCAGCGGCGACGGCCTACCAGCCGCCGAACCTCATCCTCGACCTGATGGTGAATGCCGCGTCGCGGTCGTACTACCAGCGGTTCAGTCACGCCTCGGGCGAGGCCTATGCGGCGGAGCCCGACTTCCTGATCTCGGCCGGCGGCACGCCGACGGACTACGCCTACGTCGTGCTCGGCACCGGCAAGGACGAGGACCTCGGCGTCGTGCAGCCGACGACGCTGATCCCGACCGGTGAGATCACGACGGTGAGCCAGATGATCCGCTTCGCCGGCATCCCTGACCAGATCGGCGACCCGACGGGGCTGTGCGTCGCGCAGGGATTTGCATGCGGTCTGCAGCCGACGATCCCGCCGCGCTACACCGCCAACCCCGCCTGTGTCATCGTCCGCGAGCGCTGGACCTTCATCGACGCCGCGACCGACGCCTGCAAGGACGCGGCACACCGCGAGTTCGGGTTCTACGCCGCAGTGTGGGGCGCCAGCACGGACTTCGGGCTGCTGGAGGCGGTGCCGAAGGGCAAGCTCTCGGGGGTCTCACTGCAGCGCTTCGCCGACGACACGATGGCGCGTAACCGTGGCCGCAGCTTCAGCCCGCGTGGCGAGAACCGCTACGCCGCGTTCGGTGGCAACGAGATCCGCTTCAACCTCGGCAGCGCCAACCCGATCGTGTCCACCGGCATCGCCGCGACCGACGCGATCTTCCGCAACGGGGCGGGGCTCGCGGCGGGGACGGTGCTCGACACGAGCGGCGAGGGCGCGGCGATGACGATCCGCAACGCCGCGACCGGAGACACGCTGACGCTCGACCTCAACGACCCGGCGAACCCGGTGCGGACGCTGACCGAGGGCGACCCGGTGGCAAAACTCCTCGCCCTCGGCCTCGACTACAGCGTCGCCGAGGCGGACATCCGCGACTGGCTGAGCAACAGCTTTACCCCGTACCCGTCCTTCGCCGGGGCGCTCGACGAACTCCTGAAGGGGACGGGGCTCAGGAACCTCGTCTTCATCGACGTCGTGGCGTTCAACTACGAGGCACAGCCGGGGGCGACCTCGCCGCGCAGCGTGGCAGAGGTCGACCGCGAGCGGCTCAAGGCGGCGATCATCGAGGGCTATAACACCCGCTATGGCACCAGCGTCCGCCGATTCGAGGACGTGCTGCTAACTGGAACATCACGGCTAGGTCTCGGTCAAGAAGTGGGAGCCTGGTGCGAGTGTACGACCGGTAAAGCCGAGTGTCTTAATCCAGGAGCAAGCTACCTCGATTGTGTGAGACTTTGTGGTGTTGGCATGCCGGGTAATCCAGCCGCCTTCGTAAAAGAGTTTCATAGCCGAGATGGAAGATGCTGGGGACGGCGCGAGACCCCACCTCCCTGTTCTCGGCCGCCAGCTCCGGGGGCTTTACCAGAGCCTGTCAAGGCAGCACTCAGCAAGGGGCGGCCAGTGCTCGCCACCTTCTTTTTTGCAGACGACATTTATCCACCCGGTAATGGTCAATGCGAGGGAGCAGCTTTCGGGCGGCTTTATGCGCCTCTTGGCGAATGGACTCCTCCTCTCCGAATAGATGCTGACGGGCGTTCAGGCGGCTGCTGCCAAGCGTGGCTGATCCTAGATCCGAAGGGCGCCCTCGGCTCCGATTTAACGGCCACCGTCACATGGATTTCAGATGGGGGCGATCCGGGACAGTGCGGAAACTCCGGCAACCACCAAATCCCGGTCTGGCATGCTGATCCTCCTCCAGATAGAGAAGAAGTTCTTCCATGGAGTCCGGTAATCCGAATTGATACGGATAACCGAAACGGAGGGTGTCTCGAAGATTTCCAGATAGCAGGTGGCAATCCAGGAGTGCGACTTGAGATCGAATTTGGTCCAGATGGCGACGGTCAGTGCGAGGGCGGTCCTTCAAAATCAGTGGTCAGTGGGGCAGCGTCGATACGTTTCCGAGTGGACACAGATAACAGGCCTGGCGGCTGTCGGCAGCGGTTCCGCTTAGTAATGGACAACTTCTCCGAGGCCTCTCTGGATCTTTCAAAGCGACACACTGTAGTCTGGAGAGAGAACCTTTCGACAATCGCCGAGCGGTACTATGGATCACAGGATTGGCGAAGGCTATACGAGGCAAACCGCGCGTTAATCAAGGATAAAGATTTGATCTATCCAGGATGGGAATTAATAGTTCCGTGAGGCTTGGCGGGTTCGCGTCTGGAAGCTGCGGTACGGCGTGGTCGGGACCGTGGTACAATTCAGCAAACAAGAGCAGGCCTGCCAACCCCGCGCTTGCAGCGGACGCTTGAGCCATTTTCATCTTTGGTGCCCTGCGGCGGTTGACGATTTCGAGGAGGGGTGCCGGCCTGCAGCGGGCGCACGCTGAAGCGCTAAACGTTGGCCGACAGGCAATCTCGACCCTCCTTGACAGGGAAAGGCGAAACGACTCATGAGACAACCCAGGTACGACTGTAGTCCCGCCTCGACGTTGCTCTCGGGCCCGAAGGCTCGGCCTACTCGCTCTTCGCCGTCGGCCCCGGCTCTTTGCAGAGAAGGGCGTTGATCAGCTCCCGGCCGCTCTTTTGCAAGGCGCTGCCTGCCATCTTGCTGTTCCTGCTCGTCTCCCCGGAGTCTCTCAAGGCACAGCCGGCGCCGACTGGAAAGGTAGAAGCTGCATGCCCGTCATCAACGGCCTTACCAGCTCCGGGTGCCGCAGCCGCGGGCCGATGCTACGAGGTGAAGAACCACGGCGGGAGGAACTCCTGCTCGCCGGGGCTCGTGTGCAACTACGGCGTCGGTGCTGGAAACGAGTTCGACGGCTCCGGACCCATTCCTCCGGGCCCACCACGGAATACTGCTGTCCGGCAACAAACAGCGCGGGTCGTGCGATAAGTTCCATGAGTATCGACTGCCCGAGGGCCCAGGACGCGGTCTGCAAGTTCAGATTCGGTCCTGTTGAGAATCCCGCCTGCTTTGAAGCGGGAGGGGAGTGCAAGCCATGTCGGATGCATCAACAGCGGTGGCCAGGATCTCGGCAAGAAGGACTGCACAGGCGAGTTTGCCACGTGCTGCAAGAAGGTATAGAGCTGCTCTGGCCTTCACTGCGCGGTTGGAGGCCAGCCAACCCTTCACTCCACCGGGTCGCGCTGGCGCGCGGCCGGTGGTCAAAGCACGTTAGCCATAGCGGGCACCATTGGCATCCTGCCGAGTGATGAAGATCAAGCGCTCGCCATCTCCGCTACAAAAGAGGGCACGACGGGGTTCAGAGGCTATCCTGTGGCTACGATCGCCTTTTATGGGCCCGACAGCTCCAGGGCAAGCAAGGTCGCTGTCGGCGTCGTGACAAAGCCGGAAGGAGAAGCGAAGGTCCTTGAACGCTGGTTCTCGGAGCGTGCTGATGTGCGCTTCGACGCGGGCATCGGTCGCGAGATCCTCGCTTTTCTGGAGCGGCACGCGGTCAAGTCCGTTGTGCTCAGCGCTGGCATCATCGGCTGCCCTCACGAGGAAGGCATCGACTATCCCGAGGGTCAGGTCTGCCCACAGTGCCCCTACTGGGCCACCAGGAACCGGTGGACAGGTGACCTCCTCCACGAGCAGTAGGTCGCTGGCGGCGTGGCGCGCCGGCTAACTCGGCCGTTAGCCGGCAGCTCTCAGGGCTGTGTTTCGGGTCGCGCCCAGTCCTCGATGGTGAGTCCTGCGACTCGCACCATGTCGTCCAAGTTCGCGGTCACGAGAACCGCTCTTTCGGCCAGGGCGTGAGCGGCGCGGCAGCCGTCGAAGACCATGCCGGCGCGCTTCAGCGCCGCGGCATCGTGCAGCAGCAGAAGGATTAAGGCAGGCCCGCGAGGAACTCCGCGAGCGCGCGGTCGAAGGCCTCCGGCGCCTCCATGTTGACGATGTGGCCGGCGCCGGGGACGACGACTTTCCTGGCGCGCGCGATCCCCTTCTCGAGCGCGGCGATCGCGGCGTGGATGTAGGGGACGTCCTTCTCGCCGAGGATGAGGAGCGTCGGCGCCTTGATCTCGGCCAGGCGGCCGGCCGCCGGCGGCTGGGGGGAGTGCTGGAGGAGCGGGTTGGAGAGGGCGCGGTGGGCGTTCTCGGAGACCAGCCGGCGGAGGCGCGGCGCGAGCTCGGAGAACTCGAAGCCGGCGAGCCCCGGGCCGGCGAGCGCGAGCGAGGCCACCCGGCGCGGCTGGACGAGCGCGAAGTCGATGGCGATGCGCCCGCCGAGCGAGAGCCCGACGAGGTGCGCCCGCTCGATCCCCAGGTAGTCGAGGAGCGCAGCCAAGTCCTCGGCGTCGGAGTACGGGGCGTCGGGGAGGTTCGAGCCGCCGTAGCCGCGCGCGTCGTAGCGCACGACGCGCCAGTCCTTCCCGAAGCGCTCCCACTACCCGTCCCAGATGCGGCTGTCCATCTCGCCGCCGTGGAGGAAGACGACTGGCACGCCGCCGGGCTTGCCGCCCACCTCGTAATAGAGCCGCGCGCCGTTGACGTCGGCGAAACCGTGCGCCGGCAGCCAGGCGGCGGCAGGGGCGGCGAACGCCGGCGTGGCGGTGAGGACCAGAACGGCCAGGCACGGGAGCCAAGCGGCGGTCCGGGGTCTCTTCATGAGCGCCGATTCTGCTGCAAACCGTCCTCGTTTCGGTTCCAGCGGCCGGCGCTCGGGATCGAAACGGCCGCCGTTTGGGACCATCCGGCGGCGAGATGGTTCCAATGGTCCGCTGCGACGTTCCAACGTCCGCCGTTTGGAGTCCAAACGTCCGCCGCTGCGGCCCGATCGGCGGCCGTTTGGACTGCATCTTCCGCCGAACCCATTCCAATCCGCCGCCGTTTGGAGTCGAAACGGCGCCTGTTTGGACTCCATCTTCCGCGGATGGGGTCGCATCGTCCGGCGATTGGAGCCCAGCGGCGGCCGTTTGGAGTGGGATCATCCGGCGATTGGAGCGTACCGGCGGCCGTTAGGGACTCCCTCACGCGCCGATTGGAGCGCCTCCGCGGGCGATCGGGCTTCATCGGCCAGCGTTTGGAGCGCACCGGCGGCCGTTTGGGGTCCATTCTGTTCTCAACCGTCCCCCAGCGTCGCCGGCAGGTTGAAGTAGCCATCGGTCCACCGGCCGCCGCTCTGGACGAAGGGGACGCCGAGGAGGCGGGCGGGGCCGAAGTCGAGGGTGTAGCGGAGGGAGCGGAGGGTGTCGGGCTTGGCGGCCTCGGAGGCTGCGAGGACGTAGTGGGCGAGCTTTTCGGCGTCGGCGGGGGCGAGGCGGCCGCCGGTCAGGCGCTCGCCCAGGCGCTCGCCGCCGCGGGCGAGGAGCCGCGGCAGCTCCTGGGTGTAGCGGTTGGCGAGCGCGGTGATCTCGGCGAGCGGGGCGGCGAAGGCGGGGACGGCGAAGCTCCCCGCCGCCGGCGCGTCGGGCGTCTCGCCGTCGCCGGCGCCGAGGAAGCCGAGGAGACCGGTGAAGCCGCCGCGGGCGCCTTCGCGCTCGTGCAGGGTCACCTGCGCCGGCAGCACCCAGAACGGCAGCCAGCGCCCGGCCGCGATCGCCGGCGCGGACAGGAACCCCACCTCGACCGGCGCCAACGCGCCGGCGTCGAAGCGGAAGCCCGAGCGGCAGGAGACGCAGTAGTAGACGACGTCCTCCCCCTCGGCGACGATGCCGGAGCCGCACTGCGGGCATTGCAGGCGCACGAGCGCGAAGCCGGCTGTCATTGGCCGAAGCTCCCGCGCGGCAGCAGCGACTTGACCGCCGCCAGCGCCCCGCCGGCGGCGCGCTCGCCCACCACCCCGCTCCCCTCGACCACCTCGCCGCCCCAGCGGAAGCGGCGCCAGCCCCAGGCGAGGATGGCGAGGGCGATGGAGCCGGCGCCGATGACCACGCCGCAGCCGTCGTCGGAGTCGACGAGGTGCTGCAGCGTCGAGGTGAAGAGGAAGCACGCCGCCGCCTCGGCGCCCACCATCATCAGCGCCCGGTAGAGGTCGTTGCCGGGCGCCTTGCCGTAGGCCAGCGAGCCGTCCTCGGCGTCCACCAGCACCTGGTAGGAGCGGCCGCGGAAGCGGTAGCGCACCACCCACAGCGGGTACCAGATGACGCTCAGCCGCTCGCGCAGGGTTTCGAGGAAGCGGAAGCGCACGCGCTTCATCCCCTTGCCGGGGTCGGCCTCCTCGCGGCAGCGGGCGAGCGCCGCGGTGCGCGCCTCGACCTCCGAGCGGGTCGGCGGGAAGACCATGCCGGCGCTCTCCAGCGCCTCGGCGTCGTGCGGCAGCAGCCGGTCGCCCGCCAGGTTCACCCGCTGCACCCCCCACTCCGCCACCTGCACGGCGGCGCAGGTCTCGTCGAAGGCGCGCTCGACGGTGCGCTCGACGTCCACCTCGTAGGTCTGGGTGCGCCGGTTCTTGCCGGAGCCGACGGTGCGCCGCCGCTCCTCGGTGCCGAGGGCGAGCCCGACGGCGTCGGCCTGGATGCGGAAGAAGGGGAGGAAGCAGAGGAAGGACTCGGCCGGCTCGGCCTCGCGCTTCAAGCGCGGGTCCTTATTCCACCCCTTCGCCAGCCAGGCGACCGCCGCGCCGCGCGCCGCGGCGGCGTCGAGCTTCGGCTCGACGCTGAAGCGGCGCACGCCGGCCTCGCCGGTGGCGAGGAGATGGGTGCCGCAGAAGGGGCAGGCGAGGACGCGCAGCCCGGGCGCGACCTCCAAGGCGCCGCCGCAGGCCGGGCAGGAGAGGCCGCGCACCGCCGCGGCGGGCGAAGCGGCGGCCGCGGCCACCGGCGGCTCGGCGGCGGCCGCCGGCGCCGTCAGACCTTGCGCGCGACCAACCACGCGACGAGGCCGAGCGGCACGGCGGTCGCCACGTAGGCCGCCGCCTTGAGCAGGAGGTTCGAGAAGAGGAATCCCTCGGCGAGGAAGAGGATGAGCCCGAGCCCGGCGACCAGGTAGTACGGGCTCTCCGACTTGGCCGGGAAGACGGAGGCGAGGACGGCGCCGGTCGAGCCGTCGACGTAGGCGAAGTAGGGCTGCTCGCGGAAGCGGTAGCGGCAGCGCCAGAGCGGGACGTGGACGAGGGCGGTCTCGCTCGGCTCGATCTCGCCGCGGAGGCGCGGCACCCAGCCGCGCGCGGTCGCCAGCGGCACGCCGGCGGCGACCTCCTCGACGTCGCCCCCTTCCGGCGCGTACGGCTCGAGCTTCCCCGCCGGCACGTCGAGGTCGGCGAGCTGCGGCACCGGCGTCGGGGCGGCGGGCTCGACCGCCACGTCCTCCCCACTCTCCAGCCGCATGCGGAAGAACCACATCGGAAAGGAGACGGGCACGAGCTCCTCGACCGCGGCCTTGCGGTCGAGGTCCTTGACCGTCTCGTTGCCCGCCATCCAGCGGCGCAGCGCTTCGGCGGCGCGCTCGCGGTCGAGGAGACGCGGCAGCCGGTAGTGGGAGACGAGGCCGGAGCGATCGACGTAGAGGGCGGCGCCGCAGAAGGCGCAGGCGAGGAGGCGCTCGCCGCTCTCGAGGGCGTTCTCGCCGCCGCACTGCGGGCAGGCGAGGCGGTTGGTGACGGCGGGCGCGGCGGCCGGCTGCATCGGCCCGTCGATCTAGGCGGGGACCGAAGCGCCGCAGGCGGGGCAGAAGTGGGCGTTCGCCGGCAGGCGGTTGCCGCACTGCGCACAGAAGGCCGGCGGGCCGCCGGCGCCGGGCGTCTCGCTCGCCGCCGCGCCGCCGGCCGCGGGCGCGGGGTTGCCACCGGCCGCGGCGCCGCCGCCGGCGCTCGCCGCGCCGCCGCCAGGACTTGCCGCTCCGCTCTGCATCGCGTCGCGCATCATGCCGGGAAGCATGGCGCCGAGCCCGGCCCCCATCCCCACGCCGAGGCCGGCGCCTACCGCGCCGCTCTCGCCGCTCGCCTGCGCCGCGTCGCCCATCGCCCGCGCCGCCTTGAACTTCATGTAGGCGTCGAGGTTGCCCACCGCGCCCATGCCGGTGCGCTCGTCGATCAGCTTCTGCACCTCCTCGGGCGGCGTGATGGCGCCCAGGAAGAGGTCGACGAGCTCGATGCCGTACTTGCCGAAGTCGTCGGCGACGCGCGCCTTCAAGCCCATTCCCAGCTCGTCGTAAACCCGCGGCAGGTCGAAGATCGAGGTCAGGTTCTCGCCCAGGAGGTCGGTCAGGCGGGCGACGATGGCGTCCTTGAAGTAGGCCTCGACGCCGTCGGTCGTGTAGAGGCCCATCGTGCCGACCAACCCGTTGACGAAGAGCTGCGGGTCAGCCACCCGCACCGCGAACTTGCCGAAGGCGCGCAGGCGCACCATCGCCAGCTCGCGGTCGCGGTAGACCACCGGCTCCTTGGTCCCCCACTTGAGATCGGTGAAGGTCTTGCTCGAGACGAAGACGACCGCCGCCTGGAACGGCGAGGTGCCGCCGAAGGGGATGCCGAAGAGGCTCGCCAGGAGCGGCAGGTTCTGGGTCGCCAGAGTGTGGCGGCCGGGGCCGAAGGTGTCGAGCGCCTTGCCGTCGCGGAAGAAGACGGCGCGCTGGCTCTCCTCGACGACGAGCTGGCTGCCGAGGCGGATGGCCGCCGTCCCTTCGCGCGGCCAGCGCGCCACCATGGTCTGGCCGGTCGGGTCCTGATGCTGGATGACGTCCATCGGAGCGTTTCCCTCTCTTCCTCGCGGCCGCTACCGCGCCGTCTTCACCACGTCGGAGATCACGGTCTCGCGGCGGCGCCAGCGGTCGGCGAGCGCCCGCACCTTCTCTTCCAACCGCTCGAGGGCGGCATCCGCGGCCTCGCCGCCGAGCGCCGCGACCTCGTCGAGCAGCGCGAGGTCGAACTCGTAGAGCTTCTCGAGCTCCGCCTCGCCGATCTTGACCGCGTCGAAGAGGCCGGCGGCGCCGTAGTCGCTGAAGCGCATCGACTGCGCCAGGCCGTCGAGCTGGCGGTCCAGCCGCTCGAAGGCGCCGAGCTCGTCGAGGCCGCCGCGGTCGGCGGCGGCGCGGGCGCGCTGCCGCAAAGCACCTTTGATATGGGTGAGCTCGGTGGCCAGGTGCTCGCGCTGCAGGCGGTCCACGTCGCGCCGCAGCTCGCGGTCCTGGAAACCGCGGAAGCCGGGGATCTTCTCCCCCAGCCGTTCGAGCGCGTTGCGGCGCCCGCGCGCCGCGTCGTAGCCGTCGGTCATGGTCGGGTCCTCGCGGCATTCATGAGGCACGGGATGGTATCAAAGCGCGCCCGCGCACCGTGGCATTCAGAGTTTTGGACTCAACGATTTGGACAGTCTCGCGCCCTTCCCGACCCAGAGCCTTTTCGCTATCCTCGGCGCCGAGGCCCCTTCGATGAAATGCTGGACCACCGCCGGTTCCCGCTCATGCCTCACGCTGGTGCGCGCCTGACGCTCCGCATCGTCGTCGCGGCCGCGCTGGCGCTCGCGGCCGGCGGCTGTGCGCGCGACGGCGCCGCCCGCCCGGGCGCCAACGTCCTCCTCGTCACGCTCGACACCGTGCGCGCCGACCGCGTCGGCTGCTACGGCGGGGCCGTCGCTACGCCGGCGCTCGACCGCCTGGCGCGCGAGGGGGTGCGCTTCGCCCAGGCCTCGTCGCCGGCACCGCTCACCCTGCCGGCGCACGCGAGCCTGCTGTCGGGCCTGCTGCCGCCGGCGCACGGGCTGCGCAACAACGGCGCCGGCGCCTTCCCGGCCGACCGCCCGACGCTGGCGACGGCGCTCGCCGCGCGCGGCTACCGCACCGCCGCCTTCCTCGGCGCCTTCGTCCTCGATCGCCGCTTCGGCCTCGACCGCGGCTTCGCGACCTACGACGACGAGATCGAGCGCGGCCCCGACACGGCGCCGAGCCTCGAAGCCGAGCGGCGCGGCGACCGGGTTGTGGACCGCGCGCTCGCCTGGCTGGAGGGGCCGGGCAAAAAAGACGATCGGCCCTTCTTCCTCTGGGTCCACCTCTACGACGCGCACGCGCCGTACGCGCCGCCGGCGCCCTTCCGCGAGCGCCACGCCGGGCGCCCCTACGACGGCGAGGTGGCCTTCGCCGACGCGCAGGTGGGGCGGCTCCTCGCGGCGCTCGACCGGCTCGGCCTCGCCGGCGACACGGTGGTCGCGGTGGCGGCCGACCACGGCGAGGCGCTCGGCGAGCACGGCGAGCTGACGCACGGCTTCTTCCTCTACGAGCCGACGCTCCACGTGCCGCTCCTGCTGCGCGCGCCCGGGAACTTCCGGGGCGGCACCGTCGTAGAGACTCCCGTGGGACTCGCCGATCTCGGGCCGACCCTCTCGGGCCTGGTGGAGGGCGGGCTGGCCGTCACCGCGCCGGAGGGGCTGGCGGGACGCGACCTCTCCGCCGCGCTCCTCGCCGGCGAAGAGCCGGCGGCCGCCGACCTCTACGCCGAGACGCACTATCCGGAGGTCTTCGGCTGGAGCCGCCTCGCCGCGCTGCGCCGGCGCGAGGTCAAGTACGTCGACGCGCCGCGCCCCGAGCTCTACGACCTGCGGCGCGATCCGGGCGAGACGAAGAACGTCGCGGGTCAGGAAGAGCGGTCGGGTTTCGCCGCACGGATCGCCGAGCTCGAACGCCAGGCCGTCGAGCCCGCCGTCCCGGCGCGCGACGCCGAGAGCGACGCGCGCCTCGCCAGCCTCGGCTACGCCACCGCCGCGCCGCGACGGACCGAAACCCGGGGCGGAGCGCGCGGCGCCGATCCCAAGGACCGCATCGCGCTCTTCCGCCGGTACGAGCAAGCGCACAACGGTCTGCGCGCCGGCCGCACGGCGGAGGCCACGGCCCTCCTTACCCGGCTCCTGGCCGCCGACCCCGCCAACCCCGTCTTCACCGGCGAGCTGGCCCGCGCCCACCGCCAGGCCGGGGACATCGCACGCGCCATCCCGCTCTACCGCGCGGCGGTCGCGGCGGCGCCGCACGACGCGCAAGGCTGGTACGGCCTGGCGAGCGCGCTGCAGGCGGCCGGCGAGAGCGGGGAGGCGGCGGTGGTGACGCGCGAGGCGTTGCGGCTCGACCCGCGCCAGCCGGAGGCGCACAACGCGCTCGGTGTCGCCCTCCTCGCCGAGGGGGACGCGGCCGCCGCGCGGCGGGCCTTCGCGCGCGCCGCCGAGCTCGACCCGCGCAACGCCCCGGCGCTCAACAACCTGGGCAACGCGCTGCGCACCGAAGGCCGGCTCGACGAGGCGGAGGACGCCTACCGCCGGGCGCTCGCCGCGGCGCCGGGCTACGGCGAGGCGCTCAACGGCCTCGGCACCCTGGCCGTGGCCCGCGACCGGCCGGCCGACGCCCTGCCGCTCTTCGAGCGCGCCCTGACGCTCGCTCCCGCCCAGCACGAGATCCGTTTGAACCGCGGCATCGCGCTCGACCTCCTGGGCCGGCGCGCCGCCGCCATCGCCGCTTACCGCGATTTCCTGGCCGCGGCCGCGGACACCCCCGAGTTCGCCGAGCAGCGCTCGGCCGCCCGCCGCCTGCTGGCCCGTCTTGCAGGGCCCGCGGCGGGGGCGGCGCCGGGAGGGAGGTGACCGCCGCCCACCGAGCCGCCGCACCCGCGTCGCTTGGCACCCTGAAATTGCCGTTAGGATCTGAGGACAAAAGGAGACGAACGATGCAACGAACCAACCCATCCCTGCTGTGGAAGGCCGGCGCGGCGCTGCTCGCGCTCGCCTGTCTGACAGCCCTGCTGCCGGGCGCCGCATTCGCCCAGTCCAGCGGCGGCTCGATTTCCGGCAACGTCAACGACGGCTCCGGCGGCGCGCTGCCGGGCGCCACGGTGACCGCCACCAACATCGACACCGGCCTCGATCGCGTCGGCGTGACGGTCGAGGACGGGACCTTCCGCCTCGCGGCTCTGCCGGCCGGCCGGTACAACGTGCGGATCGAGCTGTCCGGCTTCGCGCCGGTGGTGGTGGAGAACGTGCAGGTCAACGTCGCCACCGACCGCGCGCTGGAGGTCACACTGGGGGGCTCCGCCGTCGAGGAGACGATCACCGTCGTCGACGAGGCGCCGCTGGTCGCCACCGAGCCGTCGATCGGCACCGTGGTCAGCCAGGACGAGCTCGAGAACCTGCCGCTCAACGGCCGCCAGTTCGCGAACCTCGCGGCGCTCGCCCCGGGCACCACGCTCGCCTTCAACTCCGACCCCACCAAGCCGGGGCAGTTGACGATCGCCCTCGGCGGCGGCATCGGCCGCAACATCAACTTCACCATGGACGGCGGCGACAACACCGACGACACGATCGGCGGCGCGCTGCAGAACTTCAACCTGGAGGCGGTCCAGGAGTTCAAGATCCAGACCCAGCAGTACAAGGCCGAGTACGGCCGCTCCTCGGGCGGCGTGCTGACCGTCGTCACCAAGACCGGCACCAACGACTTCGGCGGCAGCGTCTACGGCTTCTTCCGCGATGACGGCCTGGCCGAGAAGACCGAGACCGAGAAGCTCGCCGGCATCGACAAGCAGAAGCTCGAGCGCGAGCAGTGGGGCGGCTCGATCGGCGGCCCCATCGCGCGCGACCGGGCGCACTTCTTCGCCACCTACGAGAAGACCGACCGCACGACCAACTACTCGGTCTTCACCGGCGGCGCCTTCCCGACCTTCGACGGCACCGTCGTGGCGCTGCCCTTCGAGGACGAGCTGCTCACCGCCAAGGCCACCTGGGACGTCAATCCCAAGAACTTCCTGCAGGTGCGCTACGGCATGCAGGAGAACGCCGACAAGTACGGCGCCAGCCCGCTGGCCGCGCCGAGCGGGCTCGGCACCCTGACCAACGAATACGAGTCCCTCCTCGCCGGCTACAACGCGCAGATCGGCGGCGAGATGCTCAACGAGCTCGTGTTCCAGTACACCTCGTTCGACAACTCGATCGCCGCCGATTCGAGCGACCCGCTGATCGCCTATCCGTCGGGCTTCTTCACCGGCCAGAACATCAACACGCCGCAGTCCACCCACCAGCGGAAGCGGCAATTCAAGGACGACTTCAGCTTCACCAGCACCATCGCCGGCGACCGCCACGACTGGAAGGTCGGGGTCAACTACATCGACGAGCCCTCGCTGGGCGGTGACTTCACGACCGGCATCGCCGGCGCGTTCACCGCCTCCGAGGACCGCATCGGCTCGCCGATCACGGTGGTCGAGGTCTTCGGCGGCTTCGCCGGCAACGAAACCCCCATCGAGCAGACCAGCGGCTACATCCAGGACGACTGGGCCTTCAACGACCGACTGACCTTGAACCTCGGCCTGCGCTACGACTACTTCACCGGCTTCGACCTCGACCAGCGCTCGAACGCGCTCTACCAGGCGCTGCACAACCAGACGAGGTACAACGAGTACTACCTGCAGGACTTCCGCGACTTCGACGGCGTGCTCGACGAGGACGACGACAACCTCGCGCCGCGCCTCGGCTTCACTTACGACGTCAAGGGCGACGGCCGCCACCTGCTGCGCGGCGGCTACGGCACCTACTTCGACTTCCCCTACACCAATGCCACGATCCTCTTCCCGGCCATCCAGGTGCAGTCGCTCTACGGCACGATCTTCCGCCACTCCAACCCGGCCGGCATCCCCAACTTCCAGCCCGGCCAGCCGCTGTGCCTCGGCTCGGTGACCACCAACTGCCTGCCGAACCAGCTGCCGAGCTCGGAGCTCGGGGCCGGCGCCGACGAGATCGCCTCGCCGACTCTCGCCACCCCGTACTCCGACCAGATCTCGCTCGGCTACTCCTGGCAGGTCAACAACTGGCTGGGGCTCAACCTCGAGCTCATCTCGATCGAATACCACGACATCCCCTACCGCTTCCGCGCCAACGTCATCGACCCGGCCACCGGCGCGCCGCGCTTCCCGCAGTTCGCCAACTTCCGCATCTGGTACGGCGGCGGGCGCGCGAGCTACGACGGCGTCAACATCGGCGGCCGCGTGCGGCGCGACAAGTTCGAGATGCAGGGCTTCTATACCTGGTCCGAGGCCGAGGGGAACGTGCTCGCCGGGGCGGACGAGTTCCGGCTCACCGACGCCGGCGCCCAGGCCGACGTCGGCGTCACCCGCAGCCGGCGGGACCAGTCGATCAACCCGCTCGACCCGCAGTGCAGCCGCTGCTTCGGGCCGCTCTACACCGACGCGCGGCACCGCGTCACCCTCGGTGGCATCTGGCACGGGCCGTGGGGGTTCAACGCCTCCGGTATGCTCCGCTACCGCTCGGCGCTGCCCTACCTCGAGCACGCCAACGCCGACTTGAACGGCGACGGCTCGATCATCGACCTGCGCCCGGGCGTCAGCGGGGTCAACACCGGCCGCGGCGACGACTTCACCCAGCTCGACGTCCGCGTCTCCAAGGAGTTCAGCTTCACCGACGACTTCAGCCTCGAGCTGATCGGCGAGATCTTCAACCTGCTCAACGACAAGAACCCGGCGCGGCCGAACCGCTTCGGCGAGCCGTCGGCCTTCGCCGGCGACCCGCTCCAGGGCGAGCAGCGGCTCGCGCAGCTCGGCCTGCGGGTGCGCTTCTAGCCGCTCGCCGGCAGCCGTCGTTCATCGAAGGGGGCGCCTCGCGGCGCCCCCTTTCTCTTTTGCATCGATCCCCGGCGGCGGGCGTAGACCTGGGTGAACTCGGCGCCGAAGAAGAGGATCTGGGCCGAATAGAAGACCCAGAGCAGGACGACGACCAGCGAGCCGGCGGCGCCGTACGCCGAAGCCACGCCGCTCTCGCCGATGTAGAGGCCGATCAGGAGCTTGCAGACGGTGAAGAGGAGCGCGGTCAAGGCGGCCCCCGTCCAGACGTCGCGCCAGGCGACATCGACGTCGGGGAGGACCTTGAAGATCAGCGCGAAGAGCAGGGTGATGAGGGAGAAAGACACGGCGAAGTTGACCGCCTGGAGGATCGGCTGGAAGACCGGGAGGACCCCGCCCGCGAAGTCGTCGAGCGCCGCCAGCGCGGCCGAGAGCACCAGCGAGACGAGGAGCAGGAAACCGACGGCGAGGACCATGCCGAACGACAGCGCACGCACCTTGAGCATCGCCTTGATCCCCACCGCCCGCTCCGGCGGCGGCACGTTCCAGATCCGGTCGAGCGCGGCCTGGAGCTGGGCGAAGACGCCGGTGGCGCCGAAGAGCGTGGCGAGGACGGCGAGCACTGTGGCGACGAGCCCGGCTCCCTCGTGCCGGCCGGCGCTGGCGATCATCGTCTGGACGGCCTCGGCCCCTTGCCGCCCGACGAGGCCCTGGACCTCGCCGACCAGCCGGCCCTCGACCGCTTCGCGTCCCGAAGAAGAGGCCCGCCATGGCGATGACCACGACGAGGAGCGGCGCGAGCGAGAAGGTGGTGTAGTAGGCGAGCGCGGCGCCCAACGTCAGGGCGTCGTCGCGCCGCCATTCGGAAAAGGTCTCGCGTGTCAGGGCGACGACGTCGCGGGGCTTCACTTCCCGACCTCGGCGGCCCTCCGGGGCGCCAGCTCGGGGAGGTTCAGCCGCACCGCCTTCCAGGCGAAGCGCCAGCCGCCCTCGCGCGGGCGGGAGAGGAACGGGCCTTCGAGCGGCGCGTAGGCAGCGGCGTCGATCGCGCGCCCGCCGGCCGTCGCCCGCTCGCCGGGCCGGAAGGCGAGCGCCACGCCCCGCGCGGTGCGGTAGCGCAGCTCGCCCTCGACGTCCGCGAGACGCGCACCGGCGAGCTTGGCGCGGAAGCGCTCGAAGGGGCCGTCCTCAGCGAGGCGCCCGGCCTCCAGCGCCACCCGCGCCGGCTGCACCCGCGGCACCGCCACCCAGGCGTCGCGATAGGCCTTGTCACCGCCGTAGTAGCCGGGGAGGCGCTGCGGCGCCGGCGCCACCTCCCAGCCGCCGTCGGTCGTCAGCGCCACGTAGGCATCGCCGCAGCGCGAGAAGACGACCGCGCCGTCGCCCGTGCGCGGCTCGGGCGGCGACCAGCCGGGCGCGAAGTAGGCGTGCCCGATCGCGCCGGGGCCGCCGAGGCGGGCGAGCGCCGTGTTCTCGTGACCCACCGCCAGGTCCTCGCGCCCCCAGTTCCGCCAGCGGTCTTTCCGCGGGTTGTCGCTGCGGCTCCACAGGTAGAGCGGCGCGAAGCCGCACTCGGGGAAGAGGGTGGCGAGGATCTCCTGGCCGCCGGAGACGGTCAGACGGAGGCCGCCCACGGCTTGCGCCGTCCCCAGCACGTAATCCGGGGTGGCGTAGCTGTAGAGGGCGACGTCGAGGTCCATGCGCTCGCCGAGGTCGATGCGCCGCCGCATCTTGATCTCGTACGGCGGCTGCCGCCGCCGCTCGGCGAGGAGCTCGGCGACCGCCGCCGGCAGCGCGTAACCGCTCGTCGGCAGCTCCGGCCAGTCCATGAAGCTGAGCCCCTCGGCGGAGGGGAGCGCGCCGGCGAGCCACGCCCAGCCGCGCCAGGCGGTGTTGCGATGGCCGAGCGCCCAGTGCACGTAGGTGCGGCTCTTGGCGCCGGCCGGGAAGCCGCCGACCTGCTCCTGCGCCCAGCGCGCGAAGAGGAGGTTCAGCTGGCGCACCGCCAGCTCGCGCACCGCCGGCTGCGGCGCGTGGTCGGCGAGGTGCAGGAGCGAGGTGATCGAGGAGGCGAGGTAGCCAGGGCTCTCGGCCTCGTACCAGCCCTGGCGGTCGTGGGCGGCGAGGAATGCTTCGGCGTACGCCCCCCACGCCCGCGCCGCCGGCGAGCCGGGCGTGCCGGCGAGCGTCT
Organism: Thermoanaerobaculia bacterium; assembly: GCA_035536455.1. GTDB lineage: Bacteria > Acidobacteriota > Thermoanaerobaculia > Multivoradales > UBA5704 > DASUNQ01. The sequence continues at coordinate 57,687 of DATLOC010000041.1, read as the reverse complement.
GGGCGCCGAGGCTGCGCGCGATCTGCAGCATGCGCTGGTTCTCGGTGTCCTTGAAGCGCCAGGGGTCGTTCACCGCCTCCGGCCCCGGCGGCGGGGCGGCCGCGACCGCCTGTGTGCGCACCCGTCCGAGCAGCGGCGCCGGCAGCACCTGCGGGTACTGGAAGGCGATCCGCTGCAGCGCGATCTCGGCGTGCTGGCACTGGAAGCGCTGCCAGCGCCCGGCGCAGGCGTCGAGGACCTCGGTGGTCCAACGGACGGCGTCCGCCCCGGTCGGCCGGCCGGCGGCGGCCAGCGCCGCGGCGGCCAGCGCGCCGGCCGCCTGGCGATCCTCGCCCAGGCGCTTGATCCGCCGCTCGAGCCGCTGGAGCTGCCCCAGCCCCGTCTCCAGGTACTGGAGGCCGCGCCCGGCCGGGGCCGGCCAGGCGCGCGGCGCCGGCCGCGCCGGCGGCGCCGCGGCGAGGAGGAGGCAGGCCAACGCGGCACACCGCACCGTCCACCGCCCCGCGGGGTGTGGCGAAAAGCTCATGGCCTGGCCCCTTGATGCAGGATCGGGGCCGCCGGCCGCGCCCGCGAGTAGCGGCGGCGGGATTGCATAGACGGGAGCGCTGGCCCAGGAGGGGACATGGAGACGGACCTCACGACGGTCGTGGCGGTGCTGGCGGGGGTCGCCGTCCTCGCCCTCTGCATCGCCACGGTCCTCCTCGTCTACGTGTACCGGCGCCTGCAGCGTTTGGACCTCCCCGAGGACGCCGGCTTCTTCGCCACCCTGCGCGCCGTGCCGCTCGCCCTCGTCGTCGGGCTCGACCTCCTGGACCTCGGGCTCGACGTCTTCTCCGCCCCGATCGTCTGGTTCCTGCTGCGCCGCCTCCGCCTCGGGGCCCTGCGCAACGTCGCCACTTTCGAGGCCCTCGTCCCCTTCACCGGGCCGATCCCCACCCTCACCATCGCCTGGTTCGCGGCGCGCTGGCTCAACTTGAGCGACGACCGGTGAGGACGCGCGTCGTCCTCAACCCGAACGCCGGCAGCGCCGACGACTGCGCGGCGTTGCGCGCCGGGGTGGCGGCCCTGGGGGACGCGGAGGTCTGCACGACCGAGGGGCCGGGGGACGCCGAGCGGCTGGCGCGGGAGGCGGTGGAGGCGGGCTACGAGTTGGTGATCGCCGCCGGCGGCGACGGCACCCTCAACGAAGTGGTCAACGGCCTCGCCGTCGACTTCGGCGCCGCCCGTCTGGGCCTGCTGCCGCTCGGCACCGGCAACGACTTCGCGCGCTCGATCGGCGTGCCCGCCGAGCTCGACGGGGCGCTCGCGGTGCTGGCGGCGGGGCGCACGGCCGCCCTCGACGTCGGGCGCGCCGTTGCCGCAACGCCGCGCCACTTCGTGAACGTCTCGGCCGGCGGGTTCAGCGGCGTCATCAACGAGAAGATGGACGCCGAGGTCAAGCGCTCGTGGGGCCCGCTCTCCTACCTGCGCTCCGCGGTCGAGGCCGCTCCCGAGCTCTCCCCCTACCGCGCGACGTTGCGGCTCGACGGCGGCGAGACGCTCGACGTCTCCGCCTACAGCGTGGTGGTGGCCAACGCCCGCTACGTCGCCGCCGGCATCCCGGTCGCCCCCGAGGCGCGTCTCGACGACGGCCTCCTCGACCTGATGATCGTCCCCGAGTCTTCGGTGCCGCAGCTCGCTGTGCTGGTGCCGCTCGTCCTGCTCGGCCGGCACACCGGCAGCGACCTCGCGATCTTCCGCCGCGCAGCCGCCATCGAGCTGCGCTCCGAGCCGCCGATGTCCTTCAACGTCGACGGCGAGCTGCTCCCCGACCAGCCCACCCGCTTCGAGGTGCTGCCGCGGGCGCTGCGCGTCGTCGTGGGGGAGATGACCGCCTAGGGAGTCGCCTGGGGAGAGGACGCCTGGCGCGTCATCCCCGCGCAGCCGGGCTTCGCCAGCTCCACTTTCCAGAGGCCGTCGTAGCCCTCGATCTCGAGGCCGCCTTTCTCGGTCGCCTTGATCCCCAGGCGGGCGAAGCAGTCCTGGGTGGCGCCGAGCCGCCGGAGGAGCTCGGGGATGGTGTTCGAATGTCCGACGACGAACACTGCGCGGTCGGCGGGGTGGCGCTGGCGCAGCCGGGCGAGGAAGGCGTCCATCTCCGGCTTGACGGTGGAGGCCGGGTCGACGACGAGCGGCGCGCCGGCCGCCTCGGCCACCGGCAGCCCGGTGGCGAAAGCACGGACGGTCCGGCTGGCGTAGACCGCGGCGAGGCCGGCGCCGGCGAAGCGCGGCCCGAGCGCCCGCGCCCGCGCGATCCCCGCCGGCGAGAGCGGCCAGAAGGGATCGAGCGCCTTGTCCGCCTCCGGCCACCCCTCCGCCTTCTCCGCGTGGCGCACCAGGTAGATGGCGTCGAGGGCCGCGAGCGCGCGCGGTGCAACCAGCCAAAACGCGCAAAAAACCGCCAATAGATAGTGAATTGCGCAACCGCGCGCCGCCAATCGGGACGTTTCTCGGCTCTTCGGCCTCGTCAACGGCAACTCCTGTTGCGCGTTAAGTTGTTCACGCTCAGTACTTTGGGCTTGCATTGTGGCCGCTGTCGTCATTAGGATTCCTCGCGTGAGCATGCCGGTGAGCGGTGGCCGCGCGATCGCCCTGGTCCGCGAGAGGCGGAAATGGAGCCAGAAGCAGCTCGCCGCGGAGTGGGGCGTGGGCAAATCGAAGGTCAACCGCCTCGAGAAGGGCAAGGGCAAGCTGGACCTCGCGACCCTGGAGTCCCTGCTGCCGGTCCTCGGGGTCGGCGCGGAACAATACTTCAAGCTGGTGGTCCTCTTCGAAGCGGCCGAGGAGGAGCTGGCGAAGTACCCCGTGGCCGAACAGGCCCGGCTCCCCTTCGAGCTGCGCGAGGCGGCGCCGGCAGCCGGCGGCTGGCCCGATCCCGAGGTGGCGATCGCCCAGGACAAGGCTTCCCGGGCGGTCCGCGAGCTGGGAATCAAGGTCGATTCGATGGACGTCCGCCGCGCCCTGCTCGAAGAGCGCGCCAAGGCGCGCCCCGAGCGCCCCTCAGCGCCCCGCCGCAAGCGGCGGAAGCCCCCACAGCCCCGCGGCTAGAAAAACCCGCCCGGAATCGTCTTCCCGGCACTCCGGATGATGATCCCGACGCCCGGGAAAGCTTTACCGGAGCTCCGGAAAGCTTTCCGGACCTTCCGGATAACTATCCTGAGACTCGGGACAATCATCCCGAGATCCGGGATAATCATCCAGAGTCTCGGGATAGTTATCCTGACGACTCGGATAGCTTCCCCGACGCTCCGGATAACTATCCCGGGCGTCCGGCGAGCTATCCGGACGCCTCCGGGGAGAGGAGGACCCTCATGAAAACGATCGGCGAACGGCTGGTGACGTGGCGGAAGCTCTTCGACGGGCTCACGGCGCATCCGGAGGACGCGGCGGAGCTCGCGAAGGAGCACGCCGAGCTGGGGCGGTGCCTTGAAGAGATCCAAGAGCAGATGTACCAGGCCGACAAGCACGAGGCGGGGTTGCGCGAGGCGAACCGGCGGCGCCTGGAGCTGGAGACGCAGACCGCCGAGCTGCACGGCCGCATCGCCTTCCTCCTCCGGGGCCGCCACGGCAAGCGCAGCAACCACCTCCAGGGCTTCGGCCTCGAGCCCCACGGCGTCCGCGGCCCGAACAAGCCTAAGCAGGCCGAGAAGGCGGACAAGGCGGCGGAGCCGCCGCCGGCTAGCGCGGGGGATCCATCGTGACAAATCGACAGTGCGTCATCGTGCTTGCGGCGTTGGTCTCTCTCGTGGCTGGCGAGGGTGGCGCAGTACGAACGCCACCGACGTGGCCCGAGGTGCTCCAACGAGCGGAAGCCACGCTGCAAGATCCGCAGGTGTCAGTCCAGGACCAGTTCTACGCTCTGCCCGACGCAGCCAAAGCGGCGTTCGAAGTCGGCCGCTACGACAACGCGGCTCGCTACGCGAGGCGACTCCTCGAGTTGGCCCCGAGGTTCAAGGAAGATCCCAACTACGGAAACGCGATCCACGATGCTCACATGGTGCTCGGCCGTCTCGCCCTGCACCGCGATGATCTGGGTGCCGCCGCGAGGGAGCTCCAGGAAGCGGCCAATACGCCGGGCTCGATGTCGATTGCTTCTACTGGCCCCAATATGTCTCTCGCGAACGACCTGCTCCACAGGGGCGAGCGCCGCGCAGTTCTCGCGTACCTCGAGAAGATCAAGCGAATCTGGCCAGCAGGCGTGCTCATCCTCCAGAAATGGATCGACCTCATCAAGAACAACCAACTTCCCGACTTTGGAGCAAACCTCCAGTTCTGAACCCGGCTGGTCGCCTAACCCGGCTTGCAGCGGGTGCCTGACGGCACCGCTGAAGCCCAAGCACGTTGGCCGTTTCTAGGAACCCCGAACTGGCTTCGCGATAGGAGCGGCGTGGCATGAGAAAATGCTTTTTGTGCTACGGGGAAAACGAAGACGGGGCCCTCGTCTGTCGGTGGTGCAATCAAGAGCTTCCAGCCTTAAGTGGTAGCCCAGCCCGACCTGCGGTCTCGGTGGCGCCAGACGCCTCGTTGCACGCGATGTCACGTGTTCCCACGACCTCGGTTCCGTCCCCTACCAAAATACCGCGGCCGGCGACTAACGCAGCCGGAGCCACCGACGGTCCTGCTTTCGCCCTACGTGCCGCTGGCAGAGAGATTGACCGCCTCTCGGGCTTCTGGAACTGGCATTCGATGGCTGAGGTGGATCGCGGATTGGCTAAACTTCACATGGGTGCCGCTGGGCCTTTGGCCATAGCTATACGTGCGGCTAGGGCCTCTACGGCGGACAAGACTTGGGCTTTCGCTTCTCTTTACGTCCTGCTACCTGCGTTATTGATCCCTCTAGCATCTTGGGTATTGGCGCTTTCTTCAAATCTCATGCGGGGAAATAGCCCCGGACTAATAAACAATCCTTCATTCGTGGATCTCGTTCAAGGAGCTATTTCGGCAGCGCTCGCCTTTCCTTTGTGGCTGACAAACAGGCTCATCAAGACACGGCGCAAACCCGTACTCAATCCACGTTTGTTCCCCTTCCTGATTCTTCTTGGCCTAGTCTTCGCATTAGAGTATTTTTGGTTTTTTTACTACTTCTCTGGCAGTGCGCTTTCGATTGGCACTTTCCTCGCCCAAGTAGGGCATGCGGCGAGGTCACGTTGGCTTTATCCGTTGCCATTCGTAGTTATCACCATGAATCTGCTGATCTTCGCCAGATTCACCTATATCTCGGACGAGTTAGCCGACGCAGTGCACGGTGATCTCGAGCTTGTGGGTCATTTGGATTCATTGCAGCAGCCTTAGTGGCTCTCGTGGTCTCCGCCTTGCTTCGGTTGTTACTGTTGCTCCTGGAAGTTATATTCTGAGGAGCAGAAAAACAGACCGGCCGGCGGCCAACCCCGCGCCTGGAGACAGTCGCCGCTGCGCGGCGCCGCTCAGGCGCCAGCGTTAGCCGTCGCGGCATCGTGAGAATGCCACAGCCCAGCTTAGCTGACTACTACGCCCGTCGACTTCCCGAGTACGACGCGATCTACGCCAAGCCTGAGAGGCAGGCGGACCTCGGGCAGCTCCGCTCGGGCGTAGCCAGCGCCTTCGTGGGTGAGCGGGTTCTCGAGCTGGCCTGTGGGACCGCGTACTGGACCCAACTGATCGCGAAGGTCGCCCACTCGGTTCTCGCGACCGACGCCGCCATCTCCATGACTAACGCGGCACGCGGCAGGATCTTCCCGTCGAGCACCGTGAGTTTCGCGGTAACCGACGCGTTCAGCCTGCCCGTGGCCACGGGTCGCCTCACGGCCATCTTTGCCGGCTTCTGGTGGTCACACGTCCCGCATGAGCGGTTGCCAGAGTTCCTCGCCGCCATCTCCGACACGGTTGGAGTGGGTGTGAAGGTTGTCTTCATCGATAATCGCTTCGTGCCTGGCAGCAGTACTCCCATCTCGCGAGTGGATTCCCTGGGCAACACGTATCAGGTTCGCACGCTCTCTGACCGGGCCGAGGTCGAGATTCTGAAGAACTTTCCCAGCGCTGCTGAGCTGAGGAGTGCCGCGGCAGCCTCGGGAACTGATCTTGAAATCACCGAGCTCCAGTACTACTGGTGGCTCTCGTACCGCACGCGGCGGGCCGGCTAATCCGGCTTGCAGCGGCGAAGCCCGCGACGCTCAACTCGAACCTGTAAGCGCTCCGAGCTAAACCGGCCCAGCGGGCGCATGACGGGGATCGAGCCGTTTCGGCATGCGTCGGATCGTCATGGCTTCAACTGGTAATCTGCGCCCAATGGGCCGGCGCCCGCGAGATACTTCCGGGCGCGCACCAGCTCCGCGATCTGCCGGACGTGCCCGATATCGTGGAGCGCCCACTCGTGGAGCATCTGGGACAACGTGATCTCGCCGGCGGACCGATGCAGCGCCTTGCGCACACCGGCTTCGGCGGGCAAGCCCCGCAGCAGCTCGATGTTGGTTTCACGCTGGTCCTCGAAGTGCCCGAAGTCCTCCTCGGGGTCGGCATTCCGGTACACGTCGAGATGCATCTGCGCATCGTCCGGCTCGAACTCCGGGCGCTCCTCGGCGAGGAACCGATCGAGCCTGGACCGGTAGCAGTGCGCCTCGGAATGCGAGAGGTGCGAGAGCACCTCGGCAATCGAGAAACGGTCGGCCGCCGGCTTCCAGTGCGCGTCCTCTTCGGAGATCTCGGACATCAGCCCGCGCAGGATGGCGGGAGTGGCTGCGAGCAGGTCGAGGCACGGCAGCACGTCGTTCATGAGAACGATCCTACGATGCCCTCGCCGCCGTCCAAAGCGTGACATGAAAGATAAACCACCAGGCACCCGCATCTCTACGGACCACCTCGACGAGCTCCCCTATGTCAGGCTCGTCCCGACAGACGACCGCACCGTCCCGCTCATCGGTTTATTTCAAGCTGAAACCGAGGATTGGCACCTGTATCTACCCCATGGTCATAACGAATTGATCCGAATCGTTGGCGGCGACATGCTCAACGGTTCGTATTTAGGGAAAGTGCCGGCTGACCGTCAAACCGACATTCAGTTCCCGCTAGGTACTTTGGTCATGCAGCGCCTTTCCTTTCGCGACGTTATCGGCGCTCTTGGACCCCTTGAGAATGACATTCATCGGTGTGCACAGATTCTCCGAAAATATCATCTCTTCTGGGAGCAAAGGGCCGCAGGAAATTCTTTCTCGAGCCTGCTAGTCGAGTCGGAGGTGGAATACCTCCTTCTACTTCTTCGGTCGTACTACGACGCGCTGCAGAACGTAGTCCGCGCCATCGCACGTCATCCCCTTGCCGGCCACGAGCCGACAACTCGACTCGCTACGCATGAGCTACCGGGAAAATTCTCGGAAGTTCTTAAGGGTCAACGAGGCGCGGACGAGCCTCTCAGCTTGGCGCAGCGATATGGCATGAATGACGCACTCGTGGAGTGGTACGGGATAGAGGCGCCGTTCTTTCGGATCTTGAAGGACCTTCGGGATGGTATCGCCCATTATGGTCGCAGGCCGTCCATTATCTTTGAAACTGATTGGGGTTTTGCTATCGACCCATCTGAGCGCCCGTGGAGTCGCTTTAACGAATGGGAGGATCAGCGGTTCAAGAAGGATCGCCTGGGCTCCCTTCGGAGGTTGGTAGCTTGTTTCATCTTGCATGCTCTGGGTGCGACTAGTCGATTGGCTGATGCTCTCGGTCGTCTGGTAGAGTTGCCGCCAGTCCTGCATGAAGACTTGCGCCTCTTCGTCCGAAGTCCGTTCGGTAGGTATCTGGTTGATCTGGAAACCATGGCGGACAGCCCGTGGGAGGGTAGAGGCGATGAATCTTCAACGACTGGCTAACCCCTCGGTGGAGCGGACGGCTAGCGCCACCCTCACCTCATAAGGCTAGGCGCCTGAAGATGAGCCTCAAAACGCCGCGATGTCGTTGCCGCCGAGCAGGGAGCCGGCGGGGTGGTGGTACTCCTTCCGCTCGCCGGTCGCGAGGTCGGTGACCCTGAAGGTGTAGTCCACCGTCGTCAGGCCCCCCCAGAGGACCCAGAAGTGGCCGTTCACCGGGCGGCCGTCGAGGACCTTGACGAGGAGCTCGAGGTTCTGGTCGCCAAAGAACCAGAAGCCGCCGGTGTCGGCGGTGAGGGGGACGGCGGTGCCGGCGCCGGTCGCCGCGCCAGTGTCCCAGGTGACCTCCACGGCGAAGCGGCCGCCGCCGAGGCAGAGGGTCGCGGGCGGGCCGGCGCAAGGACCCGCTGGGAACGCCGCCGCCGGCTCTCGGGCCGGCGGCGAGACCGCGGCCGCGGCCGCCGTCCCGACGAAGGCGCCCGTGTCGGCGATCCCGGCCTGGCTGCCGGGCGGGTTGTAGTAGGTGCGGGCCGCCGCGGTCGCGGTGTCGAAGACTTCGAGCCAGTACTCGACGGTCGTCAGCGACCCCGCGAAGACCCAGAACCGGCCGTTGACCGCCCGCCCGTCGAGCACCTTGACCGCCAGCTCGAGGTTGTCGGGCGCGAAGAACCAGAACGTGCCGGTGTCGTCGAGGAGCGGCCGGGCGCGGGCGAGGCCGGCGTCGCGGTTGTTCGGGTTGCGCCAGTGGGCGCGGACCCGGAAGCGGCCGCCGTGGAGGCAGAGATCGGTGTCGGACGGTACGCAGCCGGCGGGGCCGAGCTGCAGGACCCGGCCGGCAACCGCCTGCCCCCCCGTCGGGGAGGGGCCGTTGGCGTCCCAGGCGACCAGGGCGCGGCCGCCCGGTCCCAGCGCCGCGACGGGCGCCGGGGCCACCAGCTCGTTGAACCAGTCGCCGGCGACGGCCTCCTCGCCGACGGGCGCCCCGGAGAGATCGAGCTGGCGGGCGCGGACCGTGCCGTCGACCGCCACGTAGACGGCCAGGACGCCGCCGAAGCGGTCGCAGGCGAGGTGGGGCTTGCCGCGGAGCGGATCGCCCGGAGGGTCGATCCGGTGGATCGGCCCGAGGGTGTCGTCGGCATCGACGCTGCGGGCGAAGATGCCCTCCTCCGGGAACGGCGCCTGCCACGCCGCCAGGAAGCGGCCGCCCGGCAGGGCGCAGATCGAGGTAGTGCTGTGCCACTCCGTGTGGCCGCTGGCGCTGAACTCGGGGGTCAGGGGAGCGCCGGAGCGCGCCAGGCGGCGGACCATGAGCTCGGGCAGCCAGGACCACCAGCCCACCAGCCGCTCGCCATTCGTCGCGATCGCCACGTCCGCCTGCCGGTCCGCGGCCTCGGTCTGGTCGAGGGGGAACTCGCCGCCGACCTTGCGGCCGCCGAGGTCGAGCCGCTGGCCGAAGGCGCCCTCGGGCCAGGGGCCCTGGTCGCCGACGTCGCTGTTGACCCAGACGACGGTGTAGCCGCCGCGCGGATCGGCGGCGACCTTGGGCAGGACCTGCCAGAAGTCGCGGGTGGTGTTGACGACGAAGTCCCCGGTCAGAGCGCGGCCGCGGGGGCCGAAGCCCCGGGCGTGGACGTCGCGGTCTTCCAGTTCGTGCCAGGCGACGACGAAACCGTTGTCGCGGCCGACGGCGACGCTCGGCTCGAAGCGCGGGAACCGGGTCGGGCGGAGATCGGCGCGCACCGCCGCGCCGGCGGCGCGCCCCTGGAGGTCGAAACGCCGGGCGAAGACGCCGGTCTCCTTGTCGGGCTCGCCGGTCTTCGTGTCGGGCTGGCGGCTCATCCAGGCCAGGACGAACCCCTCGGGGCCGGCCGCCACGGCCGGGCGGTCGCCGACGAAGATCGCCTCGCCGGGCGGGACGAGGGTGAGCTGGGGACCGACGGGCGCGAGCTGCGCGCGGACGGGGGCGGCGGCGAGGAGGCAGAGGGCGAGACCGAGCGCGCGGACGGCGGGTTGCGACATAGAGCGAATGCTATCAAGCCACGGTGGGAGGGGGCGCCGGGAGCTAGGATGAGCTCCGTGAGGGGTCTCGCCGGGCTCGCCGCGCTCGTCCTGCTGCTGCCGCCGCTCGCTGCCGCGGCGCCGGGGGCGCGCGGGAAGGACGCCGGGGACCTCCTCGGCAAGCGCCCGCCGGAGTGGAGCGTGTCGCACTGGCTGAACGGGCGCCCGGTGCAGCTCGCGGACCTGCGCGGCAAGGTCGTCCTGGTGCGCTGGTGGACGGCGCCGCACTGCCCCTTCTGCCGGGCGACGGCGCCGGCGCTCAACGACTTCCACCGGCGCTACCGCGACCGCGGCCTCGCGGTCCTCGGCTTCTACCACCACAAGAGCAGCTCGCGCCTCGACCCGGAGCAGGTCGAGGCCTGGGCCGGCGACTTCGGCTTCGAGTTCCCGGTGGCGATCGACGGCGGCTGGCGGACGCTGCGGCGCTGGTGGCTCGACGAGGTCCCCTCCGGCTGGACCAGCGTCACCTTCCTCCTCGACCGCGAGGGGGTCGTCCGCCACATCCACCCCGGCGGGCAGTACGTCGCGGGGGACGGCGACTACGCCGCACTGGAAGCCCGGATCGAGCGGCTCCTGGCGGAGCCGCCGCGCGCGCGGCCCTAGGCGCCGACGACGCGCAGCTCGAACTCGTCGAGCTTCAGCGACGACAGGACGTAGGCCAGGGCCAGCTCGCAGGCCCCGGGCTGGTCGGCGGCGCGGACGGGGAACTCCTCCTCGCGGAGCTTGCCGTCGGGACCGCGGTGCGTGACGGTCGCGGAGTAGAGGCGAATCTTCACGAACTCACAACTCCTATCCGGTTAGATCGATACGGCGATACGCCTCGAATGCTACTTCAATCCATCTGCTTCCGCAGCACCGTCGGGATGTCGTAGTCGTCGACGTTCGACCAGTTGGGGCCGAAGCCGCCCGGGTCCTCGCCGCGGCCGTGGGCGATGACCTTGCGGTAGAAGGGGATGTCGGCGACGGTGCGCTCCGGCTCCTCCGGCGCGGCGAGCGGCTGCGCCGTGGCCGCTGCAAGCATCGGGCCGGCCGCCGGCATCGCGGGCGCCGGCGCCGGGCGGACGTTGACCGGCGTGTAGGTCGGGATCGGCACCCGCGGGCGGACGTCGGGGGCGTAGTCGAAGCCGGTGGCGATGACGGTGACCTTCATCGCCTCCTCCATGCCGTCGTCGATCACCATGCCGGAGATGATGTTGGCGTCGGGGTCGACCGCCTCGGCGATGATGCGCGCCGCCTCGGCCACCTCGTGCAGAGTGAGGTCGCCGCCGCCGGAGATGTTGATCAGCACCCCCTTGGCGCCCTGGATCGAGGTCTCCTCGAGCAGCGGCGAGGAGATCGCCCGCTGCGCCGCCTCGAGCGCCCGGTTCTCGCCGCGCGCCACGCCGGTGCCCATCAGCGCCATGCCCATGCCGCTCATGATGGTGCGCACGTCGGCGAAGTCGACGTTGACCTCGCCGGGGACGGTGATCAGGTCGCTGATCCCCTGCACCGCCTGGCGCAGCACGTCATCGGCGATGCGGAAGGCTTCGGCGAGCGGCGTGCCGCGCTCGACGAAGTTGAGCAGGCGCTCGTTGGGGATGGTGATCAGGGTGTCCACCGCGTTGCGCAGGTCCTCGACGCCGCGCTCGGCGAGCTGCATCCGCCGCCGCCCCTCGAAGCCGAACGGCTTGGTGACGACGGCGACGGTGAGGGCGCCGATCTCGGCCGCCAGCGAGGCGATGATCGGCGCCGCGCCGGTGCCGGTGCCGCCGCCCAGGCCGGCGGTGAGGAAGACCATGTCGGCGCCGTCGAGCATCTCGAGGATGCGCTCGGTGTCCTCGAGCGCCGCCTTCTTGCCGACCTCCGGGTCGGCGCCGGCGCCCAGCCCCTTGGTCAGACTCTGGCCGAGCTGGAGCTTGACCTGGGCCCGGCACTTGGCCAACGCCTGGAGGTCGGTGTTGGCGGCGATGAACTCGATGCCGCGCAGATGGGCGTCGATCATGCGGTTGACGGCGTTGCCGCCGCCGCCGCCGACGCCGACCACCTTGATCTTGGCTGGCACCATGTCGCGCGCGTCGTGGGTCAGCGGCCGCCCCTTGTCCGGGGCATCCTGGTCATCGAAGAGAATCATGCGTTACTCCTTTTGGTTCGTTCTCCCGGTTTAGAGCAGGTCGCTGAACATGCCGCGCAAGCTCCCGACCATCCCCTTGACGCTGAACTTGGCAGGCTTCTGCACCTTCCCCTGCGCCTCGGCCGCGGCCATGGCGTAGAGGAGGAGGCCCGAGGCGGTCGACCAGCTCGGGCTGCTGATGACGTCGACGAGGCCCCCCAGGCCGCGCGGCAGGCCGTAGCGCACGCCGGCGTCGAAGACCTGCTCGGCGAGCTCGAGCAGGCCGTCGAGCTGGGCGCCGCCGCCGGTCAGGATGACGCCGCCGCGCAGGCTGTCCTCGGAGAGGTGCTTGGCGAGGTCGTCGCGCAGCATCTTGAACAGCTCCTCGGCGCGCGGCTGGAGGATCTCGGAGAGCTCCTTCTTCGGCACCACCCGCGCCGAGCCGCCGGCGACGGTGGGCACCGAGACGCCGTCGTCGCCGGTGACCATGCCGGTCAGGCAGCACCCCTGCTTGATCTTGATCTTCTCGGCCTCGGCGAAGGGCGTGCGCAGCACCATCGAGAGGTCGTTGGTGAAGTGGCCGGCGCCGATCGGCGAGACCGCGCTGTAGCGGATCTCGCCGTCGGCGAAGAGCGCGTACTCGGTGGTGCCGGCGCCGATGTCGATGAGCAGCGAGCCGAGCTCGCGCTCGTCCGGCGTCAGCACCGCTTCGGCGGTTGCCAGCGGCTCGAAGACCATCTCGACGACCTCGATGCCGGCGCGGTTGACGCAGGTGAGCATCGTTTTCGAGCGCGTGATGTTGCCGGTGACGAGGTGGACCATCACCTCCAGCCTGCTCCCCTGCATGCCGAGCGGGTCTTCGATGCCGCCCTGCTCGTCGACCAGGAACTCCTGCGGGATGGCGTGCAGGATCTCGCGGTCGGAAGGCAGCGCCGCCGACTGCGCCGCCTCGAGGACGCGCTGGATGTCCTGGCGGGTGATCTCGCGGTCCTTGCGCGCCACCGAGACCATGCCGCGCGAGTTGACGCTGCGGATGTCCGGCCCGGCGACGCCGACCCAGGCGCGCGAGATCTCGACGCCGGCCATCACCTCGGCCTCCTCGCTCGCCTGTTTGAGCGCTTCGACCGTGGCCTCGACGTTGACGATGTTCCCCTTGCGCGTGCCGCGGTTGGGGGCGAGCCCCTTGCCCACGACTTCGATGCCCCCCTTGTCGTCCTTGTGCCCGATGAGCACCCCGACCTTGGAGGATCCGATGTCGATGCCGACGAAGGCTGGTTCCGGTTTAGGCATGCGGCTGGTCCCCTCGAGGAAGAGGCGGCGCGGGCGCCGCCGGTTGCGATGCATTGGACGACAACAGAGGCTGCACGACGATCCGCCGCGCGAAGCGGAGGTCGACCGCCGCCACCGACGTGTAGCGGTGGGCGAGGTCGGGGAGGAGGGTCTCTAGGCGGCGCACCTTCGGCTGCACGTCGCCCTCGCGCACGAAGAGGGCGAACGGCAGGGCGGCGGTGGCGAGCCGGAAGTCGCGGTCGCCCAGCACCTCGACGCGGGTCAGGTTCCCGGCCCACGTGGGGTTGGCGCGGCCGAGGTCGGCGGCGACCTCGAGGGCGCGCTGCAGGCCGTCCGGCGCGCGCTCGGGCGCCTCGACGACGAGGAGCCCACGGGCGTCCTCGGCGGCGCGGCCGCCGGGGCCGACCGGGGCGATGGCGCGGCCGCGCTGGTCGGCGAAGTAGAGGCCGCCGCCGCGGGCGAGGAGGGCGACCGGCTGCCGCTCGACGACGGCGACGCGCAGGCGGCCCGGCAGCTCCTTCGTCAGCTCCGCCTCGGCCACCCAGGGGTGGCGGCGCAGGCGCGCCTCGGCGGCGGCCAGCTCGAGGCGGACGAGGTTGGCGCCGCGGAGCGGCTCCAGCGCCCCCTCCAACCACGCCGCGGGCACGCGCGCGCCGCCCTCGGCCACCACCTCGCGCAGCGCGAACTGCGGCGCCGAGAGCACCCACCCCGTGAGCGCCAGCGGCAGGCCGAGGAGCGCCAGCGGCGGTCCCAGCGGCCCGGCGATGCGCAGCAGGAGGTTGCGGCGCCGGCGCCGCGGCGCCACCGCCTTGCGGCGGAAGAGCGAGCCGCGCTCGCGCTGCTCGGAGACCGGCGAGAGGGCGCCGCGCAGGAGGGTCGCGCCGCTCACGCCGTGGCCTCCGCCGCCGCCTGCCGCTCCTCGGCGGCGAGCTGGCGCGCCAACTTATAGATGTCGCCGGCACCGAGGGTGAGGACGACGTCGCCGGGCTCCACCTCGGCGGCGAGGAGCGCGGGCGCGTCCTGCCAGTCGCGGCAGTAGTGGACGCTGCGGTGGCCGCTGGTCGTCGCGGCGTTCGTCACCAGCTCGCCGGTCACCCCCGGCAGCGGCGACTCGCGCGAGGCGTAGACGTCGGTCACCACCGCACGGTCGGCGGCGAGCAGCGCGCGGCCGAAGGCCTCCGCCTGGTCCCGGGTGCGCGAGAAGAGGTGGGGCTGGAAGACGACGTGGAGGCGCGCCTTGGGGAAGGTCTGGCGCGCCGCCTCCAGCGTCGCCGCCACCTCGGTCGGGTGGTGGGCGTAGTCGTCCACGACCGTGGCGCCGCGCCAGCTCCCCACCTGCTCGAAACGGCGGTCCACCCCCTCGAAGGTGGCGAGGCCGCGGGCGATGACCTCGAAGGGGAGGCGGAGGGCGAGCCCGACACCGACGGCGGCGAGGGCGTTGGCGACGTTGTGGCGGCCGGGGATCGGCAGCTCGACGCGGCCGAGGAGGCCGCGCTGGAGGTGGCGGACACCGAAGCGGGTGCCGCCGGTGTGCGGTTCCAGGTCTACGGCCGAGAGGTCGGCCTGCGGCGAGAAGCCGTAGGTGACGATGCGGCGGTCGGCGAGGCGCGGCAGGATGCGCTGCACGTTCGGGTCGTCGAGGCCGACGACGACGCGGCCGAAGAAGGGGACGCGGCTGGCGAACTGGACGAAGGCGTCGCGGATGTCGTCGAGGTCGCGGTAGGTGTCGAGGTGGTCGGCGTCGATCGTCGTCACCACCGCCACCACCGGCGTCAGCCGCAGGAAGCTGCGGTCGA
The DNA here is from genome assembly GCA_035536455.1 of Thermoanaerobaculia bacterium. Taxonomy (GTDB): domain Bacteria; phylum Acidobacteriota; class Thermoanaerobaculia; order Multivoradales; family UBA5704; genus DASUNQ01. Next base: position 42,586 of record DATLOC010000041.1, on the reverse strand, counting down.
ACTCGTCGGCTTCGGCCACCAGGTACTGGCTCCGGCCGAGGCGCGCGCCGGTGCCTTGCAAGCGCAGGCGGCCGCCGACGATGACCGTCGGGTCGAGGCCGGCATCGGTCAGCATGGTGCCGATGAGCGAGGTGGTCGTGGTCTTGCCGTGCGTGCCGGCGACGGCGATGCCGTACTTGAGGCGCATCAGCTCGCCGAGCATCTCGGCGCGGCGGACGACGGTGATGCCGCGGCGGCGCGCCTCGCGCACCTCGGCGTTGTCCTCGGCCACCGCCGACGAGGTGACCAGCAGCTCGACCCCCTCCAGGTGGTCGGGCGAGTGCCCTACTTCGATGCGGGCGCCCAGCTCGTCGGCCAGGCGGCGGGTGACGGCGCTCGACTGCAGGTCGCAGCCGGAGATCTCGAGGTCGAAGCCGGGCTGCAGCAGGATCTCGGCAATGCCGCTCATGCCGGCGCCGCCGATCCCCACGAAGTGGATGCGCGTCAAGTCGGTGAAGGGGATGAAACTCAAAGCCCGGCCTCCACCAACTGCTCGAAGCGGTCGGCGATCGCCGCCGCGGCGCGCGGGCGCGCCAGGCCGCGGGCGGCCCGCGCCATCTGCGCCAGCCGCTCGCGGTCGGGGAGCAGCGCGGCGAGGAGCGCGTGCAGGCGCTCCGCGGTGACCTCGCCGCCGGCCAGCACCTCGGCGGCGCCGGCCGCGGCCAGCACCGCCGCGTTCTCTCCCTGGTGCCCCTTGGCGATCGAGAGCGGCAGGAGGAGCGACGCGCGGCCGGCGGCGCAGATCTCGGCGGTGGTGAGCGCGCCGGCGCGCGAGACGATCAGGTGAGCGGCGGCCATCGCGCCCGCGACGTCGTCGAGGAACGGCGCCACCTCGACCTGTGACGCCGGCACGCCGCTCGCCGCCCACGCGGCGCGCGCGGCGTCGAGATTGCGCTCGCCGACCTGATGCAGCACGGTGAGCCCGGGAAGCCGGTGGGCGAGCGCGGCCACCGCGTCGGGCAGCAACTCGTTCACCTGCCGCGCCCCCTGGCTGCCGCCGAGCACCAGCAGGCGCGGCGCGCCGGCGGGCAGCTCCGGCCCGACCAGGAAGAACTCCTCTCGCACCGGCACGCCGGTCACCCAGACCGGGCAGGCGAGGTCGGCGCGCGCGGAGTCGTATGCGACTGCCGCCCCCGCCGCCCAGCGCGAGAGCCAGCGGTTCGCCACGCCGGCGCGGGCGTTCGGCTCGAGCAGCAGCACCGGCCGGCCGGCGAGCCGCGCGCCGACCACCGCCGGCGCCGAGACGTAGCCGCCGGTGCCGAGCACGGCGTCGACGCCGAGCGAGCGCACGAGGCGCCGCGCCGCCAAGGCCGACCGCCCGAGAGTGGCGAGCGCCCGCACCCGCGCCGCCGCGCTCTTGCCGACCAGCGGCAGGGCCGGCAGCGGATGGAAGGGGATGCCGCGCGCCGGCACCAGCCGCGCCTCCAGCCCCGTCGCGGCGCCGGTGAAGCTCACCGTCCACCCCCGGCTCACGAGCTCGTCTCCCACCGCCAGGGCGGGGAACACGTGGCCGCCGGTGCCACCGCCGGCGAGGAGGGCGTGAGGTGTGCGCGCCATCGCCTCATCCGTGTTGCGACAGGTTGAGGAGCACGCCGCAGAGGGTCATCGAGACCACCAGCGACGAGCCGCCGTAGGAGATGAAAGGGAGCGGGATCCCCTTGGTCGGCAGGAGGGCGACGGCGACGCTGATGTTGATCAGCGCCTGCAGCACCAGGATGCCGGTGAACCCCCAGCCGAGGTAGCGGCCGAAGAGGTCCGGGGCGCGCCAGCCGGCGGCGGCGCCGCGCCAGGCAAGGACGCCGAAGAGCGCCACCAGGACCAGCGCCCCGATCATCCCCAGCTCCTCGGCGACGATGGCGTAGACGAAGTCCGAGTGAGGGTGGGGCAGGAAGTAGAGCTTCTGGTGGCTCGCCCCCGGCCCGAGGCCGAACACGCCCCCCGAGCCCACCGCGATTAGCGACTGCAGGGCCTGGTAGCCGGCGCCGTAGGGGGCGGCCTCGGGATCGAGGAAGGCGAGAAGCCGCTGGCGCCGGTACGGCACCGCGACGACCGCGAAGTAGAGCACCGGCAGCGCCACCGCCACCGCCCCGAGCACGTAGCGCCAGGAGAGGCCGGCGAGGAAGAGGAGGAGGAACGTGGTCGCGCAGAGGAGCACGGCCGTCCCGAGGTCCGGCTCGAGCAGGATCAGCCCCGCGGTCATGCAGGTGAGCGCCCCGACGGGTATCAGCAGCTCGGGGCGGTTCACGCGGTCGGACTTGCGCTCGATCTGCCAGGCCAGGAAGGGGACGAAGGCGAGCTTCGCCAGCTCGGAGGGCTGGAGCGAGACGCCGCCGAAGTGGAACCAGCGGCGGGTGCCGTTGAGCTCGGGCTGAAAGAGGACGGCGACGAGCAGGGCGAGACTGCCGCCGAGCAGGCAGTAGACCATCCAACCGCGGCGCAGCCGCCGGTAGTCGAAGTGCATGGCGGCGAACATCGCCACCAGGCCGAGGGCGGCGGCCGCCGCCTGCTTGACCAGGAAGGGGTTGAAGGTCACCCCCTTGTCGCGGGCCACCGCGGCGCTCGCCGAGTAGACCATCACCAGCCCGAAGATCAGGAGCAGGACGACGGTGGTGAAGAGGAGCTTGTCAAAGGCCAGCTTCTTGGCCATGGCCCCCTCCTTCACCGGCCGGCGCCGTGACGTCGCGCACCAGCGCCTGGAAGACCTCGCCGCGATGGACGAAGTTGCGGAACTGGTCGAAGCTGGCGCAGGCCGGCGACAGCACGACCGCCTCGCCCGGCCGCGCCCGCTCCGCGGCCGCGCGCACCGCCCGCTCCAGGGTCTCCGCCCGCTCGGCCGGCGCGGCGCCGGCGAGCGCGCGCTCGAAGTCGCCGGCGGCCTCGCCGATCAGGTAGAGGCGCTTGGCCTTCTGGCCGACGAGCGGCGCCAGCGCCCCTAGGTCCGCGCCCTTGTTGCGGCCGCCCAGGATCAGGTGGACGCTGCCGTCGGCGAACCCCTCGAGCGACTTGGCGGTGGCCGCCGGGTTGGTGCCCTTCGAGTCGTCGTAGAAGACGACGCCGGCGCGCTCGCCGACGCGCTGCAAGCGGTGCGGCAGCCCCTCGAAGGCGCGCAGCCCTTCCCGCAGCTCCCCCGGCTCGGCGCCGGCGGCGCGCGCCAGGAGCGCCGCGGCCATCGCGTTCTCCAGGTTCTGCACCCCGGCGAGCGGCACGTCGCCGGCGCTGAAGAGCTCGACCGGCGGCTCCCCGGGATCGACCTCGACAACCAGCTCGCCGTCGAGGAAGCAGCCGTCGGCCACCGGTCCGCGGCGCGAGAAAAGACGCTTGCGCGCGGCGGTCGCGACCTCCAGCGTCGCCGGGTCGTCGGCGTTGAGCACCGCCACGGCGCCGGCCCCCAGCCCCGTGAAGAGCCGCTTCTTGGCCGCCGCGTACTCGGCCATGCTGCCGTAGCGGTCGAGGTGGTCCTCGGAGAGGTTGAGGAGTGCCGCCGCCTGCGGCCGGAAGCCGACGATCCCCTCGATCTGGAAGCTCGACAGCTCGACGACGAAGATCCGCCCCGGCGGGCCCTCGACGCGGCCGGCGAGCGGCTCGCCGATGTTGCCGCAGACCTCGACCCGGCGGCCGGCGGCGCGGAGCATGGCGCCGGCCAGGGCGGTCGTCGTGCTCTTGCCGTTACTGCCGGTGATCGCCACCACCGGCCCGTCGAGGAAGGGGAAGGCGAGCTCCACCTCGGCGATGACCGGCACGCCGCGGCGCCGGGCGTCGGCGAGGAGCGGGCGGTCGGGCGGCACGCCGGGAGAGAGCACCACGCCGTCGATCCCGGGCGGCAGCTCGGTCGGCTCGGGCGGTCCGGCCAGCTCGAGCCGCGGGTCGCCGGCGAGGTCGCCGAGGTCGAGGACCGGGGCCGGGCGGGCGTCCACGCCGACCACCGCCACACCCTGCCGCAGCAGCAGGCGCGCCGCCGCCTTACCCGAGAGCCCCAGCCCGTAGACCAGCACCCGCCGCCACTCCGCGTCGTTGGCCCAGGGCGCTCTCATCGCAGCTTCAACGTCGAGAGGGAGAGGAGCGCGAAGAGGATCGCCAGGATCCAGAAGCGCACGATGACCTTGGGCTCCGCCCACCCCGAGAGCTCGAAGTGGTGGTGGAGCGGCGACATGCGGAAGACGCGCCGGCCGGTGAGCTTGAAGGAGAGGACCTGGATGATCACCGAGAGCGCTTCCATCACGAAGAGGCCGCCGACCAGCACCAGCACCAGCTCCTGCTTGGCGAGCACGGCGACGCTGCCGATGGCGGCGCCGATGGAGAGCGACCCCACGTCGCCCATGAAGACCTCGGCGGGATGGGAGTTGAACCAGAGGAAGCCGAGGCTGGCGCCTACCAGGGCGCCGCAGAAGACGGTGACTTCGCCGGCGCCCGGCACGTAGGTCACCTGCAGGTAGTTGGCGATGACCCGGTTCCCGGCGATGTAGGTGAAGACGGCGTAGGTGGCGCTGGCCACCAGCGTCGCGCCGATCGCCAGGCCGTCGAGGCCGTCGGTCAGGTTGACGGCGTTCGAGGTCCCCGCCAGCACCAGCGCCACGAAGGGCACGTAGAAGATCCCCGCCTGCCAGATCAGCCGCTTGAAGAAGGGGAAGTAGACGGTCGCGTCGAAGCCCGGGAGCCAGAGGAGGTAGGCGCCGAGCGCCGCCGCCACCAGCACCTGAAGGAGGAACTTGCCACGGACGCTCAGGCCGAGGTTGTTGCGCCGCCGCACCTTGAGGTAGTCGTCGGCGAAGCCGATGGCGCCGAAGGCGGTGGTCACCGCCATCGCCACCCAGACGTAGTAGTTGCCGAGGTTCGCCCAGAGCAGTGTCGGGACGAGGACCGCGAAGAGGATCAGCAGGCCGCCCATCGTCGGCGTCCCGGCCTTGACCTGGTGCGCCTGCGGCCCGAGCTCGCGGATGTTCTGCCCCACCGAGAGGCGCCGCAGAGTGCGGATGAACCAGGGGCCGAGGAAGAGCGAGAGCAGCAGCGCCGTGACGATTGCCCCCGCCGCCCGGAAGGTGATGTAGCGGAAGACGTTGAACAGCGGCACCTGGTCGGCGAGTGGGTAGAGGAGGTGGTAGAGCACTAGGCGGCCCTCTCGAGCAGCGCCTTGACGACGCGGTCGAGGCCGACGCCGCGCGAGCCCTTGACCAGCAGGAGGTCGCCCGAGCGCAGCTCCTCGGGCATCCAGGCGGCGGCGCTCTCCGCGTCCTCGAACCAGTCGGTCTCGACGTCCACCTCTTCGGCGCCCGCCACCAGCTCGCGCGCCAGCTCGCCGACGCCGACGATCGGCGAGAACCCCAGCTCGGCCGCCTTGCGGCCGGCCTCGCGGTGGAACTCCGGCCCTTCCGGCCCCAGCTCCAGCATGTCGCCGAGGACGGCGAGCCGGCGTTGCGCGGGAAGGAGCGCTGCGCTCTCCAGCGCGCGGGCCAGCGCGTCGGGGTTAGAGTTGTAGGAATCGTCGATCAGGATGACGCCGCCGGGGAGGCGGTGCACCACCCCGCGCATCGCCGACGGCTGCACCTCCGCGGCGGCCGCAGCGATCTCGGCGAGCGGCACACCGATCGCCCGCGCCGCGGCCGCCGCCGCAAGGTAGTTCTCGACGTTGTAGAGGCCGTGGAGCGGCAGCAGCACCTCGGCGCTCTCCCCGCCGGCCTCCAGGACGAAGCGTGTGCCGACCCCTTCGGCCGCCGGCGCGACGTCGCGCGCCCGCACCTCGCCGGCCGCGCCGTACCAGACCACCCGCCCCCCTTCGTCCTCGTGGCGGCGGCCGATGCGCACCACCTCGGGGTCGTCGGCGTTGGCGACCACCAGCCCATCCGGCGCCAGCCCGGCCAGCAGCTCCGCCTTGGCCTCGGCGATGGCGCGCAGGCTGCCGAAGAACTCCAGGTGCACCGGCCGCACGGCGGTGAAGACCGCTACGTCCGGCCGGCCGAGGCGCGACAGGCGCGCCAGCTCCCCCGGCGTCGACATCCCCATCTCGGCCACCATCCACTCGGTGTCCGCGGGGACGTCGAGGAGCGCCAGCGGGAAGCCGTAGAGGCTGTTGAGGTTCCCCGGCGTGCGCGCCACCCGGAAGCGGCGCGCCAGCATCGCCGCCAGCAGCTCCTTGGTCGTGGTCTTCCCCACCGAGCCGGTGACCGCGGCGAGCTTCTCCGGCACCCGGGCGCGGGCGTGGCGGGTGAGGGCGTGCAACGCCTCGAAGGTGTCGGGCACGACGACGTGCGGCGCCCCTTCCGGCAGCGCGGACTCGTCGTGCACCACCACGGCGGCGGCGCCGGCGGCGAGCGCCTGCGGCAGGAAGCTGTGGCCGTCGGTGCGCGCGCCGGGGAGGGCGAAGAAGAGCTGCCCGGCGCGCACCGCGCGCGAGTCGATCGCCACTCCCTCCCAGGGCGTCGCGCCGTCGGCGCCCGCCAGCCTGCCGTCCATCGCCGCCGCCGCCTCAGCCAAGGTCGCCCGCACCGAAGCGGCCCTCCAGCGCCCGCGCCAGCTCGTCGCGATCGGAAAACGGCAGCTTGTCCTCGCCCACGACCTGCGTCGCCTCGTGCCCTTTGCCGGCCACCAGCACGACATCGCCGGGGCGCGCCGCGGCGACCGCCTCGCGGATCGCGGCGCGGCGGTCGGGGACGACGCGGTAGTCCGCGTTGCCGCTCGCCGCGAGGCCTTCCTCGACCGCGGCCAGGATCGCCAGCGGGTCCTCGCGGCGGGGGTTGTCGGAGGTGGCGATCGGCAGGTCCGCCAGCTCGCCGGCCACCCGGCCCATCAGCGGCCGCTTGCCGGGGTCGCGCTCGCCGCCGCAGCCGAAGACCAGGATCACGCGCCCCGCCGCCAGCTCGCGCACCGAGCGCAGGGCGGCCGCCAGCGCCGCGTCGGTGTGGGCGTAATCGACGTAGGCGGCGAACGGCTGGCCGCGGTCCACCGGCTCGAGCCGCCCCGGCACCGGCTCCTGCCGCGCGAAGGCGGCCTCGACGGCGGCGAGGGGGAGATCGAGCGCCACCGCCGCCGCGGTCGCGGCGAGGAGGTTCTCCAGGTTGAAGCGGCCGCGCAGCGGCGAAGCGAGGGCAAAGTCACCGACGGGAGTCGCGACCCGGGCGCGGATGCCGGACGTCGTCAGCTCGACCTCCTCGGCCCGCACCTCGCCCCCCTCGCCGTAGGTGAGCGCCGCCGGCAGCTCGGCGGCGAGCCCCCGGCCCCACTCATCGTCGAGGTTGACCGCCGCCCGGCCGGCCGGCTTCAGCAGCTCGAAGAGCCGCCGCTTGGCGGCGAAGTAGCTCTCCATCGAGCCGTGGTACTCCAGGTGGTCGCGCGTCAGGTTGGTGAAGACGGCGACGTCGAAGCCGAGCCCCGCCACCCGCCCCTGCTCGAGGGCGTGCGAGGAGACCTCCATCGCCACCGCCCGCGCGCCGCGCTGGCGCATGGTGCGCAGGGTGCGGAAGAGGTCCGAGGCTTCGGGGGTCGTGCGCTCGCCGGGGAACGCCTCCCCGCCCAGCCGGTAGCCGAGGGTGCCGATGAAGCCGGCGCGGCGGCCGGCGGCCTCGAGCACCGCCGCGACGAGCGTGGCGACCGTCGACTTGCCGTTCGTGCCGGTGACGCCCGCCACTACCAGCTCGCGGTCGGGGTGGGCGTAGACACGAGCGGCGAGCGGCGCCAGCAGGGCGCGCGGGTCGGCGCCGGCGAGCCAGGGGACCGCGATCCCTTGGGGCGCGGGGCCGGCGGCGAGCACCGCGGCGGCGCCGCGCTCGACCGCCTGCGGCGCGAAGGCGCGGCCGTCGTGCCGCTCGCCGGCCCAGGCGACGAAGAGGTCGCCGGGGGCGACGGCGCGCGAGTCGTGCGCCACGCCCACGACCTCCACCTCCCGCCACCCCTCGCCCGGCGGCGGGGTGACCGGCAGCCCTGCGGTCAGCTCCGCGAGCCGCACGTCCACGACCTCAGATGGCCTCGCCCGAGAGCGGAGGCGTCGGCGGCGGCACCTCCCCCGGCCAGAGCGCCGGCGGCTCGCGGTCCGGGCGCACTCCCATGTAGAGCAGCACCTGCCGGGCGATGGCGCCGAAGAGCGGCGCCGCCACCTGCCCGCCGTGGTACTCCCAGCCGGCCGGCTCGTGCACCGCGACGACACCGACCAGCACCGGCCGCTCGACCGGCGCGAAGCCGACGAAGCTCGGCACGTAGCCGCTGCGCGAGTAGCCGCCGGCCACCGCCTTCTGCGCCGTGCCGGTCTTGCCCGCCACCCGGTAGCCGGGCACCGCCGCCCCCTTCCCGGTGCCGTGGGTCACGACCCCTTCGAGCACCGCGCGCAGCGTCGCCGCCGAGCGCTCGTCCAACGGCTGCCCGACGACCGGCGGCCGCGGGTGGCTCTCGCCGTCGCCGCCGAGCTCCGCCACGACGTGCGGCTTCGCCAGCGTGCCGCCGTTGGCGATCGCGCCCACCGCCGCGGCGAGCTGGAGCGGCGTCACCGCGATCCCCTGGCCGAAGGAGAGGTAGGCCTTGGTCAGCGGCCGCCACTGCCCGAGCGGATGGAGGATCCCGGGGCTCTCGCCCGGCAGGTCGACGCCGGTGGGCTTGCCGAAGCCGAAGGCCGTGACCGTCGCGTGCAGGCGCTGGTCGCCCAGCAGGAGCGCGGTCTTGATCATGCCGACGTTGCTCGACTTCTCGAGCACCTCGGCGAAGGTCAGGCGCCCGAACGGCTTGTGGTCGCGGATGCGGATGCCGGCGAGGGTGATGCCGCCCATCTCGCACTCGAAGGGGTCTTCGGGCGCCACCAGGCCGGCGGCGAACGCCGCGGCGGCGGTGATCACCTTGAAGGTCGAGCCCGGCTCGTAGACGTCCGTGATGGCGCGGTTGCGCCAGCGGCTCGGATGGGAGCGCGCGAACTCGTTGGGGTCGAAGCCGGGGTAAGTGGCCATCGCCAGCACGGCCCCGGTCGCCGGGTCGAGGAAGACCGCCGTCCCCTGCTTCGCCCCGCGCTCCTCGACGGCGCGCGCCAGCTCGCGCTCGACGATGTGCTGGATGGTGGCGTCGAGCGTGAGGTGGAGGTCGCGCCCCGGCTCGGCGGCCGAGATCGCGAGGTGCGGCGCCACCACGGTGTCGAGCCGCGCGTCGCGCAGCACCGTGCGCTCCCCCTTCCGCCCCGCCACCACCTCGTCGTAGACCAGCTCGAGCCCGGCGAGCCCCTGGTTGTCCACGCCGGCGTAGCCGAGCACCTGCGCCGCCAGCTCGCGCATCGGGTAGTAGCGCTTGCTCTCCTCGACGAAGTGGACACCTGGGAGTGCGCGGCGGCGCAGCTCCTCGGCCACCGGCGGGTCGAGCTGGCGCGCGATCCAGACGAACTCGCTGTCGGCGTCGAGCTGGCGGCGCAGCTTCGCGGCGTCGGCGCCGAGCATCGCGGCGAGCTCGCGGGCGAGAACGTCCGGATCGCGCACCTGGCGCGGGTCGACGTAGGCGGAGTCGACCTGCACGGAGACCGCCAGCTCGCGGCCGCGGGCGTCGTAGATGGTGCCGCGCGCCGGCGTCAGCTCGAGCACCCGCTGCTGCTGCTCGGCGGCGCGCTCGGTGTAGGCGTCGTGGCGGACGACCTGAAGGACATAGAGGCGCCCGGCGATGGCCGCCGTCCAGCCGCCGAGGAAGAGGGCGACGAAGACCAGTCGCCCCTTCACCGCAGCTCCTCCCAGAAGAGGACCTGCTCGATCGCCGGCGGCTGCATTCCCAGCTCGTCGACCGCGCGGCGCTCGACGCGCTGCGGGCTGGCGAGGTAGGAGGCCTCGAGCAGGAGCTGCCGCTCGAGGCGCTGCAGCTCCTCCTGGCGGCGCTCCAGCTCGTCGATGCGGTAACCGGCGCGCAGCAGCTCGGCGTGGATCCAGGTGTAGGCGAGGAGCCCGCCGCCGAGGCAGCCGACGGCGACGAGGACGACCGCCAGCTCGCGCACCCGCCGGCGGTCGCGCTCGCGCACCAGGTAGCTGTTGGCCACCGGGCGATGGACGGCGTAGGCGGTCTTCACGGCGCGACGGGCTCCTAGATCCGGCGCGCCGCGCGCAGCCGGGCCGAGCGGGCGCGCGGGTTGAACGCCACCTCTTCCTCGCTCGGACGCACCGGCTTCTTGGTCAGCACCTCGATCGCCTGGGTCTCGGTGTGCGGGCGGCCGGTGACCTGGTCGATCTCGCCGCGCGCCAGGTCGCGCAGCGTGTTCTTGACGATGCGGTCCTCGAGGCTGTGGTAGGAGATGACCACCAGCCGCCCCCCCTGCTCCAGCAGCCGCACCGCCTGCTCGATCGCCTCGCCGAGCCCCGCGAGCTCGCGGTTGACGGCGATGCGCAGCGCCTGGAAGACGCGCGTCGCCGGGTCGACCCGACCTTCGCGCTCCCCCGGCTCCCGCCTCTTGACCCGTTCGATCAGCCCCTTGAGCTGGCCGGTGGTGGCGATCGGCTCTTCGCTCCGGGCCGCCACGATGGCCCGGGCGATCCGCCGCGCCTGCCGCTCCTCGCCGTACTCTCTCAGGGTCTTCTCCAAGTCGGCCTCCGAGCTGCGGTTCAGGAGGTCCGCCGCGGTCTCTCCGCGGCGGCCCATGCGCATGTCGAGCGGGGCGTCGAAGCGGAAGCTGAAGCCCCGCTCGGGGGTGTCGAGCTGCAGGGAGGAGACGCCGAGGTCGGCGAGGAAACCGGCGGCGCGCTCGACGCCGGCGCGCGCCGCGACCTCGGCCAGGTCGTGGAAGTCCCCTTCGACCAGCCGCACGCGGTCGCCGTAAGGGGCCAGCCGCTCGGCCGCGTGCGCCAGGGCCTCGGGGTCGCGGTCGATGCCGAGGAGCGACGCGGCGGGCGCGGCGCGGAGGAGGGCCTCTGCGTGACCGCCGAGCCCGACCGTGGCGTCGACGAAGAGGCCGCCGCGCGCCGGCGCCAGCAGCTCCAGGCTCTCGGCGAGCAGGACAGGGGTGTGTCGCCCATCCAAGTCAGATCCCGCGCTCGGTCAGGGCGCGGAAGTCGTCCTCGGTGAAGGGCTGCTCTTCGAGGCGGCGGGCGAACCGCTCGCGGTTCCAGACCACGAGGTGGTCGATCCGTGCGCTCACCACCACCTCCACGTCGGCGCTCATGCCGGCGCTCTCGCGCAGGAGCTGCGGGATGACCAACCGCCCCTGGCCGTCGAGGCGCACCTGCTGACCGAAGTAGCTGACCCGCTCGAGGTACTTGGTCTTGGCGCGGTCGGTCGAGGGGACCGCGGCGAGGCGGCTCTCGATCTCCTCCCAGACGGGGAGCGGGAAGAGGAGGACCGAGTCCCCCAGGAGGGAGGTGACGAAGAGGTCGGGGCCGAAGCGGTCCTCGAGGAAGCGACGGAAATCCGTCGGGACCTTGAGACGCCCCTTCTCGTCAACCTTCGCAGGTGCGCTGCCGCGAAACATAGTTGTGACAAACCTCTGTCAGTGGACTGCTGGGCGGGATCGTAGCAAGTCAACCCACTTTTGTCCATTTTTTTCCACAGATTTCCACCGCGACGCCAGAGGCCGCAAACGCCGGCCAGTCCGGCGTTTGCGCGTTGGCTGGTATTTACGTTTTAGTTACGCTGGTCGCGTAGAAGACGTGATCGATCAGTTTGCCGGCGGCTCGTCCGGCGTCTGCGGGTCGGTCGGCTTGGCGATCGGCAGCTGGCCGGGATCGCCGGGCTCCGGCTTGCCGGTCGGCGCGATCCCTTCCGGCACCTCGGTAGGCGCCGCGCTCTCGGCGGGCGGCGCGCCGCTCTCCAGCACCTCTTCCGGCAACCCCTCGCCGAGGCGGCGGCGGAAGCCCGCGGCCTCGGCCGGCGGCTTGGCCACGACGTAGGAGGCCTCCTGCAGCTCCTGCATGTACTTGCCGACCTCCTCGCGGTAGCGGCGGTCCTCTTCCTGCTCGCGAAGCTGCGCCTCCACCTCGGCGAAGCTCTGCACCCGGGGCGCGCGCACCTCCTGGAGATGGATCACGTGAAGGCCGCCGCGGCCGGAGATCGGCTGGCTCACCTCGCCGGGCTGGAGGGCGCGGGCGGCCGCCTCGAGGTCGCTCGCCAGGTCGCCGGCCGTCACCCAGCCGAGGTCGATGACGTTGCTCGTCACCCCCTCGGCGGCCCAGCCGGCGATCCGCTCCGAGACCGGCTCGCTCTTGGCCAGCTCCTGCCGGACCTCCTCGGCGATGCGCCGCCGCTCCTCCTCGCTGCGGCCGCTGGTGTCGAGCACCACCACCTCGCGCAGCCGCCGCTGCTCGGGGAGGCGGAAGCTGTCGGGCTTCTGGCCGTAGATCCGGCGCAGGTCCTCCTCGGAGACGAGGACCCGCTCCTGCACCTCGCGCTGCATGACCTCGCGCATGCGCAGGTTGCGCCGCATCTGCGCGCGCAGCGCCTGCTCGGTCATCCCCGACGTCGCCAGCGCCTGCTGGAACTCGGCGTCGCTCGTGATGCCGTACCCCTCCTTCATCCGCGCCAGCGTGTCGTCCACCCGCTCCTCCGGCACCTCGATTCCGAGCTGGTCGCCGCGCGACTGCAGGAGGAGCTCCTGGAAGAGCTCGTTGAAGATCGCTTCCGGTGCCTCCACGAGGAGCCGGCGCCGCTCCTCGGAGTCGAGCTCGCGCCGCTGCAGCTCGCCGAGGAGGCCGGCGCGCCGCTCCTCGTAGTCGCGCAGGGTGGCGATGCGGTCGTTGACACGCAGCACGATGCGGTTGAGCTCGGCGGCGGCGGCGGGCGAGGCCGCGCAGCAGGGGAAGGCGGCGAGGCCGAGGACGAGGAAGCGGCTAGCGGTCAGGCGGCGAGTCTTGCGATGCACTGTAGGTCCCTTCGTAATGGAACGGCAGATTCCGCTCGTAGACCGCGACAGTGTAGCGGTCGCGGGCCTCTTCGACCAGCGCCGCGAGCCGGCGGTCGGCCCGCGCGCGGCGCAGGCGGCGGACGATCTCGGGGCGGGCGGCCGCGAGCGGTACCACCTCGGCCGGCAGCCGCTCGACCACCTGGAAGAGGTGGAAGCCGTAGTCCGCGGGGACGATCGCGCTCACCTCCCCCTCGCCGAGGCCGAAGATGGCGGCGGCGAAGGACGCCGGCAGGTCCTGGCGCGAGAGCTCGCCCTGGAGCCCGCCGCGCGCCGCGCTCGGGTCGCGCGACACCCGCGTCGCCACCTCGGCGAAGTCGGCGCCGCCGAGCACCTCGGCGCGCGCCCGCTCGGCGTCGGCGCGCTCCTCGACCAGGATCTGCCGCAGGCGTACCCGCTCGGGGCGCGAGAACTCGCCGCGGTGGGCCTGGTAGTAGCCGCGCACCTCGCGCTCCCCCACCGGCGGCGCCGGCCCCTCGCGTAGCAGCGCGTCCACGGCACCCCGCCGGCTCGCCGCCGGCAGGCCGCGCTCGGCGGCCAGCCGCGCCAGCAGCTCCTCGTCCAGGAACTGGTCGAAGAGGCGCGACAGCACGTCGCTCCCCAGCACCCCCTCGTCGTCCCCCACCGTCCGCGCCACCGCACGCTCGAACTCCGCGTACCGCACCTCCACCCCGCCGATCCGCGCCACCACGTCCGGGCCGATGGGCTCCTCCCGCCCGCAGGCCGCCGTGAGCAGCAGGAGAATCGCGCCCCCACACCGGCGCTCAGAACGACGGGTCGTCAATTCGCCAGCGCCTCCAGCGTCTCCCGCGCCGTCGGCAGCATCTCCGCCGCGCTCGCGGCCCGCACCGTCAGCACGCCGGTCGGGCTGAAGCTCGCCCCCGGCCGCGTCGACACCAGCTCGATCAGCCGGTCCGGGTCCACCCGCGCGTCGCGGCGCAGCCGGAAGATCAGCTCCGCTCCCTTCGCCGAGATCGACTGCACCCGCAGCGTCTCCGCCAGTCGCTTCAGCGCCGCCACCTCCACCAGCTTCCGGACCGGCGCCGGCGGCGGCCCGAAGCGGTCGGTCAGCTCTGCCAGCACCTCGCGCTCCGCCTGCTCGCCGTCGGCGATCTTCCGGTAGAGCTCCATCCGCAGGTTGGCGTCGGGCACGTATTCGGCGGGGATCGTCATCGCCACCGGCAGGTCGATCGCCGCCGACGGCGCCTCCGCCACCACCTCCCCTTGCAGCTCGCGCACCGTCTCCTCGAGCATCTTCAGATAGGTCTCGATCCCCACCGCGGCGATGTGCCCGCTCTGCTCGGCCCCGAGGAGGTTGCCGGCGCCGCGGATCTCGAGGTCGCGCGCCGCGATGCGGAAGCCGGCGCCCAAGTCGGTGAACTCGCGAATCGCCTCCAGGCGCTTGCGCGCCGGCTCGGAGAGCACCCGGTCGCCGGCCACCAGCAGGTAGCAGTAGGCGAGCTGGTTGCTCCGCCCGACGCGGCCGCGGAGCTGGTAGAGCTGCGCCAGGCCGAAGCGGTCGGCGCGGTGGACGAGCATCGTGTTGACGTTCGGGATGTCGATGCCGTTCTCGATGATCGTCGTCGCCAGCAGCACGTCGAACTCGCCGCGGGTGAAGGCGTGCATGCGGCGCGACAGCTCGGCCTCGTCCATCTGCCCGTGCCCCACCGTCACCCGCACCCCAGGCACCAGCTCGCGCAGCATGGTCAGCACCTTCTCGATCGTCTCGACCTGGTTGTATACGTAGTAGACCTGCCCGCCGCGCTCGATCTCGAACTCGATCGCCTCGCGCACCAGCTCGCCGCTCCACGGCAGGATCGCGGTCTCGACCGCCATGCGGTCCTTGGGCGGCGTCTCGATGACCGAGAGGTCGCGCACGCCGGCCAGCGAGAGCTGAAGGGTGCGCGGCACCGGCGTCGCCGACATCGCCAGGCAGTGCAGCTCCCGCCGCCACTTCTTGAGCCGCTCCTTCTGCGCCACGCCGAAGCGCTGCTCCTCGTCGACGATCATTAGCCCGAGCTTGGGGAGCTTGATGTCGGCCGAGAGCAGGCGGTGGGTGCCGATCAGGACGTCCACCTGCCCGGCGGCGAGCTTCTTCTTGATCTCCTTGACCTCGGCGGGCGTGCGGAAGCGGGAGATCATCTCGATCGTCACCGGGAAGCCGGCGAAGCGGCGGCGGAAAGTCTCGAGGTGCTGGTCGGCGAGGATGGTGGTCGGCGCCAGCACGGCGACCTGGTGCCCGCCGTCCACCACCTTGAAGGCGGCGCGCATCGCCACCTCGGTCTTGCCGTAGCCGACGTCGCCGCAGAGCAGGCGGTCCATCGGCCGCTCGCGCTCGAGGTCCTGCTTGATGGTGGCGATCGCCTCGACTTGGTCGGGGCTCTCCTCGTAGGGGAAGGCGGCCTCGAACTGGTGGAGGAGGTCGCTGTCGGCCGGCATCGCCGGGGCGCGCGCCAGCTGCCGCTCGGCGTAGAGCTTCAGGAGCTCCCCCGCCATGTCGAGCATGCTGCTCTTGACCTTGCTCTTGGTCTTGTTCCAGGAGGTGCCGCCGAGCTGGTCGAGGCGCGGCGCCACCCCCTCGATGCCGCTGTACTTCTGCACCTGGTCGAGGCGCGAGAGCGGGAGGAGCAGCCGCTTGCCGCCGGCGTAGGCGATCTCCATGACCTCGGTGTCGGCGGCGGCGCCGACGGAGAAGTCGCGCAACGAGGGCGGTAATTGGGTGGCGCCTGAGGCGCCGATCGCGGCGCCGTCGCCGCTGCCGGCCACCGAGCGCAGGGCCAGGAACTGGCCGATCCCGTGGTCGCTGTGGACCACGAAGTCGCCGACCTTCAGGTCGCGCATGCCGGATAGGAAGGGGCCGAAGCGGCCGCGCGCCGGCGGCCGCACCTGCGGCTTGGCCTGCGGCAGGAGCTGCTGCTCGCCGTAGACGACCACCCCGGCCGGCGGCAGGCGGAAGCCGCGGGAGAGCTCGCCGGCGACGAGCTCGACGCCGCCCGGGCCGACGATCCCCGGACCGCCCCCGCGCACCCGCACGTCGCGCGCCTCGAGCAGCTCCTCCATCCGCCGGCGGTGGAGCGGCGGCACGACGACCAGGCACCGCTCGCCCCGCGCGCGGGCCGTCGCCACCTCCTGCGGGAAGCGCGGCAGCTGGCCGTGGAAGAGGTCGGTTGCGGCGCCGCGGAAGTCGATCCCAACCCCACCCGCCGCCGGCAGGACGTCGCCGATCCGCACCTCGGCGCCACGCAGGTCGGCGAGCACCCGCTCCGCCGGCGCCTCCAGCGCCTCCGGCGGCACCGCCAGGCGCCGGTGCTCGCGACGGGCGGCGAAGTCGGCGGCGAGGCGCTCGGCGTGGTGCTCGGCCTCGGCGGCGAGGGCCGCCGGCTCGACCGCCACGACCAGCGGCCCCCCCAGCAGCTCAGGGAGGGTCACCGGCGCCGCCGCCAGGAGCGGCAGGTAGTTCTCCCAGCCGGGGAAGCCGCCGCGCTCGCGCAGCGCCTCGAGCCGCTCCGCCCCCTCGGGGCCGAGGTCAGGGTCGTAGCGGAGGAGGAGGTTGGCGAGCCGCGCCACCTCGCCGAGGCCGCCGGGGAAGAGGAGCAGCGGCAGCACCCGCACCTCGTCGAGGGTGTCCTCGGAGCGCTGAGACTGCGGGTCGAACCAGCGGATCGCCTCGATCGTGTCGCCGAAGTAGTCGAGGCGGACCGGCGCGGCCTCGCCCGGAGGGAAGAGATCGAGGATCCCGCCGCGCACCGCGAAGTCCCCCACTTCGTAGACCAAGTCGGTGCGGCGGTAGCCGTGGGCGAGGAGGTGCTCGACCAGGCGCTCGGGGGGCTGCTCGTCTCCCGGGCGGAGGGTCAGGCGGGCGGCGGCGAAGTCGGCGGCCCCCGGCAGGAGGCGGAAGAGAGCGCGCGGCGTGGCGACGACCGTCGTGGCGCCCCCCGTGAGCACGCGGTCGAGCGCCAGCGCCTCCTGCGCCCGCACCTGCAGCGAGGTCTCGGTCTCCTGGTAGGGGGTGAGCGACGGGGCCGGGAAGTAGACCGCTCCCTCCTCGCGCCCGAAGAGCTGCGCCGCCTCCATCCAGGTCAGGGCGTCGGCCTCGCGCGGCACCAGCGCCAGGAGCGGCCGGCCGAGGTCCTCGGCGAGGAGCTGGGAGACCCAGGCCGCCGCCGGCACCGGCAGGCGCACCACCTCCCCGAGCCCGCCGAGGAGGGCCCGATAGGGCGCACTGCTGCGCAGCGTGCGGGAGAGCTCCTCCCAGACGCGCTCGACCATCAAAGCAGTGTAACGCCCGCTCCCCGGCGGCCCTTCCGGGCGGAAGAGCGCTACGCCGCGTCGGGGGCGCGGGAGAGGGGACGGACCGGGCTAGCCGGCGCCTTCGGCGTCCTCGGCGGTGCTCTCGCCCAGAGCCTGCTGCAGCGTGGCGCGGACCTCCTCCAGATTGACGCCGTGATCGGCCTGCTTGATCAGCACGGCGCCGCGGAAGTCGCGCACCACCAGGCCCTGGCTGCGGAACTCCAGCCGGCGGACGTCCTCGCGCGCCTCGTCCTCCTCGGCGCTGACGAGCGCGACCTCGACGCGGCCGGGGAACTCCTGCTCGAGGGCCTGCACGTCGGGCTTGACGCTGTTGCAGGCCTCGCAGCCGGGCTCGTAGTAGTAGGTCACCTGCAGGGGTTTGGGCTCTGCCGAGCAGGCAGCGAGGAGCGGCAGGGCGGCGGTGAGAACAATGGAGGCGAGGCGGGAAGTGCGCATCGAGTCCTCCTCGGAAGCTGGACGAGCTTAGCACGTGCAGCATGGGTGCCAGCCGGAGCTTGGCACCCCGCGCCGCGACGGCCCCGGGGGCGCCTCCGTACGCCCCTCTGATATCGTTTCGCGCCGTTTCGAGAGGAGACCTTCTGACATGCCTATTTGCAATCGCGGGCTCGCCCTGCTCCTCCTCGCGCCGCTCGCCCTAGCCCTCGCGGCCGGCTGCCGGCGGGCCGAGGGGCCCCAGGAAGCCGCCGCCCCCGAGCCGCCGCCGCGGCCGAGCGATCCCTTCTCGCAGCAGTTCGCCACCCCCATCGAGCAGGCGCATGGCCTGGAGGCCTGGAACGCCAAGAGCGCGCTCAGCGCGGACATGGTCGCCACTTTCGGCGGCAAGGTGCGCAACCAGGGGACCCTGCTCTTCCGCACCGACTCGTCCGCCGCGCGCTACGACTTCTCGGACGGCACCCTCTTGGTCTTCGACGGCAAGGACGCCTGGGTGTCCCCCTCGACCTCCAACTTCCAGCGCGCCCGCTACCACCTGCGCGCCTGGCCCTATTTCCTCGCCGCCCCCTTCAAGCTGCGCGACCCCGGCGTGCGCTTCGAGGACCTGGGGGAGCGCGAGCTGGCGGGAAAGACCTACTCGGCGGCCCGCCTCACCTTCCTCGAAGGGGCGGGGGACACGCCGGACAACTGGATGATCGCCTACCGCGATCCGGAGACGAACCGGCTGGCGGCAATGGCCTTCATCGACGCCTACGGCAAGTCGCTGGCCGAGGCCGAGCGCGAACCGCGCGCCATCGTCTTCTCCGACTGGGTGACGGTGGAGGGGGTGACCCTGCCCTCGACCCTCACGGTCTACGGCTGGACGGACGGCGACGTGCAGGGCGAGCCGCACGGGACGGTGAAGTTCTCGAACTTCGAGCTCGTGACGCCCGAGCCGGACGCCTTCACACGGCCGGACGACTCCCTGGGCGACCCCCTGCTGCCGACGGTCTAGTTCTCCATCGCGAGGCAGGGTGCCGAGACGGGCGCGCGGCAGATGCGCCCCTCGACGCGCGGCGCGATCCCTTCCGGCTCGGCGGCGGCCAGCGCCTCCCCGACCACCTTCTTGAGGTCGACGCCGGCGGCCGCGCAGGGCACCACCATCTCCTGCTCGAGCATCGTGTAGCCGTCCTGGCCGCCGCTCGGGTCCAGGAGGAAGTCGGTGGTCACGACGAGCAGCTCCTCCTCCGGCCGCAGCGGGCGCGCCCCCTCGGGGCCGAGGCGGGTGAGCCGCGACGCCGTCCCCGCCTCCGGATCGTGGACGTAGGCGAAGCCCGCGATCTGCAGCCAGGACCCCTTCCCCGGCCACCCTTCGAGCGCGTGCTGCGCCACCTGCGCCAGGGTGGCGCCGTCGAGGCGGATGAGCCGCAGCGGCGTCGGGAAGCCGAACAGCTCCTCGAGGTGCCGGCGGGTGATCTCGGAGCCGGCGGCCAGGTCCTGGTTCAGGCGCAGCGTGCCTGAGTTGACGAAGGCCGCCTGCGCGCCGCAGGAAGCGAGCGCCACGACCATCTGGTCCGTGACGAAGTTGCCGAGCGAGGTCTCCTCGCGGCGCACCGCCGTCTCCTCGGCCACCAGGTCGGTGCGGGTGCGCCCCAGCACCTCCTCCAGGCAGCCCATCGGCAGCTGGAGGTCGCCGCACAGCTTCTGCTCGTGGCGCTCGAGCCAGGCGTCGACGACGGTGTCCACCTCCGGGTCGGAGGGCGCGTGCTGCTCGTCGAGGGCGCGGAACTCCTGCGCCACGGTCAGCCGCCCGTCGGCGTGGCGGGTGAGGCGCGCGATCGAAGCGGTGCGGGCGTCGGCGTCGGCCTTGGCGAGCAGCCGCCCACCGACCCACTTGGTCATCCGCTCGTGGTCGTGGCCGCCGACGACCAAGTCCGGGCCGGCGTCGCCGAGCGTCTGGAGGATCTTCTCGTCGTCGCGCCAGTCGAGATGGGTGAGGGCAACGACGACGTCGGCGCCGGCGGCGCGCAGCTCGGCGGTCGCGGCGCGCGCGGTCTCCAACGGCTCGAGGAAGCGGTCGACGTAGGCGGGCTTCGTGGAGTCGATGGTCAGGCCGAAGATGCCGACTTTGAGGCCGCCGCTCTCGACCAGGGCCGAAGTGCGCAGGTTCGGGGCAGCGACCGCCGGCGCGGCCGGCTCCGGCCCGCCGCCGAAGACGACGTTGCTCGACACCCAGGTGAACTGCGACTCCTCGACCCGCTCGTCGAGCATCGCCGCGTCGGCCGCCTTGCCGCGGTCGAACTCGTGGTTGCCGAAGACGGCGAAGAGCCGCGGGTCGAAGGCGGCCGCGTCGCCGTCGAGGCGGTTCATCACGTCGATCATCTGCTCGCCGGCGTAGACCCGTGACAGGAGCGAGGGGAAGAGCAGGTCGCCGGCGTGGAGGACGAGGAGGTCGGGCCGCTCGCGCTCCAGCTCCTCGCGCAAGGTGCGGAGGCGCGCCAGCCCGCCCACCGCGCCCCCTTCGACCCCCTCGATCCGGTAGACGTCGTTGACCGCCAGCAGGATCGCGGTACGCGCCTCGGCCGCGGCCGGCGCGGCCGGTGCCGCCACCGGCGGCCGTTCCGGCTCGGGCGGGCGCGTCGTGGCGCAGGCGGCGAAGGGAGCGGCGCAGAGGGCGAGTACGGCGGAAGCGGCGCAGGCGCGGCGGGCGGGCTCGTTCATGTCCCTATAATCGCTCCGATGCCCTCTCCGGTCGAGATCGTGGGCGGCGGCTTCGCCGGCGCCGAGTGCGCCTGGCAGCTCGCCGAGCGGGGGGTGGACGTGGTGCTCCACGAGATGCGGCCGGTCAAGGGCACCCCGGCGCACAAGACCGGCGACTTGGCGGAGCTGGTGTGCAGCAACTCGCTGCGCAGCGACGACCCGCTCCACGCCGCCGGCCTCCTCAAGCGCGAGATGGAGCAGCTCGGCTCGCTGGTCATCGCCAGCGCGCGGGCGGCGGCGGTGCCGGCCGGGAGCGCCCTCGCCGTCGATCGCGACCGCTTCGCCCGCCTCGTCACCGGCGCCCTCGAAGCGCACCCGCGAGTGACGATCCGGCGCGAGGAGGTGACGGCGATCCCGGAAGGGGACGTCGTCCTCGCCACGGGCCCCCTCACCTCCGAGCCGATGGCCGCCGCCCTCCAGGCCCTCCTCGGCAGCGACTACCTCTACTTCTACGACGCCATCGCCCCCATCGTGGACGGCGAGAGCCTCGACGAGAGCCGGCTCTTCTGGCAGTCGCGCTACGACAAAGGTGAGGGCGCCGACTACCTCAACGCCCCGCTCGACCGCGAGCAGTACCTCGCCTTCCACCAGGCCCTGACCGAGGCCGAGGTCCTCCCCCTCCACGACTTCGAGAAGGCGCTCTTCTTCGAGGGGTGCCTGCCGATCGAGGAGCTGGCGCGCCGCGGCGTCGACACCCTGCGCTACGGGCCGATGAAGCCGGTCGGCCTGCGGGCCCCGGACGGGCGCCGCCCGTGGGCGGTCGTCCAGCTGCGGCGCGAGGACCTGGCGAAGAGCCAGTTCAACCTGGTGGGCTTCCAGTCGCGCATGCGCTGGGGGGACCAGGAGCGGGTGCTGCGGCTGATCCCCGGGCTCGAGGGCGCCCGCTTCGTGCGCCTCGGGCAGATCCACCGCAACACCTTCATCAACGCCCCGACCCACCTCGACGCGCACTACCGGGTCAAGGCTGCGCCGAACGTGCGCTTGGCCGGCCAGATCACCGGCGTCGAGGGGTACCTGGAGTCGGCGGCCACGGGGCTGGCGGTCGGTCTCTACCTGGCGCTGGAGCGGGCGAGCGACCGCGCCCCCGAGCACTTCCCGCCGACGACCGCGCTCGGCGCCCTCGCCCGCCACTTGACCGAGTCCGACCCCCGGCGCTTCCAGCCCGCCAACGTCAACTACGGCCTCTTCTCCGAGCTGCCCAACGCGCCGCGCCGCGGCGACCGGCGGGCGGCCTACGCCGAGCGGGCGCGAGGGGATCTCCTCGCCTGGGCCGTGCGGCAAGGGGTGTGGGCGGAAGCGGCGTGCGTCGGCTGATCCATCGCTTCCTCGAGCACCTGGGGCAGGAGCGCGGCCTCTCCCGCCACACCCTGCGCGCGTACGAAGGGGACCTCCTCCGCTTCCTCGACTTCCTCGCCCGCGACTTCCTCGCGAGGGCGCCGGAGACGATCCAACCCCAGGAGATCGACGCCCTCGCCGTCCGCTCCTTCCTCGCCGCCGAGACCCGGCGCGGCCTCGGGCGGCGCAGCCAGGGGCGGGCGCTAGCGGCGATCCGCAGCCTTTTCCGCTTCGCCTGCCGCGAGGGGACCCTCGGCGCCAACCCGGCCAGCGGCGTGCGCACGCCGAAGCACCCGCACACCCTGCCGCGCCACCTCCGCCCCGGCGAGGTCGAGAACCTGATCGAGGCGCCAGCGGGCGGCGAGCCGCTCGTCCTGCGCGACCGGTCGATCGTCGAGCTGCTCTACGCCACCGGCCTGCGGGTGGGCGAGCTGGTGGGGCTCGACTGGCCCGACGTCGACCTCGGCGGCCGGGTGCTGCGCGTCACCGGCAAGGGCGGGAAAGAGCGGATGGTCCCCTTCGGCCGGCCGGCGGCCGAGGCCCTGCGCGCCTGGCTGCAAGTCTGGGAAGGGCTGCGGGCCCCGGACCTGCCGGGCGAGCCGGTCTTTTTGAGCTCCCGCGGCGGCCGGCTCCCCGACCGCTCGGTGCGCCGCGTCCTCGACCGCTGGGCGGCGGCGGCGGGCGTGGCGGCCGGCGTCCACCCGCACACCCTGCGCCACACCTTCGCCACCCACCTGCTGGAGGCGGGGGCCGATCTGCGGGCAATCCAGGAGCTGCTCGGCCACAGCTCGCTCTCGACCACCCAGAAGTACACCCACCTCGAGGTCCAGCACCTCCTCGATGTCTACCGCGAAGCCCATCCGCGGGCTAGGCGCGGCTGACCGGCCGGTGACGCGCTTCCCCTGCACGGCGGGCGGGGCGATCGCCCGCGGGCGGCGGCGGCTCCGCCTGCTGCTCGTCGGGCTGGCCCTCCTGATGGCGGGCGTCGGCGCCGCCACCCTCGCGCTCGGCCGGATCGGCCACGGCGTCCTCGCCCTCCTCGTCGGCCTGGCGGCGTGGACCGCCTGGCGGATGAGCGGCGACCTCGACCCCCTCTGGCTGGAGCTCGAGGACGACCGCCTGGCGATCCAGATGCGCCGCCGGCGCGAGCGTTTCCCCGTAGCCGGCGCCGCCGCCCGCCGCCTCGACGCGGAGGAGACCGCCCACCTCGAGCGCCTGACCACCTCCGGCGGCGTCACCGCCGGCAGCGGCGGCTTCGAGTCCCACCGCTTGGGCGAGCTCGACCTCTACGCCTCCGACCTCGCCCACGCCGTCCTCGTCGAGCTGCCCGAGCGGCGGCTGATCGTCACCCCCGACGACCCGGAGGAGTTCCTTGCAGTGGTCGGCAAGTTCAGTTACGTCGGCCGAGAGCAATGAAGCTGAAACGCGCATCATCGCGTACGAAGCCAGCAGGTATGTCGCTAATCTGGACAATGAAGCTCTCTCTGTTCACCTGGTTCACTTTCGCGATGTCATCATTTCCTGCCTGGTCATTGATGACCACAACTACGGTTGGTGGTTGGTTAAACCGCCGCTCGAAAGAGACGGCATAGATGCCTTTCGAGCTTCGAGTAGCGGTGAATCCCACCCCTTCGGGCTGGCCCGTTGCCGTAACCGAACCATAGACCACTCGATTCTCTTCGAGCGCGTTCGTTTCCGTGACCGTGTCATCTCCTGTCAGCGGGAGGTAGATTCCCCCCGTTCCGCAAGCAGAGGACGGACACAATCGGCGTTTTCCGCTCCGACACTTCGCTTGACCGGGGCGGCACGCGCCCGGACGATCGTCACGAGCGGTCGCGGAGGACAGACAAGTACGCCTGCCAGGGCCCGACGTCCGCGGCGTAGCGCTTGGCCATGACGCGCGCGATCTGCGCCACGTGATCGAGGTCGTGCACCACCCAGGTGGCGAGGAGCTGGCGCAGCGTCACCGTCCCGAGCTCCGGGTGGCGGCCGCGGCGCTCGAGCTGCTCCGCCGTCAGGTTCCAGACGCGGACTGTCGCCAGGTTCTCGCCGCGCAGCTCGCCGAAGCGGTCGAGAAGGGCCGGCAGCGACCAGCCCTCGAAGCGCGTGAATTGGGCCCAGCGGTCGAACGGATCGAACGCCCGCTCCTCCCCCCGCTCGAGGATGATCCGGGCACGCGGAACCCAGTCAGTCTCCTCGCCGTGGATCAGGTGCCCCAGGACGTCGACGGGGCTCCACGTCTCCGGCCCCTCGTTCGCCCCCTGCCACCCCGGCCCGATCCCGCCGAGCAGCCCCGCGAGAGCGGCAGGCGTCCGCGCCAGAACCTCCAGGGCGTCATCGAGCTGGAATTCCCCCCTAACCTCTGTTGTCTTCACTTCGAAGGCCCTCGCCGGTTCCGCCTTGCCCTTGAGAATGGCGCCACCTCGCGAACGCTTTCAACCAGCTCCGAGAACAACTGCTGCTTCATGGTACTTCTCCTCCACGATCTTCCGGACAGCAACATGAGTCACTAGGTTGCGTGCGCGTCTTCGACAGCTCGTCGAGGTCCTCGTCGCTCTCGCTGCGCAGGTAGCTCGACACCGGCCGCGGCGGCACCAGGAGCTGGAGGAGGCGCTCCTCGGCGTTCCGGGCGGCGGCCTCCGAATGGCCTCCGAGCCGCGGGAGATAAGCTCCCGAGGCTTCGGAATAGGTTCCCGGAGCCCGGGAATGGATTCCGAGCGCTTGGGAATCGATTCCCGGGCGCTCGGAATAGATTCCCAGGGCTTCGGAATCGATTCCCAGGGCTTCGGGATCTATTCCGCGGCGTTCGGATTAGATTCCCGGCGCCTCGGAATCCATTCCCGGCCGCTGGGAATGCATTCCGCGGGCTTCGGAGGACATTCCGAGGCTCCGGGAGGACATCTCCAGGCTCCGCCGCCGCATCCCCGGGGCGCGCCGGGACATCTTCAGGCGTAAGGAAGGCGTTCCGCCGCCTCCGGGCGGCCTCCCGCAATCCCCGCGCTAGAATCCCTCCCCCGTGGACACACCCACCTTCCATTCGACGACCGTGCTCCTCGTGCGCCGCGATGGCAAGGTGTGCATGGCGAGCGACGGCCAGGTGACGATGAACAGCAACACCATCGTCAAGGCCAGCGCGCGCAAGGTGCGGCGGGCGGGGAAGGGGAAGGTGCTGGTCGGCTTCGCCGGCGGCGGGGCCGACGCCCTCGCCCTCTTCACCCGGCTGGAGGCCAAGCTCGAGGAGTTCGGCGGCAACCTCGAGCGCGCCGTCGTCGAGCTGGCCAAGGACTGGCGCACCGACCGCGCCCTGCGCCAGCTCCAGGCGATGCTCCTGGTGGCCGACAAGGAGAAGAGCTTCTACGTCTCGGGCACGGGCGAGCTGCTGCAGCCGGACGAGGAGGACGGGGTGCTCGCGGTCGGCTCCGGCGCCAACTTCGCCCTCGCCGCGGCGCGCGCCCTCATGCGCCACACGCCGCTCGGCGCCGCCGAGATCGTGCGCGAGGCGATGCGCATCGCCGCCGAGATCTGCGTCTTCACCAACGAGCAGCTGACGGTCGAGGAGCTGTAGGCGGTGTCGCTCGAGCTCAAGGGACACCCCGCCGGCGACGCCCCGGCCGGCGCGCTCGACAACATGACGCCGCGGCAGATCGTCGGCGAGCTCGACAAGTACGTCGTCGGCCAGCACGACGCCAAGCGCGCCGTGGCGATCGCCCTGCGCAACCGCTGGCGGCGCCAGCAGCTCCCGCCCGAGATCGCCGAGGAGATCGCGCCCAAGACCATCCTGATGATCGGCCCCACCGGCGTCGGCAAGACCGAGACCGCCCGCCGCCTGGCCAAGCACGCCAAGGCGCCCTTCATGAAGGTCGAGGCGAGCAAGTTCACCGAGGTGGGCTACGTCGGGCGCGACGTCGAGTCGATGGTGCGCGACCTGGTCGAGATCGCCGTCGGCATGGTGCGCGAGGAGAAGCGCGAGGCGGTGCGCGAGGCCGCCGCCCGGAACGCCGAGGAGCGCCTGCTCCAGCTTCTGGTGCCGCCGCGGCCGGTGTCGAGCTACCTGCGCAGCGAGAGTGACGAGGACCTCGACGAGCTGTCGAAGACGCGCGAGAAGTTCCGCGCCAAGCTCCGCTCGGGGGCGCTCGACGGGCGGCACGTCGAGATCGAGGTCGACGACGCCAGCTTCCCGAGCATGGAGATGTTCACGCCGCAGGGCGTCGAGGAGGTGGGGATCAACGTCAAGGACATGCTCCCCGGCCTCTTCGGGCGGAAGAAGAAGCAGCAGGTGACGGTGGCCGAGGCCAAGGAGGTCCTCCTCCAGCAGGAGTCGGAGAAGCTGATCGACCGCGCCACCGTGGCGCGCGAGGCCCGCCACCGCGTCGAGCAGGGCGGCATGATCTTCCTCGACGAGATCGACAAGATCGCCGGCCGCGAAGGCTCGCGCGGCCCGGACGTCTCGCGCGAGGGGGTGCAGCGCGACCTGCTGCCGATCGTCGAGGGGACGACGGTCTCGACCAAGTACGGTGTCGTCAAGACCGACCACATCCTGTTCATCGCCGCCGGCGCCTTCCACGTCAGCAAGCCCTCGGACCTGATCCCGGAGCTGCAGGGGCGCTTCCCCATCCGGGTGGAGCTCGACGCCCTGACCGAGCAGGACTTCGTGCGCATCCTGACCGAGCCCGAGACCGCGCTCACCAAGCAGTACGCGGCGCTGCTCTCGACCGAGGGCCTGTCGCTCTCCTTCACCGACGACGCGGTGACCGAGCTGGCGCGGCTGGCGGTCGAGGTCAACTCGGCGACCGAGAACATCGGCGCACGGCGGCTGGCGACGCTGATGGAGCGGGTGCTCGACGAGGTCTCCTTCGGCGCCCCCGACATGGCGGGCGTGACGCTCGCCGTCGACGGTGCCTACGTGCGCAAGGCCCTGGTCGACATCGTCCAGGACCAGGACCTCTCCCGGTACGTGCTCTAAGTGAACCGCCGGGCACGCCGTCCCGCGCTGCTCCCGCTGTTGCTCGTCCTCGCCGCCGCCTGCGGCAAGGAGGGCCCGCCGGCGCCGCCGCTGCGCATGGTGCCGGCGCCGACGCAGGACCTGACGGTCGGGCAGCGCGGGCCGCAGCTCTTCTTCGAGCTCGGCTATCCGCAGACGACGCCGGCCGGCGTCCTGCTCGGCGGCCTCAGCGCCCTCGAGGTCTGGGAGGCCACCCGCCCGGCGCCGCGCGAAGGCGAGCCGCCGCCGCTCGATCCGCGGCAGCTCGAGGCCGCCGCCAAGCTCGTCCTCCGCCTGGAAGGGCCGGAGCTGGCGTCCGCCGCCGCCGGCGACCGCTTGCTCCTCCGCCTGCCGGCGCCGCCGGTGCCGGCCGAGGGGCCGGTGGCGCACCACTACGTCGTCCGCACCGTCGGGCCCGAGGGGGACCGCTCGGCGATCTCCAACCAGGTGGTCCTGGTGACCCAGGCGCCGCCGCCGGCGCCGGAGGAGCTGAACGTCACCCCGACCGCCGAGGGCGTCGAGATCACCTGGCGGCCGCCGTCGCACGGCGGCGAGGCGGTGCAGGGGTTCAACGTCTACCGCCGCGAGGCGACGGCGCGCGACTACGGCAAGCCCCTGGCCACCCTGCCGCCCACCGCCACCCGCCACCTCGACACCACCGCCCGCTTCGGCACCAGCACCATCTACGCCGTGACCAGCGTCGGGCGCAGCGCGCCGCTCGTCGAGAGCGCCGTCCAGGCCGAGCGCGAGGTGCGCTACCTCGACCGTTTCGCGCCGCCGCCGCCGGCCGACCTCGTGGCGCTCGCCGAGAGCGGCCGGGTGCGCCTCGTCTGGCGCTCCAGCCCGGCGACCGACCTCGCGGGTTACCTGGTCTACCGCCGCGAAGGCGCCGGTGCCTGGCGGCGGCTGACCGCCGAGCCGCTCGCCGCCCTCGAGTTCAGCGACACCGACGTCGCCGCCGGCCGCGCCTACACCTACCGCGTCACCGCCGTCGACCAGCAGGGCAACGAGAGCGAGGCCGGGCCCGAGGCGCCGGCCGCGGTGCCGTGACCGACTACTTCAAGGTCTCCGGCAGCGGCAACGACTTCCTCGCCCTCGCCGAGCCGCCCGAGGAGCCCACCGCCGCGGAGATCCGCGCCTGGTGCCGGCGCGGCGTCTCGCTCGGCGCCGACGGCCTCTTCGTCCTCCGCCGCCGCGGCGACGCCGCCGTCGCCATGGACTACTTCAACGCCGACGGCCTCCCCGCCGACCTCTGCTTGAACGGCACCCGCTGCGCCGTCCGCCTCGCTCTCCACCTCGGCTGGGCGGCCGACCGCGTCACGATCGAGACCCCCGCCGGCGCCTTCGCCGGCCGCGCCGCCGGCGACGAGCGGATCGCCGTCGAGCTGCCCGCCCCGCCGGAGGCGCCGCGGGAGCTGGAGGTCGAGGCCGCCGGCGGGCCCCGGCGCGGCTGGGCGGTCAAGGTCGGCGTGCCGCACTTCGTGCTGGTCCTGCCCGACGGGCTCGCGGAGGCGCCGGTCGCCACCCTCGGCCCGGCCCTCCGCCACCACCCCGCCTTCGCCCCCGCCGGCGCCAACGTCAACTTCGTCCATTTCCCGGCGGGCGGCGGGCGGCGGATGGAGATCCGCACCTACGAGCGCGGCGTCGAGGCCGAGACCCTCTCCTGCGGCACCGGCGTCCTCGCCGGCGCGGCGACCGGGCTGGCGCTCGGCGCGGTGGGGACGCCGCTCACCGTCCTCACCGCCGGCGGGTTCCCCCTGGAAGTGGACGCCCGGGACGGGCGCTGGACCTTGACCGGCGACGCGCGCCTCCTCGCCCGGGGGGAGCTCCTCCCCGCGGCCGGGCGGGTGCCGCCGCCCCCGGCCTGGGCCGGCGGCCCGGCGGCCCTCGGATCGGGATAGGATAGGTGCCCCTTGCGAGTGGCGGCGGTGGTTCCCGCGTACAACGAGCAGGAAACGCTGGCGTCCGTCCTCGCCGTGCTCAAGTCCACCTCTCTCATCCAGGAAGTGATCGTCGTCTCCGACGGCTCGACCGACGCCACCGTCGAGATCGCCCGCGCCGAAGGGGTCAAGGTCATCCGCATGCGCGAGAACTGCGGCAAGGGGACGGCGATGGCGGTCGGGGTGGCGCACACCGACGCGCCGCTCCTGGTCTTCGTGGACGGCGACATCCTCAACCTCTCCGAGGAGATGCTCGCCGAGCTGATCCGGCCGGTCGCCTCCGGGCGCGCCGGCATGAACGTCGGCGTGCGCCACAGGGGGCGCCTCCTCAACGCCTGGCAGCGCAGCTTCGGGCCGCTGCTGTCGGGCATCCGCTGCCTGCGGCGCGAGATCTTCGAGGCGGTGCCCGAGGACCACCTGACCGGCTTCGCCATCGAGACCGGCCTCAACTGGGCGGCGCGCCAGCTCGGCGCGCGGCTGGCGACGACGGTCCTCCACGGCCTCAAGCACCTGGTCAAGGAGAAGAAGCGCGGACTCGCCCCCGGCTCGCGCGCGCGGGTCGAGATGTTCTGGGCGGTCTTCGCGTCCTGGGTCTCGCTGCACTGGAACCAACCCGGGCTGCGCACCGCCGGCCTCGCCCCGCTGGCCCGCCCCGAGCTCGACTACATCAACTTTTAGAAAACCACCATCTGAGGGAAAACCCCCGACCTTCCTGAGGGGTTCCCCCGATTGTCCGAGGTTCGCCGCGGCGACATCCTGACGTTGCTCGTGGCCTGGTTTGAAACCCGGCCGCTGGCGGCGGTGGACCCCCCTCCTACGTTCCGCCACCGCCGTCAGCGGCCGGTATTATCGCGACCATGCGCCCGGGCCGTTCCCGCCTCACCGCCCTCCTCGTCCTCTCCGCCGTGGTCGTGCCCTCCGCCGCCGCCGCCGCGCCGAGCGGCGCGGTGCCCGCGGAGTGGCAGACCGAGGTCGAGGCCTCGGGCTTCGTCTCGACCCCGACCTACGACGAGACCCTCGACTTCCTCCGCCGCCTCGAGCGGGCGCTGCCGGGGCGGATGCGCCTCTCCAGCTTCGGCGCCTCGGCCGCCGGGCGGCCGCTGCCGCTGGTCGTCCTCTCCGCCGACGGGGCCTTCACGCCGGAGGCGGCGCGGCGGCTCGGGAGATCCATCGTCCTCGTCCAGAGCGGCATCCACGCCGGCGAGATCGACGGCAAGGACGCCACCCTCTTGATCCTGCGCGACCTGGCGCTCGGCCGGCGCTTCCCGGGGCTGGACGAGGCGACCGTCCTCTTCGCGCCGATCTACAACCCCGACGGCCACGAGCGGACCTCGCCCCACAACCGCCCCAACCAGAACGGGCCGCGCGAGATGGGCTTCCGCACCACGGCCGCCGGCCTCGACCTCAACCGCGACCACCTGAAGCTCGACAGCGCCGAGGCGCGGGCCCTGATGGGCCTGGTCAACGCCTGGCGGCCGCACCTCCACGTCGACAACCACGTCACCGACGGCTCCGACCACGCCTGGGTGATCGGCCTGTCGTGGGCCGAGGCGCCGCAGGCGCCGGCGCCGGTGGACGCCTGGCTCGCCGCCCACATGCCGGCGGTGCGCGCGGCGACGGCGGCCGCCGGCCACCCGAACGGCCCCTACGTCGACCTGCGCGACGAGCTGGACCCGACCAAAGGCTTCAGCTCCTGGACGGGGCCGCCGCGCTTCTCGAGCGCCTACTTCCCGCTGCGCAACCGGCCGTCGATCCTGGTCGAGACCCTCTCCTACAAGCCCTACCGCGACCGCGTGCTGGCGACGCGCGGATTCCTGCTCGCGCTCTTGGCCGAGATCGGCAAGGACCCGACGGCGCTGGTGCGGGCGGTCGACGAGGCGGAGGCGCGCACCGTGGCGCTCGGGCGGCCGGACGCCGCGCCCTCGGAGGTCGTCGTGCGCTTCGAGGAGAGCGAGGAGAGCGAGCCGGTCCGCTTCCCGGTCTACGCCTGGTCGGTCGCGCCGTCGAAGGTCACCGGCGAGCCGGTGCTGCGCTTCGAGAGCGGCAAGGTGCGCGAGATCGAGGTGCCCTGGACGCGCAAGTCGAAGGTCGCGCTGGCGCTGCCGCGGCCGCGCGGCTACCTCGTCCTCCCCGGCTGGCCGGCGATCGAGGAGCGGCTGCGCGGCCACGGCCTGCGGGTCGAGACGCTCACCGCGCCGGCCGAGCTGGAGGTCGAGGCCGCGCGCCTCTCGGGGGCGGACTTCGCCGACTTCACCTACCAGGGGCGGACGGCCGTGCAGTTCACCACCGAGCGGGCGAAGGAGCGGCGGCAGGTGCCCGCCGGCGCCCTCTGGGTGCCGGCCGACCAGCCGGACTTCGAGGTCGCGGTGCAGCTCCTCGAGCCGGAGGCGCCCGACTCGCTGGTCGCCTGGGGGGTCCTGTCGAGCGTCTTCGAGCGCAAGGAGTACATCGAGCCGCGGGTGCTCGAAGCCTGGGCCGAGGAGCGGCTCCGCGACCCCGAAGTGGCCGCCGCCTGGGAGGCGGCCCTGCGTGACGAGGCCTTCGCCAAGGACCCGGGCGCCCGCTTCACCTGGTGGTACCGCCGCCACCCCTCCTGGGACCCGACGCTCGGGCTCTACCCGGTCTTCCGCGTCCTCCACCCGCCGCGGCTGGCGACGGTGCCCTGGGAGTAAACACGGTGCGTCGCCTCGCCGCTTCGGCGGTCTTTTCTCTTCTCGCGGCGTGGGCCCTTCCCGCCGCCGCGACGACCTACCTCCCGGTCCCGGACGGCCAGCTCGCCGATCAGGCGGAGGCGATCGTCGCCGGCACCGTCGAGGGCCGCCGGACGATCGACGGGCCGGCCGGCTTTCTCCTCACCGAGCACACCGTCCGCGTCGAAGGCGTGTTCAAGGGCCGCGCCTGGGGCCGGATCGCCGTCCGCGTCCCCGGTGGCGAGCGGGAGGGCACGGCGGAGCTCGTCTGGGGCGCGCCGCGGCTCGCCGAGGGCGAGCGCGTGCTGCTGTTCCTGCGGCGGCATGGCGACGGCTCGTACCGGCCGCTGCACCTGATGCTCGGCGCCTTCCACGAGGTCGCGGCGGCCGGACGCCGCCTGGCGGTGCCCGGCTTCGCGGGCGCGGCGCCGGCGCGCGACTTCGCGCGCTTCTCCCGCTGGCTCGCCGACCGCGCCGCCGGCCTGCGGCGCGCGCCGGACTACCTCGTCGCGCTCCCCGCGCCGGCCCTCCGGGCGATCGGCGAGCGGTTCACCTACGCCGGCCAGCTCCGCAAGCGCTGGCTCGAGTTCGATCGTCTGGAGAGCGTCGGCTGGCGCGCCGAGCAGGGCGGGCTCGCCGGCTTCCCCGGCGGCGGCTTCGCCGAGCTGCGCCGGGCGCTGGCGGCGTGGAACCAGGACCGGGCGACCAACATCCGCTACCGCTACGACGGCAGGACCGCCGGCGGCGAGTGGCGCGACGGCAACCGCGTGGACTTCGACGACCCGGGCGACGTGACCGCCGAAGGCTCCTTCACCTGCAGCTCGCCGGGGGTGGGCGCCGGCATCCTCGCGATCACCAAGATCGTCTTCTCGACCCAGGGCGGCGAGCCCCACCCGATCGTCCGCTCGCGGGTCGTCCTCAACGACGGCGCCGGCTGCTGGTTCACGACCAGCGCCCGGTTGGAAGAGGTCCTGGGGCACGAGCTGGGCCACTCCCTCGGCCTCGGCCACTCCTGCGGCGACGGCACCTCGGGCCCCTGCGACGCGGCCACGAGCGAGGCGCTGATGCGCTCCTACGCCCACGGCGACGCCCGCGGCGCCCGCCTCGGCGCGGACGACCTCGCCGGCATCTTCTCGCTCTACCCGATGCGGTACCGGGCGCTCCCCGTCCCCGCTCGGCCAAGTCAAGGGAAGCGGCGATAGATCTCCCGTCGGTGGAGGACGCGCACGAAGGTAACGAGGTTCCCCTCGACCACGAGTCCGATGCGGAAGTCGCCGAGCCGGATGCGGTAGCAGCCGGCTCCGGCAGAGAGCTTCTTCAGGTGAGGCACGTCACCGAAGCGGTCCACCGCTTCTGGATGACGGCTTTGACGCGGGCCAAGAGCTCAGGGTCGGAGAGCTTGCGGAGGTCGCGCGCGAAGCTCGCCCGAAACTGGGCCTTCACTTGCGGTCGAGGAGTTGGAGCACCTCGGCGCGGCGGACGAGCGGCGTGGCCGCCCCCTCCTCGATCGCGCGCGCGAGACCGACGTCCTCGAGCGCCTCCTCCAGCAGATCGAGGACGAGATCGCGCCGCTCCTCGATCAGCTCCACGACCGCAGCCTTCACCAGCTCTTTCAGCCGTTGGTCGTCGATCGCGCGGCCGTCCATCGGATCTCTCCTATCCGGGACTTTACGCCCACTCATGCGGCGACGCCCCTACCCGGCGCGGTTCCGGCCGCTCCCCGTCTCCGCTCGCCGCGTGGTGTCACCGCCCGCCACCATCGCTACCCCACCGGCGGGAACTCGAAGAGCGTGAACGGCCGGAGGCCGGTCTCGAGCAGGTAGCCGCCAGGGTAAGTCTTAAGTAAGTCCTGCAGTCCTTACTGCCACGTGATGCTGTAGCCGCCGCCCGTGCAGTTCGGCGCGCCTCCGTTGGCGGCGGTGCCCCACGCATAGAAGGCGTTGCCCCACGAGAAGCCCCACGACGGACTGCCGATCTGGGTCCCGTTGGCCGGAGGCGGCAAGATGACGTTGGGCTGGCAGGCCAGCCTCTTGCACTTGCCGTCGCTCGTGATGCCGCCGTCCACTTGCGGCGAGCAGCCATTGCACGCCCAGCCTGCCGGGCATTTGCAAACTTGTGGGGTCGCAGTGCATTTCACACTCCCGAAGCCTTGGTCGGTGTCGCAGGCGTTGTTCTCCCAGTCGCTGGCCCCGACGACGCTGTAGGCGTACACAGCCCAGATTCCTGCGCCCTTGTTCGCGCAGATGGCGGCACCCGAAGCCTGGACAGCAGCCGTGCCGTATGCCTGCGCCGCCTGGGTACACCTTGCGGCGCAATCCGCTTTCTTGCCGGTTGCGATATCCCTATACCTGCATATATGCCCGAAATCTTTCACGATGTAACCGGTGCACCCCACCCTGATCTTGCACCAACAATGGGGTCCGTTAAAGCTCTCGCTACATGGCAATGCGGCCAGCGTCCGCGCCGGCGGCGCCGCGGCGAGAAGCGCGGGGCTCGCCCAACCCAGCAACAACACCGCGAAGGTCAGCGTCAACTCCCAGACATTGCGATTGATACTCTTGCTATTCATTCTTGCATCTCCTCTGTGTTCGCTCCCGCCCGGCGAGAGCAGGTTGGTCCCTTGAAGACTGGCGCCGCGACATAACGACCGCGTTTTCGTCTCTCTAAATGCCTCGTCAATAGAGCACCTCCTTTGACCTGCCCCGGTCTTTGTTCCAGTCAATATTACACTTTAAACGCTTTCGTCGTACTTGGCGGGCTGAAAGGTAGGAAATCGCTTCCGTGCCCACGAGCCCTGCCACCTCTGCCACCGCGCGGTCGGCTCGAGGAGCTGCCTCGGGATGTGATTTTCGGCGACAGGCGAGGGAAGGTGAGAGGCGGAGAGGCTGGCGGCTGCTACTGGCGCGCGAGGATCTTGCGGATGGCCGCGGGTTCCTGGATGAGGGCGAGGATGCGCATCTGGCCGCCGCACTCACGGCAGGTCAGCGGGTCGATCTCATAGATGCGGCGGAGCAGCTGCGCTCACAGCCGGCGCCGGCTGCTCGTTCACGACCAGCGCCCGCCTGGAGGAGGTCCTGGGCCACGAGCTGGGCCTCGGCCTCGGCCACTCCTGCGGCGACGGCTCCTCGGGTCCCTGCGGCGACCCGGTCCGGCGCGAAGCCCTGATGCGCGCCTACGCCCACGGCGACGCCCGCGGCCCCGCCTCAACGCGGACGACCGCGCCGGCATCTTCTCGCTCTACCCGATGCGGTTCCGCGCGCTCGCCGTTCCCTAGGGGGAAGGGCGTGGATCAACCCGCGATGAGATCGCTGATCGCCGCGAGCGCCGTCGCCGTGATCCGCTCCTCGATCTCGTAGGTCGGTCCGCTCGGGACGACGACGTACAGGCGATCCAAGCCCAGGTCGTCGATCGCCGTTCGCATCGAGCGCGAGACCCGCGGCGCGTCGGCGAGCTTGATCTCGAACCCGAGCCGCCGGCCGCGATGGATGACGAAGAGGTCGATCTCGGCGCCGGCATGAGTCCCCCAGAAGTATGCGTCCCGCGTCTCGAGCACGCCGAGGATCTCCTCGACGGCGAAGCCTTCCCAGGACTGTCCGGCCTTGGGATGGCCGGTCAGCGCGTCGAAGTCGGGGAGCTGGAGCAGGACGTGGAGGAGACCGGTGTCGCGGACGAAAATCTTCGGCGCCTTGACCTGCCGCTTCTTCAGGTTCTCGAACCAGGGCGGCAGCACGCGCACCACGTAGGCGCCCGCCAGCACGTCCAGGTAGCGCCGCACGGTGTGGTCCGAGGCGCCGAGCGAGCGGCCCAAGCTGGTCGCGTTCCACACCTGGCCGTGAGCGTGAGCCACCATCGTCCAGAAGCGCCGCAGCGCCTCGGCGGGGATGGAGATCCCGAGTTGCGGCAGGTCCCGTTCGAGGAATGTGCGCACGAATGCCTCGCGCCAGGCAAAGCTCGCGCGGTCATTGGGGGCGAGGAAGCTGCGCGGGAAGCCGCCTCGGCTCCCTAGCCGGTCGCGATGCTCGGCGCCCACCTCAGCCAGCGAAAGGCCGCCGAGATCGACGAAGCCGACCCGTCCGGCGAGCGTCTCCGACACGTCGCGGACAAGTCCCGGCGAAGCGCTTCCGAGCACGAGGAAACGGGCCGGGTTGTCCACCCGATCGACGAGCACGCGGAGCAGCTCGAAGAGGTCCGGGCGCCGCTGGATCTCGTCGAGAACGACGAGGCCGCGCAGGCTCTCGAGGGCGGTCAGCGGGGCGGCGAGCCGCTGCCGGTCGACCGGGCTCTCCAGGTCGAAGAAGGCGCCGCCGTCGCGCTCCACGAGGAGCGCGCAAGGGTCGTCTTCCCGCACTGGCGGGGACCCAAGAGGGCCGCCACCGGGTGAACGCGGAACGCTTCGTCGATGCGCTGCAGGGCCCGAATCCGGGGGATCACGGACCAAGCATATCTTGAAAATCCGAAGGCGAGGTTCGGATTTTCAAGAATGAGATTCAGGGCCGCAGCGGCCAGAAGACCGGCACGAGGAGCAGCAGCAGGAGGAGCGCGATCAGGGTGAGCGGCGTGCCGGCGCGGACGAAGTCGGCGAAGCGGTAGCGGCCCGGGCCGTAGACCAGGAGGCAGCTCGGCTCGAAGGGGGTGATGAAGGAGAGCGACGCGGCGAGCGTCACCAGCACCGCGAAGCTCCGCGGGTCCACGTCCAGACGCCCCGCCGCCGACAAGGCCACCGGCAGCACGACCAGCGCCGCCGCGGCGTTCGACATCGGCTGCGTCAGCAGCATCGTCAGCACCGCGAACCCCGCCATCACGACGTAGATCCCGAGCGGCGCCGCCCAGTCCACCACCAGCCCCGCCAGGTACTCGGCGGCGCCGGTCTTCTGCATCGCGCCGCCGAAGGCCGTCATGCCGGCGATCAGGATCAGCAGCCGCCAGTCCACCGCGCCGTAGGCCTCCTCCGGCGTGATCAGCCGGAGCAGGAGGACGCCGAGCGCCGCCGCCAAAAAGGCGATCGGCAGCGGGATCAGCTCGAGCCCCGCGGCGGCGATCGCCGCGACGAAGAGGCCGGCGACGTAGAGCCCCTTCCGCCGCCGCGCCGGGATGTGCTCGGTCTCCTGGAGCACCCAGAGGTCGCGGCCCGCGGCGATCGCCTTGAAGCTCTCCGGCCGCCCCTGCAGGAGCAGCACGTCCCCCACCTCCAGCGGCACCTCAGTGAGCTTCCGCGCCAGGGCGTGGCCGCGGCGGTAGATGGCCAAGACCGTCACCCCGAAGCGGGCGCGGAAGTCCAGCTCCTTGATCGTGCGGCCGATCAGCGCCGATTGCGGCATGAGGATCGCCTCGACGATCTTGAGCGCGTCGCCGATCAGGTCTTGGTCACCGAGCTTCAGGTCCGACCGGATCTCGACCCCGGCCGTCTCCTTGACCTTGAGCAGCCCCTCCCGGCTCGCCTGCACGATCAGCAGGTCCCCCTCGGTGAGCCGCCTGTCGGGGTCGGGGTAGAGGCGCCCGCCGCCGCGCAGGATGGAAAGCACCGTCAGGCCCAGCGCCGCCAGGCCGCTGTCGCGGATCGCCTTCCCCGCCAGCGGCGAGCCCGGCGGCACGACGATCTCCGAGAGGTACTCGTTGATCTCGTACTCCTCGGTGTAGCTCGCCTCCCGGTGGTCGGGGAGGAGGCGGTGGGCGAAGAGGAAGAGGAAGCCGGTCCCCGCTACGACCATCGTGAGGCCCACCGGCAGGAACTCGAAGAGCGTGAACGGCGCGAGGCCGGTCTCGAGCAGGTAGCCGCTCGCGGCGACGTTGGTCGAGGTGCCGATCAGGGTGCAGGTGCCGCCGAGGATCGAGGCGAAGGCGAGCGGGATGAGCACCTGGCTCGGGCTCAATTTGCTCCGCCGGCAGACCCCGAGGACCGCCGGCAGGGCCACCGCCGTCGTCGTCGTGTTGTTGATGAAGGCCGAGACCCCGCAGGTGACCCCCATCACGCAGAGGAGGATGCGCCGGCGGCTGCCGCCGGCGACGCGGTGGATCAGCCCGCCGAGGGCGTCCACGACGCCGGTCTTCATCAGCGCCCCGGTCAGGACGAAGATCGAAGCCAGGATGATGATGATCTCACTGGCGAACCCGGCGAAGGCCTCGGCGAAGGTGAGGGTGCCGGAGAGGACGAGGACGACGAGCAGCAGCAGCGTCGTCACGTCCACCGGCAGCCACTCGAACGAGAACACCACGACCGCCGCGGCGAGGAGGGCGAGCACGAGGAAGATCGGGAAGGTCATGGGGCACCGCGTATCATGCCTCAGCGATGCCGCGAGCGGCCAAAAAAGAGACCGGGCAGTTCGACCTCTTCGAGGGCGGCGACACCGCTCCCCCGCGGCCGGCGCCGGTCGGCGCCGCTCCCCCGACCCCGCGCGCCCGCGAGCTGGCCGAGGCACTCCCGCCCCAGCTCCGCTTCGGTAGCTCCTCGTGGGCCTTCCCCGGCTGGCGCGGCCTGGTCTACGACCGCCGCTACTCCGCCTCGCGGCTGGCGCAGGAGGGGCTCGCCGCCTACGCCCGCCACCCGCTCTTCCGCGCCGTCGGCATCGACCGCACCCACTACCAGCCGCTCACCGCCGAGGAGCTGGCCGCCTACGCCGCCGCCGTCCCCGAGGGTTTCCGCTTCGTCGTCAAGGCGCACGACGCCGTCACCCTGGTCCGCTGGCCCGACCTGCCGCGCTTCGGCGCCCAGCGCGGCGGCGCGAACCCGAACTTCCTCAACCCGGCCTACACCGCCGAGCAGGTCGTGGCGCCGTTCGTCGAGGGGCTGGGCGAGAAGGGCGGCGCCCTGCTCTTCCAGTTCGCGCCGCAGGACATGGGTTCCCCCGCCCGCTTCGCCAAGCGGCTGGCGCGCTTCCTGACCGCCCTGCCGCGCGGGCCGCTCTACGCCGTCGAGCTGCGCAACCGCGACCTGGTGACCGCCGACTACGCCGCGGCGCTGGCCGCCGCCGGCGCCGCCCACTGCGCCAACGTCCACCCGCGGATGCCCGACGTGCGCGCCCAGGCGGCCCTCGCCGAGGCCTGGCGCGCCCCGGCCCTGCTCGTCCGCTGGCTCCTCCAGGAGGGGATGACCTACGAGGAGGCGGGGCGGAAGTGGATGCCCTTCGACAAGCTGGCGCGGATCGACCGCGCCGCCCGCCGCGCCGTCGCCGACGTCGCCCTCGAGGCGGCGGCCCGCGGGCAGGAGGTTTTCGTCACCGTCGCCAACAACGCCGAGGGGTGCGCCCCACTCTCGATCGCCGCTCTCGCGGAAGAGGTGGCAGCCCGCCTGGCCGGGTAGCGCAGTGGGCTCTACGGCAGCCGCCTTCCGCGGGAGCTGCCGCGGGCGGCGGCGGCGCCGCTTCTGAAGGTGCCGGAGAAGGCGCGGCCGCCGTCGGCGAGGCGCCAGGTGAAGGTGCCGCTCGTGGTGCGGCGGGTGCCGGGCTCGGTGAAGCTGACGATCGCCTCATCCCCCTCGATGCGGCCGGAGAGGACGATCGGCGTCCGCTGCGCCCGCGGCAGGCGGCGGCCGTCTTCCGACCACTTCTCCCCCTCGCCGCTCAGCCGGTCGCCGCGCTGCTCGAGGTGAATGCGGTAGCCCAGGCGGAGCCCCTCGTAGGGCTCGTAGCTGGACGACTCGATGCGGTTCGTCACCTCCCACCAGCCCGTCAGCGGCGAGCGGTTCTCCGACTCCGGCTCCTCCTCCTCCTCGTCCTCCTCCTCACCCTCCCGCGTCGCCAGCTCGCGCGCGATGCGGCGCCGCTCCTCGGCGGCGCGCGCCCGCATCGCGGCCTCCTCCTCGGCGGTGAGCTCCTCCCGCTCCTCGGCCGCCGCGGTCTCCCGCTCCCGCCGCTCCTCGCGCTCCCGCGCCTGCGCCTCGCGCGCTTTCCGCTCCTCCCGCGCCGCGGCCTCCTCCTCGCGCTCCCTCCGCTCCGCTTCCTCGTCCCGCCGTGGCTCGCCCACCGGCCGCTTCTCGGCCGCCGCCACCCGCGGCGGCCGCTCGCGGGACGGGCAGGCGGTATCCGGCACGGCGCCCGCCAGGAACAGCTCGTGCCCCGGCTCGCCACTCCGCGGGCGGCACCCCGGCTCGAGCACCAGGCCGGTGGCGGGATCGATCGGCCGCGCCACCACGCCCGGCGGGCGCGCCCAGCGCAGCGGCACGCGGCGGCGCGGCGCGAGGCGGGCCATGATCCGCGCCCAGACCGGCGCCGCGAGGCGTCCGCCGGTGGCGCGGAGGGCGATCGGGGCCGGCCGGTCGAAGCCGAGCCAGACGCCGGCCAGCAGCTCCGGGTCGTAGCCCACGAACCAGGCGTCCACCCCCCGGTTGCTGGTGCCGGTCTTGCCGGCGGCGAGGCCGCGGTAGCCGGCGGCCCGCACCGGCGCGCCGCTGCCGCGCTCGAGCGCCTCGGCGAGGACGTGGTTGAGGAGGTAGGCGACCCCCGGCGCGAGCGCCTCGGTCCGCTCGCGACGCGGCCGCCAGAGGAGCTCGCCGTCGGCGGTCTCGACCCGCAGCACCAGCCGCGGCTCGACCCGCCGGCCGAGGCCGCCGAAGGCGGAGTAGGCCGCCGTCAGCTCGAGCGGCGAGACCGCGAGCGTGCCGAGCGGCATCGCCGGGTTCTCCGGGATCGGCCGCTCGATCCCGAGGCGCCGGGCGAGCGCGGCGACGTCGCCGTATCCCACCTGCCGCGCCAGGCGCACCGTCGCCACGTTGTTCGAGCGGACCAGCGCCTCGCGCAGCGAGACCTTCCCCGCGTAGCGCTCTCCGAAGTTCTTCGGACGCCAGACGCGGCCGCTCGCCAGGCGCACGGCGAGCGGCGCGTCGGCCAGCGGCTGCGACAGCGCCCACCCCTCGGCCAGCGCGGCGGCGAAGACGAAGGGCTTGAAGGCGCTGCCGGCCTGCCGCCGGGCACCCGCGACGCGGTCGAACTGCGAGTGGCGGAAGTCCCGCCCGCCGACCCAGGCGAGGACGTCGCCGTCGCCGACGCGCATCACCAGGACGGCCCCTTGCAGGTACGGCGTGCGCTCGCCGCGCGGCGGCGGCGCGGCCGGGTCGTAGCGCGGCGCCGCGAAGCGGCCGAGGGCTCCGCTCTCGATCGCCCGGAGCTGCCGCTCGAGCTCCTCGCGCGCCGCACGCTGGGCGGCCAGGTCGAGCGTCGTCCAGACCCGCACCGGCCGCCCGTAGAGCGCGCCGCCGAAGCGCTCCTCCAGACGCCGCCGCACCTCTTCGACGAAGTGGTCCGCCGGCCCCGCGCGCTCGGCGCGCTCGGCGCGCCGGGGCACGGGACCCACGCCGAGCGGCTCCCGCCGCGCCACCTCCGCCTCCACCGCCGGCACGCGCCCCTGCTCGGCCATGAGCGACAGCACCAGGTCCCGCCGCGCGCGCGCCGCCCGCGGACGGCGCCGCGGGTCGTAGTGGCTGGGGGCCTTGGGCAGGGCGGCGAGGAGCGCCGCCTGCGCCAGCGTCAGCTCCTCGGCCGGCCGGCCGAAGTAGTGGCGCGCCGCCGCCTCGATGCCGCGCGTGCCGTTGCCGAGGTAGATGTGGTTCAGGTACAGCTCCAGGATCTCGGGCTTGCTGAACTCGGCCTCGATCTCCTTGGCCACGCGGACCTCGAGCAGCTTCCGCCCGGCGGTCCGCTCGGCGCGCGGGATGTCCTCGGGGAAGAGCGAGCGGGCGAGCTGCATCGTGATCGTGCTCCCCCCCTCCTCCCAAGCGCGGGAACGGACGTTGGCGAGGAGCGCCCCGGCCACCCGCCGCCAGTCCACCCCGTCGTGCTCGTAGAAGCGCCGGTCCTCGACGGCGAGGAAGGCCTGCGGCACCCGGCTGGGCAGCGCGTGCAGGGCCACGACCTCGGCGCGGGCCGGCGCCAGGTCGGCGAAGGGCTCCCCGTGGCGGTCGACGAGGAGCGGAGCGCCCCCGGGCTGGAAGGCGCCCAGCCGTTCGACCTCCGGGCAGCCGGCGAAGCCGCAGGTCGCCCAGGCGCGGGCGAGGAGGAGCCAGGCGCCGAGGACGAGGGCGGCGAAGACGGCGAGCGCGAGCGGCCTGCCGCGGCGGCGGATCTTGCTGCGGCGGCGGGAGAGGTACTTCACGCGGCCCCAGGGGAGCAAGGGCGCTGCCACGACGGGGAATGGCCTTCGGTTGCCGCCGGTTATGGGGTGCGAGTCGCCACTGTGCTACTCTCTCGTGGTCGCCGGCATGGGCCGGCGCCGCAGACCGAGTCGGGGCTGCGGACGCGTTCAGAACCGTCCGAGCCCGAGCGAAGGCCTTCCGGCAAGCCCTCCGTTCCCTCCCCCTCTCGAATTAACCCGCCGAAAGCAGACGTAGGGCGCGCTCCCCTCCACCGGAGCACCGCGCGCCCCGGTCAAGGACTAGACAACAGACATGGATTTCAAGACGTTCGACCTGCACCCCGACCTCATGCGGGGGGTCCAGGACCTGGGCT
This sequence comes from Thermoanaerobaculia bacterium, assembly GCA_035536455.1. Lineage (GTDB taxonomy): Bacteria > Acidobacteriota > Thermoanaerobaculia > Multivoradales > UBA5704 > DASUNQ01. The sequence goes on along the minus strand of DATLOC010000041.1, from coordinate 854 downwards.
TCACCCGCCCGACCCCCATCCAGAGCGACGCCATCCCGCCGGCCAAGGCCGGCCGCGACGTGCTCGGGTGCGCGATGACCGGCAGCGGCAAGACCGCCGCCTTCCTCCTCCCCATCCTGCACAACCTGCTGGCGAAGCCGCGCGGCACGACCCGCGCTCTGGTCGTCTCGCCGACCCGCGAGCTGGCGGCGCAGATCGAGGAGCACTGCCGCGCCCTCGCCAAGCACACGCGGCTCACCAGCGCCGCCGTCTTCGGCGGCGTCGCGATGGGACCGCAGGAGAAGGCCCTCCGCGCCGGCGCCGACGTGATCGTCGCCACGCCGGGTCGTCTCCTCGATCACATGCAGTACCCCTACACCCGGCTCGACGGCATCGAGGTGCTGGTGCTCGACGAGGCCGACCGGATGCTCGACATGGGCTTCCTCCCCGACATCCGGCGGATCCTCGCCAAGCTCCCGAAGCGGCGGCAGAACCTCCTCTTCTCGGCCACCATCCCGGCACCGATCGCGACCCTGACGCGCGAGCTGCTGGCCGACCCGGTGACGCTCAACGTCGAGCGCAAGCCGGCGCCGGCGACCGGTGTGGCGCACGCCACCTACCCGGTGCGCGAGGACCTCAAGTCGCACCTGCTGCTGGAGCTCCTGCGCCGCGGCGGCATCGACAGCGCCCTGGTCTTCACCCGCACCAAGCACCGCGCCAACCGGCTCGCCGACTTCCTGGAGCGCCAGGGCGTCTCCTGCGACCGCATCCACGGCAACCGCAGCCAGGTGCAGCGCACCCAGGCCCTGGCCCGCTTCAAGGACGGCAAGACGCAGGTGCTCGTGGCGACCGACATCGCCGCCCGCGGCATCGAC